>CAXXWG010000015.1:0-8295 GCA_963667305.2 Aggregatilineales bacterium | reverse complement strand
TATGTCCATGAGCCTGTACTATTCATGCGATTCGCACGTGGTTGAACCGCCCGAGGTTTTTGCCGGCCTGGAAGAACGCTTCGGCAGCCGTGCACCGCGCATTGTTAACGACCCGGACGGACGCAAGGGCACCTTCGTGGCCTTTGGCGAAACGCTCATGAATATCGGGCGGCTCGGCATCGCCGGTAACCGCCTCGACAATCCCAGGACGCACGAGCTCATGGAGCGGGGTTACGAGGGACTGAATCCCGGCGTTCACAACCCGGCAGCCCGGCTTGAGGAACAGGGCCGTCGACGGTATCGTCGGCGAGGTCATGTATCCGAGCGTCAACATGGCGGCCTTCGCCTACCCCCGAGCGCGACGTGGTGCACGAGGTGTTCCGGCGCCATAACGACTGGATCCACGAGTACGGCAGCCACGCGCCCGACCGGCTCATCGGTATCGCCTGCCTGCCTCTTCCGGACGTTCAGGAAGCCATTGCCGAGCTGCAGCGGGTGGCCAAAATGGGCATCAAGGGCGTGGGCCATCCCCTGCACGGCGCCGCTGGACAAGCCTTACAGCCACCCGGATTTCGAGCCCTTCTGGGAGGCGGCGGAAGAAATCAACCTGCCGGTCTCCATGCACATCTTCTGCGGCAGCACCCCCGACATGGGCCTGCCGGCGCACTGGGGGAACCCCGGACGCAGCATCATCGGCTACACCATGACGCACGGCGGCATGGTCGCCACCATGGCGCAACTGATTTGCGGCGGCGTTGCCGAGCACCATCCCGGGCTGCGTTTCGTGTGCTGCGAATTCGAAACAGGCTGGCTGGCGCACGTTCTGCAACGTCTCGATCACGCTACCTACCGTACCCGCTCCGAAGCGTCACCCGACCTGACGATGGAGCCAAGCGACTATTTCCGGCGCCAGTTCTACGCCACCTTTGAGGACGACCTGGCCGGCGTTCTGACCCGTCACCTGATCGGCGTGGACAACCTCATCTGGGGCAACGACTATCCGCATCACGATTCCATCTGGCCCCATTCCATGTCCGTACTGGATCGCATTTTCGACGGCGTCCCCGAGGACGAGAAGGAAAAAATGACCAGCCTCAACGTACTCGGCCTCTACGGTATTGATCTGCCTGCGGAAGTGAGCGCGTAGGTGCGAGGCAGCGAGTAACAGGGCACGTCGAACGACTGACGAAGTTGTTGACAAATGCTGGGGAAAACCTGGGGAAAAGGTGAAATTCGGGACAGCGTGTAAGTGGCGCTGTTTCAGCCTGCAAAGGAACTGCCTATTTCTTGGTCAATCCCCTAAAACGTTGAATTATTTACGGTTAGGGATCTTAACAAAATTGTAGCAACACGGGTGCTGCGAATCGCAACGGGCGACTGTCGCATTTATCCACAGGGGCACCTGCGATTCCTCGGAAATCGCTGATTTTTGTAGGTGATATCGCTCTGAATATCGACCCAGGTGAGGAAACCGCGGCATGCGCACCGTAGATAAAATTGTCGAAGTGCTCGAAGAGGCAGGTATCGATCACGTCTTCGGACTTCCCGGCGGCGACACCGGTCAGATCTTCAAGGCACTGTACGACAAGCAAGACAAAATCAGGGTCGTGCTGGCACGCGACGAACAGACAGCGGCGTGCATGGCCGACATGTATGGCCGGCTGACCGGCAAGCCGGGGGTGTTCATGGCGCAGGGTTGCTACGCCGCCTCCACCGGGCTGTTCGGCGTGATCGAGGCGGGACTCGGCAACTCGCCGATGCTGGTCATCACGGATATCACCACGTACGGCGTGCCCCCAGGGCACGGCTCCCTGCAATGCGGCGGCGGGGAATACGGCAACTTCGACATCGCGGCGATTTTCAAGGCAACCTGCAAATTTACCGCGGTAGCCCACAGTCCCGGCGAGGGCGTGCAGGCGGTACAGCGGGCGATCAAGCACGCGGTTACCGGAAGGCCGGGACCAACGGCCGCGGTGCTGGCCATCGAATCGCTGCGCGGCGAGATCACGGACGAGACCTTCCCGCGCATTTACGACACGCGCGGCTACATGCGAAACGCTCCGACGGTGCCGCACCCCAGCGACACCGAGCGCGCCGTTCAGCAACTGCTTGGCGCACAGCGGCCCGTGATCGTGGCCGGAAACGGCGTGCACGCTGCCAAAGGTTACGTCGAATTACAGGCCCTGGCCGAGAGCCTCGGCATCCCGGTGGCCACCAGCACGCTTGGCAAGGGAGCGTTCGCGGAGGCTCACCCGCTGGCGCTTGGCGGCATGGGCATCTTCGGCTCACCTGTGGCCAACAAGGTTGTCAGCGAGGCCGACCTCGTGTTCATCGTTGGCTGCCGCCTGAAGGGGCCTGATACCATTACGGAAAGCCCGCACCTGATCGACCCGCACCGCCAGACCCTGATCCAATTGGACGTCGAACCGCGCAACGCCGGGTGGGTGTTCCCAATCGAACTGGGCCTCATCGGGGACGCCAAGGCCACCCTTGCGCAGCTCAACGAAGCCCTGGCCGATGGCGGCGTCGCGCGGCCCGCTTATACCGACCTGCCGCGCTTTACCCAACTGCAGGCTGACAAGCAGGCCCTCGACTACTTCGACGATACGTACAGCGCCTCGGGTGCCGTGCCCATTCTGCCGCAGCGGCTGGCCAGGGAGTTGTCCGAAACGCTGGACCCCGACGCCATCGTGTGCGCCGACGCCGGCAACAACCGGGTATGGATGCTGCGCTATTTTCAGACCCGGCAGGCAGGCAACTATTTCGGCACCTACGGCATCGCCGGCATGAGCTGGTCGCTACCGGCAGCGCTGACGGCCAAGTTGCTGCACCCGGACCGCCAGTGCGTGTCCGTATGCAGCGACGGCTTCGCCATGCAGAACCACGTGCTGAGCACGGCGTTGCAATACGAAGCGCCGGTAACGTATGTGGTCATGAACGATGCCCAGTTGGGAATGGTGCGCCAGGGCCAGGGGGACCAGCCGATCGCCTCGGAGTTTGTGCGCACCGACTGGTCGGCGGTAGCGCAAGGCTATGGCTGCGTCGGCCTCCGGGTAAGACAGCCGGAGGACATCAAGCCCGCCGTCCGCGAAGCTCTGAGCGGCCAGAAACCGGCGGTCGTTGACGTCACCATCGACCCTGCCGAACCGATGCAGGAACGCCTGCGCTCCACACTCGGCGTATACGGCAGCTACTGACCCTCCCTCAACAGCACTTGGCGGAAAATTCCTTTACCGGGAAATGCCCGCAGAGTAGAGGCTTATCGCATCGCACCCCTTGAATCCGTCCTGAAGCCCGGCGGGGCATTGCACCGAGTTCAACCGCAAGGAACCCGCCGATGACCACCGCAGAAGCGTTGCAATGGCTGGAACAGTACCAGGGCCCCATTGGCGGGGCTCTTGTTGTACTGCCGGCGGCAACTTACCTCCTCGGCATTCTCCTCAGGCGGGTTTCACAACGGCTCGTCGGCTACGTCCTGGCTCTGGCTATTCACCTCGCCGTCATTCCTGGCATCAGCATGGCCGTGCTGGTCCTCTACCTGCTCTTCTTTGTGCGCGCCAACCTGCTGAACGACCTGCACCTCGTCATCCACGTGCTGCCGGTGTTTTCCATGGCTGCGACACTCTGGGCTGCCTCCCGTATCATGGCGTTTGACGACATTCCGGGGTTCAGACGCATTGAGGGACTCATGCTGCTGGTCGGCTTAAGCTTTGCCGCCGCTCTGGCAATCCAGAAAACCCGACTCGGCATCCTGTTCCTGGCCCGGCTGGAACATCTGTTCATTATTGTTGTCGCCGTCGTCGGTTTGTGGAAGCTCGGCGCCTCGATGCTCTCCGGCTCAGGCAGAGTCCACACCGGGCGCGGCGCGGGCCGGTCCCCGTGAACCATCCTCACACTGTCCATTGCCCAATCGAATTGTCGGCGCATCTGGAGAAGCAGGTAGTATCCGGCTCTGGCGTCGCGCTGGGCACCTCAGGCACTCTTGAAGCGCAGGTGCTCACCGTGGACGGGAAAGAAATCTCCCTGACGCAGACCGAGAATCAGGTCGTCCAGGGTACAAATCGGGCCGTCGAAGAGGGTCAGGTAGGAATACAGGCGGGAAATCTGGTGCGCATCGCTGCCGCCGGTGCCGCGCAAACCGTGCTTGAAAGCAAATTCGATGGCGCTGAGGTTCTGGTCCGCCGGAGTCTTGCCGTTCAGAATTTCCACGGCCTCGAGCAGCGGCGCCACCTCCTCACCCGGAAGCTCCCGCAGAATACTCGTCTCGCGGTAGGGATGCGCCGGCACCGCCACCCCGCCTTCCAGGCCGGCGACCTGGCGAAGAAATGCCGGCCCGTCCGGCTGTACCGTGAGTTGGGGTCGGCGCAGGTCGCAGGAAGCGATGATCTCATCCTGTGAACCGTAGTAGAGCACATGGCCGTGGGAGGTGCTGACCTCGGCAGCGGCTAGAAACGTCAGGCCGCTCTCGCCCGACAGCGTCTGCAGTTCGTCGCAACCATAGATGTAATCATGGTCGGTGACTACGACCGCCAGCGGCACCTCGATGCGCTCATGGCGAAAGTAGCCCTTCTTGAACAGGGCGTTGGTCCAGGCGGCGATCCGCTGCGGCTCGATCAGTCCGTCCGAGCGCGGCGTGTGACTGTGCATCTCTACGGCAGTAACCCGCGTGTACCTGAGCAGTTCCACGAGGTAGTCAGGTGGGCTGAGGGCCGGTCTCTGCTTCTTTCCAAAGGTACGGACGTCGTACCACTTGTTGGCAACGAGGTCGTCGAGATAGCGTTCCCGGACAGCGGCAAAACTCGGGGGCATGAACAGAATTCCTCTTCAGACTGTCAAGACCGGGCGGCGAAGGGGAGCAAACAGGCCTGGCCCGATGAAGGGCGATGGGCTATGCTGCTGGCCGTTCCGAAGCCCGTGAGCAGCACCAACCGGCTCCACCCACGAGAGAAACCCATGGCACAGTTAGTCTTTGTTGATCTGGAAACCACCGGCCTGGACGTAGACCGGCACGGCATTATCGAAATCGGCTGCATTTTCGAGACCGACGGTCAGCGGGAGGCAGCTGAATTCCATTCCCTGGCCAATCCGGGGGAGGTCGAGAAGAGTGCGGAAGCGGCCGAGGTCCACAAGATTCCGCCCGCCAGCATTGCCCAGGCACCGCCTCTCGAAGACGTGTTGCTGGAGTTCGACAAGCGCTGTCAGGACAATGCCATCATCAGCGGCTGGAACACGAAGTTCGACGAGGCGTTCCTCTACCGAGCCTACCAGCTCCACGGCATCCCCTGGCGCTTCGACTACCACATCTTCGACGTGTGGAGCCTGTACAAGCGATTTCAGCTTCTGGGTGCCTTGCCGGCCGACCTGCACCTCGGACTCGGCACCGTGGCGGAACATTACAAGCTGATTCGCGAAGGCGAGGACCACCACCGAGCCCTGACCGATATCGAGTGGACGTGGCGGCTGCACCGCCTGGCCCTCGAGCCGCAGGCTGCCCTGCCCTAGGTGCCGTTCCGTTCTCCGTCACAGGCCTCTCAAGAATTACCGCCATTGGCGGTGCCTCCGGACAGCCATCCAGATGCGCTCCTGCCAATGGCGGTGTTGTCTTGCAGGCCTGTCATCAAAGCTTCCCTACTTGCTGCGGGGTGCCTTGATGATCACCTCGACCCGCCGATTCTGTTGCCGCCCTTCCGGCGTACTGTTGTCGGCCACCGGCCGATATTCCCCGTAACCGGCGATGGACAGGCGCTCACCGGCCACATCCTTGTCGGTGATCAGGTAACGCGCAAGCTTGGCAGCCCGGGCCGTCGACAACTCCCAATTGGTCGGCCATTTCGAGCCCTGGCGGAGCGGGATGTTGTCGCTATGGACGGCAAACCGCACCCGGTGCGAGGGAACCTCCTGCAGAATCTCGGCGAGGCGGTCCAGGGTGTTCACCGACTGGGTTCCCAGTTCAACGGCCCTGGCAAAATCGAACATGTCGGCGGACGAAAGCTTCACCCCTCGCCTGCCTACCCGCACGCTCATCCGGCCCTGCTGAATTTCATCAGCAAAGCGTTGGCTTACCAGATCCGCCAACGCCCTGGCCTGCGCGCTTGGCTCCATCTCCCGCTTCAGGGACTCGCTTGCCTCCCTTGCGTCGCGGCTCAATTGTGACATCCGAATATCGTCAAGCTGTGCCTGATGCATCGTCTGGTCCAGGGCCTGCTGAGTTTCCTGGTGCGCCAGTTCCTCTGTTCTCAGAGCCGCGCGCGTACTGGCGCGTTGTTGCTCCATATCCCAGTAGCGCTCGACCCACTGCTGCTTGTCGGATTGCGATGCCGCCTGCTCGCTGGCATGTGACTCGGCCTGTTCGGCCAGCGCCGCGTTAGCCTCGGCAAGCGAGGCGGAGGTCTCCGACAGCGCCGCCTGCGTGCCGGCCAGAACCTGGCCCTGAGCGGCGCTGCGGCCCTGTTCCTGCTCCAACGCCCTGCGGACGTCGGCCAATTGTTCCCTCGTTGAAGCCAAGTTCAGGCGCGCCGCCTCGCTGGTCGCTTCTTCCTCCAGGAGACCCTGCCTCACCTGCGCGGACTCCTCCTGAGCCTGGGACAACTTCTCTTGCAGGGAGGCGACCGTCCGTTGCATCCTCTGTCTCAAGGCCGCCCGCGTTGCCGCGCTTTGCCGCTCCATATCCCAGTAGCGCTCGACCCACTGCTGCTTGTCGGATTGCGATGCCGCCTGCTCGCTGGCATGTGACTCGGCCTGTTCGGCCAGCGCCGCGTTAGCCTCGGCAAGCGAGGCGGAGGTCTCCGACAGCGCCGCCTGCGTGCCGGCCAGAACCTGGCCCTGAGCGGCGCTGCGGCCCTGTTCCTGCTCCAACGCCCTGCGGACGTCGGCCAATTGTTCCCTCGTTGAAGCCAAGTTCAGGCGCGCCGCCTCGCTGGTCGCTTCTTCCTCCAGGAGACCCTGCCTCACCTGCGCGGACTCCTCCTGAGCCTGGGACAACTTCTCTTGCAGGGAGGCGACCGTCCGTTGCATCCTCTGTCTCAAGGCCGCCCGCGTTGCCGCGCTTTGCCGCTCCATCTCCCAGTAGCGCTCGACCCACTGCTGCTTGTCGGATTGCGATGCCGCCTGCTCGCTGGCATGTGACTCGGCCTGTTCGGCCAGCGCCGCGTTAGCCTCGGCCAGTGAGGCGGAGGTTTCCGACAACGCCGCCTGCGTGCCGGCCAGAACCTGGCCCTGAGCGGCGTTGCGACCCTGTGCCTGCTCCAGAGATCTGGCGCTGCGGGCCAGATGTTCCCTCGTGGAAGCCAGGTTCAAGCGCGCCGCCTCGCCCTTCGCCTCTTCCTCTATGAGAGCTTGTCTCACCTGAGAGGCGTCGCCTTGAGCCTGCGACAGTTCCTGGCGCAGGGAAACGATGGCTTCCTCGGCCTGCCAATGCCGTTGCTGAGTCTCAATCAGTTCCTGCCGCAGCGCCGCCTGCGCCGCGCCGTTGGCCTCGTTTTGCCTGGCCTGCGCAAAGCGCAGCTTCACCACCGCAGCACTGGCCTGCTCCAGAGCCTGGCGCACGCCGGACAGGGTCCTCCTGGTGCCCCGATGCCCTTCCTGTTCCTCGGCAAGCGCCGACACGGTACCGACCAATTCATCCTGCGCCTGCGCCAGAGCCTGCCGGGTGGCCTCCTCGTCTGCCAATTGCCCTTCAACCTGGGCAAGCCGCTCCTGCGCACGGGACAGACCCTGCTGCAGCGCCGTTTCGCGCTCCTGGCCCTGCACCAACGCCGCCTGGGCATCCCTCAACTGCTGGTGCGCGGACGCCAACCCCTGCTGCGCCGCGTCCCTTTGGGCGCGCTCGTTTTCCAGGTCGGTATGCCGTACCTGGCGCAACTGTGCGAGATCCGACTCCGCCTGCCACTGGCGCTGCTGGGCCTCGGCCAATGCCGCCTGCATCTCTGCCTGCGCGGCAGCGTTCGCCCGGTCATCGCTACTCTTCGCGAACCTCAGTTTGACGACCGCGGCGCTGGCCTGTTCCAGGGCTTGCCGTACGCCGGCCAGCATGCGCCTGGCGGCCCGATGCCCTTCCTGCTCCTCGACAAGCGCCGATCGCGCCGCCCGCCAACTCGCCTCGCAGCGTCGCCAGGGCCTGCTGCGTCGCCTCCCGGTCAATCGACTCTGCCTCGGCATTCGCAAGCTGTTGCTGTGCATCGGCCAATGCCCCCTCCAGAGCGGCTTGGCGCTCCTGACCCTGGACCATGGAGGCCTGGGCTTCTCTCAGCTGATACTGAACGGATGTCAGCGTTTTCAGTGCCGCAGCCTTTTGAC
>CAXXWG010000014.1:0-96389 GCA_963667305.2 Aggregatilineales bacterium | reverse complement strand
GGAGCCGCTGGCGGCCCTGAAGCGCCACCCGCTGGCGCGGGCCCTGCGCGCCGACAAGCTTTGTCTGGCGGGGCTGTCGGCCACGCTTGACCTGTGGTTGCGCGGCCAGGCGCTGACGCAGATCCCGATATGGCGCATGATCGCGCGCGAGGCGCAGGAGCTGCGCAGTGTCGCCGAATGCTGGGCGCAGCGTCTGGGTGGAGAAGTGCTGGCGGGCGAGTCGGCGGTGGGCGGCGGTTCACTGCCTGGCGCGACTCTGCCGACCTGGACGCTGGCGCTGGAGGTGGCGCAGCCTGACGCGCTGCTGGCGCAACTGCGCGCGGCGCAGCCGCCGGTCATCGCGCGCATCGCCGGGGGCCGCGTCCTGCTCGACCCGCGCACGGTGCTGCCGGACGAGGAGGAAGACCTGCTGGCCGCGCTGGAGCAGGCGCTGCGTTCCTGAATTCAGGCGCGGGCGTAAGCCGCGGCCATGCGTTGCAGCATTTCGCTCAGGGTGGCGCGCGGGCAACCGAAGTTCAGCCGCGCCAGGTTGGGATAGCCCTGCGGGCCGAAGTTGCCGCTGAGCGCCACGCGCGCCTCGTCGAGGAAAAACTGCACGGGGTCGGCGGCGAAGGGCGTGGCCGCGCAGTCCAGCAGCAGCAGGTAGGTCGCCTCGGGGCAGGTGGGGCGCAGCGCCGGCATTTCGCGCAGCACAAAGTCGATGGCGTAGTCACGGTTGTCCTGCAGATAGGCCAGCAGCGAATCCAGCCAGGGCTGGCCGTGACGGAAGGCCGCCTCGGCGGCGACCAGGCCCAGCGCCGATACGGAATATACGCCCACTTTTCGGTAATACGCGCCCAGCCAGCCCAGCATCTCCGGATTGGTGGCGATGGCCACGCCCAGCTTGAAACCCGCCAGGTTGTAGGACTTGGTGGAGGAGTTGAGCGTGACGGTGCAGGCGGCGACTTCGGGGTCGATGCCGGCGATGGCGTGGTGTTCGAACTGCGGGTAGGTCAGGCCGGCGTGGATTTCGTCGGAGCAGATGATCAGGCGATGCCGCAGGCAAATGTCGGCGAGGCGTTCCAGTTCATCGCGACGGTAGGCGCGCCCGACGGGATTGTGCGGATTGCAGAACATCAGCATGCGCGTCTGTGGCTGAATGGTCGCCTCAAGGGCGTCGAAGTCGATCTCGTAGCGGTCCAGCGCGCCCTCCTGACGGGCGACCAGGGGCGCGCTCAGGGTGGCGCGCGCGGCGGTCTCGGCGGCGCTGAAGAAGGGCCAGTAGTTGGGCGTCTGGATCAGGATGCTTTCGTCAGCGGCGATGAACTGGCTCATGGCGTAAAGGCCGCTGACCACGCCCGGCAGGATGAGCACGTCATCGGGCGCGCAATCGAAGCCATGGCGCTGGCGATAGCGCTCGCTGACCGCCTCCTGCAGTCCGCCACTGGTGTCGAAGCGGCCCGCGGCGCTGTAACCGAAGACGCCGTGGGCGACGCGCCGCTGCAGGGCCGCGGTCACGGCCGGCGGCGAGAGAAAGTCCATATCCGCCGTCCAGGCCGGGATGACGTCCTCGTCGTAACGGTTCCACTTGGCGCTGTCCGAATTGCGCCGGTCGATAATCTCGTCGAAATCGACGATGGCTTCGTCATGGGCAATGAGCGTCATGTGCATTCTCCACCTTACCTGCCAGCAGTATTGTAGTCCTCATTGCGCGCCGCGGGAAGCGGGCCTTGCGGCAGCCTGCAACAACTCGCGCGCGGTCTGGTGGCCGCTGCCGCCGGCGGCGCCCAGCATCGCCGCCAGCTCGCTGACGCGCGCTTCCTCGTCCTGCAGGCGTTGCACCGTGGCGCGGGCCTGCCGGTCGGTCGGGTCCTTGTCAACGCGGTAGTGCCGGTCGGCGCAGGCGGCCAGCTGGGCCAGATGCGTGACGGCCAGCACCTGGTGAGCGTCGCCCAGCGAGCGCAGCTTGTGGCCCGCCACCGCGCCCACGCGTCCGCCGATGCCCTGGTCGATTTCGTCGAAGATCAGGGTAGGGGTGCGGTCCGCGCGGGCCAGCACGTGCTTGAGCGCCAGCATGAGGCGCGCCGCCTCGCCACCGGAGGCGACTTTCGCCAGCGGCTGCGGGGGCTGGCCGGGGTTGGCGCTCATCAGGAACTGCAGCTGGTCGACGCCCTTGCCGTCGAAGCGCAGCCGTTTTCCGTCGACCGGGCAGCCCGTCGCGCTCTCCAGCTGCGTGATGCTGACCTCGAAGCGCGTGGCCCCCATGCGCAGGTCAGCCAGCTCGCTCATCACCTGGCGCGCGAGGCTGCGTCCGGCTTTCTGCCGCAATGCGCTGAGCGCCGCTGCCGCCTGTCCCAGGTCGGCCAGCAGCCGGGCCTCCTGCGCCTGACAGGCCTGCAGCTGCTCCTCATTGTGTTCGAGCGCGTCGAGCTGCGCGCGCGCCTCGTCGGCATGCGCCAGCACGGCCTCGATGCTGACGCCGAAGCGCCTGCGCAAGGTATTGATGGCCTCAAGGCGCTGCTCCACCTCCGCCAGGCGCTGCGGGTTGTGTTCCACCTGGCCGCCGTAGTCCTGCAGGGCGCCGGCCAGTTCCTGCACCTGCTGCGCCAGGGCGTCGGCCAGGGCATGCCCTTCCTGCAACTGGGGGTCGATGCGCGCCAGACGCGCCAGCAGTTGTTCGGCCTGCATCAATTGCTCCAGCGCGCCGGGCGTTTGCGCGCCGCTCTCGTCGCCGGCCAGCGCCCGCAAGGCGTCGGCGCCCAGTTGCGCCAGTTGTTCGCTGTTGCCGAGGCGCGCGCTCTCCTGGCGCAGGCGCTGGTCCTCGTCGGGCTGCGGCGCCACGGCCTCGATCTCCGCGATCTCGCGCCTCAGCTGGTCGGCGCGGCGGTCGCGTTCGCCTTCATCCTGCCGCAGTTGTCCCAGCTGCGCGCGCGTGGCCTGCAGGCGACGCACCAGCGCCGCGACCCTGGCGCGTTGTTCGAGCAGGTTGGCGTGGCGGTCGAGCAGATCGACGTGGGTGACGGGCCGCAGCAGCGAGAGGTGATCGGACTGGCCGTGGATGTCCACCAGTTGCTCGCCGAGGGCCCTGAGCAGGCCGCTGCGCACGGCGATGCCGTTGACGCGCGCGGTCGAGCGGCCGTTGCGCCGGATGTCGCGCGTCAGCAGCAGCGAAGTGCCGACCTCGTCGTCCAGTTGCTCGTCACACAGCAGGGGCTCCAGACGCGCGCGGATCGACTCATCAAGGCGGAAGAAGGCCTCGACGCTGGCGCGCTCCGCGTCGGCGCGGACGAGGACGGGGTCCGCCCGCCGGCCCAGCGCAAGGCCGAGCGCATCGACCAGCAGCGACTTGCCGGCGCCGGTCTCGCCGGTGATGACGTTGAAACCCGGTCCGAATTCCAGCGTCAGGTCCTCGATGACGGCCAGGTTGCGGATCTGCAGTTCCTCAAGCATACGCGCGGCCCGGCCTAAATCCTGACGCGGTAGCGACCGTAGACCGTGACCGCCAGGATGCCGGTGAAGAGCAGGGTCCGAACTCCCAGGCCTCCCAGGGTCAACGCGAAGAGCAGGCTGCCGACCACAACGCCCGCCGCCGCCACGGAGCCGGACCAGCGACCGCGTCGACGTCCGCTCAGTTGAAGCGCCAGCGTGGCGATGACGCCGCCGACCGGTATGGCCAGCAAAATGAGAAAGAGTGTTGGCAGCAGGCCGGCCAGCAGCTGGGCCAGCCCGGCGCCGACCGCGCTGATGGCGAAGACCAGCACGTAGTCGCCGCTTGTGCCGCTGAAGAAGCGGTCCTCCTGCTCGCGCACACATTCGCGGCAACGATAGCCGACCGGCGTTTGCACGGCGCAGGCGGGGCACATGTAACGGTCGCAGCGGTTGCAACGAAGGCCGGTCTCACGCTCCGGGTGCTGCGCGCAAAAGGTCATTTCGCTCATGGCGTTCACCGGGGGGCAAGGCCGCGCCGGGGCAGGGCCGGCGGTGGCGGCGCGTCGATGCGCGGTTCCAGCCGGTCCAGCAGCGAGCGATAGAAATAGTTGCGATCACGCATACGCACAAAGCGGCTGACGCGTGAACTGGCCTGCAAGCGCAACTGCTCGTCCGGTTCCAGCGCGCGCAGAATGCGTCCGTCGATGCTCAGCAACGCCGGGCTTCGGTCGCCCGATGCCGGGACGACGTCGACGACGGAGCCCTGGGAGAGCACGATAGGGCGGTTCATGCTGAGGTGCGGCGCAACCGGGACGACGAGGATGTTGAGCAGTTCCGGTGGCAGGATGGGGCCGCCGGCGGCGAGGGCGTAGGCGGTGGCGCCGGTCGCCGTGGCAATCACCAGCGCGTCCGCCGTGTAGGTCGTGGCCCAGTCGCCGTCGATGTACATTTCCATGCGCACCGTCGTCGTGACCCGGTTGCTGCTGACGACCACGTCGTTGAGCGCGTCCTCACTGGCCAGCAGCGCGTCGTCGCGCAGCACCTGGGCGCGGATCATCATGCGCTGCTCGATCCAGTAATCGCCGTCCAGCAGCCGGTCGACTTGCTGCGGGAAATCGCCCGGATTGACGATTTCGGTCAGAAAGCCGAGATTGCCCATGTTCACGCCCAGCACCGGCACGCGGGGTTCGGCGCAGACGCGCGCGGCGTGAAGCATGGCGCCGTCGCCGCCAATGGCGACCACGAGGTCCGAGTCTTTCACTTCCTCCTGAATATCTTCCTCCGTCCAGACCTCGCGTACCCAGGTCTTGAGACCGCGCTCGCGCAGCAGGGCGGCGATGTCCCTGGCGACGGGCGCGGACTGCGGGCGGCGCGGGTGGGCCAGAATGCCTGTTCGGCGGAAGGTCATCGGGTCTCCGGCTTTCAGTCCCGGTCATTATAGTGCAGCCTGACGCTGCTGCGAATCACGCGGAGCCCGCCATGTTATGGTAATCAGGGGAAAGACCGGGTGTCGCTTCGTCCCGGCGCAGGCGGGCATGGACGGCGGGAGGGCAGGAAATTGGCGAGATACGCAGGTTTCCTGTTTCTGATCGCTGTGTTGACCCTGCCACTGGCGGACCTGCAGGCCCGGGAAGCGGACCTTGCCGACCTGCTCGCCGGCGACGAACGCTTCTCCACTTTCTTGCGCCTGGCCGCAGCAGGCGCGATGCTGGACGCCCTCGCCGGCGATGGTCCCATGACCCTGCTGGCGCCGGTCAACGAGGCCTTCGCCGAATTGCCGGACTTCGTGCTCGCGTGGCTGCAGGGTCGTCCCGCGGTTTTGGAGGAACTGCTGCATTTGCATGTCCTGCCGGGCGCGCTGGCAGACGGCGCGGTCGAAGCCGTCCTGGGCAACCATGGCGCAGGGGTCATCGCCGCCGACGTGCATGGGCACAACGGTCTTCTGCGCCCCATCGACCGCGTGTTGCTGCCAGCGCAGGAGCTGGAGGTGGTCGTCCCCGCCTTTGTGGAAGGCAGCATCATCAGCGCCGGCAGCTCGACCGTCTTTTTGCTCAGCGAGGTGATTGCCGCGCGCTTTCGCCGTGAAGGCTATCGCGGCGGCAACGTCAGCGTCTACAGCATTGGCACGGGCGCCGGCTTCGAGCGCTTCTGTACGGAAGGCATCACCGACATTGCCAACGCCAGCCGACCCATCACGGATAGCGAGCGGCAGAAGTGCCAGGCCATCGGCCGTGAAGTGTTTGCGTTGCACGCGGGGACGGATCTGCTGGTCGTGGTCGTCAACAGCGGCAACGATTTCGCGGACAATCTGAGCCTGGCGCAACTGGCGCGCCTGTTCAGCACGGCGGACACCTGGCAGGACGTCAACCCGGCATGGCCGGACCGGCCGGTTGAACGATTCATCCCGGGCACGGACAGCGGCAGCCTTGACTTTTTCGTGGAACATTTTTTCAGCAAGGACCGCGCACCGATCCTGGGCGCTTCGCGCACCAGCGTGAGCGGGGACGTCAACGTGCTGGCGCATGGCGTGGCGGGCAACCTGTACGCCGTCGGTTTTCTCGGTTATGCGGCCTTCGATGCCAACCGCCACCGTCTGAAAGCCGTCCCGCTGGAAGGGGTGGCGCCGCATGGCAGCAATGTGTTCGACGGCAGCTATCCCCTGGCGCGTTCGCTGTTGCTCTATTCCGCGCCCGACATCATCGCGGCGCGGCCGCAGGTGGGCGAATTCCTCAGCTACTACCTGACGGTGGTCAACCAGGAGATTGAAAAGGCAGGCTATTTCGAGGTGGACCCGCAGACCCTCAATCGCTCGCGCCTGCTGCTGAGGGCCGCTATCGGGCACTGAGTGACAGGCGGCCACGCGGCCGGATTATCCCGCGATTAAGATAAATCATGTCAACTCTTAACCTTCGGGCAGCCATGGCTTAAAGCCCTTGTGCCAGCATGCGTCGCGAATGAAAGCGTTCTTTCACAGGGAGCACAAGAAAATGATGAATTTCCGCAGCATCCTGTTTCTGGTGGCCGTAATGGCCCTGCCATTCGCGCTCGTACAGGCGGACAGCCACACGCTGGCCGAACTGGTCGCCGAAAACGAGCAGTTGACCACGCTGCAGATGCTGGTCGACGCGGCCGGCATGGGCGACGCCCTGGCCGGAGAAGGTCCCCTGACACTCTACGCGCCGGTCGACGAGGCCTTCGCCGCCCTGCCGGACTTCGCCCTGGACTGGCTGCTGGACAATCCCGATCAACTGGCAGCGGTGATCAACCGGCATCTGACTGGCGACATGACGGGCGCCAACGCCATCGCCGACCCGCTGGCAGCCGACAACGGCACGCTGCAACTGATCGATGCGCTGCTGCTGCCCGAGCTCGAACTGACTGAGGTGATCCCCGCCTTCGTGGACGGTGACATCATCGCCGCCGGCAGCTCGACCGTATTCCCGCTCAGCGACGCCATTGCCACGCGCTTCCGCGACGAAGGTTACGCGGGCAACATCATCGTCGACAGCATTGGCTCCGGCGCCGGCTTCGAGCGCTTCTGCGCCGAGGGTGTGACCGACATCTCCAATGCCAGCCGCGGGATCAAGGACGCCGAGCTGGAGAACTGCCACAGTATCGGCCGCAGCGTCTTCCCGATTCGTGTGGGCACGGACGCGCTGGCGGTGGTCATCAACAGCGCCAATGACTTCGCCGACAACCTGACCCTTGAGGAACTGGCCCGACTCTTCAGCACGGCCGACACCTGGCAGGACGTCAACGCGGACTGGCCCGCGGAGCCGATTGAGCGCTTCATCCCCGGCACGGACAGCGGCACCTTTGACTACTTCGTGGAAGAGGTCTTCGACAAGGACCAGGCGCCCATGCTGGATGCCGCGCGCACCAGCCTGAGCGAGGACGACAACGTGCTGGTGAAGGGCGTGTCGGGCAATCCCTTCGCGGTGGGCTTCTTCGGCTACGCCTACTTCGAGGCCAACAGCGACATTCTGAAAGCGGTCCCGATCGAGGATGTGGCCCCGGCCGGCAGCAGCGTGGATGACGGCAGCTACCCGCTGGCGCGCCCGCTCTTCATGTACGCCGCGCCGGAGGTCATCTCCGGGAAGCCGCAGGTCGGCGATTTTCTGAATTACTATCTGGCCGTGGTCAACGAGGAGGTTGAGGCGGCCGGCTACTTCCCGGCGGACGCGGCCGGTCTGAACGTCGCGCGCCTGCTGGTGGTGGCGGCCACCGGCGGCTGAGTCGCTGGTCTTCAACGCGCAACAACCTGGGCGGCGGGTGAAACCCCGCCGCCTTTCTCGTATTGGCCTCAAGTTATTCGAAAAACGATCTTTCTGGATTTGACTTCAACCACGGAATGTCACTCTTGTCCTGGTCAGTCTTTCTGCCTATCAGGATCACGGCGTGATGCCATGAAGCAGTCTTCGAATTCTTTTTTCTGCAGTAGTAGAGGCGCCAGTCACCTTCACGCAATTCCATCCAGCCATCAGCTCCTGCAACGCGCCTTGCACCTGTCATGCGCGGGTCCCAAACAATTTCCCGAAGTCTGCTCAGCATCTTCTCCCGTAGTTTGATGTTCATCTTGATCAGGTTGTTCCAAGAGTCTTGTACCAGGTCCACGTCTGGAAGAAAAACGTCCACGACTCTTGCCAGGCTCATGTTGTTTTTGTTTGGAATCCCCGGCACAAGCAAATCGGAAAGGGGCTTCTCGTCCAGCTTCTTCTGCAACTCACCCGCGAACCTGTTGGCCTCCAGGAACTGTTTCTCGAAGTAATTGCGGTCTTCGGCGGTCGAATTCAAGTCTCGATTCAGGTTGTTGACATCCTTGGTGAGCGCCTTGTTTTCTTTGTTCAACCTGCGGTTCACCTCTTCCGAATCGTTGTACTTCTCGTGCCAGTATTGGTCGCCAGGACTCTCATTTTGCAAGGAGCGCAACTCAGTCAATTTCGCTTCCAGCTCAGATTCGGCTTCTGCTCTGGCTTGTTCGGCAGTTTCTTTGGCATCCGCGGCTTCCCTTAGCCGCGCGCCCATCTCCGCCAGATCCGCTTGAGCGGCGATGCCGCTATTCACGGCGCGCTCCAGCTCAGCCAGGCGTTTACCGAGGCCCTGCTCCAGCGCTTCGAAGCGCGCAGGTAACTCCGCCTGACCCTCCTTCCCATTGTCCGGGCCATCGCGGTCGGCAAGGTGCTTCACGTTTTGTTGCAGTCGCGTCAGATCCTCACTGATGTGCCGGTCATGGTCCTTGATGCTCTCAAGCGTCTGCGCCAGCATGTCCTGGGCGTCAAGGGTGTCGGCGTGCACGCCGGCGATGTCGTTGTAATCACGTTGCAAACGATTGAGTTCATTCGTCAGGGACTTGGCTTCGTTCGATTTACCCTTTAGTTCCTTCTTTAGTTTTTGAATGGTGGCTTCCGATTCATTGTATTTCTCGTGCCAAAATTGGTCACTTGGGCTCTTTGTCCGGGAAGCCTCCAATTCGTCTTGTTTCATACTTAAGGCATGTTCGGCCTCGGCCCGGGCTTGTTCGGCGTCTTCTTTCGCCTCTTCAGCTGCTGCAACGCGCTCCTCAAGGTCCGTTTGGGCGGCAGCGCCTGCCTGGAATTCACTCTTCAGTTCGCTTAAGCCGAGTCTGAGTTCTGCAACCGATTCCTCATAGTGCTTCAAAGTGTCTTGCAACAGTTCCTGCACAAGTTTCTGTGTTTCCGGTGGCTGCGGAGCGGGCGCAGGTGGCTGCAGGAAGCTCCGCAGGAAATCGTCGACAGCCTTTGCTGCCGGCTTGTCGTTGCCGCCACTGTGCAGGCGGATGTACCAGTCGTACATCCTGCCATCGTTGGCAGGGCGGAAACTCTTGCCATAGCGATACCAGCCCAGGCCCTGCGATTGCCGGCCCTGGCCCAGGGCATTGCGCAGGCGGCCCAGGGTCTGCTCGTCGCCGTTGAAGACGATGTAGCCGTAGTAGCCGCTGTTGTCGTAGTGGAAGTCATCACGTGATTCGAAGAAGTATTGCGCCATGCCGGCCTCTCCTGCTTTCTGTAACAGAAAGGAAGTATAGCGTTGTGAAGCGAAGGCGCTGACTCCCTGCCACAATGCGTTCTGCATGAGCCCGACCCGGGATGGTCACAGACTGGTTCGCGTCATCCGACTTAATCAGGATTTAACACAGCAGGCCCGTTCCTTAACCTGCTTCGGCTATACTGCCGCGCGGACGAATCCGACAGTCAGGCAGGCATGAATGGCGCAATATCAGGCGGTGCAACGTCCGGGGGCCGAAAAGGCGGCCACGCTGGAACGCGCGCTGCGGCAGCGCAGTCTCAGGCGGCGGGCCCGACCGGCCGAATCCATCGTCCGCTTTCTTCTTCTGCTCTGCGGGCTGGTCTCCATTCTCTCCACCATCGGCATCCTCGTCACCCTGGGTGAGAACTCGCTGCTTTTCTTCAGTCAGCGCTCCTGGCAGCAGGTGAAATACGACAGCGTGGAACGCGCCGTGGTGGTCAACCTGGGCCAGGAGGTATCCCTCGCCGCGGCCCTGGACGCGCAGGATTCATATCTGTCACTTGAGCTCGATGAGCGGGCCACGCTGCCCTTCAGTGAGGGCCAGTTGATTGAACTGGGCGGGGAGCGGATGCGGGTGATGGCGGCCAGTCGCGACGGGCTGGAGGTGGAGCGCGGCGTCAACGCCAGCCAGGCGCTGGCGCATCCGGTCGGTACGCCGGTGTTCGTGCATAGCGAGCGTACGGTGCTGCTGGGCGCGGACCTGAGGGCCGACGACAACGTCATTCGTCTGTCCGAAGGCGCGGCCTCCGCATTTCAGATCGATGACCTGATTCAGGCCGACGAGGAAGTCATGCGCGTCCTGCTGGTCGAGCCTGTCAGCGACATGCTGGCTGTGCGGCGTGGAGAGGAAGGCAGCAACCCCGCCCGCCACAGCGCCGGCCTGCCGCTGTTCAGTCCGTCTGCCGTGACTTTGGGCGAATTTCTGACCGGTACGCGCTGGAACCCGCAACTGGGTCAGCTGGGCATCTGGCCGCTGCTCAATGCCACCCTGATGACGACTTTCTTCGCGCTGCTGACTGCGTTGCCCGTCGGCCTGGGCGTGGCGATTTATCTGAGCGAATTCGCCAGCGCGCGCGTGCGTTCGCTGGTCAAGCCCGTGCTGGAATTGCTGGTGGGCGTGCCGACGGTGGTCTTCGGCTATTTTGCACTGACCTGGATGACGCCGCTGTTGCAGCAGATCATTGGGCCGCAAGTGAAACAGTTCAACACCCTTTCGGCGGGGCTGGTCATGGGTATCATGATCGTCCCGACCATCGCCTCCATCAGTGAGGACGCGCTGGGCGCCGTGCCGCGGGCCCTGCGCGAGGCCTCTTATGCGCTGGGCGCCACGCGCCAGGAGACCATCCGGCGCGCGGTATTGCCGGCGGCCGTGTCGGGCATCATGGCGGCCTTCCTGCTGGGCATCTCGCGCGCGGTGGGTGAGACCATGATCGTGGCGCTGGCGGCGGGCGCCGGCCCCAACTTCACCTTCAATCCCCTGGAGGGGGCGGAGACGATGACGGGGCATATCGTGCGCATCTCCGGCGGCGACATCAGCTACAACACCATCGATTACAACAGCCTGTTCGCGATAGGCCTGCTGCTCTTCCTGCTGACGCTGGCCTTCAACGTCGTCAGCGGCGCCATCACGCGTCGCTATCGCGAGGCGACCTGAGATGGCCACAGTGACACAGCAGAGCAACAGGGGTAGTCTGACCCGACGCCAGCGCATCAGTCGTCTCTGGTCGCGGGTCTATCAGGCCTGCGTCGGGCTGGCGGCCCTGGCCCTGGTCATTTTGCTGCTCAAGATCGTCGATGACGCCTTCGGCACCGTGGCGGTTGTCAACGTTGTTGACCCCGCCAGCCTGGTCAGCGAAGACGGCCGCAGCATTGAACAGCAGAACGCAGAAGAACTGGCAGGCCTCGCCCGGGACTACCTGGACGAGGAGGGACGTCATTTCGTCAGCACCGACCGCCTTTTCACACTCTTCCTGGACGAGATCGCCCGGACGGAGTTGGCGCCTTCCGCGTTGCGCAACCTGACCGTGGGCCAGGCCCTGTTCAGCGGCCAGAACTTCCCGCAGGCATGGGCGGACCGCAGCCTGTTCGATCTGCGCCTGCCGGACGTGGCGCGCGCCGAACGGGACGCGAAGGCCCGGGAAGACATCGCCCTGCTGCTGGCCGACAACGTGGAGCAGGGACGGCTGCTGGAACTGGTCTATACCGACATCGTGCAGGTGGAGCTGCTGGAAAGCTGGAACCTGATCGACTCGCTGACGCGCCAGGACGAGATCCGGGCCAGGGCCGCGCGGGACTTTCCGCAGGCGACGCTTGAATTCCGCTCCTGGCTGAACGCCGACTTCCTGCGTACGCCCGGCTCCAGCCAGGCGTTGACCAGCGGCATCCGCGTGGCCCTGCTGGGCACGCTCTGGATGCTGGTGATCGCCATCGGCGTGTCGCTGCCACTGGGCCTGGGCGCGGCCATTTATCTGGAGGAATACGCGCGCCACGCCAACGACCGTCGCCTGCTGCGCCTGCTCAACGGCTTCATCGAGACCAACATCCGTAACCTGGCCGGCGTGCCTTCCATCATTTACGGTATTCTCGGTCTGACGGTGTTCGTGCGGGCCATGGAGCCCCTGACCAGCGGGCAACTGGCGGGGATGGCCGGCAGTGACGGGCGCACCATTTTGTCGGCCGGGCTGACGATGGCGCTGCTGATTCTGCCGATCATCATCATCAATGCCCAGGAAGCCATCCGCGCCGTGCCCTGGTCGCTGCGCGAGGGCAGTTACGGTCTGGGCGCGACGCAGCTGCAAACGATTGGGCGACAGGTGCTGCCGGTGGCCCTGCCCGGCATGTTGACCGGCGTCATCCTGTCGGTCTCGCGCGCCATCGGCGAGACCGCGCCGCTGGTGGTGGTCGGCGCGGCCACGACCATTTTTGTCGACCCGGACAGTCCCTTCTCGCGTTTCACCGTGTTGCCGATCCAGATCTATCGCTGGACGGCCGACCCGCGCGAAGGCTTTCAGGACGTGGCCGCGGCCACGATCATCGTGTTGCTGTTGTTGCTGCTTTCGCTCAACGCCAGCGCGATCATTCTGCGAAACCGTTACAGCGCCAGGTCGCGAAGGACCCTGTGAGCGAGACGCCGACACAAAGCGTGCAGGACAAACTTGATATTAACGCGATGAGCGTCTGGTACGGCGAAACCTGCGCCGTGCGCAGCGTGACCCTGTCGATTAACCCGCGACGCATCACGGCCTTCATCGGGCCCTCGGGCTGCGGCAAAAGCAGCGTATTGCGCGCCATCAATCGCATGAATGATCTCGTCCCCGGCGCCCGCGTGCATGGAAAAATCAATTACCAGGGGCACAACCTTTACGATGAACTCATTGATCCGGTCGAATTGCGGCGGCGCATCGGCATGGTATTCCAGAAACCCAATCCCTTCCCCAAGTCCATCTATGATAACGTCGCCTACGGGCCGCGTCTGCTGGGCATTCGCGACCGCAAGTCGCTGGGCGCCATCGTGGAGCACAGCCTGCAGCAGGCGGCGCTCTGGGACGAAGTGCGGAACGACCTGCACAAAAAGTCCGGTCTGGAACTCTCGGGCGGGCAGCAGCAGCGGCTGTGCATCGCGCGCGCGCTGGCGGTCGGGCCCGAGGTCATCCTGATGGACGAACCCTGCTCGGCGCTGGACCCCATCGCCACGCAAAGCATTGAGGAGTTGATGCGTGATCTGGTGCAGGATTACACCATCGTGATCGTCACGCACAACATGCAGCAGGCCATACGGGTGTCGGACTACACGGCCTTCTTCAATATTCGCAAGCGCGAACAGGATGGCGTGGAGTTGCGCTGGGGCGAACTGGTCGAATTCGGAGCGACGAAGCAGGTTTTTGAGGAACCGCGGCACCAGGAAACGGCCGACTACATCTCCGGCCGCTTCGGCTGAAGCGCTGCTCAGGTCGTGGTGGCAGGTTGTGGGGCCGCCCCGTTGCCCTTGCGCGCTTCCTCGCTGAAGTCCCCTTCCCACAGGCGCTGCATTTCGCTGCAGTGCTGCAGCAGGTCTTCCAGGCGCCCCTGGGCGTGGATGTGGCCGTCCTTCATCACGATGATTTGATCGGCGCGACGCAGGGCGGCCTTGCGATGGGACACGGCAAGGCAGGTGGCGCCGTCGCGCGAGAACACGCGGCTCCAGAGGCGCCGCTCGGTCTCCACGTCGAGGGCGCTGGAGAGGTCGTCGAAGATCAGCAGTTCCGGTTCGCGCACAAACATGCGCGAGGCCGCCGTGCGTTGCATCTGGCCGCCGCTCAGGCGCACGCCGCGCGGGCCGACGAGCGTGTCCAGGCCTTCGTCGAGTTCCTTCAGGTCGCGCTCCATCACCGCCGAGCGGATGGCTTCGGGCACGTCGGCCTCCTTTTCCGGGATGCCCATCAGGATGTTGTCGCGCAGCGGGTCGCTGAAGAGGCGCGGCACCTGGGGCGTGTAGGCCGTGTGGGGCGGCACGAAAAACTCCGCCAGATGCTCGACCGGCTCGCCGTTCCAGCGAATCTCGCCGCGGTCCGGCGGCAACAGGCCCTGCAGGGTACGCAGCAGCGTGGTCTTGCCGGCGCCAATGCGGCCGGTGACCACCGTGAAAGTGCCGCGCTCCAGGCGCAGGTTGATGTTGTCGATGCCATTCTGGCTGCCCGGATGCTGGTAGCTCAGCCCCTCGATTTCGAGCGCATGCAGGCGATCGTCCTCGCCTACAGACACTTTTGGAATGCCGGGCAGTTTGCCATCCAGCCAGACGGGGTTGTGCTCGACCATGATCTGGCGCGGCGCGCCACCCAGCAGCCACTCCACGCGATCGATGGAGATGCCGATCTGCTTGTAGCGTGACAGGGAGAAGCCGAACATGCGCATGAACTGCGTCATTCGTTCGAGATAGAAGACGAAGAGCGCGAAATCACCTAGGGTAAAGCTTCCCTCGCGCATGGCGCTGGCGGACAGGATCAGCACGATGCCGGTGCCGATGTTGACGGCGTTGTAATAGGTGGAGCGCTGCACTTCCTCGAAGACGCGGTCCTTGAGGGCGGCCACGCGGCGCACCTCGTTCAGCCGCTGGAATTCGCTGATCACCGGCTCTTCCCGGCCGGCCACCTTGACGCTCTGGGCGGCGCCAAAGGTCTCGGCCACGAAGCCGACGACGCGCGCGGCGGCGCGGCGCCGAACGCGGCGGTAATGCTGTACGCGCTGGTGGGTCAGGTTGGCGATGAGCGCGACCAGCAGCAATGGCATGAAGGCCACCACGGCGATGAGCGGGTTGATGCTGACCATGATGTACACCGCCACCAGCGAGGCGATGAAGTGACCTACCAGCATTTCCAGCAGGCGGAAGAACATGCCGATCTCGTCCAGATCGCCGCCAAAACGGCTGATCGACTCGCCGGGCGAGGTGGGCATGGGGCGCGCACCCGGCTGTTTCAACACGTGGCGGAAGACGTTCAGGCGCATCAGCGCCATCACCGTGAACTGGAAGGTGGCGCGCGTCCAGCTGACGCCGAAGCGCACGACGATCTCGGCGAGGCCGGAGGCGGCCAGCAGGGCCACCAGGGCCCACAGATCGAAACGGACGGGGGCGCTGTCGGTCAGGATGTTGAAGAACTCGCGCGTGACCAGGGCCGGCGCTTGCTGGGCCAGTTGACCCAGGGTGGCAAAGAGAACGGTGATGCCGAAGAGACCGGGCCGGAAACGAATCAGCTGCAGGACGATTTGCCAGTCCTTCATGCCAGCGCTTCTTCCAGGCCGATGCGCAACAAATGGGCGAAGCGCGAGTCGGGGTCGGCGGCGAGGCGGGCGCGGTTGTCATGCTCGATGATGTGACCGTGCTCGATCACCATGATCTCGTCGCTGCGCTGCACGGTGGCGAGGCGATGGGCCACGATGATGCCGCTGCGCCGGTGCAGCAACTTGTCAATGGCGCGCTCGATGCGGTGCTCGGTCAGCGGGTCCAGACGCGAGGAGGCTTCGTCGAGGATGACGAGGCCGGGGTCCTTGAGGAAGACGCGCGTGAAGGCCAGCAGTTGCGCCTCTCCGGCGGACAGGCCGCGACCGCCGGACTCGATGCGGGTGTCGAGGCCTTCCGGCAACTGCGCCAGCCAGGGGCCAAGCCCCAGGTCGTGGATGGCCTCGTGAATGCGCTCGTCGGGGATGCTGTCATCGAAGAAGGTCAGGTTGTCGCGCACGGAAGCGCGGAACAGTTGCACGTCCTGGGTAACGATGCCGACGCGCTGGCGCAATTGCTGCAGGGAGGCCTCGCGCAGGTCGGTGCCGCCGAGGCGTACGCTGCCCTCCACCGGATCATAAAGGCGGAAGAGCAGGCGGCTGATGGTCGTCTTGCCGCTGCCGGTGCGTCCCAGCAGGCCCAGCACCTTGCCAGGCTCCAGCTGGAAGTCGACGTTCTGCAGCACGACCTCCGTGTCGTTATAGGCGAAGGTGACGTCGTCAAAGCGGACGTCAAGCGGCCCGTCGGGCACGGGCACGCCGGGGCCATCCTCAATTTTTGTCTTGATGTTGAGCAGTTCGATGACGCGGCCGATGCCGGCGCCGGCCTTCTGCAACTCCTGGACCTGCATGGTCAGTTCGCGCATCGGTCGAACGAGGATGTGCGTATAGGTCACGAAGAGGAAGATCGTACCGAGGGTGATCAGCCCCTCGTTGTAGAGCAGGTAGCCTGCCACGAGGGAAATGCCGAGGCCGAGGATGGCGCAGAAGGCCACCACGCCGAAGATGGCCGCATTCATGATGCTGGCCTTTTGTTCGCTCCTGAGGCGGAAGTACATCAGGCGCGTAAAGTTGCGCATCGTCCAGGGGACGGCGCCGCTGGAGCGCGTGTCCTCGGTGCCTGAAAGCTGTTCCTCGAGGAAGCCGTAGAAACTGGCGCTGGCCTCCCGCGCCGAGCCCCAGGCCGGGATGGCCAGGCTGCGCACGGCATTGAGCGCCCACAGGGTGAACAGCGCGTAGACGCCCATGATGACGCCGGTCGTCGTGTTCTCGCGGAAGATCATGGCGACCACGCCCGCCAGCAGAAGGATGTTGGCCAGAATAATGACGACGAACTGCGAAAAGAAGTTGGCGATCTGCGTCACGTCACTGTCGACGCGTTCGATCATTTCGCCGGGCGTGCGCTTGTGATGAAAGCTCATGTCCAGACGCAGGCAGTGGTCCGCCAGGTCGGAGCGCAGCTTGTTGGTGGCCTTCCAGCCGACGTCCTCGCCGAAGTAGACGGCGCCCACGGCGACCAACTGCTGCAGGATGGCCACCACGATGAACAGCAGGGCAACCATGAGCAACTGGTTCATGGTGTTGTCCGGCGCTGGCCAGAGCGTCGCGCCTGGGGACAGGTTGTTGCCGCTGTCAACGGCGGTGTCGATGAAGAGGCGCAGGATCTGTGGATTGAACAGTTGCAGACCGATGCTGGTGAAGAGCATCAGCGCCAGCAGCAACACGCGGCTGCGCCAGGGCAACATGTATTCTCTGAGAATGTGGCGGTACTGTTCGAGGCGGGGAACGATCATTGTGGCGGACCGTCCCGTGTTTCGGTTGGTTGGAAACTGCAGTCTGGATCTGCGGACATGACGCGGCCAGCCTGCGAGCCTAGGCTGACCCTGGTATCTCCTTCCACGTGTGGAATGGTTGGTCGACGGGATTCATTCTACAGGTCGCATGGCCTGTCTCGCAAGATTGGCCTGTATTGGATATAGGTTCAGGCGCTGCCCAAATGGCTGCTGTGGATGAAGGCCCGCGTCTGACCATCGGCGACGAGCGTCAGGTCCCAGACCAGCGCTGCCGATTGAATCGCGCCCATTCTCTCACCGAGGCTGATGCCTGTGGCCGCGATGCGCAGGCCGTCCGGCGACCAGTCCGCCAGCTCCATCAGAAGCCGGTCACTTTGCCATTCCTGAGAATGTGAAGTTAAAGGCGGGATCAGCGTGGTGACTGTTTGGCCATCGCTCGCAGCAAGCACCAGCACCCCGCCCCGAACCAGCGCCACCAGAAAACGGCCGTCAGGTGACCAGTCAATATCAGAAAGCCAGTCCGCTGTCTCGAACAGCAGGACCGGGGAATTGTGGCCGACGCCGTCCCACAGGTGCAGCGCGCTGCCGGTGATGAGGTCATCGTCATCCTCGCGCTCAACCAGATAGTGAGTGATGAAGGCGACGCGCCCACCCTCCGGCTCCCAGGTCATGTCAGCAATGTAGCTGTTCTTGTCATCTTCGTAAGACGTCAGCAAGTCTCCGCTGGTGGCGTCCCGAATACGTAGCGCGCCGGTTTTCTGCTCAGCGGAATACTCCGTCAAGGCGATTCGCCGGTCGTCGGGCGACCAGGCCACGCCCAGGGCGGATTCCTCAAGAGCGAGCAACGTCTTGCCCGATTGCACGTCCCATATACGCAATTCATCGCCGACTGCCGCAAGACGCATTCCGTCATGCGACCAGACCACGTCGTAGACTTTTCCCGCCTGTCCGATCAGAAGTACAGGGGAGTTGCCGTCGGCGTCAATGAGTTGCAGGTTTTGTTCCGGCTCCATGCGCACCGGCTCCTCGTCATCAAGCCAGAAGCCGCCACCCAGGACGATGCGTGTGCCATCGGGTGCCCAGGACATGTCGGAGGGATTCGGGACATCCAGTGGCGTCTGCAGCAGACGCTCGCCGCTGGCAACGTCCCAGACGTGCAAGCCGTCACGGGTGACAGAGGCAATGCGCGTGCTGTCCGGCGACAGGTGTGGATGCCACAGATGCCAGGTGTTCTTTTCCGGGTCTTTGGTATCGGGGAGGTCTTCAAGAGAGTGACGCTCATAATCAAAACAGGGGCAGTCCAGCGACACTTCGTACCACAGGGCGCTGTCCTCGATTTCCTGGCCCTCCACCTCAGCGATGATGGTGACGCCGGCGCCAGGCGGCAGCCAGGCGAGGCGCGCGCAATCTTCCTCCGCGCAGGCGAAGGCCGCCACCGACTCGTCCGCCGTGATGAGCATCGTCTCCTGCGCGGCAAGCGGAGTTGCTGAAAGGATAAACAACAGGAGCAATAGTAGAAGCGACACCTGTGTAGGGCGCATCAGTGACTCTCCTGCACACCATCTGACCTTCACTTCAGTTTACTCTGGTCTTGCCAGAAAGTTGCGTCAGCGCCGCACGTTGTCACCCGTCGCCAGGCGCTGCGTTGCCGAGAAGACGGCTGTGGATGAAAGCCCGCGTCGGCCCTTCGGGGATGAGCGTCAGATCCCAGACCAGGGCCGCCGAATAAATGGCATTTGTTCCCCTGCCAATGTCCAGGCCGGAAGCCACAATGCGCCTGCCATCCGGCGACCAGTCTACGAACATCAGCAGAAAACGTTCACCTTGCGGGTTCCTGATCCATGGGATTGATTGCGGGGCAAGGCTGGCGACTGTCCGGCCGTCCCTTGTGTCTGTAACAATTACTCCACCGAGCACCGGGACCACGAGAAAACGGCTGTCGGGCGACCAGTCGATTTCGAGGATCCAGTCCGAAGAGGAGAAAAACGGGACAGGTGGCACCTGGCTGATTCCATCCCAGAGGTGCAGGGCGCTGTCCGACGCAAGATCGTTGTCGTTTTCTCTCTCCGTCACCTGATAACTGGTGTAGGCGATTTGTGAACCATTGGGGGCCCACACCACTTCACCAAATCTCATATCCCGGGCTGCCTCAAGGGAAGCGAGTAGTTCGCCGCTGGCCGCGTCACGAAGGCGCAGCTTGCTGACTTCCGGGTCGTCGGACTGTTCCACAACTGCGATTCGACGGTCGTCGGGCGACCAGGAGACGGACGAGGCCGAAGTTTCGAGGACAAGCAGGGACCGTGACTGCTCTACGTCCAGAAGGGTGAGTTCCTCACCAACGGTTGCGATGCGCGTCCCGTCATGGGACCAGGCCAGGTCCAGGATCCCCCGACCCTGCCTGGAGAAGGCCACAGGAGAACTGCCGTCGGCATTCAGCAGCAGCAGGCTGGTCCCTGACTCGGACTGCCGTTGTCCCTCGTCGTCGAATTCGATGCCTGATGCCACTGCAATGCGTGACCCGTCAGGTGACCAGGCCATGTGTGCGTGCGATGTGAGGTCCAGTGCAGCCTGCGCCCTGCGTTCACCGCCTGTTGCATCCCAGATATACAGTCCGTCCTTTACCACTGTGGCGATTTGCCGGCTGTCGGGCGACCAGTAGGGAAGCCACAGGTGAAAACGGTTCCGTTCCCGGTCACTGATGTCGGGCAGGTCATTCAGCCGGCTTTGCTCGTAATCAAAACAGGGGCAGTCCAGCGACACCTCGTACCACAGGGCGTTGCCATCCAGTTCGCGGCCTTCCACCTCGCCAATGACGAGGACGCCGGCGCCAGGCGGCAGCCAGGCGAGACGCGCGCAGTCTTCCTCCGCGCAGGCGAAGGCCGGGGCCGACTCGTCCGCCGTGACGACCATCGTCTCCTGCGCGGCGACAGGAAACGTGGACAGAATCATCAACAGCAGTAGCAGGAATAACGGTCTGGAGTGCATGCTTGGGTCCTCCACACCTGTCTTGTCTTGTTTCAGTGTGCTGTGGATTCGCCAGGGGACGCGTCCCCGCTTCAGAACAGACTGAGCTGGGTGGGCGCCTCGTCGGCTGCCTGTTGCTGCGCGCGGCGCTGACGCACCTCGGCGACGAGGTCGGGCAGGCGGCGGATGTCGGCCTCCATGTCGCGGCGCAGGCCGGGGTTGCGCAGGGCGGCCGCCGGGTGGAAGAGGGGGTACCAGGCCGTGACCGGGGAGCCGCCGAAGCGCGGTTTGCCGTGAATGCGGCTGATGCGCGCGTCCGGGAAGTAGCGCGCCATGCTGAAGCGCCCCAGGGTGGCGATGACGGCCGGCCGGATGACGTCCAGTTGCTCGTCGAGCCAGTGCTTGCAGGCGAAGATTTCGTCCGCGCGCGGGTCGCGGTTGTCGGGCGGGCGATGCTTGACGACGTTGGCAATGAAGACCTCGTCACGATGCATGTCGATCAACCCCAGCAGGTATTCGAGATAGTCGCCGGAGCGACCGACGAAAGGCAGGCCGAGCCGGTCTTCATGGAAGCCGGGTCCCTCGCCGATGAAGACGATGTCGGCCGTCGCGCTGCCGCTGCCGGGCACGGCGTTGGTCGTGCCCTGGTAGAGGCCGCACTCCTGGCAGAGTCGTACCCGTTCGGCGATGTCCTGCAGTCTGGCCGTGGCGTCTTCGCTCATCTCGTCTGCCTCCCGGAAGCGACAGGGCAATCTTACCGATTTGCTTCACATATCCAAAGCCTGCCTGACGGGAGTGGCGAATTTGGTGGATTCCAGGAATCGTTTTTGCGTCGGGGGCGGGCGATTTGGTAAATCGCCCCTACGGCAGATGATGCAGGGGTGACATATCACGTCGCCCGCGTGCGACATGACGACAGGGCGGGCGATTTGATAAATCGCCCCTACAGCGGCGCTGCGTTTTGTATGGAAGGGTGGTGTAGGGGCGACATATCATGTCGCCCGCGGGCACTCGCCTGGAATCAGCGACAACTGTAGCGACGTAAATAACCGCAGGATGACGCTCAGCGCATCCGGTTCCTGTATCCAGTAAACCAGACACTTCCACTGACCGCGCAACTTGTCCCCGGTCGGGCGCTGTGCTATAGTGCGCGCGGCGCCAGGGTAGCTCAGCTGGTAGAGTACCTCACTGAAAATGAGGGTGTCCCCGGTTCGAGTCCGGGCCCTGGCACAGAGGCCTGACGGGCGCAGTCAGGCCTTTGTCTTACACAAGGGGAGGATGACCATGGGTGTTGGCGACCGATTCTCCCTGAACGGGCAGAGCGCCCTGGTGACCGGCGGCGGCAGCGGTATCGGCGCCTGTCTGGCCGCCGCGCTGGCGGAGGCCGGCGCCAACGTCGCCCTGGCCGACCGCGACCTGGACAAGGCGCAGCAGGTGGCGCGGCAGCTGGAAAAGCAGGGCGTGGCGACCCTGGCCATCGAGGTGGACGTGACCCAGGCCGACCTGGTTCAGCGCATGGTCGACCAGGTGCTGGATGCCTGGGGGCGGCTGGACGTGGCCGTCAACAGCGCCGGGGTCGCCACCCGCGCCCGCGCCGAGGAGCTGGAAGAGGACGACTGGGACCAGGTGGTGGGCATCGACCTCAAGGGCATCTACCTCAGCACGCGCGCGGAGGGCCGCGCCATGCTGGCGCGCGGCAGCGGCTCGATCATCAACATCGCCTCCATGTCCGGGCAGATCGTCAACCGACCCCAGTTGCACTCGCACTACAACGCGGCCAAGGCCGGCGTCATCCAGTATTCGCGCTCCTGCGCGGCGGAATGGGCATCGCGCGGCGTACGCGTCAACTGCATCAGCCCGGGGCACACCGTCACACCCATGACGGAATTCGCAATACCGATCATGGGCGACGAATGGGTCTCCAACACGCCGATGGGACGCGTCGGCACGCCCGAAGACCTGCAGGGCGCGGTGCTCTATCTGGCGTCGGCGGCCTCGGCCTACGTCACCGGGCACGACCTGGTGGTGGACGGCGGCTACACGCTCTGGTAACGACCCCGGACCCTACAGCAGAATCCGCAACACGTTGACCGAGGCGGGCGCGAAGGTCTGCGTCCAGGCGCTGCCGCCCGACTCCAGGGCCAGGGTCTGCGGGTGCACCAGGTTGGGCGCCTCGAAGCGGTTGTGGGCGTGAATGCCCGGCCCCGCCAGCACGGTCAGCCCGACTTCGCGCGCGGACGCGCCCACCAGGTTGACCTCGGCCTCAATGGCGTCGCCGGCGCTGCAATTCACCACGCTGAGCGTCAGTTCCTTCCCCTTTAGCGACGCGGAGCCGGCCAGCAACGGCATTTCCTGCGCCTCGCCGTCGAAGTTGAAGGAGCGGCTCTCGCAATCGAAGCGGGTGTGCAGGCTCTGGCCGCCCTGATGCGCGCGATACATGGCGTAGACGTGGCCGGTGGGCGTGACCAGCATGCGGTCGCCGGCGGTGAGGACCATGGCCTGCAGCACGTTGATGGTCTGGGCGATGTTGGCCATGACGACCTTGTCCGCGTGGCGATTGAAGATGTCCAGCGTCGTCGCGGCCAGAACGGCGTCGCGCATGGTGTTCTGCTGCCAGAGGTGACGTGGATGGCGGCCGGGCGTCGGCGGGTGCCAGGTGCCCCATTCGTCGACGATCATGCCGATGCGCCGCTCCGGATCGAAGCTGTCCATGGCGGCGCGCTGCTGCAATACCAGCGGCTCCATCTGCAGACCCAGGTGGAGTTGCGCATACCACTGCGCCTCGTCGTATTCGGTGGCCGAGCCGGTTTCCGCGGACCAGGCGTCGAGGCCGCCTTGTCCGGCGGCGCGCGAGCGGGCGTAGTAGTGGGGCGCGAAGGCATCAATGCGCGAGCGGGGGTGATGCCGCAGTTTCTCAAAGAAGCGCCGCGTCCAGTCGACGTCGTTGCCGGACGGGCCACAGGCGATGAGGAAGGGGTCCGGGCCGCCGAAGCCGCCCAGGTAGGTGGCGAACTGGCGGTAGGCGGCGGCGTAGTCCTCGGGTTCCATGTTGCCGCCGCAGCCCCAGTTCTCGTTGCCGACGCCCCAGTAATGCACGCCGAAGGGTTCCGCCGCGCCGTTGGCGGCCCGTTCGCGACTGAGGGAGCTGTCGCCGCCAAAGTTGCAGTATTCGACCCAGTTGCGCATTTCGGCCGGTGTGCCGCTGCCGACGTTGCCGACGACGTAGGGTTGCGCGCCGGTCTGGCGACAGAGCTCGATGAACTCGTGGGTGCCGAAGTGGTTGGTCTCGATGTCCTCGCCCCACCAGATGTTGATGCGGCGCGGACGCTCTTCGCGCGGGCCGATGCCGTCGCGCCAGTGATAGTCGTCGGCAAAGCAGCCGCCGGGCCAGCGGATGACCGGCGGCGCGAGGCTGCGCAGCGCGGCGATCACGTCGTTGCGCAGGCCGTTGGTATTGGGGATGCTCGAGTCCTCGCCGACCCACAGGCCCTCGTAGATGCAGGCGCCGAGGTGCTCGGCGAAGTGGCCGTAGATGTTGGGGTTGATGCGGCCGAGCGTTTGTTCCGGTGTGACGCGAATGCTGGCCATGCTGTTTCCTCCTGCTGTCACGTTGCAGGCCAAAGTCATACCACACAAAGTGAAAGCGCGCAGGGCATCACCGCGCGGTCAGGACCGGAGATGTCTCTGCCTAAATCACTTTGCGGATGAAGCACATGAGCAAGGCCATGGCCAGTCCCCAGATGATGAACTCCCGAAGCATGAGCATTCTTTCGTAACGGAAACCTTCGATATTGTTTCTGCTTTTCTGCCGGGCCAATTCACTTTCCAGTTTCCGCACCCTGTTTTGAAGATTATCGAGGTGGATTTCAGTAGCCATGGCTTTTTGCTCCGGTGGCGGGCTGCGAGGACAGGGTGAAAACAACGCGACGATGCGAAGAGGTCAAACGGGCCTGGGCTGGCTACGTCCTGGGCGCGCCTTCCGGCAGGGTGAACCGTAGATGCCCGGATCTGGCCTGAACCTGTTATTGTCAGGGTTACGGCAGGGAAATTCAGGTGGGAGCCCGAGGGCTAATTCAGCACGAACATCAGGACGCCCAGCCCTACGCCCAGGAGGGACATGGACCAGGTAATTGACCAGCGCAGGGACTTGATTTCACCACGAATTTCGCCAATCTCGCCACGAATTCCGACAATCTCCCGTCGCAACGAACCAATTTCATCGTCCATCCTGTTGCCCAGTGAGCCTATCTCGCTCCGCAAGTCACTGCCCTGTGCGTTGATCTTTTCGATCAACTCACCGCGCATTTCACCCATCTCGCCGCGCAGCGTGCCGAATTCTGTGTGCATTTCGCCGCGAAGGTCGCTGATGTCCTCTTTGGTGGAAAGATAAGGCAGGGCGCCTTCAATCTTTGCCAGTCGAATGTCGAGGGTATCGAGTACGGAAGTTTCGGTTGCCATGGCGGGTTGCTCCGGCGTCAGGCTGCGATGTAGTCCCAGGCATACTTCAGGCAGACAATGAGGTCAAACGGGCGCAGGCAGGTTGCCCGCTTCACGTCTCCCGGTGTGGCGACCAGTAGTTGCGCGGGTCGGACTTGAAGCGGTAACGGCGGCGCGGATGCGGCAGGGGGTCCTGGGCGCGCAGGGTCCAGGCCAGCAATTCGGCCAGCAACTGGCCCTGGATGGCCGCGTACGCCGGGTCGCCATAGAGGTCATTCAACTCGACCGGGTCCCGCGCCAGGTTGTAGAGTTGACCGCGGCCCTGCATGTCGAAGAGCAGCTTCCAGTCGCCGCGGCGCAGCATGCGCATATTGCCGCTCTGCGTCCAGCCGTTGAGCTCGTCGAAGCTGATGGCGGGGTGAAAACCGTCCTGCTGCGGGTCGAAGTCGTCGTCTGCCGTGTAGTGCAGGCCGCCGAAGCCCTGCTCGGCGTAGGCGCTGGCGAATTCCTCGCGCGGCCAGTCCTGGCCGGTCAGCATGGGCCACAAACTGCGGCCCTGCACGCCGGGCGGCAGCGGGATGTCGCAGGCTTCGCAAATGGTGGGCAGGATGTCGACGATGCTGACGTGCGCCGGGTGGGGGTCGGCGCTGGCCTGGATGCCGGGGCCGCAGACCTGGAAGGGGATGCGCACCAGCACTTCCGGCAGTTCGGCGCCCTTGCGCACAAGGCCGTATTCGCCGACGTAGTCGCCGTGGTCGGAGAGGAAGAAGAGGATCGTGTTGTCGCGCAGGCCGCGCGCCTCCAGATGCCCGACGAAACGGCGCGCCTGGTCGTCGATCAGGCGCAGGATTGCGAAATAGTTGCTGCGCGCCTGAATTAACTGTTCGGCATAGTCGGGGAAGGCGGTTTCGCCGATCTGCCGCAACCATTGGTACTTGAAGCTCTTGCCCTCCAGCGAGGAGACGTCGGAGAGGGTGGGCGGCAAGGTGTCGGGCGGAAAGAGAGAAAAGTAGGGCTCCGGCGCCTGATAGGGGTTGTGCGGCTCCGGGAAGGAGAGCCACAGGAAGAAGGGGCCGTCCTGCGCGTCGTCGACGAAATCGATGGCGCTGCTGACGGCGCGGTATGGACATTGCACCTCCACGCCGCCGGGCGCCGGGTTGAAGTCGGCTGAGTGACGCAGACCGGCCAGATAGTCGTCGAATGCCACTTCCTCCGGCGTGCGTTCCGGGCCGAAGCCGCCATGATGGCCCAGCGGGAAGTAGTGGTCCACGTCGCCGGCCTTCACGTGGCTGTGGTTTTTGCCGCAAAGCGCCGTGCGGTAGCCGGCTTCACGCATCAACTGGTAGAGGTCGCGCTCGTAGCTGGCGTCCTCCTCGTTGTGGTTGGTACGGGCGCGGCTGGCGTTGGGGTAGCGGCCGGTCAACATGCTGACGCGCGCCGGCAGGCAGGCGGGCATGGAGGTGTAGGCGCGGTTGAACCATGTGCCTTCGGTCGCCAGATTGTCGAGGAAGGGCGTGGTATCCAGCGCAAAGCCCTCGCGCGCGGAGACGTCGGCGCGTTGCTGGTCGCTCATGATGATGACGATGTTGGGCCGCTCGCTCATGGTGTCTCCCGTATCGTATCTGTTTCAGTCGGCGCGAATCTCGTGCAGCAGAAAGCGAAACGCCCCACCAGGGCCTTCCGCGACGGGCGGCCCGTAATCACGCCACTGGTTGCGATAATTGCCGCGCAGGTGGATCGGATCCTCGCGCCCGCGTGTTGTGCCAGGCGATGCGTTGGGCCCCCAGTGACCTGGACTGTTTATCCGGCTGCCCTCGTGCAGGCGAAATGCCGCATCCACGGTGTCCGTCCCGCCTTTTGTCCAATAGGTGTGGTCGTTACTCAGTAGAATGGCATAGCCACGGGTACCGATCTGCTCCGACAGCATCGATTCCAGGCGCTCGATATCTTTCAGATAGTCATAGCGGCCGAGGGGATTCGCACTCTGGTCTCGCAGGTGGAACGCTTCGTCACTGACAGTGGCCTTAAGTCCCCGAGTCTTGTACTTCAGTTCAAGAAGAAAATGCTCCTCGCCATGCCTGAGGGAGATGTCGAGGTGACGTTGAGATTCGCCCGCTACCGGTAACTCAAGACGGATTTTCGCAGCCGGACGAAGTTGCTGAATCTGCCAGGCGAGCGCGTGCTGAAAGTCCGCCTCGGAATGGAAGACGGGCCGCTCCCTGGCGAGTGTGGACAGACAGTCGTAAATGGCGAGCAAGACAGGCCTTTCGTGACTGAGAATGGGAGGCCCGACGCACGGGCCTCCCTGGATGTTGTTGCGACCTAAAGCAGGTCGTTGATTTGCGCGACGAGGCTGTCGGCCACTTCCTGGGCGCCGGCCTGGCCGATCCACAGGCGGTCCAGCTCGCTGACCGCGATCGACGACGCCTGCGCGAAGGTCGCGTGGCGCGGGTCCGGGCGCAGGTAGGGCGCGCCGTCGGTGAAGACCGAGATGTGCTCCGGCGGCTCGCCGGGCTTGAGGAAGACGTCGCTGGCGGCCACCGACTGCAGCGGCGGCACGATGCCCATGATGTCGGTCCAGACCTCGACGCCGGCCGTGCTGGCCATGAACCTGAGGAACTCCCAGGCGCTGTCCTTCTGTTCCGAAAAGGCCGAGATGGCCTGGCCGGAACCGCCGCCGGCGGTGGACTTGCCGGCCGCGCCCGCCGGGTGCGGCGCGACGTCCCAGGCGAACTTGTCGCCGATGTTGTTGCGCATGCGGCCCATGGCCGGCCAGAAGGTGTCCATCGCGACCACGCCGGCCTCGAAGATGTTCCAGGCGCCCATTTCGGAAGCGACGTCGATGGGCGGCGCCACCTGATGCTCGTGGATCAGGCTGGCGAGGAACTCGAAGGCTTCCACCGCCGCCGGCTCGTTGAGCACACAGGCCGTGAAGTCCTCGTTGTAGAAGCTGCCGCCGTTGGCCGTCACCCAGATCCACCAGGGGCGGAAGCCGTTCTTGACCTGGAAGCCCCAGAGATTGTTGTCGCGGTCGGTCAGGGCCAGGGCTGCCTCAAGGAAGGTATCCCAGTTCCAGCTCTCGTCCTCCCAGTCCGACGAGGGGCGCGGCACGCCCTTCTCCTCAAACCAGGTGACGTTGTAGAAGATCTGCTGGTTGGGCGCGTCCAGCGGAAAGCCGTACTGCACACCATCGACCTGGTAGAGGTCGAGGTTGGCCTGGAAGATATCATCAGTATCGAACATGTCGCGCTCGATGTAGCTGTCGAGCGGCTCCAGTTGCCCGCGCGAGACGAAGGGCACGGTCCAGCCATTGCCGATGTACATGACGTCCGGGTAATCGCCGCCGGCCAGCATGGTCTGCAGTTTGGTGCTGTAACTGTCCGGAATATGGATGAACTCCACCTTGATTGCGTCCTGCGATTCCTCGAAGAGGGCATTGGTGGCCAGACGCGCCTCGTACTCGGTCGGGTTGCCCCAGGCGGTCAGCCGGATGGTGACCGGCTCCTGGGCGTGGACGACCGTTGTCGCGACCTGGCCCAGCACGGGCACTGCCGAGGCCACCGCCGAGCTGCGCAGGAAGTCCCGTCTTGAAAGTCCTTTTGTGCTCGCTGACATGATTGTCTCCCTGTAGGTCAACAGAAATCTGCGAAAGTTATTCTCTTGTGTGCAGAGGCAGCTCCCTTCACTGCGGGGACAGGGGCGACCCTATCCCTTGACGCCGGTGATGACCACGCCCTGAATGAAGTATTTCTGCGCGAAGAAGAAAATCAAAATGAGCGGGATCATGAAGATGATGTTGGCGGCCATCATCAGATGCCACTCGGTGCCCCAGCTCTCGCCGATGAAGGTGCGCAGACCCAGCGAGACGGTGAACATCTCCTGCTTGTTAAGGTAAATCAGCGGCGCCAGGAATTCCTTCCACTTGAACTGGGAAAACATGATGGCCGCCACCGCGAGCGCGGGCTTGCTCATGGGCAGAATGATGCGCAGGTAGATCTGGAAGTAACTGGCGCCGTCCATGCGCGCGGCGTCGTCCAGGTCCAGCGGAATCGTCATGAAGAACTGGCGCAGCAGGAAGACGAAGAAGGCGTTGCGCGCGAAAAAGGGCGGCGCGATCAATGGCAGATAGGTGTTCACCCAGCCCAGGTGGCGGAAAAGCACGAAAGTGGGGATCAGCGTCACCTGGTCGGGCAGCATCATGGTGGCCAGCAGCACCAGAAAGAGCAGGTTGCGGCCGGGCCAGCGCAGGCGCGCGAAGGAGTAGGCCACCAGGCTGGCGGACATGATCGTGCCGGTAGTGGCCACGCCGACCACAAAGAGCGTGTTGAGGAACCAGCGGCCAAAGGGCTTGATGGTCACGGCCTCGGGGAAGTTGTCCCAGACGATCGGGTCCGGGATCCAGCGCGGCGGAAACTCGGCGAGGCGGTCGGGCGCCTTGAGCGCGGTGGAGAGCGTCCAGGCGAAGGGGATGAAAACGATGACCGCGCCGGCCAGCAACACGACGTAGATCGACAGCCGTTTCGCCTGTTCCGACCATTGCGTATCGCTGCCCTGCGCCGGCAGCCGCGCTGCACGTTCCGCCATCTCAGCGCCCCTTCAATGAGCCTTCGTAATAGACCCACATGCTGGAGGAGCGGATGATGAAAACGGTCAGCACCATGATATAGATGAAGATGATCCAGGCGATGGCCGAGGCGTAGCCCATCTTGAAGAGTTCGAAGGCGTTGCGGTAGAGATAAAGCACGAGGAAGGTGCTGGAGTTGGCCGGCCCGCCGCGAGTCATGATGAAAGGCAGCACGAACTCCTGCAGGGCCGTGATAATGCCCATGATCATGTTGAAGAAGATGACCGGCGTCATCATCGGCACCGTGATGCGCAGAAAGCGGGCCAGGTTGCCCGCGCCGTCGACGTCGGCTGCCTCGTAGAGCTCGCTGGGGATGCCCTGCAGGGCGCCGAGGTAGATCAGCATCGACGCGCCGGCGCCCCACATGCTCATCAGGATGAAGGAGACCAGCACCAGGTCGGGGTCACCCAGCCAGGAGGGCCCCTGAATGCCAAAGGTGGCCAGCATGCTGTTGATCAGGCCGAACTGCGTGCCGAAGATCCAGCGGAACATGACGGCCACGGCGATGCCGCCGATGACCGAGGGCAGGTAATAGACCGTGCGGAAAAAGCCCAGCAGGCGAATCTTCTGGTTGAGCAGATTGGCCAGCACCAGACCCAGGCTGACCTGCAGCGGCACGCTGACGAAGGCGTAGATGGTGGTCACCTTCAACGAGAGCAGGAACTTGGCGTCTCGCAGAAACAGTTGCTCGAAGTTGCGCAGGCCGATCCAGCGCGGCTCGGTGAAAAGGTCCCAGCGGGTGAAAGACAGATAGAGGCTGATGAGCATCGGGCCGGCGATGAAGATGATGAAGCCCAGAATCCAGGGCGAGGCCATCAGGATGCCCGTGAGCGCCTCTGACTGGCGCGAACTGAGGGAAAGGCGCAGGAGCGGGCGGGACGTGCCGCTGCGTACGCTAACCAGACTCATGCCTTGCGGCTCCGTTTGACTGCAATGGCTGCGGGCGAGTTTAGCGCGTCCCGCGCTGCCTGCAAGCAGGCAATGGCCTGCGACGGGCGTTGACAGCCCCGCCCCCTCTGCGCCAGAATGGCCGCTATTAATGTCACAAGGGGAGAGGCGTTACATGGCCTTGCAGCTGTTCAACGTGCTTGGACGCGAGAAACAGCCCTTTGAAGCGCTGACGGAGGGCCAGGTCAACATGTACGTCTGCGGCCCCACCGTCTACGACGACGCGCACATCGGCCACGCCCGCACCTACGTCTCCTTCGACGTGATGGTCCGCTGGCTGCGCCACAGCGGATGGGACGTGCTCTACGTGCAGAACCTGACCGACGTCGGTCATTTGCTGGACAGCGGCGAGGACCGCATCCTGCGCAAGGCGCGCCAGTTGCAGGCCGGCCCGATGCAGGTTGTCGAGACCTACACCCGCAGCTACTTCGACGACATGGACGCGCTGAATGTGCAGCGGCCGGATATTTCGCCGCGCGCCAGCGGCCACGTCCCCGAACAGATCACCATGATTGAGGAGCTCATCGCCGGCGGCCATGCCTATGCCGTGGAGGGCAACGTCTACTTTGACGTCACTTCGCACGGGGGCTACGGCAAGCTTTCCAACCGCGTGCTGGAGGAGCAGGAGGCCGGCAGTCGTGAGGCCGTGCGCGACGAAAAGCGCCATCCGGCGGACTTCGCCCTGTGGAAGCGGGCCGAGCCGGAGCACATCCTGCGCTGGAACAGCCCCTGGGGCGTCGGTTTCCCCGGCTGGCACATTGAGTGCTCGGCGATGGCGCGCAAGTATCTGGGCCCGACCTTCGACATCCACGGCGGCGGTATCGACAACATCTACCCGCACAACGAGAACGAGATCGCGCAGAGCGAATGCGCCAACGATGCCGACTTCGCACGCTACTGGCTGCTGGTGGGCAGCCTGATGGTGCTCGACGACGAGGGCATCCCGGTCAAGATGTCAAAGAGCCTGGGCAACTTCATCACGGTGCGCGACATGCTGACGCGCGCCCGTCCCGAAGCCCTGCGCGCCTTCGTCCTCGGCGCGCACTACAGCAACCCGGTCACCTGGAGCGAGGACTCGCTGACCGCGGCCAGCGCCGGCCAGGCGCGCCTGCAGGGCGCCCTGCGCCAGACGCGGCAGCGCATGAACGCGGCGGTGGAGGGCGAAGCGGGCAACGCCTTTCTGCCGCGCCTGGAGCGCGCGCGCGCCGACTTTGCGGCGGCGATGGACGACGACTTCAATGCGCCGCGGGCCTTGGCGGTGCTGCACGACCTGACGCGCGAGGTCAACTCCTTGCTAAACGGCCCGGCGCAGCCCGGCTTGCAGACCCTGGCGGCCATCGAGGCGCTTTACCAGGACCTCGGCGCCGGCGTGCTGGGCGTCATTCCGACCGCCGGGCAGGAGGGTGGCGACGGCAGGCGCGAAGGCGACCTGGTTGAATTGCTCATCGCGCTGCGCGCCGAGGCCCGCGTCAAACGCGATTACGCCACCAGCGATCGCATCCGCGACGAACTGGCCGGCCTTGGCTTTCTGCTGGAGGACGGGGCCGGCGGCACCGTCTGGCGCCGGGAGGGAGCATGAGCGACTTCCTTTACGGTCACTGGGCCGTGATGGAAACGCTGCGCGCCGGGCGCCGGCATGGCGAGCAGCTCTTGCTGACCGAGGGCGCTGACGAAGGGGGCCGCAGCGCCGGCATCATCGCGCTGGCGGAGGAGCGCGGCCTGCCCTTGCGACGCGTGCCGCGCCGCATCATGGACGACCTGGCGGATGGCGCCAACCACCAGAACGTCGTTCTGCGCGTCAGTCCCTATCCCTACGCCGACGGCGAAGACGTATTGGCGCTGGCGCAGGAACGTGGCGAGCGTCCCTTTCTGCTGCTGCTGGACCTGTTGCAGGACCCGCAAAATGTCGGCAGTCTGCTGCGGGTGGCGGACGCGGTGGGCGTGCACGGCGTCTATCTGCCGCAGCGCAATGCGGTGACCGTCACGCCGGCGGTCGTCAATGCCTCGGCCGGCGCCATTGAGCACCTGAACGTCATCCGCGTGCCCAACCTGGTGAACACGATGAAGGCGCTCAAGGCGCAGGACGTGTGGCTGGTGGGCCTGGAGCTCGGGGAGGACATCCTGCCCCTCGGGCAAACGGACCTGAACATGGCGCTGGGGCTGGTGCTGGGCAGTGAAGGCCAGGGCATGCGCCGCCTGGTGCGCGACAACTGTGATATGCTGTTATCATTGCCGATGCGCGGCCAGGTCGCCAGTCTGAACGTGGCCACGGTCGGCTCCATCGCGCTCTACAGCGCCTGGCAGGCGCGCGGCTGGGAAGGGCAGGCAGCGCCGGTGGCTGCAGGTGGAACAGGGGGATAACCATGATTGACGACATCATGGGCGAAGCTAGGGAAAAGATGCGCGCGACTCTTTCCTTCCTCAGCGAGGACCTGGCGGGGATCCGCAGCGGTCGCGCCAGCACGGCGCTGGTGGACCGGCTCAAGGTCGAGTATTACGGTCAGGAATCGGAATTGCGTCAACTGGCCAACATTTCGACGCCGGAAGCCCTGCAAATCCTCATCCGTCCCTACGACAAGGTCGCCATCAAGGGCATCGAACGCGCCATCCTGCAGGCCAACGTGGGCGCCACGCCGGGCACGGATGGCGACGTCATCCGCCTGAACATGCCGCCCCTGACGCGGGAGCGGCGCCAGGAACTGGTGAAGGTGCTCAACCGGCGCATTGAGGATGCGCGCGTGTCGGCGCGCAACATCCGGCGGTCGGCCAATGACGACCTGAAGGAATTTGAACGCGAAAAGCTGATTTCCGAGGACGAGATGAAACAGGGTCAGACGGAAGTGCAGCAACTCACCGATGACACCATCGCCAAAATCGACGAGATGGGCAAGGCCAAGGAAACGGAAATCCTGGAGGTCTGAACCCGCGCAGGGCCGGCAATGACCGAAACCATGGACGCCTTCCACAACGGCAGTTCCCCGGTGCACGTGCCGCGACACGTGGCCATTATCATGGACGGCAACGGGCGCTGGGCCCGTGAGCGCGGTTTGCCGCGGGCGGTCGGTCATCGCCAGGGCACCGAGAACCTGCGCGAAATCCTGCGCGCCGCCGTCGAGACCGGCATCGAGGTGCTGACGCTTTTCGCCTTCTCCACAGAAAACTGGAAACGTCCGCGCGCCGAGATTCGCGTGTTGATGGACACGCTGGAACTGGTCATCGACCGCGAACTGCGCGAACTGGACGAGCAGGGCGTGCAGATCCGCCACATCGGCGAACCGGAGGGCATCCCCCCCAAACTGCAGCGCAAGATCCGCCAGGCGGTGGCCCTGACGCGCCACAATCGCACCCTGATCCTGAACGTGGCGCTCAACTACGGCGGCCGCGACGAAATCGTGCGCGCCGTGCGCCGCATTGTCGCCGAGGGCATCCCGCCGGAGGCCATCGACGAGCAGCTCATCGACCGTTACATGTACACCGGCTCCCTGCCTGACCCGGACCTCATCATTCGCACCAGCGGCGAGCAACGCCTGAGCAATTTCCTCGTCTGGCAGGGCAGCTACGCCGAATACCATTTCACATCCGTCTACTGGCCGGACTTCAGCCGCGGGCATTTGCGCGCGGCGCTGGCGGAATACAGTCGGCGCACACGACGCTTCGGCCAGACCGACGAGCAACTGCGGCCCAGATTCTCCACCCCGCATGTCTGACCCCTGCGCCGCCCTGGGCCAGGCCCTGGGCGAGCAAGGTTATATCGCCGGCGACGAACTCACGACGGTGCTGTTCCTCGCGCAGCAACTGGAACGGCCGTTGTTGACCGAGGGGCCGGCCGGCGTGGGCAAGACCGCGCTGGCGGGCGCCTGGGCCGCCGCCAGCGGCCGCCGCCTGATTCGCCTGCAATGCTACGAAGGCCTCGACGAGAGCCGCGCGCTTTACGAGTGGGAGTACGCGCGGCAGATGCTTTACACGCAGTTGCTGCGCGACAAGCTGGGCGAAATGCTGGCCCGGGCCGGCAGCCTGGCCGACGCCGCCGACCGCCTGGCGGCCGAAGAGGAGGTCTTCTTTTCGGAGCGCTTCCTGCTGGCGCGGCCGCTGTTGCAGGCCATCACCAGCGAGGAACCGGCGCTGCTGCTGATCGACGAGATCGACCGCGCCGACGCCGAGTTTGAGGCCTTCCTGCTGGAAGTATTGAGCGAATTTCAGGTCAGCGTGCCGGAACTGGGCACGATCCGCGCGCGCCATCGCCCCGCGGTGGTGCTCACCAGCAACCACACGCGCGAACTCTCCGAGGCCTTGCGGCGGCGTTGCCTCTATGTCTTCATCGACTATCCCACGCAGGAAGCCGAGCTTGAGATTCTGCGCCTGCACGTGCCGCAACTGAAGGAACGACTGGCGGCCCGCGTGGTGGCGCTGGTGCAGGGCCTGCGCGAGCTGGACCTGCGCAAGAACCCCGGCATCTCCGAGACCATCGACTGGGCGAAGGCGCTGGTGGCGCTGCAGGCCGAGACGCTTGACCGGCGCACCCTGGAGCGCACGCTGTCGGTGCTGCTCAAGCACGAACAGGACCTGCAACGCGCCCGTCGCCGCCTCGCCGCGCGCGCGGAACGGGACGCGCCGGACCAGTCAACCTGAGGTCTGCGCTCGGGCCCATTCACCCCTGTGCTACAATCGGGCTGTTGGCGAAAAGGGATGCGAGCCATGGAACGCGTTGGCGACATGACGCGCGAGGAATTGAAGGCACTGGTCAGTGAGGTAATCGAGGAAAAGCTGGAACACGCGATCGGCGAGAATGGCGTGGCACACAACTTTCTGGATGCAGGTCTGAAGGGGCCAGACCGAAGCGAACGTCTGCAGTCGATTCGCAGAAGTAGCCAGAAATTCAGTCGGCCTCACAACTCGTGGACGAATCCGGTCATAGAGGAACGGGAGTCAATCCGCAATTGGAAACCGGCGCGGGAGCTCAAGAGTCACGAATGGATCACTGAGGAGCGTAAAGCACGTGGCTCCGGTAGCCAGGAATGAACGGGCTCATCATTGACGCCAGTGCGGTCATCGAAGTCCTGCTGAACGATGAGTATGCCGACAAGTTGCACACATTTCTGCAAGACAGAAATGCGGGGGAACGTTGGCTGGCCCCGGAATTCTGCCTGCTGGAGTGTACCAATGCGATATGGAAGGCTGTGCGAAACAACAGATTGACACGTGAGGATTCGCTGTCCGTACTATCCTCCCTGCGCAGGTTCCCTTATGAGTGCATTGAATCGGTTGAATACCTTGACGAAACCCTGACGCTGGCTCTCCGACACGGGTTACCCGCCTACGACAGTTGTTATCTTGCCCTGGCCGCAGACTTCGGCTACCCGCTGGTCAGCCTGGACCGCCGCCAATTGCGCGCCGCCAGCGCGGAAGGTCTCAGCCTGATCAACATCGCTGCCCATCCCCTGTAAGTCAGGCCCTGCACCGCGCCAGATCGTGCCGACCTTACAGCAGGGCGTCCGCAGAATGGACCGGTTATACGTCACCCAATTCAAAAAGGATGGATGATGAGTCGATACAGAAATCGCTTGATTGCCGCCGTACTCGTTTGTTGCCTGGCGTCATTCCTTGCGGTCCCGTTGGCCGCCGAAGAAAACGTGTTGACCGTCGCGCCGGGTGAGCCGGTGGCGCTGGGCGTGATGACCCGCTCCACACTGGAAGGGGACGAAAACCACGTCAGCAAGCTGGGCGTCCTGCTGGCCCAGGCGGAGCGACCGTCCCTGAATATCGCGGGGCACGAGGTTGCCATTGAGCTGATTCACGGCGATTCCGAATGCAGCGCCGACAGCGCCGCGGCGCTCGCGGCGGACTACGTCGCGGAGGGACGGGTGGCGGCGATCATTGGTCCCAACTGTTCCAGCGCCTGTATGGCGGTTGCGCCACTGCTGGACGAGGCCGGTTTCACCAGCATCACACCCAGTTGCACCCTGCCGGCCCTGAGCGAGCAGGGCTTCAGCAGTTTTCACCGCCTGACGGGGCCGGACACGGCCGTGATGGCCGGCGCCGCCCACTATCTCCATGAAGAGGTCGGGGCGCGACGCATCGCCATACTGCACAGCGAGAGCAACGCCTTTTACCAGGGCATGGCTGAGGAACTGGATGAGCGCTTCAGCGGGATGGGCGGCAACATTGTGCTGCAGGCGCTGCTAACGACTGATATGGAGGAGGCGCGGCTGGCGGACCTGCTGCAGGAGATCGCGGCGACCGGGCCGGACTGGTTGTTCTGCTCCTGCGACACGCCGCACACGCTTGCTGTACTGGCCTTGCGCGAAGCGGCGGGACTGGCGAATATCCCCATCCTGGGCAGCGAAAGCGGCTGGGCCTACAGCCTCATCGACGAGCCTGGAGCCGGGGCGGAGGGGCTCTACGGAGTCACACCGCTGGAGCCGGACACGGAAGCCGCGGCGGCGCTGACAGAACGCTTCGTGGACACATTCGGTGAGCCGCCCGCCGCGCCCTACTTTCTCGGCGGCCATGACGCGTATCACATCCTGCTGGATGCGATTGAGGCCGTCGCGGAGACGGGGGAGGACGCTGCGCTCCGCATCGACCGCAATGCATTGCTGGATTACGTGAGCACGCTGGAAGGCTACGAGGGCGCGAGCGGCGTCATCACTTGCCAGCCGGGCGGCGAATGCGTGACTGCGCCGAGCGGCATTTTCGTGATTGAAGACGGTGGGATCCGCCTGCTCAAACGCTACGGCAGCGACGGCGAGGCCAACTGAAACGGGATCCGCTCAGACGTCCTGCAACTGACGTTGACGCAACCAGGCCAGCAGTTCGTCATCCGGCTCACCGGGCAGCAGTTCCAGCGCGGCGAGGAAATTTCGGCATCGACGCGGGGGACTGCGACGCGCCTGTGCCAGCAGACGCCGCTCCAGTTCATCGTCACGCGCGCCGGCCAGCAGCACCAGAATGTAATGGTGCAATTCGTCGTGCCGCGTTGTCGCGAGCATGGCCTCCAGGTCGTCGTAGAGGGATTCTGCCCGGCTCTCAATGATGTGCGTCGCCAGGCCCATGCTGACCAGCGCCCGGTCGCGCCTGGCGAACTGCTCCACCAGCGGGCGATACAGTTCGGCCGGGAAGTCGTTCCCCAGCGATTCCAACGCGCGCCCCACGAGTTCATCGAGCGTCAAATCAAGGGCCTCGGCCGCGCCGGCCAGCAGCCAGCCGTAGACCAACTGCGGCTGCTCCTGTTGCGTCAGGAGGTTGAGCGCGGTCAGCGCCGGTTCACAGTCGAAGCGTGAGATGGAGTGCAGTTCGTGCAGCAGTCGGACCGCGTGCAGGCGCGCCAGGTCGGGGTCATGGGCGGCAAGGCCGGCGAGGCCGACGGCACGCAGATTCTGTGTGACCTCGCCGCCTGGTTCGAATTCGTAGCATTGTAACGCCCGCAGCCACAGGTCGCGCTCCTCCGGGTGGCCAATCCTTAGGGAATTACATACGAAAGTGCCACGAAACCCTTGACAAGCCCGCCACTAACATGATACTATAGTGCCATAGCGGGTTTGCAGGAAAGGGAAGCGACAATGGCACAGAAGGCACCGGGCAAGCACTTTCGCAAGGGCATTCCGCTGGCAAAACTGTTCCAGATGTTCCCTGATGACCAGACTGCCGAAGCGTGGTTTGTGTCGGTTCGCTGGCCGGATGGAATCCACTGCCCGTTTTGCGACAGCGGCAAGGTGAAGGACAACGCAAGTCACGCGACCATGCCTTTCCGCTGCAATGCCTGCAAAAAGCGGTTCTCGGTGAAATCCGGCTCGGTCATGCACAGTTCCAAAATCGGCTACCAGGCATGGGCTATCGCTCTATACCTGGTGACGACCAGCCTAAAGGGCGTGAGCAGCATGAAGTTACACCGTGACCTCGGAATCACGCAGAAGGCCGCCTGGCACATGCTTCACCGCATTCGCAAGGCCTACACGGATAACGGCACGCCTTTCGCCGGCACAGTTGAAGCTGACGAAACCTATATCGGCGGCAAGGAAAAGAACAAGCACGCTGCTGACAAATTGAACGCAGGTCGCGGACCTGTCGGCAAGGCGGCGGTCGCGGGCATGAAAGAGCGCGAAAGCAACACTGTGCGCGCCCAGGTCATGTCAGGGACGGGCAAGCCGCAATTGCAGGGCTTTGTGTGCGAAAACACGACCGAAAATGCAGTGGTCGTCACGGACGAGGCGGCGGCCTACAAGGGCATCCCGCGCAGGCACGTTGCGGTCGCGCACAGCGCAGGCGAATATGTCCGCGACCAGGCACACACAAACGGCATTGAGTCTTTCTGGTCGATGCTGAAACGCGGCTACGCCGGCACATATCACCAGATCAGCGTGAAGCATCTGCATCGATACATCAGCGAGTTTCAGGGTCGCCACAACGACCGCCCGCAGGACACCATCACGCAGATGGGCAACATCGTCAGGGGCGCGGACGGCAAACGGCTCAAATACGCGGATTTGACGCGGTAGCGGATTGGCCTTGCGTGTTGCTAGACTTATGTGATATAAAGTCTAGCAACGGAAGGCTGGAGGCAATTGTGGACAGTTTGGATTTGAGAATTGCGATATTGGACTTGAAAGAGACTGGGCGGCTGGGCCGTGTTGCCACTGTTGATGACGTGCGGCTGAAACTGGGTTTGGGGAAAGAGAAGGCGCGTTCCATTGGCATGGCTTTTCTGAAACTGGAATTTGAAGTAAAGAGCGAGCAGAAGTATCGGCGAAATAAACCAAACATCCCTAGAGTGTACACTGTGCCGGCGCGATTCCCTGAATCCGTGCACATGGAACGGCGCTTGCGGCAGCGGGGATTCAGTCCGGGGCAGGTCAAGAATCAAATGCGGCAGGCGGCGCAGGTGCCGGATTTTGTGGACGTGGCTATCGGGGATCTGCTGACGGCAAATGTGCCGGTGGAAAAACGCGGCGCGCTTGGCAAAGCGATCCGCGACGTGATTTTTGACATGCACCGAACCATGAAGTATGATGCGATTGCGCGCCGAGAGATAGCGGAATGGATTGGAGAGTCGCCGAACATGCCTAAATCGGCAATCGAAAATCGTGTCCGCGGCTTGGTCAGATTTCAGAATCGGGACAAGAACAGGAGTTGATGATGTCCATTTCTATCCCAAAACGCACCGAGGCTTGCCTGAAGTTCATCCGCGAAGGGTTTGATGCGGATGCGACGGTAGCCTGGATGCTAACCCAGTATGCAGACGAACCATCGATGCTTCGCGCGAAGCACAAGGACAAGCTGGCGCGGAACATTATCACGATGGGCGGGAGCGGCGATCAGAGGGAAATGAATATCGCCGCCTTCGACCGGGCGTTACAGCAATTCATGCGCGACGAGCGCGAAAGGGCAGTCTACGAGATTCAGCGGCAGAAAGAAACGCTGGAGATTGAGCTGCGAAAGGCGCAGGATGAGATATTCGAGCGTGACGGCGACCTGCGGAAACTCTACGAGCGGGTTGACACGCTGCAACAGGAGAAAGTCGCACTTTTGACCGCGGAAGTCACACCCGCGGTCGTCTAAATCCAATATCTCGGCGCGTAAAGAGCCTCCTCGGAAGCTCTTTTCTATCCAGCGAAAGAGGGTGGACCGTGGGCAAGCAAATGGAACGCAACAACAGGTCGCCAAAAACAAGGTCAAACAAGAAACGCCCTGGCCCGCAGCCAGTCAAACTGAACATTGAGGACACGCCGGAAAACGTTGCCCGGTCGCTCTTTGGAATCAAGTCCGGCACGCCGGGCAAGGTGACAGTGGAGCGCGGCTAGCCCGTGCCTTATGGCACTTTCGTATGTAATTCCCTTTCCTTTACCTGGATCGGGCATGGCACCTTTGTGTTCCACTTTGACGGGCATGAGACATTGCTGGACCCCTTCATCAGCGATAACCCGGTGACGGACGTGGATCCCGACAGTCTCAACCCGGAACTGATCTTCATTACGCACGCGCACAGCGATCACGTCGCGGATCTGGAGGTGGTGGCGGCGCGCAGCGGGGCCACGGTGGTAGCCAATGTCGAAATCGCGACCTGGGCAGGCGGCAAGGGGTTCAATGCGCATCCCCTGAATTCCGGTGGCGGCCGTGACTTTGGTTTCGTGCACGCGCGCCAGACCATCGCTTTCCACAGCTCATCCTTCCCGGATGGTAGCTATGGCGGCAATCCCAATGGCTTCGTCTTTACCACGACGGCGGGCCAGGGGCTCTACGTCGCCGGCGACACGGCGCTGTTTTCGGACATGCAGCTGATCGGCGCGGCTGGCCTGGAGGTCGCCTTCCTGCCGATTGGCGACAACTTCACCATGGGGCCGGACGATGCCGTGATGGCGGTGCAACTGCTGAAGCCGCGTCTGGTGGTGCCCATGCACTACAACACCTTTGACCTGGTGGCCGTCGACGTGGACGCCTGGGCGGAACGTGTGCGAAGCGAGACCGACAGCGAGCCGCTTGTGCTGCAGCCCGGCGAGTCGCACAGCCTTTAGCCGCCTGCCAGCGCCCGCTCATAAACACGGAGGGTCTGCTGCGCCGTGCGGCGCCAGTTGAAGTGTGTGGCGCGCGCCAGGCCGGCGTTGCGCTGGGCCTGGCGCAGGGGTTCCTGGTTGAGCAGGGCGATGAGGGCGCCGGCCATGGCGCGGGCGTTGCCGGGTTCGACGAGGAATGCCCCGTCTTCCACCAGTTCGGGCAGACAGGAAATCTCGTTGGCGACGACCGGTGTGCCACAGGCCATGGCCTCAAGCACGGGCAAACCGAAACCCTCGTAGCGGCTGGGAAAGGCGAAGACGCGCGCCATGCGGTAGAGGGCCGGCTTGTCCTGCTCGTCGATTTCACCGAGCCACAGGATGTGATCGCTGATGCCCAGCTCGCGGGCATGGGCGCGCAGGTCCGGAAAGAGGGGCGCGCGCCAGAGCGGCTCGCGACCGGCGATGACCAGCGCGCAGTCGGCGCCCTCGGCCTGCGCCACCCAGGTCCAGGCCAGCAGCAACTGTTTGAACTGCTTGCGCAGGTCAAAACCCCCGATGGCGAAGACGTAGCGTTCCGGCAGCTTGTAACGAATGCGCAGGTCGGCGTCGCGTTCTGTGCCCAAGCGCGGGTGACAGGCGTCGTCCGGCGCCAGCCAGGTCACCGTGATGCGTTCGTCAGGGAGGCCGAGATGCTCCTCAATATCGATTTTGGACGCGTGCGAGAGCGCGATGACCTGCGAGGAGCCGCGGGCGCTGGCGCTGACGAGCGCCGTATAGAGCCGCGCCGGCAGGCGCCGCGCGTAGTCCGGGATGACCAGCGCGACGACGTCCAGCACGGAAGTGACCAGCGGCGCCGGTGAGCGCAGGGGGGCGCCGTGGTAGGGCACGTGGGCGATGTCAGCGCCGCAGGCGGCCACCGCGCGCGGATAGCCGCGTTGCTCAAAGAGCAGCTTGCCCAGGCGTCCGCGCCGGCCATGCGTGGAGATCGTTTTGACGCCGGTCGGCAGGTCCTTGCCGGCAGGAACGCCGGCCGGCAGCACCAGGGTGAGTTGGGGCGGCGCGGGCAATTGCGTCAGGGCGCGCAACAATTGCCGCAGATACTGGCCGCTGCCGCTGTGGGGCTTTTGCCAGAACCAGCCGTTGAGGGCGACGTGCATGCGCGCCCTCAGCCCTCCGTCCTGTCAACGCAGTCGGGGCAGCGCCCGTAGAATTCGAGCAAGTGACCGCGCAGCCGCATGTCGTAACGCGTTTCGAGTTCCCGCTGCAGCGGCTCAAGCTGGCAGTCGTCGAACTCGATGACGCGGTCGCAGTGGGTGCAGAGAATGTGATGGTGGTGACCGTCCGGCAGCAGCAGGTAGCTGGGCGTCGTGCTGTCGTGGAGCCAGGCGGGGCGAATGATGGACAGGCGGGTGAAGAGATCCAGGGCGCGGTAGACGCTGGCGCGGCCGACCTCAGGCGTCATCTGCAGCAGCTCGGCGGAGGTGACGTGGCCCTGGGAACGTTCCAGCGCCTCCAGCACGGCCAGACGCGCTGACGTCAGGCGGTAACCGGCGTCACGCAGACGTTGGGCCCGCGCGCTGTGCGTTGCTGCCATGGGTCGTCCCTGGGTGACGGTCGCTGCCTGCATTGTACCTGAAACGACGTTTGCCCTGGGCGGGCGTCAACTCAAAGGGATCCGATCTTCAATTGTGGCAATTTCGTCACTACGGAGACCGTAAAGCTTGTAGATTTGTGCATCGATTTGTGAGTCGAGGTGATCGATTTGGAGTTTGATCTCGTGACGGCGATCATCGAACAAGTCCTCATTGACGGAAAGCGATGCATGTAGAGTGAGCATACGATCCACATGGGAATCCAGTTCATGGAAAGTTTAAACATGAACTGACGGATAAGGTAAGGATTTAAGGTCTTGGATGGTGACTTGCGGAAAGTCATCTTTCGTTGCTTGTGAAACTTGCGAAAGATATAGAAACGAAAAAAGCTTACTATTTAAGAGAGCGAGCAAGAACCTGATGGATGTGGTGTCATGTTTTGCCTTAATTGAGTACAAGTTCTTGTTTGTAATGAAGGTCGCATCCACAAGTGAAGACATGAACCTGTGCCGTCGATTGACCAAACGCCGTAACAGTAGACGTTCGCCTTCAAACCATAAAAAATCACGAGGATACTCCTTCATGGGTGAGCCAAACTCGACCCAATTGTCGAGCTTGTCATTGACGTTATAGCGGTACACATCGCCCTCAAAGTAGAGATGCTGGCGCTCATTGACCTTTTGAGCAGTCAATATCGATTTGTCGAACAAGACGCCGCGTCTTATAAGGATGAAGTCACCGAGTCTTGCCTCACTTTCGTTGGAAAGCCGAAGCAGGATCGCTAAAGCATCACCATCAAGAACAAATTTCTGGTCGGGAGAAGCTACCCAAGCGGATTGTGCAACATGCTGATACTCAGTGTCACGTATGTTGATGTCAAGCAAGGTCGTTTTCGATGGAAACTGAAAAGTTCTTGCAGAATGACAAGGTGGTGGCACAGATTTCGCCAAGACAAAAATCGATGTGTCGATGTAAGCGTCGAAGACATCGAAAGGCAGGGACAAAACCTCAAGAACTTGATGGTTTAGAAGTAGCGAACGAAGCTCTTGATATGCAGGTCCGCCTAGCCAAGCTGCTGGAACAATGAATGAATGGAAACCATTATCGCGAAGTAACTCAACAGAGAGTTCGATGAAGCATGTATATACGTCCCTCAAACGACGAAATGTGGTGAATCTATCGGCCAAGAAGCGCTGACTATCTGTGTCTAGCAAGGCACCATAGGGAGGATTGCCAATAATTACATCAAAACCACCCCTATCCAAGATACTTGGGAAATGTTCACGCCAGTTGAACGCTGCCTCACCTACAATTTCTGGGTTGTCAATCAAACTGTTGCCATGGCGGATGTTGTGCAGCATAGGCAATTCGCCCCGCTGCCACGCGGCACGCAGCAACAAATTCAGTCTCGCAACCTCAACGGCTTGAGGATCCAAGTCCACACCGAAGAGATTTCTTTGAAGGATGCGAAGGCGACGGATGTGCGGATAATTGCGGTCTTCAGCGTCACCGTGTGCAGCCAACCAAGAATCCAGTAGTCGAAAAGCTTCGATCAAAAACGACCCACTTCCACACGCAGGATCGAGGATCTTTAGGTCATGTACTTGGTCCGGCGTCAAATTTGGATCTGAAAGCCGCTTACCAAGTGTCTGCTGCACAATGTAGCGAACTACGTACGCTGGCGTATAGTAAATTCCTAGGGCCTTGCGACGACGTTTCTTTGAAAGGTCAATCTCCTGCTCACCTAGCGGGTCTTTTGCGCGGAAAGCAAGATATTGTTCATAAACAGCACCTAACACATCTGCGCTAATCGTTGCGAATTCGTACCGGGCGTGATGACCACGTACATCGTGAAGACCGTGAATGATCTCTTGCAAAAGGTTGACATCATGGACTTCGAATTCAGTATCCAACGCATGCAAGGCGAAGAGACGAGCGTTGTAGTGATGGTCCATCTCACGGAAAAGGAGTAGCAATTCCTCAAAAAAAAGACGGCGATGTGAATCGCGGGTTTGCTGATGCTCACGGAGTCTGGTGAGCAAAAGGTCATCCTCAATTTTTCGGTCTTCAAGAGTACGGATGAAGATCAGGCGGTCGAAGAATCGCTGTATGGCCTCATCAACCTTGCCATGATCTTGAGACCACAGCGTTGAACGCATTTCAGTGATTTCAGAGAAAAGTTTCCGGCGCCAACGTGTGAGATCTGCGAAAAGAACGCGATTCACGCCCTCACGTGGTGGCAAGCGACCTTCTCTTTCGGCAACACGCTCAATCTGTCGCTGAGCCATCGCAGGTCTAGACAGTAGCCACAAATCCTCAAAACCTGCAGCAGAAAAATCATCGCTTTTCAGCAACCGAAAGCGAGACTGGTAAACGGGGGAAATTGTGGGGTCTGCGATAAAGATGATGAGGGTGTCAAAGTTACTCAACACTGCCCAAGGCAAATTTTTGTTCCAAGCGTAGCTGATCGCCTGCTCCATAAAAGATGAATCATTTAAATTCGAACTGATCCGTTTCGCCTCGAGCGGAAATACCGTCACTCCATCTATGAGAAACAGATAATCGGCAATGCCTCTACCAGTTCGCACTTCGGCCCGTACATGATTTCTATTCTCAACATCCCAGCCGAGAGCTCGAAACAGTGGCAAAAGGAATCCCTGTTTGACATCTTCTTCACTATGGTCCCGTTTTTCGTGTTCAGAGAGGTGTGCAAACTTTGCGACTAGCGCGGCAACCTGAGCACGCGCAATTTCCTTGTCTGACATATGCTGTGTCTCCGAAAAGTCCCGGTCAGTGTACCACCTACACCTTGAGGCTTATGGTGACAGCATGGTACAACAACATGGCTTGGGAACTCACGTAACAGGAGACACCCGGATGGCTGAAACCCGCGCCTTTCAGGCGGAGATTCGGCAGTTGCTGGATATCCTCGTGCATTCGCTCTACACCGAGCGCGAGATCTTCCTGCGCGAATTAATCTCCAACGCGTCGGACGCGCTGAACCGGGCGCAATTCGAGCAGCTGACGCAGCATGACATGCTCGACGCCGACGCCGAAGCGGAGATCCGCCTCAGTATGGACGAGGAGGCCGGCACCCTGACGCTCAGCGACAATGGCATCGGTATGACGCGCGCGGACATGGAGCAGAACCTCGGCGTCATCGCCCACAGCGGCGCGAAGGCCTTCGTCGCCGCCATGCAGGAGGGCAATGGCACGGCGCAGGACGTCATCGGCCAGTTCGGCGTCGGCTTCTATTCGGTCTTTATGGTGGCGCAGCGCGTGCGCGTGGTCTCGCGCTCCCATTTGCGGGACGAGCCGGCCTGGGCCTGGGAATCGGGCGGCGACGAGACCTGGACGATCTCGGAAGCGCAGCGCGAGCATCGCGGCACCGACGTCATCATCACACTGCGCGAGGATGCGCAAGAGTTCCTCAAGCCTTTCCGCCTGAAGGACGTCATCCGCCGCCACTCGGACTACATCGCCTTCCCGATCTACGTCGGCGACGATGAGGAAGCCAGCAACCGCCAGATCGCGTTGTGGCGCCAGAGCCCCGGCGAGATCAGCGCGGAGCAGTACAGTGAGTTCTACCGCACCCTGTCGCTGGACTTCGGCGAGCCGCGCGGTCAGCTGCACCTGCGCGCCGACGTGCCGCTGCAGTTCTACGCGCTGCTCTACATCCCGCAGAGTGACGGCCCCAATATGCTCGGCATGCAACGCGATCCGGGCCTGAAACTCTACGCGCGCAAGGTGCTGATCGAGGAGGCCACCAGCGACCTGCTGCCGGAGTGGCTGCAGTTCGTCGTGGGCGTGGTCGACAGCGAGGACCTGCCGCTCAGCGTGAGTCGCGAGAGCGTACAGGCCACGCGCGTCATGGCGCGCCTGAAACAAACGCTGACACGACGCCTGCTGGGCGAACTGAAGCGCATGGCGGAGAAAGAGCGCGAGCGCTACCTGGAGCTCTGGCAGGCCTTCGGCCGCTACCTGAAGCAGGGTCTGGCGGTCAGCGAGGAAGAGCGCGAGTCGCTGGAGCCGCTGCTCTTCTTCAACAGCACGCGCGATGACGAGGCCGATAGCTGGCACAGCCTGCAGGACTACGCGGGCCGCCTTGCGGAAGCACAGACGGACATCTACTACATCCTCGGCGAGGACATCCACAGCGCGCGCCGCAGCCCCCATCTGGATGCCTTCCGCCGCCGGGGAATCGAGGTGCTCTACTTCACCGACCCCGTCGACGCCTTTATGCTGATGGGACTGGAAAGTTATGAGGAGCATCGTCTGCGCAACGTGGACGAGGCCGACATCGACCTGGAGGGCATCGGCCAGGCGGGCGAGGAAGCGGAAGGCGAGCAAGGCGAGGCCCTGGGCGAAAGCGACTTCGACGCCCTGCAGGAACGCTTCCGCGCCGTGCTGGGCGAACGCGTGCAGGAGGTGCGCGTCAGCCACAGCCTGGTGGACAGCCCGGCCCGCCTGGTCAGCGCGGAGGGCGCCCAGGAACGCTACATGTACCGCGTCAGTCGCCTGCTGGAGCGCGAGGTTGAGTTGCCGGTGCGGACGCTGGAATTGAACCCGCGTCACAGGCTGCTGCACAATCTGGGCGGCATGTTGGCGAGCCGGTCGCAAGACCCCTTGATCGACGCGACCATCGAGCAGCTTTACGAGACGGCCTTGCTGCAGGATGGCCTGCACCCGGACCCGGCCGCCATGGCCGACCGCCTGCTGCTGCTGATGGAAGCGGCCACGCGCGGGGAGAGGGCCGCTGAAGCGGCAGTCACTGCCAGTGAAGGTCAGACAGCGGAAGAGGAAGACAAGGACGAATTTGACGAAACGGAGGAGACGGGATAGTCTATACTGGTGCGAGTTTCGGCGGCGGATACAAGAGGCAGGAGCGGCAAATGTGTGTAGGTTGCGCGACGGCAGCGCTGAGGCAGTTTACGGACGTCGGCGCCGGCGCGCTTAACAAGCCCACCGAAGTGATCGGGCTGGTCTCGCTGGTGACCCTGGCGAGCAGCGTCCTCTGGATGCTGGACCCGCGCAACGCGCTGCACAAGGTGAAAGGCATGCATCCCGGCGCCGGTCTGCGCAGCCGGCTGCGCCACGCCGGCCAGGCCCTCTGGCATCTGCTGCTGTTCATCCTGCCCCTGCGGCGCTAACAGCGTACGCGCGCCCCAGGCCCCTGACAACCAGGTTGACAGTCGCGCGCTACTGCGGCGCGTAGACACTTCGCATCTGCCAGCAATCGAGCGACAGCAGTTCCGCGTCCTGACCGCGGGCCAGCAACGAGACGCCCGTGCTGTCCGCGCGGCCGGGATAGACGCGCAGCGCCAGGCACTGCCTGTCATTGACAAAGACCTCGACGACGCTGCGATCGACGAAGATGCGCAACCGGACCGGCTCGCCGGGTTCGATGAAGACCGGCGCCGACTCAGGCGGCCGCGACAGCGCGTCGGGCAGCGTCGACGACAGGGAGCTGTCGATCGAGATGATGCTCTCGTGGCGTACCGGGTTCGACAGCATCGTCGACATGACGCGATGGGCCTGCGGGTCGTCGGCGAAAGGCTCGCGGTAGCGGTAGCCGCGCTTGTGGAAGAAACAGATGCGCGTGTATTCCTCGCGCCCGGCGGAGCGCAGGACGTCGACCGCGACCATTGACGCCTGTCGGGGGTCGAATGTGACCTGCAACTCGATGGCGTTGCCCTGGACGTCGTCCAGCACGATCTCCCGGTTCGCGGGCAGGACGCTGCGGCCGATGCGCCGGTGGTCGTGGCGCAGCGATTCGAGGTCGCCGGCCGGTTCGATGTTGAGCTCGTATTTGTTGCGCAGCGTCAGACGGCGCGGCAAGGTCAGAATCTGGTCCCAGTGGTGCTGGTCTTCGACCGCCGTGCTTCCCGCGCCCTGCGCGCCGTAGAAATCGCCCAGATAGTCGTTCATGCGGTAGGTGGGTTTGCCGGGGTTCATGTTGAAGAGCACGATGACGCCGCCCACGCCGTCGGGCGCGGCAGTGGGCGCGTGCACGCCGGCGGGGAAGGTCGCGCCGAAGTTGAAGCGGCCGTGCGCGTCGACGACGAACTTCTGGCGTTGCCGGTCATAGTCGCCGAGCCAGTACTGGCCGCCGCTCACGTGGCTGAAGAAAGGCAGGATGTGGCGGTCGCCGATCGGCCAGAAATAGGGACAGGCGCCGTCATCGCCCAGGACGGTGAAGCGGTCGCCTTCGATGAAGGGATGAAGGTATTCCCAGTTCACCAGGTCCTGTGAGCGAAAGAGGTAGTCGGTGGCGACGTGTTTGCCTTCGGGTCTGCCGGGAATGATGCCGCCGGCCAGGGCGTAATACGCGCCTTCACTGGACCAGATGCAGGGATCGAAGACGCCGTAGGGCGGGGGCTCCTCGCCCTCACTGGCGAAGGGGATCACGGGGTTGCCCGGCAGTTTCTCCCAGTTCAGCAGCAGGGGATCGCGGGAGACGGCGACCATGTTGCCGTACCGGACGCCATGATAGATGGCGACGACCCGGTCCGCTTCGACGAGTGCAGTGCCGGAATAGCAGCGCTCCTCCGGCCCGGGATGCAGCGCGTAGGGCAGGTCGCGCCAGTGAATCAGGTCGTCACTGACCGCGTGGCCCCAGTGCTGGCGCGTTTCCTCCGGCGGCACGGCCTGGTAGAAGAGGTGCCAGCGCCCCTGCCAGAAGCACAGGCCGTTGGGGTCGTTGAGCGTGTTTTCCGGGTTGACGTAGTGGTAGAGCGGGCGCCAGGGGTCGGCGGCCTTCGCCTCGCGCGCGGCCTGCATGCGCTGCATCAGGGGGTTCGCCGCCAGCTGGCGTTCCTGCCCGGCCAGTGTGTCGGCGAAGCGGTACTGCGGGGCCCGCGAGGGCGGGAAGGTTTTCTGTGTCACCTGGTTCACTCCTGTAGTTGCAACGCGATTCCGGACTGTAACGCAATCGAACGGGCGCTGCGGCGCAAGGGTGGCAGATTGCGGGGTTTGTGATACCCTCTGGTCACAATACCCCCTGGTATTCTTGAAGTGGGGCCTCAATTGGGCTCCACAGAGCGTGCCAGGTTTCAAGAGAGAGGCCGGGCCGCATGCAGCCCGGTCTTTCATTTGTAATTGGTGAGTTGCAGGTTTGGCACATCTGGCAATTTTCGGGCAGGAAACTTGTCATAGCCAGTAATCTGACTTATCCTGAACCTGTCATGCACCCTGGCGTTAACCCGCCTCTTCGGCAACCTGGAGTCGCAGGGCATTTGCGGGGGCTATGTCAGGTTCGAAAGGGAAGGCCGGGCCGCATGCAGCCCGGCCTTGCCGCTTAACGCGGTGAAGTGATGGATTGTGAAGACAGGCGACGGCGATTGACAGGAATTCTTGTCAGGAAGATGAGAACCTAATCATTTGACAGTGTCAGCGGTTCGTGTTAATCTGATGATACTATGCCCCCTGGCATCCTTTCACGGGAATCTCGTGAAAGCATGTCAGGTTTTTTTGTAAGGGAAGAATCGCGTTCAAGGGAGACATCATGGAGCAACTCGCGATTTTCATTGATGGAAGGTACCTGGACAAGGTAAAGGAGAACGTGGCCGGTCGAGATTTCAGAATGGACCTCACGAAGTTCTCGCGGAAAGTCCATGAACATGTCACGGGCCAGACACCGTCACCTTTAGAGTTGTTGAGAACGTATTACTATGACTGTCTTCCCTATAAGGGCGATCCGCCAACACCTGAAGAAAACCAGAGATTTGAAAGGGCCCGTCGCTTCCATAGTGCGCTGGAACTTCAGCCGCGCACCATGGTAAGAAGGGGAAAACTCAAACCCAGGGAACAGGTTTGTCCGTCGTGCAAGAACAGGCATACCAGCTTCCAGCAAAAGGGCGTCGATCTCTTGCTGGGGGTGGATCTTGTAGCGGCAAGTGTGAAAGGCCACATTTCTCATGCGGCTATTGTTGCTGGTGACAGCGACTTTCTGCCGGCTGTGGAGATTGTGAAAGCCGAGGGGGTTGTTGTGTGGCTATTCCACGAAAGAGCCAGCACATCAGAACTGGCCCTTGCTGCTGACGAACGGATTGAAATTAATCGCGAGTTTCTCAAGGATATGAGGCGCTCGGGCCGCAGCGTGCGCTGACATTGAAACAAAGCATCTTCCAGGCATGAACCCCGCAACTGACACGTCAGATACCCACGATCCAGCCGTGTGTCGCGGAGAGGCGGCCCCACCCCCGACCCTCCCCACCAACCTCCAATTCGACACGCGCCTTAAAATGGACGGGCTGGACTTCCTCGCCCGTCTACCGGACGAGGCCTTCCCCCTCGCCTTCCTCGACCCGCAGTACCGCGGCGTGCTCGACAAACTGGCCTACGGCAACGAGGGCGTCAATCGCGGCCGGCAGCGGGCCGCGCTGCAGCAGATGGACGAGGCCACCATCGCGGCCTTCATCGAGGGCATCGACCGCGTCCTGAGCGCCAGCGGCCACCTCTTCCTGTGGCTGGACAAGTTCCACCTCTGCAGCGGCTTTGCGCCCTGGCTGGCGGGGACGCAGCTGACGGTGGTCGACATGGTCACCTGGGATAAAGGGCGCATGGGCATGGGCTACCGCACGCGGCGCCAGGGTGAGTACCTGGTGGTGCTGCAGAAGGAACCGCGTCGCGCCCGCGGCGTCTGGACGGCGCATGACATTCCCGACGTCTGGCGCGAGCGCGTCGAACGCGGCTTGCATGCGCATCGCAAGCCGCTTGAACTGCAGGCCAGGTTGATCGCGGCCGTCAGTGAGCCGGGCGACGTGGTTATCGATCCCGCCGCCGGCAGCTTCTCCGTGCTGGAGGCCTGTCAGCAGCAGGGGCGGCGCTTCCTCGGCTGCGATATCGAGGGCTGAGCCGCGCCTTACTCCACCTCGCGCCCTTCCGCGAAGTCCTTGAAGCGCTGCATGGTCTTCTCGGTCTGCTTGCGGAAGGCGCCGCGCATGAAAATCAGCATCAGCAGCATGAAGCCGCTGAAGCGGAAGTCGCTGTCCATCACCCAGCGCGTCTTGCCATCTTCCTCGAGGAAATGGTTGCTGATCTCGTTCCAGACGCCTTTTGCCTCGTAGGTGCCGGAGAAGGTCTCCGGCAGGTCGCGCGTCAGGATGGTCTCGATCATCTCGATGCGGCGTCCGCCCTCGTCGTAGAGCAGGCGTGACTTCGCGCCCGGCTGCCCCGCCTCGCCGCTGAGGTGCTCGAAGCTCTGCAGGCCGGGTTGCCACTTGACCAGGTTGTCGGGGTCGTCGAAGAGCGCGACGACCTCGTCGCGCGGCAGATCAATCATCAACTCGCAGCTGTATTTCATCGTCGTCCCTCCCTGAACAGGGCTTCTGTGGGGGGTTTCAGCCGCCCCAGGTCTCGTGGTGTACCACCTCGGCGAATTGCCGCCGCCCGGCCGCGCCCAGACCGCGGCGCGGCTGTTGCTCCGCCGGGAAGCCGAAGGAGATCAGCAGCCGCGCCTGGTACGCCGCCGGGAAGCCGAGCAGCTCGCGCAGGCCGTCCGGGTCGTAGACCGTGCCGAGGCAGGAGCCGATGCCCAGTTCCTGGCCGGCCAGCTGCATGTAGGCCGCCGCCTGGCCGGTATCGAAGAAGTGCCACAGCGTGCGCTCGTTGTCCTGCGGCACGACGATGACCACGCAGAGCGCCGAGCCGCCGGCGTGGCCGATGTTGTCGCCCAGGGCGGCGATGGCCTGCAGGCGTTCACGCTGCTGCACGGCGATGAAAGACCAGGGCTGGCTGTTCTTTGAGCTTTGCGAGCGCCGGCCCGCATCCAGAATGGCGCTCACCTGCGTCGCCGACAGGGGCTCGTCGCGGAAGGCGCGAATGGCCCGTTTGTTGCGAATGGCTTCGCTGACGTTCATGAATACCTCATCAATTCCTGCTGTCAGCGGATTGTACTGCATCTCGTCGCCAGACTGCCTTTTTGCTACACTCAAACTATCGGGAACAGGGAAAACGCCTTGAACAGCGTCGCAGGACCGGCCTTCTGGAACGTCACCTTTGTTCCCATGCTGGACCGGCGCCTGCCACACTGGGCGCGGCGCTCCAACCCCTTGGTGCGCCGTCACCTCGGCATTCACTGGAAAATACTGCCGCTCGAATCCGGCCTGCTGGCGCGTATCATCCTCGCACAGGCGGCGCTGCTGGCCCTCTCCGTGCTGGTGCCCTTGCTGCTGCCGCTGATCTTCACCCTGCTGCCGGTAGCCTTCGTGCTGCTGCCGGTGATCTTCGCGCTCTACGCCCGGCTGCTGCTGCGCGTCGGCTTCTTTACCGTGCAGCTGGTGGTGGAGGAACAGCGCGACAACACCCTGACCTTGCTGCGCACGACGCCCATGTCCCTGCGGCAGATCCTCTACAGCAAGGCGGCCGCCGGCGTGTGGCGCCAGGTGGAGGACCTGGGCCTGATCATCATGGCCGCCTCGCTGCTGTCCCTGCCGATCATCGGCCTGATCTACACGCAGTACTGGCCCTTCGAGGACCACTCCCTCGTCTCGCGCGTCACGCTCTTGCTCGGCCTGTTTTCCGCCCTGCTGCGCCTGATGCTGGAGCCGCTGATGGTCGCGGCGCTGGCGCTGGCCACCGGCGCGCTGGCGCCGGTGCGCGTCCACGCCAACCTCGCCATCGGCGGACAGATCTTTTTCTACTTCCTGCTCATCAACATGCCGCGCCTGCTGGAGTTGTCGGCGCCCTGGCGCATTACGCTCGAGTTGCTGTTGCCGCTGGCCCTGCCCGCAGTGATCGCCCTCGGCGCCCTGCAACTGGCGCAGCGCCTGCTGACGCGGGACCGGGCGACGTGAACGCCGCGCCGGTCGTTGAACTGCGCCGCCTCAGCCGCGCCTTTGGCGCCGGCGAGCGCCGCCGCGTCGTACTCAATGAAGTCGAGCTGCGCGTGGACGAAGGCGAGTTTCTCGTCTTCCTTGGCCGCAGCGGCAGCGGCAAGAGCACCCTGCTCAACATGCTGAGCGGCATCGACCGGCCCGATTCCGGCACGCTGCGCATCGCCGGGCGCGAGTTCGCTGCGATGGGCGAACGCGAACTCACACGCTTCCGCCGCGACCACATCGGCATCGTCTTCCAGTTCTTTAACCTGATCCCCATCCTGACCGTGCTGGAGAACGTGGTCCTGCCGGCGGAGCTGGCCGGCGAAAGCGGCCCGGCCCTGCGCGCGCGCGGACTTGATCTGCTGGCGCAGACCGGCCTGGAGCCGCTGGCGCAGCAGTTCCCGGACCTGCTCAGCGCGGGCGAGCAGCAACGCGTGGCCATCGCGCGCGCCCTGATCCGCGAGCCGGCGCTCGTCCTGGCCGACGAGCCCACCGGCAACCTTGACAGCGACAGCGCCGCGCGTGTGATGACCCTGCTGCTGACCCTGACGCGCGACGCCGGCAAGACGCTGGTGATGGCCACGCACGACGTGGCCACCCTGACAATGGCGGACCGCGTCGCTCGCATTGAAGACGGCGCGTTGACGGTGACGGCGGGCGGAAAGCAAGGCCGGCCGGGCGTCGCGGCGGCAGAGACAGGCGCAGGAGGGCGCTCATGAGCAGGCCGGACCCGACACAAATCCGCCAGTATCTGAGCGAATTGAGCGATTACAACAAGGACCGCCGTCGCACGGCCGTCATGAAACTGGGTCTGGTCGGCGGCGACGAGGCCGTCAAGGCGCTCATCATGGCGCTGCAGAACCGCAACGAGGACCTCATCGTGCGCGGCCGCGCGGCGCTGATGCTGGGGCGCCTGGGGGACACGCGCGCCGTGCAGCCGCTCATCAACGCGCTGGACGCGCCCGGCATGCAGACGCCGCTGCACGCGGCGCGCTCGCTGGGCCGCCTCGGCGACGGCCGCGCCATCGAACCCCTGTTGCTGATCGCCGGCTCCGCCGACGGCAAGCTGCGCGCGGCGGCCATGGAAGCCCTGCAGCGCCTTGGCTGCGGCCCCGAGCCGGCCAGTCCGGAGGCCTGAACCCGATAGCGCCGGCAGCTCGCCCCCGTAACGCAGCGCAATCGCCGCAGGCGTCCGCCGCGTTGTGATTCTGCGACTGGTACAGCGTTCCCTGGCGCAGCGCTTTCTGCAGTCCACCTTGCTGCTGGTGGGGGTGGCGCTGGGCGTGGCCATGGTGATCGCCATCGACCTCGCCAACAGCGCCGCCAGCCAGGCCTTCGCCCTCAGTGCGCGCAGCGTACGCGGCCGCGCCACGCACAGCATTTCCGGCGGGCCGGGCGGCCTGCCCACGGCGCTCTACACGCAGTTGCGCCGCGAGGCCGGCCTGCGTAACGCAGCGCCGGTCATCAGCCGCCAGGTGCGCGTTGACGGCCTTGGCGAGCGCGCCCTGCGCCTGCTGGGCGTGGACCCCTTCGCCGAGGCGCCCTTCCGCGACTATCTGACGGATTCGGGCAGCCTCGACGTACGGGTCTTCACGCGCCTCGTCAGCGAACCCGGTCTGGTGCTGCCCAGCCAGCCCCTGGCCGATCGCTTCGGGGTCGCGCCAGGCGACGAACTGACCCTGCGCAGCGGCGATCGTATCGCCACGGTGCGGGTAGCCGGGCTGCTGCAACCCACGGATCGCGTCAGCAGCCAGGCGCTGGATGACCTGCTGCTGACCGACATCGCCACGGCCCAGGAACTGCTGGGTCAGGCGGGGCGCATCACGCGCATCGACCTGCTGCTGCCGCCGGAGCAGGACCTCGACGCGTTGCGCGCGCTGTTGCCGCCCGGCGTGACGCTGAACGAGGCGCAGCAAAGCGACGACAGCCTGTCGCAGATGACCGAGGCCTTCGAAATCAGCCTGGAGTCGCTGAGCGTGATGGCGCTGGTGGTGGGCGTCTTCCTGATCTACAACACGGTGGTCTTCAGCGTGGTGCAGCGGCGACCCCTGATCGCCACGTTGCGCGCCCTGGGCGCCAGTCGCCGCCAGATCTTCGCCTTCATCCTCGGCGAGGCCCTGATCGCCGGCGCACTGGGGACCCTGGCGGGGATCGGACTGGGGCTGATTTTCGGGCGGGTGACGGTCGCCCTCGTCACGCAGACCATCAGCGACCTCTACTTCTCGGTCAACGTGCAGGGCCTGCCGGTGGCGCCCCTGACCCTGCTGCGCGGCATCGCGGCGGGCGTACTGGCCAGCCTCGGCGCGGCCTGCTTGCCGGCCCTTGAGGCGAGCTTCACTCCGCCGGCCGGGGCCATGCTGCGCTCCGGCCTGGAGGGACGCGCGCGCCGTCTGCTGCCCATGGCCAGCATGGCGGCCCTGGCCCTGGCGCTTCTCGCTCTGGCATTGCTGCAACTGCCTGGCGGCAATATCCGCCTCGCCTTCATCGCCCTCACCGCCTTCATCGTCGCCGGCGCCGCGCTGGTGCCGCTGGCGCTGACCCTCCTGCTACGCGCCCTGACGCCTCTGACCGGGCGGCTTTTCGGCGTCAGCGGCCGCATGGCGCCGCGCGCCGTGTTGCGCTCGCTCAGCCGCAGCGCCGTGGCCGTGGCCGCCCTGACGGTGGCCGTCAGCGTGATCGTCGGCGTCGGCATGACCATCGGCAGCTATCGCAACGCCGTCTCCAACTGGCTGGACGTCACGCTCGCCGCCGATATCTACGTCTCGACCACGCTATTCGCCGGCAACCGCAGCCTGGGCGAAACGCGCAACGTCGACCCGGCCATCATCGATGAGGTTCAGGCCCTGCCCGGCGTCGCGCAGACGGTCCACGTACGCGCGGTCGCCGTGGACGCGCCGGACTACCCGCAGTTGCCGCCGGTGAACCTGGACGTCGTCTCCGCTGACGTCACGCAGGGCAGGCGGCGTTTCGCCTGGTTGCAGGTGGAAGACGCCTGGACGGCCCTGAGGGAAGGGCAGCTGCTGGTCTCCGAGTCCTTCGCCTTCCGCCGCGGCATCGACCCGCAAAACGCGCGCCTGACGCTGCAGACGGAGCGCGGGCCGCGGACCTTCCCCGTCGCCGGCGTGTATTACGATTACTCCAGCGACCAGGGCACGGTGCTGATGGAAGACGTCACGTACCGCGCCCTTTACGACGACCCCTGGATCTCCTCGCTGGGACTCATTCTTGAAGACGAGGCGTCGCTACCGGACCTGCTGGAGCGTTTGCGCAGGGACATCCTGGCCGACAAGAACCTGCTGGCGCGCGCCAACAGCGAACTGCGCGCCGACGTCTTTGTGCTCTTCGAGCGCACCTTTCTGATCACCGGCGCGCTGCAATTGCTGGCGACCCTGGTGGCCTTCATCGGCATTCTCAGCGCGTTGCTGGCCCTGCAGCTGGAACACACGCGACAGTACGGCGTGCTGCGCGCCTGTGGCATGACGCCCGCCCAGCTCTGGCGCCATACGCTGCTGCAGACCGGGCTGATGGGCGTGACGGCCGGCGCCCTGTCCCTGCCGGTGGGGACGCTGGTGGCGCTGGTGATGGTGCGGGTCGTGAATCTGCGCGCATTTGGCTGGGCCCTGACGCCGACGCTGCAGCCGGAATCGCTGGCGACGGCCTTTGCGGTGGCCGTGGGCGCTGCGCTGCTGGCGGGGGTCTACCCGGCCTGGCGTCTGGGGCGTCTGGTCACGGCGCTGGCGCTGCGCAGCGAGTGAGCGGGGGCGGCGACGGCGAAGACCTCGCGCTCGAAGAACCAGCGAAAGGGCGGCACGTCAAAGGCCAGCCGCCGCAAGAGCGTCAGCGGCAGGCCCTCGTCGCGCTGCTGCGGCGGGCTGTCCAGCCAGACGCGGCCGTGGAAACCGGCCCGGCGCAAGACGCGCCGCATGCTCAGCAGGGACTGCTCGTTGACGTGCACGTGGGTGTTGACGTCGACGAGAAACTGGCGCGGGTCGCGCGGGTACTGCGCGCCCTGGCCCATCAGGCGGCGCACCAGCCGCACCATTGGGTAGGCGTAACGGTCGTACCAGACGTTGGGCGCGGTGTGGATGATGAGGCGGCCCTGCGGCTTGAGCACGCGCCGCACCTCCAGCAACGCGGCCTGCAACTCCCAGGGGTGCAGATGCTCGACCACGTCGAAGAGCATGACGCGATCAAAGCTGGCGTTGGCGAAAGGCAGTTGACGGGCATTGGCCTGGCCGAGCGCGATGCGCCCCGGCGCCTGCGGGTCAAGCGAAGTCACCACCTGCTGCGCCAGGCGCAGGGCCGCCGGCGCGTAGTCCACGCCGCAGGCAAAGGCCCCCGGTTGCGCGCAGTGCAACAGAACTTCACCGCGGCCGCAGCCGACGTCCAGCACGCGCATGCCCGGCAGCACCCCGGCCAGCTCAAAGGCCGCCCGCAGACGGCGTGACAGCTGCTCGCCTTCGCTGGCGTTAAATTCGTCGTAGCCCTCGCAGGCCGTGCGAAAGTATTCCTCGGTGTACCGGCCGGCGGGGACGGGTGCTTCACGATCCATGCGCGTGAGAAGAGGTTCTGTCGCGGACGGGGCGAGTATACAACAGGTTGTCGCGGCCCGCGCCCGCGCGCGGCAGGATCTTCGCTCAGACCTGCCAGAAAGATTCGGAGAGGTACTTGTGGGCGCTGTCCGGCAGGATGGTGACGATGACGGCCGGTCGCCCCAGGTCGGCCTGTTCCAGCGCGATCTCGCGCGCCGCGACCAGCGCCGCCGCCGCGCTGATGCCCACCAGCCAGCCTTCCTCGCGCGCCAGGCGCCGCGCCAGGTCATGGGCCGCCTCGGTGCTGACGTGCAGCCGACGGTCGGCCAGGGTCGGGTCGTAGAGGCCGGGGCGGATGGCCGAGTCCATGTGCTTGAGGCCCTCAAGACCATGGAAGGGCGACTCCGGTTGCACCGAGACCAGTTGCACATCGGGGTTGAAATCGCGCAGCCGCAGGCCGGTGCCGGTGAAGGTGCCGCTGGTGCCCAGGCCCGCCACGAGGTGGGTGACCCGGCCGCCGCTCTGCTGCCAGATCTCGACGCCGGTGGTCTCGTAATGCGCGTTGACGTTGGCCGGGTTGTTGTACTGGTCGGCGTAAAACCAGCGTCCCGGCTCGCGCGCGATCAGGTCGCGCACGGCCAGCAGCGCGCCGTCGCTGCCCTCGAGCGGGTCGGTGAGCACCAGCTCGGCGCCGTGGGCGCGCAGGATGGCGATGCGCTCCGGGCTGGCGTTTTCCGGCAGGTACAGGCGCACGCGATAGCCCAGCGCCGCGCCGATCATGGCGTAGGCGATGCCGGTGTTGCCGCTGGTGCTGTCGACCAGCGGGGTCTCCGGCCGCAGGGCGCCGCTGGCGATGGCCTGCTGCATGATGGCCAGGGCCGGACGGTCCTTGACGCTGCCGCCGGGGTTGTACCATTCGGCCTTGGCCAGCAGCTGCACGTCCTGCGGCAACCGCGTGCCGGGCAGGGGCAAATCCAGCAGCGGCGTGTTGCCGATCTGCTGTGCCAGGTTAACGCCGCCAGAGGTAGCGGGCGGGGCTGCGTCTATCGTCAGCGCAAGTGCCATAGCCGTCCTTCTCCTGCCAAACAAAAAACAGACCGTCCACAAAACAAAAAAGGCGCAAACGTCTCGTTTCCGCGCGGGCGATGGGGTGCAAGTCCATCGCTCAGGGACGTTCGCAGCCTTTCAGTCGGCGGCGGTCTGCCGGGGGTTGTCGTCTGAAGTGGCTGCTAACGGCCCTGCTTCAGACAGACACAAAGTGATGTCACCGGTTAAATGCCTTCGTTAGGGCTTTTCGACACTGCGAGTATAATCGCGGCCAGGCGCGGAGTCAAGCGCGCCGGAGCGGGGGCGATGCAGAACGAGGCGCAGGTTGATCGCTGTCAGGAGTCCGTGCGCGATGCGCTGATGCGCCGCGCCTGCGCGCGCCGCACCATCAGCTACAGCGAACTGGCGCAGCGCGTCGGCCTGCCGCCGCAACGCTACGTCCTCATGCGCCAGTTGCCGCGACTGGTGGAGGCCGTCAACGCGGACGAGGCGGCCGATGGCTGGCCGCTGCTGGGCGCGCTGGTCGTGCGCAAGGCGGACGGCCTGCCCGGCGCCGGCTTTTTCCGCCATGCGCGCGCGCTGGGCCGCCTGGCGCCCGACGCCTCCCGCGCGGCCGAGCGGAGCTTCCACGAACGCGAGTTGCAACGCATCTACAGCGCCTGGGCGGAGTGAGGAAGCGGGCACTTGGACTTCAATGAGTTTGCAGAAAGGAGTATAGAATCGGTTTATGAACTCCTGACCCGTGTTGCCCGCGAACGGAAGACAATTTCTTACAAGAAACTGGCGCAATCTGCCGGTGTTCCTGACGCTGACAAGCCCTATATCTGGTTCAGTTATCTTCCCGGTGTGTTAGATGAAATCAACAGATGTGAGCATGAAGTAGGGCGGCCTCTGTTGAGCGCTGTAGTGGTGAACAAAAGAAAGCGTATACCGGGGCGAGGTTTCTTCGGTCTTGCCGAGCAATTGCATTTGCTGTCTGAAGATTCGAACGACGACGAGAGAAATTTGTTCCATGATATCGAGTTACATTCTGTGTATGGGGAATTCGCACCGCGCCATCAAGGAGAAAAACAAGAAGACCTCGTAAAAAAGTATTGTGGTGCTATGTGGAATGTGTTGGTTGAAATTGCCCGGGAAAGGCGAACTGTCACGTGCATCGACTTGGCACGAAGAGCTAATCTTCCAGCAGGATTACGCGAGACAAAAATGCAGCAAGAATTTATATCTCTCATTGATACAACGGAATGGTCGAATGATCGACCTTTGTTGGGCGCAGTTGTCGTCGACGGGGAAAACGGAATACCTAGAAAGGCATTTTACGAAAGTGCTCAATTAATTGGTCTACTGCCTCATGGCGCGGAAAATGAAACATGCATGCAATATTGGGCAAACGAGCTACAGCGCGTGTATGCCACTTGGGCGGAGTGAGAGATATAGTCATGGAGTTTGACGAGTTTAATGAGAAGTACTGTGATCCAGTGTACGAAGTTCTCGCTTGTGTTGCCTGCGACGAACAAACCATCACGTATGGTGACTTGGTACAGGAAGCTGGACTTCCTTCGGGATTGTATGAGATGCGTCAACTTTACGAATTGCTTTGTGAAATAAATTTGGAAGAGAAGATTGAAAGCAGACCTATGTTGAGCGCAGTAGTCGTACGCGCGGAAGATGGCTGGCCCGGGGAAGGCTTTTATACCTGCGCTCAGTCACTTGGACGCCTGGCAGCAGGAGCGAGCAAGGAGACCAGAGAAACCTTCTGGGTGAAAGAACTGAAGCGAGTTCACGACAAGTGGGTTGAACTCGCTCAGCAAGAAGAGGAGCACTAACCATGACCGACAACACGACCTGGATCCTCGTCGCAATCATCGGCTACCTGCTGGGCAGCATCCCCTCGGCCTGGCTGATCGCGCGCCTGCACGGCGTCAACATCTTCGAGGTCGGCAGCGGCAACATGGGCGGCACCAACGTCGCCCGCGCCGTGAGCCCGCGCGCCGGCCAGATCGTGGGCGTGATGGACCTGGCCAAGAGCATCGTCGCCATCCTGATCGCGCGGGCCCTGGCGCCGGAGCAGCCCGACGTGGCGACTGTGCTGGCCACGCTGGCCTGCATGATCGGCCACAACTGGTCAGTGATCGTATTGCTGCTGACCCGCCAGTTGCGCGGCGGCAAGGGCGCCGCCGTCCTCTTCGGCTCGCTGCTGCTGGTCGCGCCGCTGCAGTTCCTCGTCAGCCTGGCGCTGGGCCTCGCGCTGTTGCGCCTGACGCGCTACATGTCGCTGGCCGTGCTGAGCGGCGTCACCCTGGTGATGGCCTGGGTGCTGGTGATGGTCAACGCCGGCGAACTGCCGGGGATCTACAACTACTACGCCGTGTTGGGCGCCCTGCTCATTTACCTGCGCTTCCTGGGTAACATACGCCGTCTGCTGGCCGGCACGGAGCGCCGCGTGGGCGAGTCGGCCTGACCCTTATCGAGTTCACACGGGAGATATTTATGATCGTCGTTGCAGGGGATATCTTCATCAACGAAGGCACGCGTGAGCAGGCCATCGCCGCCATGATCGCCGTGGCCCACGCCACGCAGCAGGAGGCCGGCTGCATCCGCTACAATTTCTTCGCCCACCTTGAGGACGAGCATCACTTTCTCGTCTACGAGGAATGGGAGAGCCAGGCGCACCTCGACGCCCACCTTTCGGCCGACAACCCGCCGCCGCACATGGTGGCCTTCCGCAAGGCCAACGAGGGCGTGCGCAAGTCCTCCAACGTCAAGTTCATGACGGCCAGCGTCAACGCGTGACTCCCGTCACTTGCGCGCTGGCGGGAAGGCGTTATACTGGCGCCATCTGTCAAGGTAGACGAGGAGGTGATCCTGATGAGCGATCAAGGTAAGGTGGAGGTACGGCTCCGCTAGGGCACTCACCTCAGTAACACGGGGGTGAGTGGACACCGCGGAGCGGTGTCGCCCACCCAACCTTCGCAAATTGCGGCCCAGGCTAACCCCTTGGGCCGCAGCCGTTAAGGGGTTTGAGTTGCGGGCGCCCCTGCGCCTGTCCGGCCCGCAAGAGGGGGAGGCTGATGCCGATGGCCGTGGCCGCCAGGCGCTGCCTTGACCCGGATGTTCGCCGCCGGAAAATAAAAAAGGGGTGGAGGTTGACGCGGCCGCCAGCCGCTGCCTTGACCCGGATGTCCGCCGCCGGATATTAAAAAGGGTAGAGGATGACGCCCGTCGCCTCGGCCAGGGCCACCAGCAGCGGCGCGATCACCAGCGCCGGCAGGAAGTTGGCCACCCGCAGCGGCCGCAACTCCAGCAGCACCAGCGCCAGGCCGATCAGAATGACGCCGCCGACGGCCGTCATCTCGGCGATCATGGCGACGCTCATCACCTCGCCGAGCGTGCTGCCCAGCAGCGCCAGGCCGCCCTGCAGGACCAGGATGGTCACGATGCTGAAGAGCACGCCGACCCCCATGCTGGCCGCGAAAGTCGCCGCCGTGATCAGGTCCAGCACGCTCTTGATGGCCAGTTGCTGAAAGCCGATCGGCAGCCCCATGCCGTCCTGCAGCGAACCGACGAAGGTCAGCGGCCCTATGCAGAAGACCAGGCTGGCCGAGAGGTAGCCGTTGATGAAACGTCCCCTGGCATGGCTGTCCGACGAGTCCCCGACTTTTCCCTGCAACCAGCCGGCGAAGCCCTGCAAACGGCGGTCGATATCCAGCAGCTCGCCGAGCACCACGCCGCTGACGATGCTGACCAGCGGAATGATGATGTTGCCGCTTTGGCCGGCGTTGCTGACGCCCACCACGACGGTCACCAGGCCGATGCCGCTGACCACCGCGCCGCGCAGGCGTTCGTTGAGGCGCTGGCCGATGAGCAGGCCGGCGAGGCCGCCGAAGAGCACTGCAATGGCGTTGAGCAGGGTGCCGCCCAGGGTCGCGCTCCTTGACTGCGTGACAACGAGCGCCGATTGTAGGCGGCGTCATGTGTCTGGGCAACGCCGGGTAAGGGGGCGGGATATGAACTTGAGACCTGCTCGCGTATGATAATTCAGGATACTCCAAAATGGGAAAGAGACGTGCTGGATTCATTTCGAGAACGCATGGGCCTAAAACCTCAAGAGATCCTCATTCAGACAGACAGCATGAATGAGGATCTGAGAAATGGTCTATGGACTGTGATGTACGTTAACTGTTTCAGAGATCTGGAAGGGCAAGAGTTTGATTTGGAACACAATCACAACCGAGTGGCAGCCTCGTTGTGGGTTTCGTATTTCAAGTACGCAATCGATACTATGCCAGCAAGAGGATTCGAATTTGTGCAAGTTGTGAGGAAAAGATTCTTTTCTTGTGTGTGGCATGAAGCATATCGACTGATTGAAAAGACGATTGAATACAGTCCTGAACTGCAAGAAAGACAGGGTTTTGCGGAATTCACAAATGCGATTCTGAAAAGAGAAAATTCCGGTTATCGTCTGATCGACAATCTGTTTTCGCCAATTACTTCCGACGAAAATATACGAGAAGTAGAGAACGCGAAGAGGAACGCACTTGACCCGGTGAAGCATCACTTGACGAGGGCCCAAGAGAGTCTCTCGGATCGAACAAAGCCTGACTATCGCAAGTCCATACACGAATCGATTTGTGCGGTTGAGGCAATTTGTAAGAAAATTTCAAGCAAAGAAAATGCCACGTTGGCACAGGCGATCAAGGAGATTCGGAATAACAATTTAGTTGAATTGCATGAAGCGCTAGCTAGTGGCTTCGAAAAATTGTATGGCTGGACGAGCAGCGATGCGGGCATTCGCCATGCAATGATGAAAGATTCCAGCCTGGATCAGGAAGACGCCATCTACATGTTGGTAACTTGCTCCGCCTTCATCAACTATCTCACCGTGAAGGCGGACAAGGCGGGCATCAAACTCCGCTAGGAAGCTCACCCTCCCATGACCAACTCAACAACGCGCCTGCTGCTGCTGTTCATCCTGCTGCTGCTGAGCGTCGCGCCGCTGATGGCGCAGCCCCCGGATTCCATACCGGACACGCTCGCCGCGCTGGCCGCGGCGGAGGTCCCGCCGCGCGATCGCGTCGAACTGGCGCGCCGCGTCATCGGCCTCGTCGAGCAGCCGCCCGCCGCCTTCGCCGCGCCATCCACTGCGCCGGACTGGCAGGCGGGCGACCTGCTGTCCTTCAACGTCACCAACGAGCAGGAGAACCGCCGTTTCGAGGTCGAGGCCAGCCTGCGCGCCAGCGGCGAGCACGCCTGGCTCTGGGTCGAACGGGGCGTCGACGTCGATCTGTCGCGTCTGCAGGCGCTGGCACAGCTTTTCGACCGGCAGATCTACGGCCCGCTACGCGAACTCTTTGGCAGCGAGAACAAGCCGGGCGTGGACGGCGACCCGCGCATTTACGTGCTCTTCACGCGGGGCCTGGGCCCGCGCGTGGCCGGTTACTTCTCCAGCGAGCACAGCTGGCCGCGGGCGGCCGTCCCCGGCAGCAACCAGCGCGAGATGGTCATCTTCAACCTGGACGGGTTGGGAAATGAAGTCGACGCCACTGCGCTGGCCGGCCTCGCCGCGCACGAATTCCAGCACATGATCCAGGCGCACCAGGACCCCAACGAAAACGTCTGGCTCAACGAGGGCTTTTCCAGCTTCGCCGAGTTGCATAGTGGTTTCAACTTCGGCACGGAGGCCGAGGCGAACGCCTTTCTGGCGCGACCGGGCACGCAGCTTAACACCTGGCCGGAGAGCGGCGACACCTACCCGCACTACGGCGCCGGCCTGCTCTTCGTGACTTATTTGCACGATCGCTACGGGCCGCAGGCCCTGCGGCAGTTGTCGCAGCATCCCTTGCCCGGTTTGAGCGCGCTGGAGGCCCTGCTGGTCGAAAGCGACGGGTCCGATGCCGACGCCTTCTTCGCGGACTGGGTGCTGGCCAACTGGTTGCAGGATGCGCAACTTGCGGGCGGCCGCTACGGTTATCGCAGCCCGCTGTCGCTGCGGCCGCCGCCGCCGGTCGCCAGGGTCGACAGCTACCCCTTCAGGCGCGCGGCCAGCCTGGCGCAGTACGCGACGGACTATCTGCAACTGGACAGGCTACAGGGCGCAGCAACGCTGGAGATCGCGCTGGAACTGCCGGCGCAGGCGCGCCTGACCCCTGCGGAGGCCGCCAGCGGCCGGCGCCTGTGGTACAGCAACCGCCAGGACAACAGCGACTCCACGCTGACGCGCGCCTTCGACCTGCGCAATCTGTCCGGGGCCACGCTGCACTTCAGCCTGTGGTACCACATGGAAGCACTCTGGGACTACGGCCACGTGCTGCTCAGCGACGACGGCGGGCAGCGTTGGCAGGTGCTGGAAAGCCCCGCCATGACCCGCGCCAACCCGCACGGCAACGCCATCGGCCCTGGCTACACGGGGCGCAGCGAGGGCTGGTTGCAGGAGCGCATTGCGCTGGATGCCTGGGCCGGGCGGGAGGTGTTGCTGCGCTTTGAATTGCTGACCGACGACGCCATCACCCAACCCGGCATGCTGCTTGACGACGTTCGTATTCCCGAGCTGGGCTACGATAGCGACTTCGAGATGGACGATGGCGGTTGGCAGGCGCGCGGCTGGGTCTGGAGCGACAACCAGGTGCCGCAACGTATGTGGCTGCAGGCCCTGCAGAGGGGCGCCGGCGAGCCACAGTTGCAGCGCTGGCTGGTGACGGGGCCCGGCGTCTGGACCTTGCCGCTGCAGCCGGACACGAGACAGATGACGCTGGCGCTCTCACCCATGGCGGCGCTGACGACCGAAGCGGTGGACTATGAATTGCGCCTGACGCTTAACTGACCCCTGCGCCGTTTATCCTGGAAGGGGTGTCAGCACAAGTGCTGAAATGGCCGCGTCAGGCGGGGGCGCCGGCTAGAAGGGGATCTCGCCGACGTCGGAGGGCGGCGGCGCGAAATCACCGTCGCCGTCGCGCTGACGCGGCGCCTGGCCGCCGCCACTGTCGTAGCCGCCGCTGTCCTGGCGCCCACCGAGGAAACGAACCTGAAACGCGCGCATGTCCAGGCTGGCGGCCGGCTCGCCGGCGTTGTTGGTGTAGGCGCGGGCGCTGACGGTGCCGATCACCATCACCTGCCGTCCGCGGCTCAGATACTGGTTGCAGGTCTCGGCTTGCTGACCCCAGACTGACACGCGGTACCAGGTCGTCTTTTCGCGCCGTTCGCCGCTCTGGCGGTCGTTCCAGCTTTCGCTGACGGCGACGTTCAGGCTGCAAACAGCCGTGCCACTCTGGAGGTAGCGCAGCTCGGGGTCACGTCCCAGGTTGCCTACGATGATGGTTTGATGCCAGGTCATGAGTACCTCTCCTTGCGGGAAATTCTGTGCCAAAGTATAGCGCAAGGCCGTGGTTCACATCAGCAGATTCTATGGCGTCGCCGGCGCGCCGCCTTGCGACAATTGTCGGGAGCGAGCGCTCACTTGCCCCGTCGCTGCAAGCGGGCCAGCAGCCAGGGCGCGCCGTAGAGCGCCGCAATGGCGAGGAAGGGCAGAACGATGCGGCTCTCGCGCCCGGTCATACCGGCGGACTTGACCAGCAGTGTGCCGGCGCTGAAGTAGGCGATGACCAGAAACAGGCACCAGAAAACGAACCGGCGTCGCTCGCGCAACAGGCGCCAGAGGCCAATGATGGCCATCAGCAACAGGCTCCAGTTCCACAGTATCAGGGGATAGTGGACGGGGTTAAACACCTCACTGCGTGGCGACAGCGGCGGGACAAGGCCATAGAGTCGCAGGAAGCCCGTCGGGAAGGTCGCCAGCCAGGCGAAGGGGTGGTCCCTGAAGATTTCCAGGCTGACGCCTTGCAGCGCCTGTTCCACCTCTGGCCCGGCGGCGAGCCAGTCGTGCCTGTTCGCGCTCGCCGGGTCGCCGCCGATCCTCGCCTGTACCGCCGCGAGAACCTGCGCCTCGCTTTCCTGCACACTCATGCCGGTTGCCAGCCGCAGTACCGGCACGGCGCGGTACCAGGCCAGGGTCCAGGTGCCCACAGTGGAGAAAGTCGGGTTGCCGAAAACAGCTGCGTTATGGTTGACCCACAATTGCATGCCCGCCAGGCTGATGAGCGCAAAGACCACGATCGCGGGCCAGTGACGGCGGCTGGTCCACAGCAGCCACAGCACCAGAATGAGCGGCAGGGCATAGATGGAAGGGCGCGCGTAAACCGACAGCAAGAGCATCAGGGCCGCGAAGACAGCCCACAGGAAGGCGCGGCCTTGCGCGCGCGCCTGCACCAGGGCAACCAGGCCGAGCATCATCGCCAGCGCGCCAACGAAGGCCAGCGAACCCGGCCCAAGGAAAGCGGTATAGCGGATGCCCAGCGGGTCGATGGCGACCAGCAACGCGGCCAGCAGGGCGCTCCCCTGTCCCAATGCCAAACGACGCGCCAGCAACCAGGCCAGGGGAGTCAACAATGTGCCAATCAGCACGTTGAACGTGATGACCAGCGCGACGTTCTGTCCGGCGAGGGCAACCAGCAGCGGGAAGGCCGGCGGCCGCACAAGAAAATGGCTGCTGTTGAAATCACCTCGCTTCAAAAAGTGCCGCGCGGCCTGTCTGTAGGACGTGTAATCGCCCTCGTCAACAAGCGACACGTCATGCGCCAGCGCTCCCCATCCCCAGGCCAGACGCAGGGCCAGAGCCAGCATGGTCAGGGCCACCAGCAGGGTGCCGGGCCGGTCTTTCAATCTGTGCGCCAGAGCCGAAAATCGCCTTTGCATGTCCGCTTACCGGTCAGGAATGCTCAGCCGCAGCAGTTCCCAGGCGTCGTCCGGGGGGGCGTCCGTCGCGTCGCGCACGGGCAGGCGCTCGCCGGTCTCGAAGTTGTAGAGGCCGAGCGTGACGCGATAGTCGCCGGGCGGCAGGTCCTCGGGCAGGGTGAGGGAGAAGCGCGGGCTGATGAGGGTCTCCTCCGGGCGGTCCCAGGTGCTGGTGGGGCGTGCGGGCACGGCGGGGTTGCCGTCGACCTGGGCGAGCGGACGGAGGTCGTCGAGGGCGCTGAGATGCAGGAAGAAGGAGTAGTTTTCGGGTGGCGCGGAGGACGCGTTCCAGTAGAGCGTGATGCCGAGCTCGTCGCCTGTGCTGGCACCCCTTCCAGGATAAACGGCGAAGGTGTCAGTGCCGGGCCGTGGGTCAGGGGTGTGCAGGTCGTAACCGCTGAGGCGGATGTGCTCACCGAAGCGAACGTCGGTCTCGTGCTGCATGCGCCACAGGCGGTAGAGGAGCGTGCGGGTTCCATGTCGGGACTCCGGGCCGCTGAAATCGCGCAGCAACAGCATCTGGTCCAGCATTGTCTTGCCCGGGTTGCTTGCTGTCAACCCGTCGTGTTCGTCCAGAGGAATCAGGGCCCAGGAGATATGGTAGTCGTCGACCCATTGCTGCAGTGATTTGTCGCGGATGTCGTCGGTCTTCCACCAGTCGAACCAGACGCGATAGGGTATGCCCCCCCAAAGCGGGTTGAACCAGCGACTGCTTTCCTGGTAGACGAGGAATTTGGAAGACTCAAGGTTGTCGTCAGCCCATTTGCGCACGATGATGGGCCAGGGTCGGGTTTCATTCAACTGGACCAAACGTTGGGCAGGCTGGAACTGGAACAGCAGGAAACCGACCAGCAACGCAATTGCCGACAGATTTCGCAGCCGTCGGTTTTGAAAGCCGGTCAGGAGTTGTGCCATGAGGGTGGACAGCAGGACACAGGTCATCAGTTGTGCCGGTATCAGATACCTGACCCAGATGTCGTCAAGCGATCTCTGACCGTAGGGGCGGAGGGCGGCGGGTGCCCAGGAGGTAAGTAACAGCATGGCGCTCACCATCAGCAACGCGGGCCCGGACATGGTGCGGGCGGACAGGACCTGGCTGGAGAACAACGCAAGCAGGGCAAGCAACACGACCAGCAAGAGCAAAAGGGGATGGATCAACTCCACACTTTGGCGTAGAAACAGAAAAAGAGCGTCCATATCCCACAGGTAGGCGCTGAGCGTTTCCTGCGCATGGGTCTGGAAGCGTTCCGGCAGGCGCGCCAGAATCAGGACGGCTGACAAAGCAGTGAGCGCAAGACCGGCGCTGCCCCACAGCAGGCTGCGCTGCCAGCCGGGTCGGTGATGGCGCCAGGCGCGCCATACAAGTGCGGCAATGCCCGGAATGACCGCAACCAACATGCGGTAGTCCCCCAGAAAACACAGCAACCCGAGCGCTGTACTTGCAAGCGCCAGCCGCCAGTATCGGGGGGCTTCCAGCGCGTGCACGGCCAGCAAAATACTGAGTACCAACAGGGGAGTGACCAGTGATTCGGCAATGGCCAGAGCTGATGCGCGGATAAAATTGTCTTCGAAGGCCCAAAACGCCGCCGCAAGAATGCCGGCCAGCGGTCCGCCACAGCGACGACCCAGCAGGGCGAACCAGACCGTGCCGGACACGGTGAACAGCAGCATCACACGTCGCAAATCAAGAATCGCATCCACGGCGAGTAAACGACCCTGGGCCTCGGTCAGGGGTTGCAGCAGCTGGTGAAGCCAGATGATGAGGGGCGGGTAGCTAAATTCGAACGCAGGTGCGGTAGGCACCGGCATGCCACGGACCTCTCGGCCGAAGAACCAGAGGCGTAACTCGTCAGCCTTTTCCAGCCAGGGCAGATGGAAGTCATGTATCTGCACACGCAGGATGGCGCCGCCGAGGGTGATCAGGCCGACGATCAACCAGAAGCGCCGCTCTGGGCTGGCCAGCGCGCGGCGCAAGTTCAGCGGTACAGACTGCCGGAGAGCCGTTTCAGCGCGCAGCACGTGCCGGCTCCGTAACAGTGACGTTTCCGTCCTGCGAAACGCTCAGTTGCAGCAGTTCCCAGGCGTCGTCCGGGGGGGCGTCCGTCGCGTCGCGCACGGGCAGGCGCTCGCCGGTCTCGAAGTTGTAGAGGCCGAGCGTGACGCGATAGTCGCCGGGCGGCAGGTCCTCGGGCAGGGTGAGGGAGAAGCGCGGGCTGATGAGGGTCTCCTCCGGGCGGTCCCAGGTGCTGGTGGGGCGTGCGGGCACGGCGGGGTTGCCGTCGACCTGGGCGAGCGGACGGAGGTCGTCGAGGGCGCTGAGATGCAGGAAGAAGGAGTAGTTTTCGGGTGGCGCGGAGGACGCGTTCCAGTAGAGCGTGATGCCGAGCTCGTCGCCTGTGCTGGCACCCCTTCCAGGATAAACGGCGAAGGTGTCAGTGCCGGGCCGTGGGTCAGGGGTGTGCAGGTCGTAACCGCTGAGGCGGATGTGCTCACCGAAGCGAACGTCGGTCTCGTGCTGCATGCGCCACAGGCGGTAGAGGACACTTTCGTTGTCACGGCGTTCCGGCGGGGCGCTGAAACTCCGTATCAGCAGCATCTGGTCCAGCAGCGCCTGTCCTTCCCCGCCGTCGCGCAACTGATTGTCGTGGATGGTGGCGGGGATCAGGGCCCAGGTCAGGTGGTAGTCGTCGATCCACTGCTGCAACGGCTTTGCGCGGATGTCGTCGACCTTCCACCAGTTGAACCAGACGCGATGCGGCATGCCTCCCCGTACGGGGTCGAACCAGCGTTCACTCTGTTCGTAGACGAGGATATTGGAGGACTCAAGGTGGTCGTCGACCCAGTTGCGCACGATGACGGGCCAGGGCAGAACGCGGTAGTCCTGCACCAGGCGCAGGGCAGGCGGCAGCAGCAACAACAGCGCGTATGCCAGTAGCAAGGCCTGCGCGATGCGGCGAATGCGCGTTTGCCGCAAGATGGACAGGAGTTGCGCAACCGTCGTGGCCAGCAGGAGGTAAAGCATCAGGGTTGCCGGCAGCAGATGGCGCGGCCAGATGCGTTCAAGTGAATCCGGTCCGTAAGGGCGGATGGAACTGGTCGCCCAGGTCGTCAGGAACATGATGGCGGTCACCATCAGCAGTGCGGGGACGGACAGGGGAGCGGCGGCTCGCGCGGCACGGTCGCGCAGCGCCAGCAGGACAAGCAACAGGACCAGCGGCAGCGTAAGAGGATGGATCAGCCGGATACTTCGTTCCAGAAACAGAAAAAGAGCGTCCATATCCCACAGGTAGGTGCCGAGCGCTTCCTGCGCATGGGTCTGGAAACGTGCCGGCAGGCGCTCCAGTATCAGGATGGCGGCAGTGACGCCGAACGCAAGGCTGGCGCCGCTCACAAGCAGGACCAGGCGCCAACCCGGACGATAGTGGCGCCATGCCTGCCAGACCAACGCAGCGAAGCCCGGCACAATGGCGACCAGCAGGCGGTACTCGGCCAGAAAGCACAGCAGGCCCAGGGCCATGCTGGCCAGCGCCAGCCACCAGCGACGGGGAGAATCCAGTGACTTTGCGGCGAGCAAAACGCCGGGCACCAGCAGGGGGATGACCAGCGACTCGCCGATGGCGTAAATCAACACCTCGAGCACGTCGGCATCGAAGGCCCACAGGGCCGCGGCGATGATGCCGGCCAGCGCGCCACCGCAGCGCCGGCCCAGCATCGCGAACCAGATCGCGCCGAGCGTATTGAACAGCAGCATGAAACGCCGCAAATCGAGCACCGCGTCGACCGCCAGTGGACGTCCCTGCGCCTCGGCGAAGGGCTGCCACAGTTGATGCAGCCAGAAGTTAAGCGGTGGGTAACCGGGCGCGTAACGGGACCCGGTCACCACAGGCATGTCACGCGCGATGCGTCCGGCGAACCAGAGGCGCAGTTCGTCAATTTCCTCGAACCAGGGCAGGCCGAAGTCATGTACCAGGACGCGCAGCGCCAGCCCGCCGAAGATGATCAGGCCGACGATGGGCCAGAAGTGCCGTTCCGGCTGCAGCGACAGTGCGCGCGCGTTACTTGCCGCGCGCCGCATGGCCTCAACGCGCATCCAGGCTCCCCATGCCTGTGCTGAAACCGGCCAAGGGTTCAGTGCCTGTGCTGAAACCCCTTCCAGGATAAACCCTTCCAGGATAAACGGCCAAGGTTTCAGTGCCTGTGCTGGAACCGGCGGAGGTTTCAGTGCCTGTGCCGGAACCGGGGACGGAACCGGTACGCCAGCCGGGCGCGTCAACGAGTTCGCCGTCGATGTAGGCCAGGTGCTCCTCAATCAGGGCTGGCGGTACCAGCGAGCGGAAAAGGCGCAGACTGCCCCAAAGCACCGCCAGGTCATCCAGTTGGCCCAGCAGGGGCAAAAAGTCCGGGATCAGGTCCAGCGGTGAGACGAGATACAGCGCCGCCGCGACCGGAATGGCCTTCTGCCACAGGGGTACGCGCTCATCCAGCAGCAGGCGGCGCAATAATTTGAGCTCACGCATTTGCCCGCTGTCCTGCAGTTGCGGCAGGGAACGGGCCAGTGCCGTCGCCAGGTCGCCGAGGCGCTGCTGCCAGCGCCCCTCCCGCAGCAGACGCCACAGGGCCTGGCGCAACTGCGCGTCACCCGTCCGCAGCAACAGTTGCATCAGGCGCCAGCGTACATTGGCGTTCATGGTTCACGCTCCATAACCCGCCCAGTATACGCGCCCCGTCCGCCTGCGTCACAGAACCAGTTCAGCAGCCATTAATCCGTTATCCTTAGACTGGCGTTACAAAGGGTGGACAGCAAGCCACAGGCAGGAGCTGGACATGACCGGCGAACGTATCCTGGTAATCGAGGACGAAGTGGCCATCGCCCGCTTCATCGAGCGCGGCCTGATCTTCGAAAACTACCGTCCCGTCATACGTCATGACGGCCACAGCGGGCTTGCGGCCGCGCGCGACGAGCCGCCGGACCTGGTCGTCCTTGACTGGATGTTGCCGGGTCTGGACGGTCTGGAGGTGTGCAAGCGCCTGCGCCGGGCCAGCGACGTGCCGGTGCTGATGTTGACCGCGCGCGACGACGTGAGCGACCGGGTACAGGGTCTTGACGCCGGCGCGGACGACTACCTCGTCAAGCCCTTTTCCTTCCAGGAACTGCTGGCCCGCATCCGCGCGCTGCTGCGGCGCAATGCGCCCGCCAGCCGCCCCGAGGTGCTGCGCTTCGCCGATCTCTCGCTGGATACGGGTACGCGCCGGGCGCAACGCGGCGAGCGCATGATTGACCTGACGGCCAAGGAATACGAACTGCTGGAACTCTTCATGCGCAATCCGCGCCAGGTGCTGACGCGTGACGTCATCTTCGATCGCGTCTGGGATTATGATTTCGGTGGCGCCAGTAATATCATTGAGGTCTATGTGCGCTACCTGCGGCAAAAGAGCGAGGCCGGCGACGAGCCGCGCCTGATCCATACCGTGCGTGGCGTGGGCTACGTGCTGCGGGAGGAATAGCCGCGTCGACATGACCTTTCGCAAGCGGCTGATCCTTTACTTTTCCGGGCTGCTGGCCATTTTCATCCTGGTCTTTGGCGTGCTCGTTTACACGGTGCTGGACAGCGCCCTGATGCAGTCCGTCGATCGCCGCCTGGAAGAGACCGCCACCCTGGTCATCAACAACAGCCGCGGCCTGTCCTCCCTGGTGAGCACCCAGCGCGTCATCGTGCTGCCCCGCCTGGACATCTTCAGCTTTCCGGGCGTCGGCGTGCAGGTCTGGTCCGTCGATGACGATCCGCCACAACTGGAAGCCTCCTCCAACAACATTGCCACCCTGGTGCTGCCGCTCAACGAAAGCGCGCTGGGCGCGACGGAGCCGGTCTACGCCAACGTCACGCTGAACGAGCATGCCGTGCGCGTGCTGACCAGCCCGATGATCGCCGGTGGCGAGTTGCTGGCCAACGTGCAACTGGTCATGTCCCTGCAAGCCATGCACGAGACGCGACAGAATCTGCTGCTCGTCATGGGCCTGGGCGGCATCCTGGTGGTGCTGGCCTCGATCGCCGGCGGCCTGTGGTTCTCGCAGCGCGCCCTGCGTCCCATCCGTCGCATCACGGCGGCGGCGGCCTCCATCGCGCGAACCGACGATCTGGATACCCGTCTGGAGTGGCAGGGGCCGCGTGACGACCTGGGCCGTCTCGTCTCGGTCTTCAATGACATGATGGCGCGTCTGCAGGGCCTCTTCAGCGTGCAACAACGCTTCGTCGCCGACGTATCTCACGAGTTGCGCACCCCGCTGACCGCCATCCACGGCAATCTGGATCTCATCCGTCGCTATGGCATGGACGAGCCCTCGCTGGAAGCCATTGAGAGCGAGGCCGGGCGCATGGCGCGGATGGTCGACGACCTGCTGCTGCTGGCGCGCGCCGACTATGGCGGTCTGGTGCTGGAGCTGAAAACGCTGGACCTCGACACGCTCTTGCTGGAGGCGGGGCGGGAGGCGAAACTACTCGTTGGAGAGCGCAATCTGGACATTGAGATGCGCCGCCTGGAACCCCTGCGCGCCAGGGGCAACGCCGACCGCATCAAGCAGTTGCTGCTAAACTTGGTGGACAACGCGATCAAGTTTACGCCCGACGGCGGCCGTATTACACTGGGCCTGTACCGCGACGGCCACGACGCCGTGCTGGAGGTTGCCGACAGCGGCATCGGCATCGCGCCCGAGGACCGGCAGCGCATCTACGATCGTTTCTGGCAGGCAGACCCCTCGCGGCGGCGCGCGCAGCAACGCGGCCAGGATGCCGGCCTCGGCCTCTCGATTGTGAAGTGGATCGTGGACGCGCATAACGGACGCATTGATCTTGTCAGTACGCCCGGCGAGGGCACGACCTTCCGCGTGCGCCTGCCGCTGGCGCAGGAGACGCCGGCCCTGGCGCCACAGACTGAACCGGCCCGTGGCGCGCGCCTGCGTCATGCCTGGTTGCGCATGCGCGGCAACGGGGAGGTGACGCCGCAACAATCGGGTGACGCTTCGTAAAAACGGTGACGGGGAGAATGGCATGGCACACATGCTCGTCGAGCAGTTGCGCTTCACGCGCAGCGAGTGGTTACGCGGACTGCAGGACGTGGACGTGGAGGGCGCGCGCCGGTGCCACGGGCGCGTCAACGCCATCAGCTGGATGATCGGCCACCTGGCCTGGCACGAACAGTTTTACTGGTTTCGCCTGGCGCAGGGAACGACGCCGCTGCCGGAACTGGAGGCCTATGGCTTCGGCAAGCCCGCCGGCGCGCCCCCGCCGGACGAGGTTTGGGAGGCCTGGCGACGCATCACGGCCATGGCCGACCCCTGGCTGGACGCACTCACCGTGGAATCGATGGACGACTACCTGGTCGGTGACGCCAGGCGCCAGGAAAACATCGGCACACGCCTGCTGCGCATTAACTATCACTACTGGTTCCACCTGGGCGAGGCCCTGGCCGTGCGACAGTTGCTGGCCGGCCAGGCGCAGCATCCCCTGCCGGAGTTCGTCGGATCGATGGCCGCGACTCCCTGGCGGCCAGACTGACAGACTGTCCTTCCCCTGGCACACCAACACAGAGCGCTGCGCCCGTCCTGCCGCCCTGTGACTCCGGCGGCGCCGGCGGCGTGGATGATTTACACTTGTCCTGATTGAGTGCGAAGACAGCCGCGAGGAAGCAGGGAGGAAAATATGGCACACGTACTCGTAGAACAGTTGCGCTTCACGCGCCGGCACTGGCAGCGTGGGCTGACGGAGGTCACGGCGGAGGAGGCCCTGCAGCGCCACGGGCGCATCAACCCGATCTCCTGGATGGTCGGCCATCTGGCCAGCCACGAGCAGTACCTGTGGTTCGTGGTGGGGCAACGGCAGGACGGCCCGGCGCCGCAGGTATATTCCTGCGCCTACGGCCAGCCGGCCAGCGCGCCGCCGCTGGACGAAATGTGGGATGCCTGGCAGCAAATCACCGAGGCCGCCGACCCCTGGCTGGACAGCCTGACCTCAGCGCAGATGGAGGAATACCTGCCCGGCGACGGGGAACAGGTGGAGAACACCGGCTCCAGCCTGCTGCATGTGATTTACCATTACTGGTATCACCTGGGCGAGGTCATGGCGGCCCGCCAGTTGCTGGCCGGCGAGTCGCAGCATCCTCTGCCGGAGTTCCCCGGCCCCCTGTTCGGGGCCTTCTGGCGTTCGCCCGACTGACGCACTTCTGGCTTCGCCGCCAGCAGCACAGGCGCCGGTGTTCAGCCGGCGGCTTCCGGCGTCGGGGTCAGGGCGGCCTGCGCCGTCACCGTCGCCAGCACGGCGCCGGTCTCCGCGGTGGCCGTGGCCTGGGCGACAGCCGTCGCCGTGGCGATCTCGACCTCGCTCAGCGGGTTGAGCGTGGCCGTGGGCAGGGGCGTCGCGGTCGGCAATGGTTCCCAGGGCGGGTCGTCGATCCGGTCGAGGACTGCGTCCAGAGCCCGGCTGTTGACCAGCAGGACCTTGTTGCCCTGTTCCAGGTCGGGCGCGGCCGCGAGCGCGTCCAGTTGGCGCTGCATGACGTAGTAGCGCGTGCCCTGCGGGTTTTGACTGCCGATGAAGACGATCTGCAGCGGGCCTTCGCCACGGTCGATTTCGAGGGTCCAGGCCGGCGCGTCGAGGCCAAAAGCGCCCGCGTCGTCGATCTCGAAGCTGCTGCCGGCGGCCAGCTGCAGCAGGTCCGCGACGGTCTCCTGCGCCGCGCTCTGGTCCACTGTGCGTTGCTCCGCGTCGGCCGGGCCGCCGAGGCCCCAGACGTCCTCCGCGCGGGTCAACTGGATGAAGTTGCCGCTTTCATTGTCGCGCAGCGCCACGCTGACGATATCTGCCTCTGACAGCGCCGGCAGCAGCGGGCCGCCCTCCTCCTGCACGACGGGCGTGGCGACGGCCTCGTCCTCGTCCCGGCCCTGGCTGAGGAAGAAAACGGCGAGGATGACGATGACGCTGACCAGCAGCAGCAGCAGGGTGTTGCGGCTGAGACGCATGACTCACTGCCCTCCCTGTGGCGCGCTCTCGCGGTTGTTGAACCAGACCAGGGCGCCGATCGCCAGGATGCCGAAGGGCAGCAGCAGCGTGGTGATGACGTTGATCAGCGCGATGCTCTGTGCGTCGGCGAAAAGCGGCGCGTCCTGCGGGCGCGCGGCGCTCTGGATGTTGACCTGGGAGAACCAGTCCTCAAAGTCCGTGGCCCAGAAGATGCTGTCCACGGCCACGTCGAAGTTGGCCACGCCGTTGATGCCGGTGAAGCCGTTGGCCAGCATCGAGGTGCTGCCAAAGAGCACCAGCCGCGCGCCGGTCTCGCTGTTTTCGGCCGCCGCGGCCAGCACCAGCGGCCCCGTCAGGCTGGTCTCTTCCGGCTCGATGTTGCCTTCCAGCACGGCGCTGAAGTCCGTCATGTTGTAGGAGTCGGCCGAGGAGGAAGCCAGGGTCGTCACGGTCACTGAAGTCGGTGGCTCGTCCGCAATTTCGATGCTGTGCGGCGCCTCAAAGACCAGCGCGAAGCCGCGCGAATAGGGCTGCGTGATGCGATGGGAGGCATCCAGCTCAGTGCTGACCGGATAGAGCGGATTCTGAAAGGCCTGGCTGCGATCGAGCACCATGTCGTTGCGGAAACGCAGGCCGAAATGCTGGTAGAGCCAGTCGCCGAGCGCCGCGTCGGCGGCCAGTGGCGCGCTGCCGGTCTCCAGGCCGGGCGCGGCCAGCAGGATCAGCTTGCCGCCAGCGGCGAGGTAGTCGGTCAGCACCGCCAGTTCCGGTTCGGAGAGCGGCCGGCTGCCCCCGGCGACAATCATGATCTCGCCGTCGATGGCCGGGTCATTCAGGCGCAACGCGCTTGCGGGTCGCGTGAAATCCAGCAGCGGCACCTCGCGGTTGGTCCAGTCCAGTTGCTGTTCCAGGCCAAGGCTGAGGGTGGAGAGGCCCTCCGGCCCGGACGCGTTCATACCCGGGCCGTCTTCCACCTCGATGAACCAGGTGCGGAAGTCGCCGGCGACGGCGTTGCGCAGGATGGCGTTGGTCAGGCCGTCCTGGCTGAAGAAGCGCAAAAGTTCGCCTTCCTCAAGGTCCGGCTGGCCCTCCGCATTGAGACGTGTGACGAATTGCTGGTTGGGGTTGCCGGCGCCCATTTGCTCGGCGCGCAGGGGGTTGCGGTCAAGATCGACGAATTCACTGATCACCTTGCCCTGGCTGGTGGACACGTATTCCGCCATCAGCAGTTCCAGCTGGTCGCGAATGCCCGCCGCGGTGGCGCTGATGAAAGTGGTCACGTGCACCTGCGGCAGGCTGGGGTCGGCGCCGATGGCCGCGATGGCCGCGCGCCCTTCGCTGGAAAGCGCGTATTCGTTGGATTCGCTCAGGGTGACGCTGAGGTTGGCCTGGCGCACGAAGGTGTAAATGGCGACCAGCGCGGCCAGCACGACCAGGGTGACCAGCAAGCTGGTGCCGCCGAAGCGCAGTGTGCGCCCGGTGAGTACGGCGCGCACTTGCTGTGGCGCCGTGAAGGCCCAGCCCAGCAGCGCCAGCACAGCGATGCCGAGCGCGCCCCAGGCGACGACGGCATCGGCATTGATGGCAAAGGCCAGCAGCGCTGCCAGGCCGGCGGCCAGCGCCAGCAAAAGCAGGCTGCGGGGTGGCAGGAAGGGTTGATCGTCGGAAAGTTTGTCTTGCATGTTCAGGCTCTCCAGCGACGGGTTTCGACCAGACGGGTGGTGATGAAGAGGGCGCCGATGATCACGCAGATGAAATAGACGACGTCCTCGGCGCGCACGATGCCCTGCGCCAGGGTGACGGAGAAGTGGGCCTGCAGCCCCAGTTCGCGCACGAAATCGGCCACGAGGCTGGAACTGCCCTGGCCGGCGATCCAGATGGCGGCGATCTCCGCCAGGTAGAGCACAAGGATGGTGGCCGAGCCGAGAAAGGCCGCCACGATCTGGTCCTCGGTCACGGCCGACCAGATCATGGTGATGGCCAGCACGGCGCCGCCATAGAGCCAGGCGCCGCCATAGGCGCCGAGGGCCACGCCGGCGTCCGGCACGCCGATGAAGCCCTGCAGCACGTAAAAGACCAGCGAGAGCAGCAGAAGCACGGTGTAATAGGCCCAGGCGGCGAGGAACTTGCCGATGATGAAGCTGCTCTCGTGCAGCGGCAGCGTCATCAATACTTCCAGCGTGCCTTCGCGGCTTTCCTCGGCCAGCAGACGCATGGTCAGCAGCGGCGCGATGAGGAACATGAGAAAGGTCAGCAGGTTGGGCGCGAAACCGGCGTCGGCCGGGATGCCGCTGCCGAAGGACAGCGCCGCGTTGGCCTGGGCGATGAAGCCGTTGAAGAGCACGCCGAGGAAGAGCAGCAGTGCGAAGGCGATGGCGTAGGCCACCGGCGAGCGGAAATAAAGGGCCAGTTCGCGGCGAAACACAGCCAGAATGCTATGCATGGCTCACCTCGTCCTCTTCCAACAGGTCCGCTGGGGCTTCCGCTTCGCCGGGCGCTTCCCCTGCAGTGGCGCGGCTGCCGGCCACCTCAAGGAAGATATCCTCCAGCGTCACCGCCACCGAACGCAACTCCTTGAGCGCCCAGCCGCGCTCCAGTACCGCCCGGGCGATGGCCGGGCGCGGGTCCTGCTCCGGACTGGCGGGCGTGGCCGTGATGCCGTCCGCGCTGATGCCGGCCTGCTCGACCTCGGGCAGGGCGCTGACCAGCGCGAGGGCCTCGTCCAGCGGCGCCTCGACGCGCAGGACCACCGGCCGGCCGCTCTCCAGTTCGTTGCGCAGCGCCTGGGGCGAGCCCTGGGCCATGATCTGGCCGCGGTCGATGATGACCACCTGGTCGCAGATCTGCTCGGCCTCGGAGAGGATGTGCGTACTGAAGAGCACGGTGTGATCGCGCCCCAGCACACGCACCAGGTCCCGCAATTCCAGCACCTGGAAGGGGTCAAGCCCGATGGTCGGTTCGTCGAGAATCAGCACCTCGGGGTCGTGGATCAGGGCCTGGGCCACGCCGACGCGCTGGCGCATGCCCTTGGAGAGGGTGCGAATGCGGCTGTTGGCCCGTTGCAACAGGTCGACGCGCTCCAGCACCTCCTGCGCGCGGCGTTTGCCATCGCGCAGGCCGCGGATATCGGCGATGAACTTCAGGTAACCGATGGCCGTCATGTCACGATAAAGGGGCACGTTTTCCGGCAAATAACCGACGCGCCGGCGCACTTCCATGCTGTCGGTGAAGACGTCATGGCCGGCCACGATGGCGCGCCCGGAGCCGGGCGGCATGAAGCCGGTGAGGATGCGCATGGTGGTGGTCTTGCCGGCGCCGTTGGGCCCCAGAAAGCCGGTCACCTCGCCGGGGCGGGCCGCAAAGCTGACGTCGCGGATGGCGCTCACCTCGCCATAGCGCTTGCTGAGCTTTTCAACTTCAATCATGGATACCCGTTCCTTCCACGCGAGTCGCAAGAGTGTCCCTGACGACAGCTGCCATTCCTGCGCTTGCGGGCGGTCAGTATAGCAAGCGCCAGGCGGCGTGTGCAGGCAGAAAATGAAGAATCACATTAAAATTGTGTGGCCGGGCCGGGTTGTGTCAGGGGGCAGGCGGTCACCCCGGGCGACCGCCTGCCTCAGCGATGCAATGCAGCGGGGTCATCAGCCCGCGAGCGTGACCGGCGCCAGTCCATGCTGCGGGGCGTTCATGTAGCGGGCATTGACCCAGCCGACGGCGCCCTCGCCCCGGAAGTCGTGGTCAATCTGCGGCCAGCTGCCCTGCTCGTCGCGCCCCGGCACGGCGACCACGTGCCCGCGCGGCAGCTGCGTCAGGTCGCTATGGCAATGGCCTGACGGCCTGCGCAGGCAAACGAGCGAAATATGCCGCTGCTATGCGCCCGCCGGACCGCTCAGGGGTCAAAGAACCGGACGTCGGCCGGCATGGGTGGCCGACGTCCTGAAAGTTTAGGGTCGCAAGGCGGCTGTCAGCCGTAGAGCGTGACAGGCACAAGGTGCTCGCGCGGGAGGTAAAGGTAGCGGCCGTTGACCCAGCCGATGGCGCCCTCGCCGGTGTAGTCGTAGTCGACCTGAAGCCAGTTGCTGTTGGGGTCCCGTCCCAGCACGGAGACGACGTGGCCGCGCAGCAGCGAGGTCACGATCTCACCCGCCGGGTAAACGGGCCTGGCGCGCACGTTCAGACGGCCCGTGTCCACGCGCGCGAAGACCATGTCCTGCGCGGCGCTGGCCTCAACGCTGAGTGGCGCGAACTCCAGCCCGGGCGCGGTCTGGATCAGGCGTGCCCTGACCCAGCCGGTCGTACCGTCGACATCCAGTTGCGCCCAGTCCGCATTGAGATCGCGGCCCGTCACGGGGTGGATTTCCCCGCGCCAGAGTTTGGTCACCACGATGCCGCCGAGGGCGTTCGGGATGTCACGCACGTTCAGGCGTCCCGTGTTGACGCGCGCGAAGACCAGGTCCTGCGCAGCGTTGGCCGCCACGCTGAGCGGCGCCAGGTCCAGCCGGGGCGCCTCAATGTAGCGCGCGTTGACCCAGCCGGGCTCACCATTGACATCCAGTTGCGCCCAGCTTGAGTCGAAGTTTCGCGCCAGCACGGGGTACACCTCGCCACGCCAGAGCTTCGTAAGCACTTCACCGCCGAGGAAGTTCGGCATGGCGCGCACGTTGAGCCGGCCGGTGTTGATGCGGGCGTCGACGGGCAGGTCCTCCAGGTTCAACTCCACTGCCGGCACTGCCTCCAGTTCGGGAGCCAGCAAGTAGCGCGCGTTGACCCAGCCGCTGTCGCCATAGATGTCGAGTTGCGCCCAGGAGGAGTCCTCGTTGCGGCCGGTGACGGGCCAGATCGTGTTGTTGCGGACGGTCGAAAGCACAAAACCGAACTCATGGTGCGGATAGTCGCGCACGTTGAGTTGCCCGGTCTGTACCCGGGCATTGATGATGCCCGCGGCTGCCGCGCTGGCGCTGAAAGGAGCGTCCCCAAGGCCCGGCGCACTGACGTAACGCGCGTTGACCCAACCGTGTATGCCATCGACGTCGATTTGGGCCCAGGTGCCCTCCAGGTTACGCCCGACGACGGGATAAACTTCGCCCCGGTCAATCTGCGTAAGTACGCGCCCCAGCAGATAGACGGGTGTGTCCCGAACATTCAGGCGGCCGGTGGCGACCACTGCCGTGATCTCTGCCGGGACCCCTTTCCCGGTCTCTTCCTGGGCAGTCAGCGGGCCCGCCGTCATGGCAATTAGCAAAATCGCTACAGTTAAGGCAATTCGTAACACCGTCGTCATATCAAATCCCCCTCCAATTGTGGTGTCGGGCGGGGAGTATACACGTTTGTAGGCCGGGCTTCGCAAAATTGCCCCAGGGGCCTCAACCCCTTGCCAACATATCATCACGAATTTTCCGGGAAGAGAAGACGCTGCGTCCCCGCCCACAGACCGGCCCCAGGCGATTTGGATGCGGTGAACGGGCGACCTCAGGTTGACGCGGCCGGCGCCTCTCCGTCACGCATGCTCTCGCCTTCGCCGTCTTCCGCTTCTACCTCATCAGGAGGCGTCTCGCGGCTGTCGTCGATGACCGGTACGGCATCGAGGTCGGGCAGGACGTTGACCCAGGCGCCGCTGACCCAGCCGGCGATGCCTGCGGTATTGAGTTGCACCCAACTGGCATCGGCGTTGCGGCCGATGACGGCGAAGATCTCGCCCTGGGTGACGATGCGCAAAATCCGGCCCTCGAGGGAGGGTTCCGCGCGTACGTTCAGGTAATCGGCGGTGATCGTGGCATCGGAAAGGACGGCGTCCTCGTTGAGTACGGGGACGGTCTCGAGTCCGGGTTGCACGTCCAGCCAGTCCTTGTGCGCCCAGCCATTGACCCCGTTCACGTTAAGCCACAGCCAGTCCCCGTCGAGGCTGCGTCCCAGCACGGGGTAGTGTTCTCCCTCACGGATTCGCAGCAGGATCCGGCCCGTGAGGTCCGGCAGATCGCGCAGATTGAGGGCACTCGTGGTCACGCCGGCACTGACCTCGCTTACCGGGACCGGACTGCCGTCGCTAATCTGCAGGTTGTCAAGGTTTTCGGCCTCGACGTAACTGGCGTTCACCCAGGCGCGCAAGTCGCCGAATTCCAGTTCCAGCCAGGTGCCGAGGCCGTTACGGCCGACCACCGGCAGCACCTGGTTCATGGTGACGAGTTTGACGACGTCTCCGTGCACGCCCGAATCGTTGCGCATGTTCAGGAAGCGCGCCGTGATGCGCGCGCGCGGCGAGTCCCCGGGCGGCGGGGTCAGGAGGGGGTCCATGTTGAAGATGACCTGGGCCGGGCCTTCCTGCTCCAGGTATTCGACGACGACCTTGTGCTCGCCAGTCTCCAGCGGGAGATTCAACTGGAAGAGATCGCCGCCCGTGGCGCGCCATTCGTCGATGACTGCCACGTCATCCACCAGCACGCGAATCCCGTCATCGGCCTGGGCACTCAACTGGTAAGTGTCCTCCTCCAGCCAGACGCGAGTCGTCCAGCGCGCGGCGAAGAAGTCCGCCGGGATACCCCTGTGCGGCGACCCCTCGCCCCAGCTGCCGCGGGGCCTGATTTCGCTGCGGACGACCACAGGGTTCCCCGCCAGCGCCACGTTGTCGTAGTACTCGGCCGTCCAGCTGCCGGTCTGCGCGATGGCGGGCAGGGCAAGGCCTGTCAGCAGCAGGAGCAGGAGGCAGGGGATTAAGTTAAAACGCATGGTATCCTCTGCCCCTCATTATCTGATTGACAACGAATGATAGTAGATCACAAGCAGATCACAACAGGGCGGGACGGCCTTTGCCGCTCAGGGCAACCATGGGTCGTCGCCCCGGTCGGCCAGATGATTTTCATGGCGTGCGAGGGCGAAGAGCAGGTCGGAGAGGCGGTTGAGACAGGGCAGCAATTGCGGGCCGGGGTCTTCCCCTGCCTGCAGGGCGACGACCAGGCGTTCGGCGCGGCGGCAGACGGTACGCGCCACGTGCAGGGCCGCCGCCGGCGGCGTTCCGCCCGGCAGAATGAAGACGGTCAGCGGCGGCAACTGGCCGTCGAAACGGTCGATCTCCGTTTCCAGCCAGTCCACTACCGCCGCATCGATGCGTGTGACGTGGTCGCTGCGGGCCTGCAGCGGCGTCGCCAGATCGGCGCCGACGCGCAGCAGCAGCGACTGTAACCGGGCCAGACAGTCCTCGTTGCGCGCGCCCAGACTGCGCGCCAGGCCCAGTTGTGCGTTCAGTTCGTCAAGTGTGCCGCAGGCCGCAACGCGCAAATGCGTCTTCGGGACGCGCCCGCCCGCGAAAAGCTGGGTCGTGCCGTCATCGCCGCTGCGGGTGTAAAGCTTCATGGTGTCAGGCCGGACGCTACCTCTTGCGCTATCAGAACACCTGTGCTATGCTGCGCGCTACCGGTGTGCTGTGGTAGATTCCAGGCGTCAGACTACACCGGTCAAGGTCCGATTACCAGCGGGAGCGAGCGCGATGGCAAGGCAGCGAACGAAGAAAAACGCGCGGAGCAGCGACAGGCAGGAGGCCGCCCGGCTGAAGGCGCTGGACGCCGCCGTCCAGGACCTCACCCGTCGCTTCGGCGATGGTTCCATCATCCGCCTGGGGGAGGCCAGCGGCCTGGCCGTGGACGTGATTCCTACCGGCTCGCTGGGGCTGGATATCGCCCTCGGCGTAGGCGGCATCCCGCGCGGCCGCGTGGTGGAAATCTACGGCCCGGAATCCAGCGGCAAGACCACACTTTGCCTGCACGTCATCGCCGAGGCGCAGCGCCTGGGCGGCCTGGCGGCTTTCATCGACATGGAACACGCGCTCGACCCCGTCTATGCCGAGCGGCTCGGCGTGGACGTCGACACGCTTTACATTTCACAGCCGGACACCGGCGAGCAGGCGCTGGAGATCGCGGAGGCGCTGGTGCGTTCCGGCGCGCTGGACGTGGTGGTGGTGGACAGCGTGGCGGCGCTGGTGCCGCGCGCGGAGATCGAGGGCGAGATGGGCGACAGCCACGTCGGCCTGCAGGCGCGTCTGATGAGCCAGGCCCTGCGCAAGCTCAGCGGCGCCATCAAGCAGTCCAATACCGCCGTGCTCTTCACCAACCAGATCCGCGAGAAGGTGGGCGTGATGTACGGTTCACCGGAGACCCAGCCCGGCGGGCGCGCTCTCAAGTTTTACGCCAGCGTGCGCCTGGATATCCGCCGCATCCAGGGCATCAAGCAAAGCGGCAGCACGATTGGCAACCGTACGCGCGTGCGCGTCACCAAGAACAAGGTGGCGCCGCCCTTCCGCGAGACCGAGTTCGACATCATGTTCTACGAGCAGGGCATCAGCAAGATGGGCGAAATCCTGGACCTCGGCATCGTCCTCGAAATCGTGGAGAAACGCGGCGCCTTCTACCGTTACAACGATGCCCTGATCGGCCAGGGCCGCGAGAACGCGCGCCGCTATCTGCAGGAAAATCCCGCCGTGCAGGGCGAGATCGAGAATGCCGTGCGCGCCCACCATGGTCTGCCCTCGCTGGTCGCAGCCGCTGACGATCTGAAGGGTTGAACGACGCAGCGCCGGCCATTGCCCGCCCTCACCCGTCTGGCCACGCGCAGCTTGCCACCCTTGCCGGTCCTGCTGCGTAGTCATGGCATGCGAAGCCTTGCAAGAGTGCCGAAGTCGATGACCCTGCCCCGGACACTGCTGCTCCTGCTTGCCGCAGCCACGCTGGTCGCCTGCTCGGATCTGGTCCCGGCCGCGTCAGCGACCGCCGTGCCAACAGTTGTCGCGCCGGCAGCGCCCGCGCCGAATGCGGCCGAGCTGCTGACCCAGGCCTTCCGCAACATTCGCGGCAGCGCCACCCTGAATCTGGCGCTGCAACACAGCGGCGAGCCCTTTCTCATCGCCACCGATTTCGGCAGCGTGGCCTTCGAACAGGCCGACGTCAGTTTTGTGGCGCCGGACACGCTGCAGGCCGTCGCCCGGGTCGCCCTGCTCGGCCTGCCGGTGGACGTCGACATCTTCGCCAGGGGTGAGCAGCAGTGGTATCGCAACGCCCTGCTGACGGGTGGCAACTGGCAGGGCGGCATCCTGCTGCAGGACTTCAACCCGCAGCAGCTGGTCGCGCCCGGCAGCGGCTTCGACCGGGCGGCCGGCGCGCTGCTCAACCTGACCTGGCAGGGACTGGTGGGGCTGGAGGAGGGCCAGCTGGCCCATCTGCTGCGCGGCCCGGCGCGCGGCGAGGAAGTCAGCGCCCTGCTGGTCAATCTGGTGCAACTGACGGGCGAGGTGCAGACGGAAGTCTACGTCGACCCGGACACCTTGCTGCCGCTGCGCTTTGTGCTGACGCAGCCGGGGGTGGCCACCTGGGAGGTGCGGGTCACGGCGGTCAACGCCGCCGTCCAGCTGGACGCACCGCGCCAGGCGGGGGGTTGATGCCCGTGCTGATGCCGCGGTGCTGTATACTGGAAGAAGGGTTTACATCGGAGATTTCATCATGACCCTGATAATATCCATGCGCATACCAGACGGCATAGTATTGGCCGGTGACAGTTTGGCGACCTTGCCCGGGATTGCGCTGCGGAGAGTCGCATTCGACTTCACGTGCCCGGATTGCGAAAACACACATCGATTCGAACGCGAGATACATTTCAAAACTACTGCTTCTACTCTGTCATACGCAAGAAAGGTATTCCCTTTTCTTGACACCTATGGGATTGGAACGGCGGGTATTGGACAGTTAACCGGGAAGACCATCTATTTCTTGATGCGTCAGTTGGAGGATGAAATTATACGGTCGGGGAACTCCGAATTGTTCGAAGAAGATATCGACTTGGTGGCTGACGCGATAAGTCATCGTGCACTGGAGTTACTCAAGAGACAGGTTGCAAGCGAAGGAGGTTCGCTTCCTGAAAATTCGTCACTGTTGGAATTTCAGTTAGTCGGGTACAAATCCGATGAACCGGTTACGTTCGTGTTGAGGATAGGCGATAAAATCCAGCAGGAAAGACGCACAGCACCCGGAATCAACACGATCGGCGTGACGGATGTTGTTCAGGCGTTGCTCGATTCCTACAAGACCAGTCCCGGTGAAAGACCGGTGTATGAGGTGTTTTCTTTGCAAGATGCAATTGCGTATGCGGATTACCTTATCAGTACTACAGCGACCCAGCAGCGTTTTTCGAATACAATTCCCAATGTCGGAGGGGAAATAGACATTGCGTTGGTCACACCTTTCGACAACTTCACCTGGATTCGTCAGAAATCCCTGACAGATTTTGAAGGGGTGGGGAAATGAGCAAAAAATCTCCCATTTCGAATGTGCAAGTCATTCCTCCAAAGGGAACAAATGCGAATATAGAAATTCGTCCAGGCTCCATCAACATCAGGTTTCGCAATCTCACTATTGCAGAGCAAATTGCTGCACGAGAGGGTCGAATTCAGGTGCGCGAGGCTACTTCTGAATCGCCTGCCAAAAGGGATTGATTGAACATTCAGAGAACACTCGCAATGATTCGTGACGATCTCTGGCAGCAGGCCGGAAAACTGGCCGACCGCCCCTACAGCGTTGAGGCGCAGAAGTCACAGTTGCTGGACCGCTCCATCGTGGTGGTTGTCGCCAATCCTGAATTGCCAGGCTGCCTGTCTCACGGTGACACGCTTGGGCAGGCGCTGGCTGAACTGAAAGAAGCCAGGCAGGAGTATCTCTTTCCGATTCTCAAAGCCGGCAGGCAAGTCCCGGAGCCAAAGCCGACTGCCGACGGATGTCCACGCATCGCCTGGCTGGAGCCTGAACTGATCGACGAGACCCTGTGGGTCCGCGCGGAAGCGCTGGCCGCCCGCGACTACCTGGTCGAATTTTCACCCGAGACGCTTGAGGACGGTAGTGAGGGCGTGCTGGCGGAAAATCCGGAGATGCCGGGCTGCATGGAAAGCGGCCGCACGCGGGCCGAGGCTCGTGCAGCGCTTGCGTCGGAGCGCCACGTCTTCATCTATTCCTTGCTGGAGGCCGGCAAGGCGGTGCCGGAGCCAGGCGATATACACATGATGGCCGATGGCGACGCTGCCACAATTGCCGGCTGACGAACAAAAGGACACAAGCGGAGCACACCCATGGACGCAGCCATTCGCAAGGCCCTGGCCACGGACCTGACCATCGACATCACCACCACCGGACGCCGCAGCGGCCAGCCGCGCCGCCTCGAGATCTGGTTCCACGAGCTTGAGGGCCGCTGGTACATCACCGGCTCGCCGGGCACGCGTGACTGGCTCGCCAACCTGCTGGCCAGGCCGCAGTTCACCTTCCACCTCAAGGAAAGCCTGCAGGCCGATCTGCCGGCGCGCGCCATCCCGGTGTGCGACGAGGCCGAACGGCGCCGCGTGCTGGGCGGCATCTTCGCCGGCAAGGACACGCCGGAGAAGCTGGAGAGCCGCGTCGCCGGCAGCCCGCTGGTTGAAGTCGTGTTCGAGTAGAGAAGCCTAACGCGCGCAGCCGCCTTCGCCGCTCGGGCGCACCGAGGGCCGCGCGATTTCCGTCACACCTTTCCACGCGTAGGGGTCTTCGCCGGCGACCATGACGATGTCGCGGTAGTCGGCAGTGGCGGCGTGTGTCCCTTCCGCAAACTGCATCCAGGGCAGCAGCGACTGCGCGCTCATGTAGTGGTTGACCAGCGCGCGGCGATGGCCGCTGCGGGCGCGGTTGGGCAGCGAGCGGTGCAGCAGGTAGCCGTTGAAGAAGACGATCGACCCGGCCCTCACCTCCACCGGCACGGCGTCCCTGTCGCGCCAGGGGAAGCCCTGGCTCTCGTCGGTGCAGTCGAAGCGCGGGTCGTCCTGCTGCTCCAGCGGCCAGAGCACGCCGTAGCGATGTGAGCCGGGCAGCACCCACAGACAGCCGTTCTCGACCGTGGCGTCGTCCAGCGCCAGCCACGCGCCGGTCAGGCTGCGGTCGCGCGTGGGGATGAAGTCCTCGTCCTGGTGCCAGGCCTGGCCGGGCTTGCCGGCGGACTTGATGAAGAGCATCGACTGCATGCACTTGACGTCCGGGCCGATGATCTGCGTCAACACCCTGACGATGGCGGGGTGCGCCAGTTGCGCGCGCATCAGGGGTGAAATCTTGTGCGGGAAGTGGATGCAGAGGTACTGGCGGATGACTTCCTCGTCGCTTTCCTGCGGGCTGTGCGTCAGGCCATTGCGCAGCGGGCCGCGCGCGCCGCGGCAGATGCGCGCTGCCTCGGCCCGCAGTTGGCCGATCTCTTCCGACGTCAGGGCGTCAGCCACGACGAGGTAGCCATTCTCGCGATAGTCGTTCACCAGGGACGCCGTCAGAGGGGCGCCCGCAAGCGGGTTAAGCGTTGCCGTATCAGACAGGGTCATCCCACGCCTCCGCACCTTTAATGACGAAGGTTCCCGCCCCGACTGGCGGGACGGGAACCCTGGATATTACTGGTCGATGGTCAGGATCAGCCGTCGGAGCCCTCCTCTTCCATCATTTCTTCGTCGTCGTCCATCATGCCGTCGTCGTCGTCCATCATCATCATGTCGATAACCATCAGATCGTCCACCGAAGGCGACACCTCGACATACTCGGCGCTGACCCAGCCGATCGTCATGTCGACGTCGATCTGGATCCAGCTACCGTCCCCGTTGCGGCCCAGGGCCGGGTAGCTGCTGTCAGCCTGGATGACGTCGAGGACGTCGTAGTCGGTGCCGGGGCCGCTGCGGAAGTTGAGATTGCTCACCGTCACCGTGACTTCCGACATCATGTCGTCCATCATGTCGTCGTCCTCGTCCATCATGTCATCCATCAGCATCTCGCCGGTGATGGGGTCAACGCCGGTGCTGATGCTGCCGTCCTGCAGGCCGGCGAAGATCTCGTCCAGCTGGGCCAGGACTTCGTCGGACACCATCGCGTCATGCGGCGGCGCCAGGCCCACGCCTTCATTGGCAGCGGAGAGCACGTTGTTGCCGCCGAAGTTCATGTCGTCGCCCCCAACCAGTTCCTGCAGCGAGAGGTAAACGCCCTGGTCCACGCGTTTCATGGCGCTGGAGATGAGCATTTCCGCGCCCGGGCTTTCGCCGTTGCCGAAGGTTGTCAGGTACTCATCCTGGTCCACGCCGATGACGAAGACGCCTTCCGCCGCTGCGGCCTGAATGCCGCCGGAGCCGGTCGGACCGCCCGCGCCAAAGATGACGTCCGCCCCTTCAGCGATGAACTGCAGCGCCGTCTCGGCGCCGGCCGCCGGGTCGATGAAGCTGGGGATGTAAACGCCCAGCGCCTCGGCCTCCATGTTGGTATGGGCCACGCCGTTCTCAAAGCCGTGGCGGAAGCGGATCACCGGCGGAATGTCGATGCCATAGACGCCGGCCACCACGTTGCTTTCGGTCATCAGACCGGCGAGCGCGCCGGCCATGAAGCCCGACTGGTCCTCACGGAACAGGACGCCCACCAGGTTGGCTGGCGCATCTTCATAGAAATGATCGACGCCGATGAAGTAGACGTCCGGGTTCGCCTGGGCGGCCGCCAGGGTCGCATCCGTCATCAGGAAGCCGACTGTGACAAGGGCGCCATAGCCGGAGTCGATGCAGGTCTGGATATTGGTCGCGTAGTCCACCTGGCTGGTGGTCTCGATATAGGTCGAGTCGAGGTCAAAGTCATCGACGGCGTCGGTCATGCCCTTGTAGGCGAACTGGTTGAAGGTGCCGTCATTCACGCGGCCGACGTCCGTAATCAGACAGACCGACTCGATCAGCGGGTCCTGCGCAAGGGCCGGCAGCGCCAGCGACATGCTCGCCAGCAACACCAGCGTGAGCAAAAGCGTCACTTTTCTGTTCACAGCAAAGATCCTCTCATTCCTGTCATTGTGATGGAGCAGCAGCCGCCAATGTACCCCATTTGCCGGATTGTTGACAGTTGGCCGGGTGGCCGGCGGCTTCAGGAGTCGTCGTCGGGCATGGCCGCCAACTGCTCCCCCGTGACCGGATCGCAGCCGGTCCCCTGGCTGCCATCCTGCAGGGCGGCGAAGATCCCGTCCACCTGCTGCAGCACGTCATCCGGCACCTCCGCGTCATGTACCGGCGCCAGCCCGATACCCTCGCTGGCCGCGTCCAGCAGCCGTACGCCGCCCTCCCCGTGGAAGGTCGCAGCGTCGCCTGCCACCAGCGCCTGCAAGGAAAGGTAGACGGCCTGGTCCACGCGTTTGAGGGCGCTGGAGATCAGGAATTCGGCGCCCGGGCTCTCGCCGCGGCCGAAGGTCGTCAGGTATTCGTCCTGGTCCACGCCGATGACGTATACGCCTTGCGCCGCCGCGGCGCGAATGGCGCCGGAGCCGGTGGTGCCGCCGGCGCCGAGGATCACGTCCACGCCCTCGTTGATGAACTGCAGCGCGGTTTCGGCGCCCGTCGCCGGGTCGTTGAAGGAGGGGACATAGACCCCCAGGGACTGCGCCGCCTGGTTGCTGTGCCTTGCGCCGTTCTCAAAGCCGCAGCGGAAGCGGACGACCGGCGGGATGTCGATGCCGTAGACGCCGGCCACCACGTTGCTGTCGCTCATCAGGCCGGCCAGCGCCCCCGCCAGGAAGCCGGCCTGGTCCTCGCGGAACTGCAGGCCCACCAGGTTGGCGGGGGCCTCGTTGTAGAAATGGTCCACACCGATGAAGTAGACGTCGGGGTTGGCCTGCGCGGCGGCCAGCGTGGCGTCGGCGATCAGGAAGCCCATGGTGATGATGGCGTCATGGCCGGCGTCGATGCAGGTCTGCAGGTTGTTGTCGTAGTCCACCTGGTTGGCTGATTCGATGAAGCTGGTCTCCAGCCCGAATTCCTCCGCGGCGGCCAGCATGCCCTCGTAACCGCCCTGGTTGAAGGTGCCGTCGTCGACGCGCCCGAAGTCCGTGATCAGACAGACAGACTCGATCAGCGCGTCCTGCGCCTGCGCCGGCAGCCCGAACAGCATGATTGCAAACATGGTCAGCGTCAGCCGAAACGTCAGCCCGGCGTTGTTCATCTCGAGAGCCCCCCGTTCCCGCACGGCAAGCGGCATTTTACACGGGAAGGTGAGCGCCGGCCTGGCAAATCAGCCGAGCAGGTCCGGCAGCGTGAGCTTGATGTCCACCTGCCGGCGACCGGCGGCGGGGCTGTGGCTGCGCAGGCCCAGTTGACGCAGCTGCTGCAATTGCGGCCCGGCGGCCGCCGGCAGGAAGGTGGCGTAGAGCGGCGCGACGTCGACATAGAGCTGCGGCGGCCCGTCCTGCGCCAGGGCCTGCCAGCGCGCGCGATCGATAAGGCGGTCGTCGCCACGCAGCGCGCGTTCCATGGCCTGCGGCGCCGCGCCCGTGCCCAGCAACAGCAGACCGTCGTCCAGCCAGACCTGCAGCGGCGCTTCGACGAAGTCATCGCCGGGCAGCATGCGGCGCAGGCTCTCGTCCGCCGGGTCGCCTGCAAGGCCGCGCGCGTCAAGGGTCAGCGAGACGAGACGATCGAGCGCGTCGATCACCGCCTGACCGTCGTCCACCTCGGCCACCAGCAAAAGGTCCCAGGCCGTGTTCAGGGGCGGCAGCGGATCGTTGGGGCGCGGCAACAGGGCAAGGCTGAAGCTGCCATTCAGCCGCCGCAGCAGGTCAAGTTCCAGATCGAAACTGGCCTGGTCCCACAAGGCCAGCAGCCAACCGTTGACGATCGCCCCGATGGTGTCCGCGTCGGGCGCCGTCAGGAGGCCGCTGGCCGCGCCCGGCGTCTGCCCGACGCCGAAAGCGCCCAGCAACTCGGCGCCGAAGCCGCTGAAGGGCAGCGCTGCCAGCAGGTTGAAGGTCACCTGGCGTACATCGTTGCCGCTGGCGACCAGCATGGCGCTGCGCGGCACGGGCTGCAGCACCGCCGGGTTGAAGGCTTGCGGCGCTGGCAGAGCGTCGTCGTCGCCGTAGAGCGTCAGCGAAAGGCGCAGCTCGTTCAGACGCGGCCGGTCGGTTTCGAGGGAGAAGGTGAGCGCCTGCGCTTCCCCGCCCGGCGCCAGTTGTTGCAGGGTGGAGTCGCTGTCCAGGGCCTGCAGCGCCTGGCCGAAGGCGGCCAGCAGGGGCTCGGCCCCCTCGCTGCCGGAGAGCAGGGCGGCGAGGGCGCGGGCGCTCTGTGTGCCGCGCAGCCAGCCGGAAAGAATCTCGCCGGGGGCGATGCTGTCGCTGTTGCGCGGCGCCATGCCGCTGGCGTCCGCCAGCAGACCGGGCGCGTCGCCGGCCTGCGTGTCGAGCGCACTGCGCACCAGCGCCTCCGGCCCAACGAGCACGGCGCCAGGCGTGAAGGCGATGCTGCTGCGGTCCGCCAGCCAGAGTCGCTGGCCCTGGTGCTGGTCGCGCTGCAGCAGGTCCTGCTCGTCAAGAATGTCGCTGAAGCTGCCGAGGGCCTGCAGCAGGTCCTGGGTGGGCAGGATGAGCAGGGGGTTCGGATTGTCGGCGCCCGCGCGCCAGGCCAGCAGCAATTCATCGTCCAGCCAGGGCGCAAAATCGCGCGCGAAAACGGGCAGGGCCTCGGTATCGAGTTGTTGCAGCGGCAGTGCCTGTTCCAGCCCCTGCAGCGTCTGCAGGCCCGGTCGCGCCGGTTGCAAGAGGGCGGCGGAACGGGCCGCGATGTTCAGCGCAGTGAGGGCGTCGCTGTCGTCGAGGTCGAGTCTCAGCCAGGCGTCGACGTCGGCGGGCAGGAACGCGCGCGGGTCCGACCCTGCCGTCGGGTCAGGCGCCTGCGCCACGAGGGGCGCGGCCAGAGTCAGCAGGGCCCAGGCGCAAACCAGGCTGCGACGAAAGATGACACCCGACATGGACGACTCCTGAAAGGCCGGCAGAACATCGACCGTGGAGGATAACGCGCCGGCCGCCTGGCGGCGCCAGGTTTAATCAAACGCTCAAACGTTGATGCAGGGCCTCACAGACCCACGTCGCGGCGCCGGAAGGCCCACACGCTGCCCAGCGCCAGCACGACGGCCAGCGCGCTGATGAAGAGCGTCTTGTCCGGGTTCAGGCCCTGCTCCACGATCCCGGCCGGGTCGTAATAGCTGAAGAAGGAGATCGCGCGCAGGGTCTGTGACAGGCCCTCGCCGGCGATGCCGGCCACGGTGTCGATCACGAAGCTGGCGACCACGAAGGCGGTCGTCACGGCCAGCGCGCGCTGGCGCCGCCGCAAGAGGGCCGCCATCAGCGCGGTGAAGGCCAGCACGAAGATCAGCACCGGCACCACGTTGAAGACCACCGTCGCCATGCGCGCCATGTCCAGTTGCACGTCGACCAGGGCCACGCCCAGCCACAGGCCGACGTAGACCAGGGCGCCCACGCCCACAATCGTCAGGCTGTAGGCCAGGAAGCGCTCGACGATGACCTGCCAGCGCGGCAGCGGCAGGCTGAGGATCACTTCCATGACGCCGCTGTCCTCGTCGTTGGCGCTGATGCGCATGCCCATCACCACCGGATAGGCGGCGAAGATCAGCGCGAACTTGCCGAAGAAACCGACCGTGACGATGCCCTCCGGCGTGGCCAGTACCTGCAGGTCGGCGTCGAAACCGGCGGCAGCCAGCAGAATGGGCGGCATGCCCTGAATCAACTCGACCATCTTCATCGAGTCGAAGAAGGGCACCATGGCTGCGGTGAAGAGGGCCATCAGGCCGAGGCCCGCGCCCCAGTAGACCATTTGCAGCCAGGTACGGCGTAATGTGTGAAGAAAGATGACTCCGCTCATGCGGCGAACCTCCGCGGTCCTAGAGACCGATATCCCGGCGGTCGAAAAACCACAGGGCGCCGACCAGCAACACAAGGGTCACGCCCAGCAGCAGGGCCAGGTTTTCCGTCGGCAGGAAGCTGCCGGGCGCGATTCCATCGCTGCTCCAGCGATAGAAGGAGAGCCGGCCCAGCTGGTTGAGTGGCCCCTCACTGATGGCGCCGGCGATGAAATCCAGAAAATAGCTGCCGATAACGAAGAAGACGGCGATGCCCGTCGCCAGCATGTGTCGCCGCAACGCGGCCGCCATCAGGGCCGTGAAGGCCATCACCAGCAGCGTGCCGGGCACCAGGTTGAAGGCCGTGGCGAAAAGCGCGGCGGGCGCCAGCGTGAACTCCGTGGCGCCGCTGCCCAGCACCAGCCCCAGCGCGCTGAGCAGGGTGATCAGCAGGGTCAGCAGGGCGAAGGCGATGAAACGCTCCAGCAGCAGGCGGCGACGCGAGAGCGGCAGGCTGAGCAGCACGTCGAGAATGCCGGCTTCCTCCTCGTTGGCGCAGAGGTTCAGCCCGGCCAGCAGGCCGTAGACCGCCAGCATCAATTGCGCCCAGGTGGCGAAGCCGTACTGGATGAAGCCCTCCGGCGTGTTCAGCAACAGCGTGTCGCCCGCGCCGATGGCGTCCAGAATGGGCTGCGGCATGGAGGCGACGAGGCTGACGTAGTTGTCGAGCGCGTCCTGGTCGGGAATGACGGCGATGACGTAGAGGCCCAGCAGCGCCAGACCCGCGCTCCAGTAGAGCGTCGGACGCCAGTGCTGACGCAAGGTGGCGCGCAGCAAGACGCCGCTCATGGCATTTCTCCGTTCCCGTAATAGGCGAGGAAGATTTCCTCCAGCGTCGGCTCGTGTACGTGCAGTTCCTCGACGTAGCTTTCCTGCAGCGCGCGCAACAGCGGGTCGAAATCGCCGCTGAGGCGCAGGCGAACAGAACTGTCCTCGACGCTGATCTCGCTGACGCCGTCGAGGGCCTCGAGCCGGCCGGGCAGCGCAGCCACGTCGCGAACTTGCAGGCGGACCCAGCGGAAGCCGACCTGGGTCAGGCGGCTGACCTGTTCCACGGTGATCAGACGGCCCTGGCGCAGGATGCCGACGCGGTCGCAGATGGCCTGCACCTCGGGCAGCAAATGCGAGGAGAGAAAGACGCTGCGGCCCTCGTCGCGCGTTTCGAACATGATTTCGTGGAAAATCTGCTGCATCAGCGGGTCGAGCCCGCCGGTGGGCTCGTCGAGGACCAACAGGTCCGGCTTGTTCATCAGGGCCAGCACCAGACCCAGCTTGCGCCGGTTGCCGCTGGAGTAGTTGCGCACGCGGATGTTCAGGTCCAGTTGCAGGCGCTCCGTCAGTTGCCGCAGGTAAGCCTCATCGACGCCGCCGCGCAAATCGGCCACCAGGCGCAGTACCTGCGCGCCGGTCTGCCCCTTCCACAGCGCCAGTTCGCCGGGCAGAAAGCCGACGCGTTTGTGCAGGGCCACGCTCTCCGCCTGGGCGTCCATGCCGAGTACGGTCGCGCTGCCGGACGTAGGGCGAATGAGATCAAGCAGCAGGCGGATGGTGGTGGTCTTGCCGGCGCCGTTGGGCCCCAGGTAGCCGAAGATCTCGCCCTGCTGCACCTGCAGGTTGAGCTGGTCCAGCGCGCGCAACTCCTGGCGGCCGGAGCCATAAATCTTCGTCAGGTCACGAGTCTCGATGACGGCCATGGTTGTATCCTGTCCCCCGTGAATGCCTGATTCACTATATCACAACGGGGCGCGCAGGGCCCTGCCTGTGGCAGCCAGGCGGCGCGCGCTACAATCCGGCCCATGGAAAACAGCGAATCCGTCACCGGCCAGGACTGGAACCGCCTTGCCCGCCGCAGCATCGTCGCCTTGCTCACGGCCGTCCTTTATGTGCTGACCCTGATTCTGGGCGTGCTGGCGCTGCTGGCGCTGCTGCGCACGGTGGAGTTCGGCTCGGCCTTGCTGATCGCACAATACGATCTGGTCGCCCCGGCCAACGCGCGCGGCGTCATGACGCTGCTGCGCAACGTGGTCGGCGTCGGCGCGGGCCTGCTGCTGCTGGCCGTGGCGGTGGCCGGTCTGGATTACCACTGGAAACACCGTGGGCAGCGGCGCTCCCTGCGCTTGCTTGCCCTGACCCTGGGCATTGAACTGGCCCTGCTGGCGCTTGAGCGCCTCGTCTTCCAGTACTGAGCGCGGCACAATTGCCGCTTCAGTGCCGTGCGGGCAGACGAAGATGGCAAGGCGCGATGGTCCGGCGTCTGTCTCTGGCGACGCGCCCTGAGGCGAGCCGTTTGACAAGCGCCCCGTGTGGCGCTAACTTCCATGTTAAGTGCAGATTAAGCCCGTCAGCCGGCTGGCCGTTCCTTGCTGGAAGGGGGTGCGATCGTCTTAACCCGGCCATGAAGT
>CAXXWG010000013.1:0-3323 GCA_963667305.2 Aggregatilineales bacterium | reverse complement strand
ATCACAGAAGCGCGTGACGTTGGCGTCATCCAGCGGCGCGTCGACCTCGTCCAACACACAAATCGGAGCGGGGTTGGCGAGAAAAACGCCAAAGATCAGTGCCGTCGCGGTCAGGGTCTGCTCCCCACCCGATAGCAAGCTCAGTGTCGAGAGCTTTTTACCCGGAGGCTGACACATAATTTCCAGACCCGCATCCAGCGGATCGTCGCTTTCGACCATGACCAGATTGGCCTCGCCACCACCAAACAGGTGCTTGAACAGCATGGCGAAGTTGGAATTCACTTGTTCGAACGCGGTCAGCAGGCGTTCACGCCCTTCGCGGTTGAGGCTGGCGATGCCGCTGCGCAGGGCTTTGATGGCCTCTTCCAGATCGGCCTTTTCGCCGTTCAGCGTGTCAAATTCTTCCTGAACTTCCTTGGCGTCCTCTTCAGCGCGCAGGTTCACCGCTCCCATCGCGTCGCGCTGACGCTTGTGGCGGTTCACCTCAGACTCAAGCGCATCGGCGGCGGGCATCTGGTCGGGGTTCACGTCCAACTGGTTTAGCAACTGGTTCGGCGTCAGCTGCTGATCCTCCGCAATGCGCTCGGCGGCGGCCACAACGCTTTCCCTGGCCGCATCACAACGTGCCTCGGCCGCTGCACGGGTTTCACGCGCCTCGGATGCCAGCCGTTCCGCTTCGCGTTCGGCCAGAACAATCTCGCGCTGCTGGGTCTCGGCTAGGGCCAGTTTGTCGGCAGCCTCGGCGCGACGCGCTTCGGCGGTTTCGATCAACTCGTTCAGTTCCTCGCGCGCCTCAGCGATTTCGCTGGGGGCGGCCATCGCCTCGGTCAGTTCTTCCTCCGAGCCTTCCTTGCGCTCGGCCAGTTCCGAAATCCGCTTTTCTGCGGTCTCCAACCGGTGCCGCCAGCCGCTGAGGTCTTTGGTGACCTCCTGCGAGCGCCGGGTCCGGGCTTCGCCCTCACGGCGCAGCTCGTCATGGGACGACCGGTGGGTCAGCATGGTGATCCGCGCGGCCTCGACCGTCTGCTTGATGTCCTCGACCTGCGCGCGGGCGCTGTCGAGATCGCCAAGGCCCGTCAGCGCGCCTTCGGCCTCGCGCAGTTGGGCGCGGGCGGACATGGCGTCTTCCTTGTGGCGATCCACGGCCAGCGCCAGAGTTTCCAGCTTGCCCTGCGCCAGATTGCGATCCGCCTCGGCCCGGCTGAGCATACGCGCGGTTTCGGCCATACGCTGATCGGCGGCACGGCGCGCCTCACGCGCGCGGCGGTCGGCCTCGGTCACGTCGGCCAGTTGCTGTGACAGCACCTCATGCGCGGCGCGGGCGCCATCGGCCTGCGCCTCGGTCCGGGCCAGTTCCTGTTTCAGCGCTTCCAGCTTGTTGAGCTGTTCCAGCCGCAGGGCGGCGGCGCTTGGCGCATCCTCGGCCCAGGCGCGGAACCCGTCCCAGCGCCACAGATCGCCCGAGCGTGACACCAGCCGTTGACCGGGTTTCAGCGCGGCCTGCAACCGCGCACCCTGATCCGCGTCCACCAATCCAATCTGCGCGATCCGCCGGCTGAGGCGATCGGGCCCCGAGACATGCAGCGCCAGCGGTTCGGCCCCGTCGGGCAAAGGCTGATCGCTGTCATAACCCGACACCTGCACCCAGCCAGACGGCCCGTCGCCTTCGACCAACGGCGCGCGCAGATCGTCGGCCAGTGCCGCGCCCAGCGCCTTTTCAAATCCCGGCTCCACGCGCAGCAGGTCGAGCACCTGCCCACCCTCAGCGGTGTCACGTTCAACCAGCTTGGCCAGAGCCGTCGTTTCGGCCCGGATCGCACCCAGTTCGCCCTCGGCCTCGGACCGTTGCGCGCGGGCTTCGGCCTCGCGCGCCTGCGTTTCGTTGCGCAATTCATCGGCGGCGGCGAGCGCCTCTTCGGCGGCCTCAGCCGCCTCGCGCGCCTCTTCCTCGCCCTCTTGCGCAGCCTCAAACGCTTCGCTGGCACGGGTCAGGGCCGTTTTGGCCTCATCCACCGCAGCACGGGCCTTTTCCTCTTCGCCCTCGGACCGGGCCAGTGTCTTGCGGCTGTCCTCGACCAGACGCTGCGCCGATTGGTGGCGGGCCACCAGACGGGCGGTATCTTCAGTTTCCTGAGACAGATGATCTTCTCGGTCTTGCAGGACCGTGGCGGCCTCGCGGGCAATCTCGGCGGCCTCGGCCACCTTGTCCTCGTGGCCTTCGGCAGCCTTGGTCAGTTCGCGGGCTTCCCATTCCAGACGTTCGATCATCTGGCCGGCATCGCGGTTCAACCCGGTTTCGCGGTCGATATCGTTGCCCAGTTGCTGGATGCGGTTGGTCAGCGTCTCGATGGTCTGACGCGCGCGGGTTTCCTGATCGGCCAGCGCGTCGCGCTGCACCTGCTGACGTTGCAGGACGGCGGCGGCAATCGCCTCTTCCTCGCGCAGCGGTGGCAGTGTCTCTTCGATCCCGGCACGTTTGGCGCTGGCGGCGCGCGCTTCGGCCTCGGCGCGTGAGGCCTCGGTGATGCGGTCGCGCAGTTTATCCTCGGCCTGCTGGCGGGCGATGTCGGCCTCTTTCCAGCGACGGTACAGCAACATGCCCTCGGCTTGCCGCAGCTGTTCACCAATTTCACGGTACCGCGCGGGCCTGACGGGCCTGCCGCGCCAGTTGCGCCAGTTGGGTGCCCAACTGCTCCAGCACATCATCAACGCGGGTCAGGTTGGATTCGGTGCCCTTCAGCTTCAACTCGGCCTCATGCCGACGCTGATAGAGGCCCGAGATGCCCGCCGCCTCTTCCAGAATGCGGCGGCGGGCGCGGGGCTTGGCGTTGATCAGCTCAGCAATGCGGTTCTGCCCCACCAGCGCCGGTGAATGCGCGCCGGTTGAGGCATCGGCGAACAGCATCTGCACATCGCGGGCACGCACGTCCTTGCCATTGGTCTTATAGGCGCTGCCCACGTCGCGGGTGATGCGGCGGAAAATCTCAAGCTGGTCACTGTCGTTGAAGCCCGAAGGCGCAAGCCGTTCCGAGTTGTCCAGGGTCAGGACAACCTCGGCAAAGTTGCGGGCCGGGCGCGTGGCAGCCCCGGCAAAGATCACATCCTCCATCGCGCCACCGCGCATGGATTTAGGACGTGTTTTCGCCCATCACCCAACGCAAGGCCTCTAGCAGGTTGGATTTGCCGCAACCATTCGGGCCCACCACACCAGTCAACCCGTCCGCGATGATCAGGTCGGTCGGATCAACAAAGCTTTTGAAGCCGGTCAGTTTGAGTTTGCCTAAAGCGCAAAGGCGGCGGGTCCCGTGATTCCTGTGTTCAGG
>CAXXWG010000012.1:0-58616 GCA_963667305.2 Aggregatilineales bacterium | reverse complement strand
TGGCCTTTGCAACTGGTTGGGCGACCGCCTCGGCATGGGCGTTTCCCTGCCGACCAGCCTGCAGTGGATGCGCGCGGCGCGCGGCGAAGACGAAAGGCGCTTCCCCTGGGGCGATGAATTTGACCTGCTGCGCTGCAACGTGCGCGAGAGTTTCATCCGCATGACCACCCAGGTCAGCCGCTATCGTGAGGGGGCCAGCCCCTGCGGCGCGCAGGACATGGCCGGCAACGTCTGGGAGTGGTGCCGCGATGCGCAGCCCGGCGGCAACAATGCGCCCGGCAGCAAACGTCTGATCCACGGCGGCTCCTTTCTCAGCGAGGCCGAGCGGGCCGTGATCGACTTCCGCTACGCCCTGGCGCCGGAGCGCGCCCACGCCTCCATCGGCTTTCGCTTGGTGCAGATGACGGGCCCCCTGAAAGGCTGATCGCTCGCGAGGCCCGCTGCCCTGAAGTTCAGCCCTGCACGTTGCGACACTTCTGCGGCGCCTGTGGTCGCGGCAGGATACAATCCCTGCGCGGCGGGGAGCTTGTGGAGAGCAAAATGGATACGAGTTGTCTGGACTTCATGTTGGGCGAGGCCGAGCGCGAGGCCTTTGAACGGGACGGCTTTTTCATTGTGGAAAACGCGTTGTCGCCGGAACAGCTGGAGCGGGCCGTGGCGGCCTTCGACCGCCTGGTGGACGAGCGGCGCGAGGAGCAGCAACTGGGACCGGGCGAGCGCGTCGCCGTGTTCGACTTTGCCGGGCGCGACGAGGCCCTGCTGGAGCTGGTCGACCTGCCGCAGACCTTCGCCCGCGTCTTTGGCCTGCTGGGCTGGAATATCCAGCTTTACCACTCGCATTTGAACCTTTCGCCGCCCGAGGACCCGGCCGGAGGCCACGGTCTCGGCTGGCACCAGGACAGCGGGCGACTCAATCTGGAACTGGAGACAGACCCGCAGCCGCGCATTTCGCTGAAAGTCGGCTTCTTCCTGACGGACTGCTCGCAGCCGGGGCGCGGCAATTTCCACGTCCTGCCAGGCAGCCAGTTGCAGAAGACCATGGTCTTTCCCGGTGGCAATCGTCGTTGCGAACTGCCCGGTGGCGTGCCGGTGCTGGTGCCGGCGGGCTCGGCGGTGTTCTTTGACCGGCGCCTGTGGCACTCGTCCAGCGCCAACCACTGGCACAGCCCGCGCAAGGTGCTGTTCTATGGCTACAGCTATCGCTGGCTGCGGCCGCGCGATGAGGTCACGCTCGACCAGCGCCTGAACGGCCGCATGGACCCGATCCGCCAGCAACTCTTCGGCGCGTCGCCGACGGGCAACTACGGCTACACCTCACCCGCAGAGGTGGACGTGCCGCTGAAGAGCTGGATCGAGGCCAACATCGGCGCGGAGGCCGTCGCCGTCTGACGCGACCTGTCAGTACTTACTGCCTTGCCAACCGGATGGCGTATTCCAGCGCGGCGCGCAGGCTGCCCGGCTCGGCGATGCCCTGACCGGCGATGTCAAAGGCCGTGCCATGGGCGGTGGTGGCGCCGATGACCGGCAGACCCAGCCACAGGGTCGCGATATCCGCGCGCGCCAGCAACTTGCGGGCGATATTCATCTGATCGTGGTACATGCAGACCACGCCGTCGAAATCGCCATCCAGCGCCCGTTTGAACACGATGTCCGCCGGGACTGGCCCGCTGACGTCAATATCTAGGGCCTGGGCGTCGTTGATGGCCGGCGCGATGACGTCGATTTCTTCCCTGCCAAAGAGCCCGCCTTCGCCGCCGTGCGGGTTCAGCGCGGCGCAGGCGATGCGCGGCGCCGCATGGCCCAGCCGCCGCAGCACCTGGTGCAGATGCTCTATGTGGCGGCGCACGCGCTCGCGGGTGATATGGCTGACGATATCGGCGAAGGGGATGTGTTCGGTAACGGAGACCGCCTTGACGGGGCCGGCTGCGGCCAGAATGAATGGCTCGTCACTGCCGGTGATTTCGCCGAGAAACTGCAACTCGTCATAGTGGTCGTAACCGGCGGCGCGAAAGGACTCCTTGTTCATCGGCGCCATCACGACGCCGGCGACGCTGCCCTGCATCGCGAGTTGGTAAGCCAGTGCGAGGTAGCGCGCCGCCGCCTCGCCGAGGTCTGGATGGACCCCTGGCGGCGGCAGCGGGCCCAGGACGTGGCCGGGTGGATTCAGCACCTCGACCTGGCCCGCTGCGAAAGCGGCATCGTCGAGTGCCTCAATTGCCTTGAAGCGCAGCGCGCAGCCGAGGCCGGCGGCGGTAGAAAGCATGACCTGCAGGTCGCCGATGACGAAAGGTCGGCAGCGCTCTTGCCAGCTGTCTTCGGCCAGCACCTTGACGATGAGTTCGGGGCCGATGCCGGCGGGGTCGCCCATAACGATTGCGATAACCGGACCTGCGCTCATGGCCGCTCCTGCGCGCCTGACAGCGAGGGTATCGTAACAGAATCGCCGGCGCGCTACCCGGTCGAATGAGTCGGCGTATACAATGGCTACCGCTGTCGCGTTCAGCGGGCCGGGTCTCGCCAGAGCGCGAGAGCAGAGTCGGCAGGGTCAGGACGCAGGTCGGCGCGGAGGCCGTCGCCCGATGACGCCAATGTTTCTCGACAGGCTGCGGCAGCACTGTTTGTCGCAGCCGGACAAGGTCGCCATTGAGTTGCTGCGCGAAGATGGCGCGCAGTCGCTGCGCTATGGCGAGCTTGAGATGCAGGTGCAGCGCTGCATGGCCTGGTTGCAGGCCCTGGGTCTGCGGCCCGGTGACTGCGCCGCGACGCAGTTGCCTACCGGCCTGGCCTTCGTTCAGCTGCACCTGGCGATCTGTCGCCTGGGCGCGCTGCATCTGCCGCTCAATCCGGCCTTTCCGGCAGCCGAACTGCGCTACTTCCTGAGCGATTCCGGCGCGATCCTGTTTTTCCATGCAGGGGGCGACCGGAACGCGGCAGCCATGGCGCCAGCCACGCCCGGCCTGCGCTGCATCGCCCTGCGCTGCATCGCCCTGCGCGACGACGAGTCCTTCACGCAGCAGATCAGGGGGTTCGAGCCCGTCGCGCCGCCAATGCCGCGGGACCCGCAGCAGCTGGCCATGATGCTCTACACCAGCGGCACGACCAGCCGGCCCAAAGGCGCGCGCATCACCCATGGCAACCTGACGGCCAACATCGAGGCCCTGCACGAGGCCTGGGGCTGGCGCCAGGATGACGTCTTGCTGCACGTGTTGCCCCTGTTTCACGTACATGGCCTGACGGTGGCCCTGCACGGCGCGCTGCGCGCCGGCGCCACGGCCGTCCTGTTGCCGCGCTTCGACGCCGGGCGGGTACTGCAGCTGTTGGGGTCGCGGCGCTTTTCGGTCTTCATGGGCGTGCCGACCATTCACCGCCGTCTCTACCGGGCCGCTGCAGGCGGCGACCACGACCTGCGCCACGTGCGCCTGATGACTTCCGGCTCGGACCGCCTGCCGGACGACCTGTTTGAGGGCGTGCGGCGGCGCTTCGGCGTGACTCTGCTGGAGCGCTATGGCATGACCGAGACCGGCATGAACCTCTCGAACCCCCTGCGGGGCGAACGGCGCCGGGGCTCGGTGGGCTTGCCGCTGCCGGGCGTGGAGGCCCGCGTCGTGGAGCGGCAGACGGAGCAGCCGCTGCCCGACAACGTGGTGGGCGAACTGCAAATCCGCGGGCCGCATGTCTGCGCCGGTTACCACAACCAGCCGGAGCAAACGGCGGCGGCCTTCACGGCGGATGGCTGGCTGCGCACGGGCGACCTGGCGCAGCGCGCGCCGGACGGCTACTTCACGCTGCAGGGGCGGGTGAAGGACCTGATCATCAGCGGCGGGATGAACGTCTACCCGCCGGAGGTGGAGCGCGCCTTGCTGGAGCATCCGCAAATCAGGGCGGCGGCGGTCATCGGCTGCCCGGACGAGGAATGGGGCGAACGGGTCGTCGCCCTGGTCCTGCCCGAAGCCGGCGCGGCCCTGGAGGAAGCGGCGCTGGAGGCCTGGTGCCGCGCGCGACTGGCGCCCTACAAGCTGCCGCGCGCCTGGCATCTGGTGGACTCACTGCCGCAGAACGCGCTGGGCAAGGTGCGCAAGTCCGTACTGCGCGAGCAGTATTGCGCCTGGCCCTAAGCGCCACCCAACCCGGCCCGGCGCTTGCGACCAGGCAGGCCTGCCGCGATAATGACCGCGACAGCCACTGCATGCCCGCGTATTGCGGGACAGGAGACGCATGAGCCAGACCGGCGAGGGTCAGAGCGCGCTGAGCCGCGACATTCATTTGCTGGGGAATTTGCTGGGCGAACTGATCGTCGAGCAGCACGGCGCGGACGCCCTGCGTCTGGTCGAAACCGTTCGCAAACTGGCCATTCGGCGCCGCGACGGGGAGGACCCGGCCCTGCTGGAAGAGCTGTGGCAGCGCGTCCTGGCCCTGGGGCCGGAGGAACGCGAGATTCTGGTCAAGGCCTTCAGCAATTACTTTCAGTTGATCAACATCGCCGAGGACATCCAGCGCGCCCGCGTCCTGCGGCAACGCGCGCGCGGCAGCATCGTGCGCGAGTCCCTGGCCGACGCTGTGCGCAGCCTGCAGCGGGCCGGCCTGCAGGCAGAAGACCTGGCCGCGATTTTCGACCAGTTGCGCGTGCGCCTGGTGTTGACGGCGCACCCCTCCGAGGCCAAGCGCAAGGAGATGCTGGTCAAACTGCGGGCCATCTCCGAGATGATGGACCACCATGACCGCGAGGACTTTCCGCCACGCGAACGCGCGGTCTTTCTGGAGGCGCTGCGCGAGCAGATAGAGGCGTTGTGGCAGACGCCGACCAACCGCAGCACGCGCAAGACGGTGATGGACGAGGTCGATTTCGGCCTCTGGTACCTGACCAGCGTCATCATGGACGTGGTGCTGGACGTCTACGAGGACCTGATTCGCAGCCTCGACGAGGAATTCCCGGAGGCCGACTGGTCGCGGCCGCAGGGGCTGCTGCGTTTCGCCTCGTGGATCGGCGCCGACCGCGATGGCAACCCCAACGTCACCGCCGACGTCACCCTGCAGACCCTGGCGACGCTGCGCCGGGCGGCGCTGGAAGTATGGCTGCGTGAGGTGGCCCGGCTGCAGGAACAACTGACCCAGGCGGTCCGCGCGGACCATGACCTGCAGGACTTGCAGCAGGCCCTGGCCCGCCAACCGGACGCGGCCTTGCTGGCCGAACGCTGGCCGGGTCAACCCTGGCGACAGCTGCTGCAGGGGGTCCGGCGCCGCCTGCAGGCAACTCTGGACGACTTGCCGGAGGGCTACCGCGACAGTCGCGAACTGATCGCTGAACTGGAGCGCATCCGCCACAGCCTGCTGGCCAATGACAGCCGCCACGTCGCCAACGGTTCCCTGCTGCGCCTGATTCGCAAGGTGCGGCTTTTCGGCCTGCATCTGGTGCCGCTGGAGTTGCGCGAAGACGCCGGCCTGCAGCGCGCGGCGCTGGCCGAACTCTTCCGCCACTACGGCATTGAGGAGGACTATGAGGGCCTCGACGAGGCGGCGAAGCAGGCCCTGCTGACGCGCGAGATCGCCAACCCGCGGCCCTTCTTCCCGGTGGACGTGAGTCCCTTTTCCGAAGACACGCAGCGCGTCATTGGCGCCTGGCGCATGGTGGCCCAGGCCCACGCGCGCTACGGCACAATCGCCATCGACACCTTCATCGGCAGCATGAGCCAGGCGCCGAGCGACATGCTGGCCATGTTGCTGCTGGCCAGCGAGGTCGGCGTCGACGAGGACCTGGAGCTGGTGCCGCTCTTCGAGACCATCGACGACCTGCGCGACGGCCCGGCGATCATGCGCGCGCTCTTTGCCAACGAGGCATGGCAGCGTTACCTGCAGGCGCGGGGCCGTCGCCGCGGCCTGCACCAGCAGGTGATGGTCGGCTATTCCGACAGCAGCAAGGACGGCGGCTACCTGGCTTCCAACTGGCATTTGTACCGCGCGCAACAGGAGCTGACGGTGACCTGCGCCGAACATGGCATCGCGCTGCAACTCTTCCACGGACGCGGCGGCAGCATCAGCCGCGGCGGCGGCCCCACCAATCTGGCGATTCTTGCGCTGCCGCCCGGTTCGCTGACCTATGGGACCAAGATCACCGAGCAGGGCGAGGTCATCGCCTACCGCTATGGCAACCGCGACATTGGCCGGCGCCACCTGCATCAGGTGATGCACGCCATGATGCTGGCGCTGGGCGCCCCGCAGGAAACGCGCGTGGAACAAGTCTGGATGAACGCCATGGGCGAACTGGCAGAACTGGGCCAGCAGGCCTGGCGTGATTTCGTCTACGGCAGCGAGGACTTTCTGACCTTCTGGCAGCAGGCCACGCCGATCGGCGAACTGGCGCGTTTGCCCATCAGTTCGCGTCCCGCCAAACGCAGCGCCGGCGGCGGTTTCGCCTCGATTCGCGCCATCCCCTGGACCTTTTCCTGGATGCAGAGCCGGGCGATTGTGCCCAGCTGGTTCGGCGTGGGTCATGCGCTTGAGACCTGGTGTGAACGGGAAGCGGACGGCCTGGAACTGCTGCGCGAGATGTACCGCAGCTGGCCCTTCTTCAACGCCGTGCTGGAAAACGCGCAGCTGGACGTGGCCAAGGCGGACCTGGGCATCGCCGGGCTTTACGCGCGCGAGCTGGTGGCCGATGCTGCGCTGCGCCAGCGTTATTTCCGGCGTATCGAGGAGGAGCACGAACGCACGCAACGCCTGCTTTGCGCGGTCACCGGGCAAGACGACTTGCTGGACAACAACCCGGTCATCCGCCTGTCCATCGAACGGCGCAACCCCTACGTCGACCCGTTGAATTTCATCCAGGTGGCCCTGTTGCAGGAATTGCGCGCTGACCCCGACGGGCCGGGTCAGGAAGCCGTGCTGCGCGAGGTGCTGGCGACCATCAGCGGCATCGCGGCCGGCATGAAGACGACGGGCTGAGCGTCGGCTCATGGCGTCCGAATCAGCCAGGCACACGGCGCCTGGGCAAGCCAGGCACACGGCACCTGGGCAAGCCAGGCACACGAAAGCGCAAAACCCGGCCAGCCGCGGTCTCGACCGCATGTCGACGTTGGACGTCGTCACCCTGATGAACGCGGAGGACGCAAAAGTCGCCGCGGCGGTACGGGACGCGCTGCCAGAGGTGGCGCAGGCGGCGGAGCGCATCGCCAGGCGTCTGCGGGCTGGCGGACGACTGATCTACATGGGCGCGGGCACCAGCGGTCGCCTCGGCGTGCTGGACGCCGTGGAGTGCGGGCCGACCTTCAACGCACCGGCGGAGCAGGTGCAGGGCGTGCTGGCAGGCGGTGTCGGCGCCATGATGCTTTCGGCGGAAGGCGCGGAGGACAGCGCGCAGGACGGGGCGCTGGCCCTGCAGGCGCTGGACCTGACACATTGCGACGCGGTGGTCGGCATCGCCGCCAGCGGACGCACGCCCTTCGTATTGGGGGGCCTGGCCTACGCAAGGCAGGCCGGCGCGTTCACGGCGGGCATCAGCTGCAGCGCGCCTGCGCCGCTGCTGGATGTGGCGGAGATCGGCATTGCAGCCATTACCGGGCCGGAGTTGATCGCGGGCTCCACGCGGCTCAAGGCCGGCACGGCGCAGAAGATGGTGCTCAACATGCTCAGCACGGCGGCCATGATTCGCCTCGGCAAGGTGCATGACAACCTGATGGTGGACCTGCGCGTCAGCAACGCGAAACTGGCATTGCGGGCGCGGCGCATGGTCGCGCAGCTGGGCGGCGTCAGCGAGTCGCGGGCGGCCGCATTGCTGGAGCAGACGGGTCAGACGGTCAAGCCGGCGGTGTTGATGGCGCGCTGCGGCCTTGACGCAGAATCGGCGCGGGCGCGCCTGGCGGCCTGCGACGGCGTGCTGCGCGCGGCGCTGGAATTGCAGGGAGAAAGAGGGTAGCCATGCCACTGGTCAGCGCGGAGCAACTGACGGACTTTTCCAGTCGTCTCTACCGGGCCACCGGCGCGCCGCCGGATATCGCGGACTTCGTGGCGCAGACCCTGGTGGACGCCAACCTCGGCGGCCACGATTCGCACGGCGTGATGCGGCATGAAAGCTATCTGCGCCAGGTGAAGGAGGGCGTCATCCAGCCCGCGATGCGGCCGCGCATCAAACATCGGCACGGCGCCATCGCCGTGGTCGATTGCCGCCGCGGCTACGGCCAGGTCGGCGCGCGTTATGGCGCGGCGCAGTTGCGCGGCCTGGCGCGCGAGCACGGCGTGGCGGCCGTCGCCCTGGCCAACTGCAACCACATCGGTCGCCTGGGCGATTACGCGGCCTGGCTGGCGGACGGAGGTCTGGTGGGCCTGGTGATGGTCGGCATCCCCGGCGCCCTGGTGGCGCCCTGGGGCGGGCGCGAACGCGTCACCGGCACCAATCCGATGGCCTGGGGCGTGCCGACGGGGCGCGGGCCGATGGTGCTGGACTTCGCCACCTCGATCGTGGCGGCGGGCAAGATGAACGTCTACAGCGACCGGGGCGAGCTGATCCCGGAGGGCTGGGTGCTGGATTCGGAAGGGCAGCCGACGCGCAATCCGGACAAGCTTTTTGAGGGTGGCATGCTGCTGCCTTTTGGCACCTACAAGGGTTATGGTCTGAACCTGATGATGGCGCTGATCCCGGTGCTGCTGGCCGGGACCGTGCCCTCGGGCGCGAAGGGCGCCGACCTGTATGGCAACCCCACGCTGATGCTGGCGCTCTTGATCGAGCATTTTGGCGAGCTGGAGGACTTCACGGCCCTGGCCGACGAGCTCCGCGAAAACGCGCACAGGATCCGTCCGGCGGAAGGGCACGACCTGGTGCTGCTACCCGGCGAGCCGGAGGAGCGCACCAGGCTACAGCGTCAGCGCGAGGGCATCCCGCTGCCGGAGCTCACCTGGTCGATGTTGCAGACCCTGGCGGGTGAGTGGGGCGTTGAGCCGCTGGCGGCCATGGCCTGAAGCCGCCAATCCCGCAACGCAAATTGGTCAAGGAAACAGATTAACGTACTCTCGTCACCTGGCGGGCCGGGCGGCCTTCGCTTGCACGAAGTGGCCGATGGCGCTGACGCGACGCCCGGCAAATGCGGCCAAATGCGGTTGAAATGTGAAGTGGGCCCTCTGGTTTATCCGATCTCCATGCCTTTAGTTGCTGATACTCACCAGGGACTCGTGAATCCAGCCATTGGCGCCGTAGCAACTGGCGGGCAGCCAGCCGTCCACCGCAGGCGTCCAGACGGTCAGGGACAAGCCTTCGCTGCACCAGCTCAGGTGAGGATGCGCCTGCCCGGGGCCACTGCGAATGTTGGCGGGGCCGCTGATCACGATGGCCTGTTGCGCGCTGGCGGGGCGGGAGGATTCGCCAACCGGATATGGAATTGGCGTCACAATTGCTTGGGCCGGTCCGGCGTCGTAGTTCACCAGGGGCTGATAGATCCAGCCGTTGGCGCCGTAGCAACTGGCGGGCAGCCAACCGTCCACTGCCGGCGGGAAGACCGTCAGTGGCGCGCCGTCAGCGCACCAGGCAAGTTGGGCATGTTGTTGCCCGGGGCCGCTGCGTATGCGGGCGGGGCCGCTGATCACGGTGGTCTGTTGCCCGCCGGCGGGGCGGGAGGTGTCGCCAGCCGGAAATGGAATTGGCGTCACAACGGGTTGGGCCGGCCCGGCGTCGTAGTTCACCAGGGGGGCGTAAATCCAGCCATTGGTGCCGAGGCAGCTGGCGGGCAGCCAACCATCCACCGCCGGCGGGAAGACCGTCAGTGACACGCCAGTATCGCACCAGGCAAGATCGGCATGTTGTAGACCGGGGCCGCTGCGGATGCGGGCGGGGCCGCTGATCACATTGGCCCGTTGCTCGCTGGCGGGCCGGGAGGTGTCGCCAGCAGGAAATGGAATTGGCGTCACAGCAGGTTGGGCCGGTGCGGCGTCATAGTTCACCAGGGGTGCGTAAATCCAGCCATTGGCGCCGTAGCAACTGGCGGGCAGCCAGCCGTCCACCGCCGGCGGGAAGACCGTCAGCGGCGCGCCCTCAGCGCACCAGGCAAGATCGGCATGTTGTTGCCCGGGGCCGCTGCGGATGCGGGCGGGGCCGCTGATCACATTGGTCTGTTGCCCGCCGGCGGGCCGGGAGATTTCGCCAGCCGGAGATTCGCCAGCCGGAAATGGAATTGGCGTCACAATTGGTTGGGCCGGCCCGGCGTCGTAGTTCACCAGAGGCTGGAAAATCCAGCCGTTGGCGCCATAGCAACTGGCGGGCAGCCAGTCATCCACAGCCGGCGGGAAGACCGTCAGCGGCGCGCCCTCAGCGCACCAGGCGAGGAAGGAATGTTGTTGCCCGGGGCCGCTGCGTATGCGGGCGGGGCCGCTGATCACGGTGGTCTGTTGCCCGCCGGCGGGCCGGGAGATTTCGCCAGCCGGAAATGGAATTGGCGTCACAATTGGTTGGGCCGGCCCGGCGTCGTAGTTCACCAGGGGTCCGTATATCCAGCCGTCGGCGCCATAGCAGCTGGCGGGCAGCCAATTGTCCACCGCCGGCGGGAAAACTGTCAGTGACGCGCCGTCGGCGCACCAGGCAAGACGGGCATGTTGTGCCCCCGGCCCGCTGCGAATGCGGGCGGGGCCGTCGACCACGGTGGCCTGGCGGCCGCTGGCGCCAGGCGGAACCGACACCACGGCGGGTTGGTCCTGTCCGGCGTCGTAGTTCTCCAGGGGTTCATAAATCCAGCCATTGGCGCCGTAGCAGCTGGCGGGCAGCCAGAGGTCCTGTGACGGCGGGAAGACCGTCAGTGACGCGCCATTGGGACACCAGGCGAGAAAGGAATGTTGTTGCCCGGGCCCGCTACGGATGCGGGCGGGGCCGTCGAGCACCGTGGCCTGCCGGCTGCTGCGAGGCGAAGTCTTCCCCAGGTCAGCCCCCAATTGCGGCAGGTATATGCGGGTGCCCAGGACAGATTCGCCCGAAGCCGAGATGTAAAGGACGCAGCTGTCGGGCCCATCGTCGAACCAGCCGTTACCCGCACCGACTCTTGCGGCCCAGCTCGTGGACTTCTCCTCCAGCCTTGCAAGTTCCACTACCTCTTCCGGGAAGAGAGTTGGAAAACCTCGTAATTCTGCAATTCTGGCCTTGTCGGCAGCGCTTAACCCTGGCCCCGGGTTCTCTACGCAACGTTCCTGGGCTGCAACAGGGCTCCAGGGAAGCAATAACAGTGCGGCGATTGCCAAACCGTAGACTTTCACTGTTTTACCTCCAGACAAACTGCTCAAAGCTACAGCGCAAAGATAACGGTTTCTTAACAGACAGGCAAATACACTTCTGTCATATTTCGATGATAAGAGGCATTATCATTAGTAATAAACGTCCTTAATGGTGTTGTTTCGTAAGGATGCTGCCATTGCGCTCGTGGCGCTTATACTTTCATACATGACATGCGATCAGGGCTGGAACCTCAACTCCACCCGACGATCGAATTTGCTCTCGTCCAGCGCAATGCCCAGGCCGGGCGACTCCGGCAACGCAAGGTGGCCGTCTTGCGGCGCGTACATTGTTTTCTGGAAGTGCTGTTTTGGCGGCTGGTGGTAGACCAGGTACTCCACCCAGGGCACGGTGGCGGGCGACTGTGAGGCCGCGACGTGCAGCGCGGGCAGCAGTGAGTGACCGTGCGCGATGAAGGGAACCTCAAAGGCCGAGGCCAGCGCGCAAATCTTCACGGTTTCGGAGATTCCGCCGGTCCAGTCCGGGTCGTTTTGCAGGACGTCCACGGCTTCATTGACAAGCAGTTGCACACTCTGCCAGCGGGTGTAGACGTGCTCGCCGGTGGCGATCGGTACGCGCGAGCTCTGGCGCAGTTTGCGGAACTCGCGGACGCGTTCCGACGGGATGGGCTCTTCCATCCAGGTGGGGTTGAGCGGTTCCAGCGCCCGCAACATTTGCCGGGCGTAGGGGACGGTCCAGCTGCAAAAGGCGTCGAACATCAGCGGATAGTGCGGGCCGACGGCTTCACGCAGGGCCTGCGCCAGCGCGATGTTGCGTTCCAACCCCTCCTGACCGGCGCCGGGCCCGTAGTGGAAGAACCACTTTTGTGCGGGGAAACCCTGCGCCTGGAAGTCCGCCGCCCCCTGGGCCGCTTCTTGCGGTTCGATCGAATGGCCCAGCATGCTGGCGTAGGCCGGCACCTGTTTCCGCGTCGGGCCGCCCAGCAGGCGGTAGACGGGCTGGCCCCAGGCCCTGCCCTTCAGGTCCCAAAGCGCGCAATCGATGGCGCTGATGGCGGTCATGAAAACGCCGGAGCGGCCGTGGCGGTCCAGGCGCAGCATGATTTCAAAGAGGAGTTCGGTCGCCAGGGCGTCCTGGCCCAGCAGGAGGGGACGCAACTGGGTGGCGATCAGGTAGGCCTGGCGCGCTTCGACGGGCCCGAACAGGCCGGAGACCTCGCCCTCCGCCTGGATCTCGACGAAGATCTGCCTGAGTTCGCTTTTGCGTTGGTTAGGCGGGTAGGGATGGACCTGGTCGGGATAGAGGTCCAGCGGCAGGGCGACGCGCATTCGGCCGGCCGGTTCATCCCAGGACGCGCTGATTTCGAAAAGGGCGATGTCAATTATTTTCAAGGGAAAAATTCCCCGGTGCGTGGCTAGAATCGGCCAGTATAACGGCGTTAAACGCGGTCGGCCAGGTGGTTGGCGGATTTCGATTGTTGACCGTAGGGGGATATAGTGCGGCGCAACTGCCGGTCAAACAGTCCTTGCGCAGCAAGCCATGCCGATCGTCGACTACCCCTGCCCCGTCACGCGAGTCACGGATGGCCCCCGCCACCATTTCTTCGGCTACTACGACAAGACTCCCTGGGATGCGAGCGGCCGCTACCTGCTGGCGCTGCGAACGCCTTTCATGGACCGTCCGCCAACGCCGGGAGACGTCGCCACAATCGGCATGCTGGACAGCCGCGACGACTTTCGCTGGCAGACCCTGGCCGAGAGCAGGGTCTGGTGCTGGCAGCAGGGCAACATGCTGCAGTGGCTGCCGTCTGGTCCACAGCGCCTCATCCTCTTCAATGCCCTCAGTGGAGATTCATTCGCAACCTGTGTCCTGGATCTGGAGACGGGCAAGAGCAAATTGTTGCCGCGTCCGGTCTGTGCGCTCGCGCCGGACGGAGGGGTAGCCGTGTCGCTAAACTTCGCGCGCCTGGCGCGCACCCGTCCCGGCTACGGTTACGTCGGCCTGCCGGATCGCAGCGCCGGGAAATGTGCACCGGAGGATGACGGCATCTGGCACATGGACCTCGATACGCGTCAATATCGGCTGATCGTCAGTCTGGCGCAGCTGGCCGGAATTGAGACCGGTGAGACCATGCGGGGAGTCGACCACTGGGTGAACCACCTGGAGTGGAACCCGGCGGGGAGCCGTGTTTCCTTCCTGCACCGCTGGCCCTCGCCGAGGGGCTTCCATACACGTCTGTTCACCGTGGACCCGGACGGCGGCAATCTCACCTTGCTGGAAGGCTCCGGGGTCGTGTCGCATTACGACTGGCGCGACGACAAACACATCCTGGCCTGGTCGCGCCATGGTGGCGCGCCGCACTTCCACCTTTACAGCGACCCGTCCGGCGAGGCCATGGTGGTCGGCGCCGACACCCTGGTCCGGGACGGGCACAATTCATTCAGCCCCGACCGTCAGTGGCTGCTGAGCGACAGCTATCCCGACCCGTCCCGCCATGAACGCCTGCTGATGCTGTATCACCTGGCGAGCGACACGCGTTTCGACGTCGGACGCTTCCATTCGGACCCAAAAATCAGCGGTGAAATCCGCTGCGACCTGCATCCCCGCTGGAAGCGCGACGGGCGCATGGTGTGCATCGACTCAATTCACGAAGGATCGCGTCAGATGTACGTGCTGGACGTGTCGTCGCTTACGGGTTGAGCGGGCTGCGCTCAGATCGGCACGAACTCGCGCAGGATGTCGGTGGGGGCCTGGCCGAGCGGGTTGTGGCCGTGACGGTCCTCGCCGCGCACGAAGCAGGCGCGGAAGGTCGGCCAGGCCGCAGCATCGACGCGCACCTCGCTGGCGGAGTAACGCAGCGTCAGGCCGCAGCGCAGGCGGTCCGAGGTGTTGGGCGCGGAGCCGTGGACGATGTTGTCGTCGTGGATGCTGATCTGGCCGGCGCGCAGACAAATGTGGACGGCGTCGCTGCGGCTGAAGTTGCCGCGCTCAAGACGCATGTTGAGCATGTCGTGTTCGTCGTGCTCGCCCGCGTGCTGCAGGATGCCGGCGCGATGTGTGCCGGGAATGACCTGCATGGCGCCGTTTTCGACGTCGCTGTCCTCGAAGGCCAGCCAGACGGTGACCGTGCGATGCGGCGTCAGGGGCCAGAAGGCGGCGTCCTGGTGCCAGCCGGCGACGCTGGGGTCGCCGGGGTCCTTGCTGAAGAACTGCGAGCCCCAGAGGTAGAAGTCGGGACCGAGAACGGGCTCCAGCACGTCGAGGATGCGAGGCTCGCTGGCCAGCTGCCAGAGATCAAGGTCGAGGTCATGCCACTGCATCATCTGCCGGGTGGAGGTGCCGGGCGGCAGCAGCGCGCGCAGACGCCAAAAGATGGAGCGCAAGCGGGCCAGATCTTGCTCGCTCTCGTAGATGGTGAAGGGAAAGAGGAAACCGTCGCGCTGGAAACGCTCGGCGTCAACTGCTGGTTTCGTCATGGTGCTGCTCCTGACTCTTGCCCGAACTCCCCTGCCCTAGGTCGCGCAGCGGGGAGGCGAAAAGGCAGATTAAATCTCCTCGCCCGCCGTGACCTGGCGATACGCGCGCATCAGATCGGTCGGCGGCGCGCCGGCGGGATTATGTTTGTAACGGTCGACGCCGCGCACCTGAAAGGCCTTGAAGAAGGGCCAGACGGAGAGATCGACCTTGACCTCATTACTGGAGTAGCGCAGGGTCAGGCCGCAGCGCAGCCGGTCAGAATCGTTGGCGTCCGAGCCGTGAAGGATGTTGTCGTCGTGCAGGCTGACCTGCCCCGCCTTCAGTTCCAGGTGAACGGCATCGTCAAAAGAGAAGTCCCCGCCCGTGGCGCGCGCGGGCAGCACGTCGCTCGTGCTTTCCGTGTCCTCGTGCGTGATGTGCTGCGCGCGGTGCGTGCCGGGAATGACCTTCATCGCGCCGTTGGCCGCGTCGCTGTCCTCGAAGGCGACCCACACGGTGACGGAGTTGTGCGGCGCCAGCGGCCAAAAGAAAGCGTCCTGGTGCCAGGGCGTGGTCTTGGCGTCGCCGGGGTCCTTGCTGAAGAACTGCGAGCCCCAGATGTAAAAGTCCGGCCCGAGGATGGGCTCGACGAGATCAAGGATGCGCGGCTCGCTGGCGATGGCCCAGAGCTCGCGGTCCTCGCCGTGCCACCAGTCCATCTCCTGGGTGGAGACGCCAGGCGGCAGCAGCTTTCGCAGGCGCCAGTAAAGCTGGCGCAGGGGTTCGACCTCTGCCGGGTTGTAAACCGGGATGGGGCAGAGATAGCCCTGCTGCCTGTATTTCGCCACGTCAACGGTCATGGTGCTCTCCTTTTTTCCTGTTGCCCCCACCCTGAATCCAATGTCCCGTCGAAGATGGGGAAAGGGCCGGGCGCTTCACTGTTCTCAACGGACGACGATGGGGCGGATGTCCAGCACACGGCAGGTCTCCTCCAGATGCGGGATGTAATCGCCATAGACCAGGCTGAGGTGATTGCTGCGCAGTTCACGCGCGACATTGCGCGGGTCGGCGTCCAGGCGGACGAAGGCATGCGGCGAAAAGTCCCAGTGCGTTTCCTGCAGTTTCTCGTGCGGCACGTCGAGGCACTCGCCGCCGGTGATCAGCATCACGTGCTCGCCGGCCTGGCGGGTGATGCGCGCCAGGGTGACGCGGCCGGGTTTGTTGACCGCCTGGGGCGCCGCGCCGCCCAGTTTCCATTCGAACTCCTGGAAGCCGTGCTCGACCCAGTGCACCTGGCTGCGGTCCTTCGCCAGGGTGGTGGCCTGCGAGCCGCAGTTGGAGATCCAGATTTCGCCCTCGACGAGGCGGATGGTGCGCACGTCGCCGAACATGACCGGCGCGCCGCCGAGGTGCTTGAGAATCTGCATGGTGAGAGCGCCGTTGGAATCGGACTCGCAGGAGCAGCAGATGGCCTCCTTGTCGCCGTCGGCGTCGGAGCTGTCGTTGAGCAGGGCGATGGTGGTGCAGAAGGTGGTGAAGAGCACCGGCGTCTCCGGCAGGCAGCGCACGGAGACGAAATCGAAGCCGCGTTCGGTGATCAGGCGGCGCGAGGCGAGGTACATCTTCATGGCGGCGCGCATCACCTCGTCCTTCACCTGAATCGAACCGAAGACCTCATGGCTCCAGGCGAGATGCGACTCCACCTCCGCGTCGGGCATCTTCTGCGCGAGGTCGATGATCTCGCTCTGGTCCCAGGATTCAATCTCCACGCCGAACTGGCGGCGCCACTGGTTGGCGTCCACGGTGGCGGTCAGCATGCCCAGCGAGCGCGAGCCCATCAGGCCGTAGACCTGGCCGCGCAGGCGGCTGCCGGCGGCCGCGCCGAGGCAGCGCACCTCGAGTTCCCGCAGGGCAACCGGGTCGTCGAAGTCGCCATAGACGAGGCAGTTGGTGACGCCGGCCTCGTCGAGCGAGCCGCGTACCACGCTGGCGCCGACGATGCCGACGGCGGCGATGTCGGTGTTGGTCCAGACGACGACCGGCACGTCGCATTCAAGGGCGGTCTCAACCACGCTGGTGCCGTAACTCCAGCGGGCGACGTAGACCACCAGCACGTGGACGTCGGCGTTGCGCAACATGCGTCCGTGGGCGCGGGCCTGCTTCAGCGAGGTGGTGAATCCCTCGGGCGAGACGACCTCGACGCCGAAGCCTTCGAGAATCTGGCGCGCTTCGGCGAACATCTTGCGCGACGGGGCGCGCACTTCCTCGCCCCAGACGTCGTGCAACTCGGGCGACATGCTGCAGATCAGACCGATGCGGGCCTTGCTCATGGCGACGTCGTCCCATCCCGCAGGGCGCTGAGCCGGCCCCAGGCGCGCTCGCTGACAAAGATGCCCTCGCGCTGGCGACGTTCCATTTCGCGGGCCTCGGGCTCGCCGGGGATCAGAATTTCGCTGAAGCCGGGCCGCAGGCGGCTGCTGCGGATGTAGTCCAGCAGATCGCGAACTTCGGTCTCAAATTCCTCCATTGTGACGAAGGCCGTCGGGTTGATGGCGATGATCAGGGTGGCGTTGTGCCAGTCGGGCGGATTCGCCTGGCTGGTGCCGCCGCCGCTGAGCGCGCCGGCCAGCACGTCCACGACCACGCCGAGCGCGAATCCCTTGTGACCGCCCATGGGCAGCAGCGAACCGGCGCTGAAGTCGGCGGCGTCGCTGGTGTCCCTGCCCTCGCTGTCGATCACCCAGCCGATTGGCAGGGGCTCGTCGCGCAGTTGCTTGATGTTGACCTTGCCGCCGGCCACGACGGTCGGCGATATGTCGACCATGATGTCCAGCCCCGGCGCGGGGATGCCCCAAGCGAAGGGGTTCACCGAGAGGCGTCGCTCCACACCGCCCCAGGGGGCCACCAGCTGGGCCCCGCCCTGGCCGTTGACGGTGACGAAGCCGATCAGGCCGGCGGCGGCGATCTGCTCCGCATATTCGCCGAGGCGGCCGATGTGGCTGCAGTTGCGGATGGTCACGGCGGCGATGGCGCCCGCGCGGGCCTTGTCGATGGCGATGTTGGCGGCGCGCCAGGCCGCCAGTTGACCGAGTCCCCCGTGGGCGTCCAGCACGGCGTGCGATGGACTTTCGCGAATAGTCTCCAGTTCCGCGCCGAACCTGATGTCGCCCTTGCGCCAGAGACCGACGTAGTTGGTCATCATGTGCACGCCGTGGGAATCGTGGCCGCGCAGGTTGCTGCCGACCAGATGGTCCTGCAGGCGCGCGATTTCCTCGTCGCCGGCGCCCAGCGGCGCGAAGATGTCGGCGACGGTCTGGCGCAGTTGTTCAGCGGTCAAGACGGGCATGATGTCTCCTGTCTGGTAGCGGGTAAGTAGCCCTCACCCCCCAACCCCTTTCCCGCTGAGTCGCGGGAGCCCTTCCCTGTGGAAGAGGGGGAGCAGAAAGCGCTTCAGGCCATAGAGATTAACGTCAATAGAACACTCATTTGGCAACAACGCCGATAAAGTCCCTCTCCCTGAGGGGAGGGCTTCCTTCCTCCGGGACGGCAATGGATTTGGGGTGAGGGCGGACATCTACTCATACTCCAGGGCCAGCATGGCGAAGGTCTCGAAGCGCGGCACTGCGATTTCGGCCATGCCATCGTTTACCTCGAATTCCAGTTCCTCCCCGTCCGGCAGCAGGATGGCGCGGCACGCCTTGCGGCCCTCAAGCGCGAGTCGCAGGCGCGCATCATGGATGGGCACCTGGGGGAAAACGTCCTGGAAATTGACCAGATTGGCCAGCAGTCGGCTGCGATCGGGTTGGTCGAAAAGCGTGACCTCGACCACCGGCGGCGCATCGGCCTCGAAGGAGAAATCGTCGCAAAGTTCACGGACGAGGTTGAGGAAAATGCCGGACAGGTGCTCGTGACGCTCAATGCCGCTGGTGACGTAGATGACGCTGCCACTGCCGAATTCATTGCGGACGATGCCGGCCATGGCGGTCCGGAAGCCGGGTGGGTCATTGTGCAGCGAGGTGAAGGTGATCGCGTCGGCGGGCACGGTGTAGGGCAGCGTGATGGTGGCCAGGGTCGTCAGGTCTTCATTCGGCCTGACGATGAGTTGCGATTCGGCGAGGCCGGCGGGGTGCCGGCGCGTGGCGGGCGCGAAGAGCGGGTCCGTCGCTTCCACGGGCGCAAGGTAGGTGAAGGTCTCGACGGTTTCACCGGAAAAGTGGACGCCGAAGACGTCGGCCAGCATGAAGTCGTTCTGGCGATGGCCGTCGCGCGTAACGAGCGAGGTGTTGCGGCTGGCGTAGAGTCTTCCGCCCTGGCGCACGTAATCGCGGAAGGCGCTCACCTCTTCCTCGTTCATCATCAGCACGTCCGGCAGAATGATGACCTTGTGGCGTGACAGCTGGTCGAGGCTGGTGTCCGTGATGACGCCGAAAGGAATGTGCTGGTCGCGCAGGGCGCGGCAGGCGCCGACAACAGCGTCGGTGTGGGAGGAGGAGGCTGCGAGGCCCGGGCCTTCGACGTGCTTGCCGTTGTCGGCCCAGTTGCATTTGGAATTGAGGCTGTAGTAAACGGCGACGTCCTGTTGCAATTCACCGCCCATGTGTGGCTCATAGCGCTGCGTCCGGCCCCAGATCTCGCCCATGCGCTCGAAGGTGGTGGGTTCCAGCGTGCCGACGGGGTCGATGGAGGTGATGTAGATGAAGGCGCAACCGTCGGCGATGGCGGAACTGGCGGCGGCCTCCAGCAGCCCGCGTGACTTGATGGCGGTGTAGTTGGCGAGCGAGATGGAGACGCAGGTCTCGAAACCGACGGGGCGATTGGGACTCAGGTTGTAGAAGAGCTTGCGCACCAGCGAGCCCTGAATGGTGCCGCCGTAGAAGTCGCCCTGCAGATAGGTGTTCTGCATGGCCAGGCGGCTGTCCACGCCGAAGCGCCAGCCGGCCTCGTGCGGGATGGAGGAAGCCTGGTGTTCGACCGAGAGATCGGGGTTGGCGGCGAGGGCGGTTTTGGTCTGACGTTCGGCGAATTCGGCCATCCAGCGTTCGCGGCAGCGCTGGAAGGCGACCCAGCGCGGGTCTTCCCAGTTGATGATTTCGGGGATTTCGCCGCCGACCTCTTCATTGTAGCGTCGGCGGCAGTGGCGGCAATAGCAGGGCCGCGGCCAGAAGGTCATGTCCATGCGAATGCCCTCGACGTCGAAGGACTCGCAGATTTCGCGGGTGAGGTCGCGCGTGTAGTCGCGATAGGGCGAGTTGACGCAGCAGAGCCCGGCGCGATGGGTGGCAGTGCTGCTGATGTCGTCGGCGATGCCGCGGCCGTGGGTGTCCTTGACCTTCCAGTCGTCGTGGTTGCGGCAGGCCCAGGTGTCCCACACGAGGCTCATGTAGAGCACCACCTTGAGGTCGTGACGGCGCGCCTCGTCGATGACCTCCTGCGGCAGGTTGCGGCCCTTGAGGTTGGCGTGCACCGGCGCGACCTTCGAGGGATAGAAGGCCTGCCCCACCACCGACTGGGCGTACATGAACATGGCCTGGGCGTTGGACCGACGGATCATGCCGACGTAGTGTTCGGCGTCGAAGCTGGTGAGAAAATCGGCATTGGCGTCGGTGATGTGCTGGTCGACAACGGCGCGACGGTAAATGTCTTTGTACCAGGGCTGGGTCATTTTTGCCTCGTTACAAAAGGAAGGATGAAAGCGAATTCTTGCTGATGACTTCGGTCCGCATCGCTACGCATACTCCAGCGTGAGCATGGCGAAGGTCTCGAGTTCGGGCAGGGTGAAGCTGACGCCGTCGCCGTGGCTTTCGAAGGGCAATTCCCTGCCCGCGGGCTGCTGCAGCAGGCGCAGGGGTCGCTGCGGCACGCGCAGGCGGACCTGGATATCGCGCGCGGGAATGTTGGGCAGGGCCTGCTGGAAGTTGACCAGATTGATCAGCCAGCGCGATTCCTCCGGCTGATGAAACAGGGTAATCTCCACGGCCTTTGGCGCGTCGGACATGAAGGTCCAGGCCGGTTGCATGCGCAGCAGCAGATTGATGAAGAGGTCGTGGCAGTTTTCGCTGCTCTCAATGTCGCCGGCGACGTAGATGGCCTGACCGGCGCCATAGTGATTGTGCAGGATGGCCGCCTGCCCGGTGTAACGGCCAGGCGGGTTGTTGTGGATGGAGGAAAAGCGCCAGGGGTCGGCCGGGTCGGTCCAGGGAAGCACCAGCTCACCGGGGACCTGCGCTTCCGGGCGGGCGACGATGCGAATTTGCGCGTCCTCCAGGCCAGGCGGGTGGCTGCGGGAATAGCCCTCGCCAAAGAGCGGCTCATGGCCTGGCGCCGGCGCGATGTAGGTGAAGGACTCCACCGTTTCGCCGGCGTATTGCGCGCCGAAGACGTCGGCCAGCATGAAGTCTTCAAGGTAGTGGCCCTCGCTGGTCACCAGCGAACTGTAACGGCTGGCGTAAAGCTTGCCGCCGCCACGCACGTACTCGCGGAAGGCGGCGCACTCCTGCTCGTCCATCATCAACACGTTGGGCAACACGACGATCTGGTGGCGGTCGAGCCGGTCAAGATCGTTACGGGTGATGACGCCCCAGGGGATGTTGTGCCCGATGAGCGCCTGGCAGGCGCCGAGGGCGGCCTCGACGTGGGGAGCGCGGCTGTGCAGGTCGGCGGCCTCGCCGACCGATTTGCCGTTGTCGGCGAAGTCCCCCTTGGATTCGGTACTGAGGTAGATGGCGACGTCCTGCTGCAGTTCGCCACCCAGCCAGGGCTCGCAGGCCTGCGTCTCCTCGAAGATGCGCCCCATGCGTTGGTAGGCGAGAGGATTGATGGTGCCGACGGGATCGACCGAGTCGATGAAGATAAAGGCGCAACCGTCGGCGAGCGCCGCGTAAGCCTTGCAGCGCAGCAGGGCCTCGTCCTTGAGCGCCGTGTAGTTGCTCAGGGTAGCCGAGACGCTGGTCTCAAAACCACCGGGTCGGTTGGGCGACAGGTTGTGGAAGAGTTTGCGCACGAAGGAGCCCTGCAGGATGTCGCCGTAGAAATCGCCCTGCAGGAAGTCGGTCTGCGCGGCAAGGGGCGTGGTTACGCCAAAACGCCAGGGATGGGCGAAGGTCGAGGACTGGTGCTCGACGCTGATGGCCGGGTCGACTGCGCGCACGGCGTCGGTGCAAAGCGTGGCGAATTCGACCAGCCACTCCTCGCGCTTGCGGGCAAAGCGGGTCCAGCGCGGATCAAACCAGTCGATGACCGTGGGCAACTCGCCGCCGACCTCCTGCATAAAGCGCTGGCGGCAATGGGGGCAGTAGCAGATGCCCGGCCAGAAGGTCATGTCGAAGCGAATGCCTTCCAGCGGATAACCGGCGGCCAGCTCGCCGGCGAGGGACGCCGTGTAATTGCGGTAGGGCGAATTGGGGCAGCAGACGCCGTAGCGACCGGGGTTGCTGTGGCCCTGGTAATCCGAGTGCGTGATGCGCCAGTCCGGATGCGCGCGCCAGGCGAGCGTATCGTAGATCAGGCTCATGTAGCCGACGACGGCGATGTCGTTTTCGTGGCACAGGGCCACCGTTTCGCCGAAGATGTCGCGGCCGTCGGGCCCACTGTGCACCGGCGCGATGAGCGAGGGATAGAAGCAACTGCCGACGTGCGAATGGGCATAGAGCACGACGGACTGCAAACGCGCTTCCAGCATCAAATCGACGAAGCGCTGCGGATCGAACTGCGTCATGAAACGTGGATTGTCTTCGGTGATGTGCATGTCGAGCACACCGCGCCGCCAGGCCTTTTGATACCAGGTCATACCGTGACCTCCTGCGCCTGCATAAAGGCTTCGACTTCGGAACGCGTTGGCGACCCTTCCATGGGGCCGATTCGGGCGACCGCGAGTGCGCCGACGGCGTTGGCAAAGCGGGCGGCCGGTTCCGGCGCCATGCCCTCCAGCAGGGCGACGGTCAGCGCCGCGGCAAAGCTGTCGCCGGCGCCGGTGGCATCGACTTCGCTTGCCGGGAAGGCCGGCACCTGAATGCATTCATCGCCCCTGAACAATGTGCAGCCGGCCTCACCCTGCTTCAGGGCCACCAGCTTGTCCTGCCCTGCCCACAGGCGACAGCCGCGCTCGTCGTCTGCGGCGCCGGTGAGCATGGCGGCCTCGCCGGCGCTGGGCAGAATCAGGTCGGCGCGCTCGATGACCGGCTGGCAGAGATCGCGGATTTCCTCGACGCTGAGCACCTCGGGGCGAATGTTGGGGTCAAAGCTTAGTTGCGCGTCGGCCGGCAGACAGTCCATGGCGCGCAGGCAGGCCGCGCGCGCCGGTTCGCAAATGGCCAGGTTGCAGCCACTGAGGTGCAGCCAGCGCACGTCGGCCAGGGCTGCCGGGTCGACGAAGTCCGGCGCCAGCTGGCCGGCGGCGGCGTGACGCCAGTGAAAGAGGAAGCGCCGTCCGCCATCGTTGAAGCGGGCGTTGAAGGCCACGCCTGTGCTGTGTTGCGGCAGCACGCGCACTTGCGAACAGTCGACGCCATCGGCATCGAGGCGACGCAGCAGGCAGTCGCCGAAGTCGTCGGCGCCGACCGCGCCAATGTAGGCGGCGGGCAGGCCGAGACGGGCCACCTGGCCGATGTAGATGACGGTATCGCCGCTGGGAAAGGGGCCCTCGAACACGCCGGGCCGGTCGAGCGGCGCATCGAGTTGGGGACGCATGATCTCGACCAGCATGTTGCCCATGGAGAGCACACGCGGGGCGTGCATACTCAGTCGGCCTCGTAGTTGGCCAGGGGCGCGCCGACCTCGACCGTTTCACCGGCCGCGACGAGGATCTGCCCCACCTTGCCGGTGAAGGGTGATTCAACCTCGACGTTGGTCTTGTCCGTCTCGATCTCGCAGAGGATGTCGCCGCGGCGCACCTGGTCGCCAGGTTGCACGCGCCACTCGGCGACGGTGCCCTCCTCCATCAGATGACCCAGCATGGGCATCATGAATTGTGGCATACGCCCTCCGCAATCAGGCGAGCAACTCGCGCACGGCGTCGCAAATCCAGCCGGCGTCGGGCACCACGGCCTTTTCCAGATCCGTGCCGTAGGGGATGCCGGTGCGCATGCCGCAGACGCGGCGAACAGGCTTGCGTAATTCCGCAAAACACTGCTCATGGACGACGCTGGCGGCCTCGCCGCTCCAGCCGCCCTCGGCCGGCGCCTCGGTGACGACGACGCAATTTTTCGTCCGCTTGACTGAGTCGATCAGGGCCTGTTTGTCCAGCGGCCAGAGCGTGCGCGGATCGATGACCTCGCAGGAGATGCCTTCGTCGGCCAGGCTCCTGGCGGCGGCCAGCGCCTGCAGCACCATCCAGGAGGTGGCGATGATGGTGACGTCCTCGCCGGCCCGTTTGATATCGGCCACGCCAAAGGGGATGGTGTAATCGTCCTCCGGTACTTCACCGCGTGTGAAATAGAGCGACTTGTGCTCGATGAGCAGCACGGGGTTGTCGCTGCGCACGGCGGAACGCAGCAGGCCGCAGAGATCGGCGGGCGTGGAGGGCATGGCGACGATCAGGCCGGGCACGTTGACGAACCAGTTCTCGAGGCTCTGCGAGTGCTGCGAGGAATTGCGCATGCCGACGCCGCCCTGGGTGCGGAAGACCACCGGCACGCGCACCTGGCCGTTGGAAAGCTGGTGGTACTTCACGCCGTGGTTGATCATCTGGTCCATGGCGATGGTGATGAAGTCGATGTACATGATTTCGGCGATGGGGCGCATGCCGTAAAGCGCGCTGCCAATCGCACAGCCGGTCATGGCGGCCTCGGAAATGGGCGAGTCGCAGATGCGTGCCGGCCCGAATTCTTCAAGCAAGCCGGCGGACGCGCCGAACAGGTTGCCCCAGCGGCCGACGTCCTCGCCGATCAGGTAGACGCTTTCGTCGCGGCGCAGTTCCCCGGCAGTGGTCTCGCGGATCGCGTCCCGGTAACTCATGCGTGCCATGGCGTTCAGTCCTGTCCCAGCGGGATCATCACGTGATCGGTGGCCTGTTCTACGGTGGGGAAGGGCTGCTCCAGCGCCCATTCCATGTCTTCCTCGATCTCCGCGCGTACGCTGCCCTCCAGTTCATCGAGGGTCTCCTCGCTGAAGCCGCGGGCCAGCAGACGCGTGCGCGCCAGCAGCAGCGGATCGCGATTGCGCCAGACGGCGATTTCCTCGCGCGAGCGGTAGGTGTGTTCGGGGTCACCGCCATAGTGGCCGCGGAAGCGGTAGGTCACCATCTCAATGAAGACCGGACCGTTGCCGGCGCGCAACTGCTCAAGCGCGTCTGTCGTGGCATTCAGCACCGCCTCGACGTCCATGCCGTCGACGGAGATGCCGTTGAGGCCGTAGGCGCTGGCGCGTTGCGAAATGCGCGAGACCGGCACAAATTCCTGCACCGGCATGGCCTCGCCATACTGGTTGTTCTCGCAGATATAAAGCACTGGCAAATCCCAGATGGCCGCCAGATTCATCCCCTCGTGGAAGGCGCCGGTGTTGGAGGCCCCGTCGCCGAAGAAGCAGACGGCGATGCTGTCCAGGCCCTGGCGTTTGAAGGCGAGGGCCACGCCGGCGGCGATGGGCAGGCCGCTGCCGACGATGCTGCCGCAGAAGAAGTTGTGGGGCTTGTCGATCCACTGCATGGGGCCGCCAATGCCCTGGCTGACGCCGCCGCGGCGTCCCAGCATTTCGCAGAAGACGGCGCGCGTGTTGCTGCCCTTGGCGATGGAGTGCCCCTGGGGGCGGTGCGTGGAAAACACCACGTCGTCCCCGCGCAGCAGGGAGCAGACGCCGACGGCCACGGCTTCCTGCCCGCTGTAGGGGTGGAAGCCGTTCATGATGAGGTCCTTCATCTTGAGGTCATAACAGAACTCGTCGAAGTGACGCAGCACCAGCAGCTGTTGATAGTGCTCCATCAACTGTTCATTGTCGCTCACGAAATGTCTCCTTCGGGGAAGGCGATTATGCGCACCGGGCAGGCTTCGACGCCGACGATCGGCAGCGGCAGGATGAAGACCGTGACGCGCTGCTCGCCGATGGCCGCAAGGTTGGTGCAGGATTCGACCATGGCGAGACCGTTTTTGAACATGGTGAGATGATTGGGCTGGTAGTCGGTACCGGGCACCTCGAAACCGGCGGCGTCCGTGCCGATGACCGTCGGCCCCTGCTCAACCAGCCAGTTGAGCGCCTCTTCGGTCAGGTAGGGTTGGTCGTTCCAGAGTTCGCCGAAAAAATTCTGGTCCATGTCGGTGCGCAGGAAGATCATGTCGACGTCCTGCAGGCGGTCAGCATGGGCCTGCACTTCCTCCAGGGTGATGGCTTCCAGGTGTTGCTTGTGCGAGAAGTCCAGCACCACGGCCGTGCCGATCAGGTTCTGCAGGGGGTAATCGGCGAGGTCGTCGCCATCCTCCCAGTGGTGGAAAGGCACCTCGATGTGGGTGAAGGTGTGGGTGCTGAACTGCACGTTGCCGATGACGTACCAGATGTCATCGCGATGCACGACCTCGGGCAGGATTTCGGTGACGTCGCGCACCTGGGCGGCCAGTTCGAAATAGCCTTCACCGGGCGTCATGCGATGACTGAGTTCGATAATGCGGTCCCTGCGCATTGCGAAACCTCACATTCGGATGGCGCCGGACATCAGGCCGCGGATGAAGAGGCGGCTGGTGAAGGCGAAGAGCGCAATCATGGGCAACGACGCCAGAACATAGCCGGCGAAGAGCGGCCCGAAATTGGTGCGGAAGATACCCGTAAAGATCATCAGGCCTGCCATCACCGGCTTGAGCTCGGGGTTGGTGTTGATGGTTAGCGGCCAGATAAGATCGTTCCAGATGACGTTGGCCTGCAACAGCGCCAGCGTGCCCAGGATGGGCAGCGAGAGCGGCAACACGATCGACCAGAAAATGCGTATCTCCCGGGCGCCGTCTACGCGGGCGGATTCGAAGAGATCTTCAGGCAATCCGGAGAAGGAAGTGCGTAGTACAAGGATGGCGAAGGCCTGGCCGCCGGCGGCGTAGGGCAACCAGAAAGCCCAGCGTGTACTCAACAGTTTCAAATCGATAATCAGGATGAAAGAAGGGATAAGCGTCAGTACGCCGGGAATCATCAACAGACCCAGCACCATGTAAAACAGAACTTCCTTGCCAAAAAAGCGCAGGCGGGCAAACACGTAGGCGGAGAGCGAGGCCGGCACCAGGGTCAGCGCCACGCCGCCGACAGTGTACAGCATCGAGTTGAGCATGTATTTGCCGATGTCAGCGTTCCAGGCCCTGGTGTAATTGTCCACGTAAAGCGGCAGGGTGAGTTCAAAACGCTGGTTGTAGAACTGCGTGTTGTTCTTGAAAGAAAAAAGCAGCAGCAAGATGACCGGCACGATGGTCAGGAACAACAGGATGATCAATATGCCGTGGGACAACCACTGCACGCGCCTCAGGTCGACCGATCCGCTGAGTCGCCTGGTCAAGGGCGCCATGTCTGAAAGTCCCCTGGCTTCGGTCATCATTCGGCCACGTATTCAGTTTGCGAGCGAAAGCGATGCATTGAAAAAATGGTCAGGATCAGAATCATGATAAACATGACCGTACCAATTGCCGATGCATAACCCATCTCGGCGTAGTTGTAACCCTGCCTGTACATCCACAGTCCCGGCACCATGGTCGCGTAACCGGGACCGCCGTCAGTGAGCACATACTGGGCCTGAAAGCCCTGGATGCCGCCGATAAGCGCAAGGATTCCCAACAAACGAATCTGACCCTTGAGCAAGGGAAGGTCGATGTAAAACACGCGTCGCAAGGCGGTGGCGCCATCCAGTTCTGCCGAATCGCGCACTTCCTGGTCAATGTTTTGCAGGCCGGCCAGATAAATAAGCACGTTGACGCCCGAAGCGAAGGGAAAGCCGATGAGCATCAGGAAATACAGAGCATTGTTGAAATCGCCCAGCATGCGTGTATTCAATTCCCATCCGAAGCTGTCAAAAATGGATTTCACCAGTCCGATGTCAGGATCGTAGATGAAATTCCAGACGTAGAGCGTGACGACCAGCGGCACAACGATGGGCACCACGAAAAGCAGACGATACCAGTACTGCGCGCGGTCGCTGCGCAGTGAGTCGATCAGTTCAGCCACGATTAGCGGCGGCACCAACGCCATCAGCAAGGACCAGATGCTGATAATGAGCATGTTGCGCAGCGACGCCACCATGATCCGGTCGCCGACCATCTGTTCAAAGTTGTCGAACAGGATGAATCTGGGCGCGGCAAAGCCGTTCCAGTCCGTAAAGGAATGATAGAGCGCCGAAAAGGCTGGATAGTAGGAAAAGACAATGATCAGCGCGAAGGTTGGAATCAAAAACACATAGGCGGTCAGGGAGTTCCTCAGCAGACGCCCGCTTCCCCCACCCAGGGCGAAACGGGACCGGCTGCTACCCGTGGTAATGGCCCGCATTATTCTGTCTCTTTGAAAACTGGCGACATGACGATTTTCTCATTCATTGATGCAGAACGCGGGAGGAGGCGTTCCGCCCCTCCCCCCGCGCCGGTTACGGTCTACATGCTAAACGTTGAGCGTATCTTCGGCAGCCTTGACCAACTCTGCCTGCATGACTTCGGTGTACTCGTCGACGCTCATGCCACCAAGCAGCACCAGCTGCCAGTTGCGCACCCAGGCATCGCGCGCCTCGGCGGTGATGTGGGTGTTGCCCCAGCTGTTGACGAACCAGTAGGTCGCGTCGTCGTTAATGCGGAAGCCGGAGAGTGAGGGCGGCAGAACCACGTTTTTGATGTTGGGCACCAGCCCCTGATCCTCGGCCAGCAACGCGCCGATATGATCCGGTACGGACAGGTACATCAACAGATCGGCGGTGGTGTCGCGCTTGGCGCCGCTGTTGTAGGCCGGCAGGGTGAAGAGCGTGTGGCCGGCGATGAAGACGGCCGCAGTCTGCTTGCCGGTGGCGTGTGAAGATTCATCAGTCGAGATGATCGGAATGGGGAAGGCGCCCCACTCGAAGGGATTCTCGTTGGTCGGCATGTCCTGCAGCAAGTTCTTGTTTTCCCAGATACCCCCGTAGCGGGAAGCCGCTTCACCGGAGAGGAACAGGCCGTAATCCTGCCCGTCGCCACCGCCGCTGTGGGCGCCTTCCGGCGTGTATTGCCACCACTCCGTCAGGAGGCGGAAGCAGTCCTGATACGGCTCCTGATCGATGCCGTAGCGTCCATCGAGCACGGCCTCGGAGACCTGGGCCGGCAGTGGCTCACGCAGATCGCCGGCGGCAATCTCCTCGAAGGTGCTGTGCAGCACCTGATTGGTGGCCATGTCGAAGGTCCACACCGCGTAGGCCAGCCCGAAGTAGTCCGACACCGGAATAGCCATGCCGGAGTCCTGGATGGCCTGGTAGAGCGAGATCTGCTCGGCCCAGGATGTAGGCGCTTCCCATCCGTTGGCTGCGAACATGTCCTTGTTGTAGTAAGTCCAGAGTGTCGTGTTGTCGAGACCCAGCCAGGCAGTCTGGCCGTTGGACTGGCGCTCACCCGGCTTGATGAACTGGTCCGCCCACTGCATGTTACCTTCCACATAGGGGTTGGGAGACTCCAGGTAGGGGTCCCACCAGCCGACCAGATCGGCCGTCATCCAGTCCTCGATGAGGTAGGTCCAGTTGCCGAAGAGCAGATCGGGGCCGTCAGCCGCCTGCAGACGGCGCGCCGCCCACTGTTGAATGTCATCCCAGGCGCCGGGGTCGATAGGCGCATGGTTGACAGTGACGTTGGGGTGCATGGCCTTGTAGGAATCCAGAATCTCGGCGAGGGCCACGCCCTGCTCCATGTTTTCACCCAATGGATCCGCACCATAGCCACGGAAGTCGATATTAAGGACAATTTCGTCCTGCGAAGGCGCCGAAGCGCCAGCCATGCCGGCGGGCAGCGAAATGGCTGCCGCGCCCGCTGCACCGGCCGCGCTCATCTTGAGCATGTCGCGCCGGGTAATCCTGTGTTTGTTGTCCATTTTTCCTTTCCTTGCCTCCATAACTCACTCTTTGCCGGGGACTGTGACAGTACCCGTCCTGATTGACGTCAGGCGCTCCTTTCTCCCGTTCCCCTGGCTGCGGGCCACAGCGTCAGCAGGGCCAGACAGTGCAGCCGACACCGTGTGCATGGACGAAGACTGGTCGCGCCATGCCGACTCCGGCACTGGCGCTGCGGTGGACTGGCGCGTCACCAGGCGCGTGGGCAGCGAGACGCGCTGCGCGCCGGCGGCGCCACTGACGAGCATGCGCATGCCTTCGCCCCCCAGTTCCCGGGTAGGCACGTGCACGGTCGTCAGGGGCGGCGCCATGTGGGTGACGAAGTAATTGTCGTCAATGCCGGTAATCGACAGGTCGCGCGGCACGGAGAGGCCCAGCAGGTCGGCGGCCTCGTAGGCGCCCAGGGCCATCATGTCGTTGCCCATCACCAGGGCCGTGGGCCTCTGGCTGTGCGGCCTGTCAAGCAGGTCTTCGGCGCAGCGTCGTCCGCTGTCGGTCGAATAGTCCCCGTCGCGCATCAAACTCTCGTTCAGGGGGACATCGGCGCCCGCCAGGGCCTTGCGATAGCCCCTCTCGCGCTGGACGCTGGAGGAGCGCCCCGGTATGCCTCCCACGAAGCCGATGCGGCGGTGACCGAGACTGATGAGATGCCCTGCAGCCTGCAGACCAGCCATGTACCAGTCAAAGCCGATGATGCTGGCGTGTTCCTCCGCAGGCGGCTGGTCGCGGTCCATGATGACGACCGCCGTGCGGCCAAAACGCAATTCGCGCCAGACCGATTCCGGCAGGGGCTGGGTGGCGAGGAAAATGCCGTCCACCCAGTGCTGCTGCAACACCTGCACCTGCTGTGGCACGTCATGGCAGTCGTCTTCGGCGCAGGCGATCAACAAACTGCAGCCGGCCTCGCGCGCGACCTCGCCGGCGCCCTGCACGATGCCGGCCGTGAAGGGGTTGAAGAGGTTGGAAACGACGAGCCCGAAGGTGCGTGTGCGGCCGGTGGCCAGGCTGCGGGCGATGGCGCTGGGTCGGTAATTGCGCTGGCGCATGACCTGCAATACCCGCTCGCAGGTTGCGGGCGAGACGATGGCGGGGTCATTCAGCACGTTGCTGACCGTGCCGACGGACACCCCTGCCTCGCGTGCAACTTCGCGTATGGTGGTCATGTGCAACTTTTCACATTGAACCGGTTCAATGGATTGTAACGCGCTTTCGGAGTTTGTCAAATTTTGGGCGGCAGGGGCATGCATACCATCAGTACCCGCGCCGATTGCAAGTTCAGGTTGGCCGCGCTATACAGGTGTTCTGGCATGATGCAGGAGGTCTGCGATGCGGCTCGGCTATTACACCGACTATTCTGAAGAGACGGCGGCCTTCGCCTCGGAGACCGGCTTTACCTCGCTGGAACTTTCCGCCTGGCCGGATTCGGCCATCAATCCCGACAAGGTCAGCGAGGCCCGCCTGGACGCGATCCTGGCCGACCTGCAGCAACGCGACATCGAGATTTCCGCCCTGGGCTACTATCCCAACTACCTGGCGCCCGAGGCCGAAGAACGCGTGGAAAGCAAACGTTACTTCCTCAAGGTGCTGGACCTGGCGCAGCGCATGGGCGTCTCCGTCGTCTGCACCTTCGTCGGGCGCAACCCTTATCAAACAGTAGAAGAAAACATGGGCCCCTTTCAGGCGCTCTTCACCGAATTCTGTCAGCAAGCCGAGGAGCGCGGCCTGCGCATCGCCATCGAGAACTGCCCGATGGTCGAACTCAAGACCGGCCACAGCATCAACCTGGCCTTCAGCCCGGAGATCTGGGAACAGATGTTCGAGTTGGTGCCCTCCTCCGCGCTGGGCATCGAAATGGACCCCTCGCACATGGTCTGGCAGGGCATCGATTACATCAAGGCCATTCGCGACTACGGCGAACGCATTTACCACGTGCACGCCAAGGATATGGAAATCCGCCGCGACGTATTGCAGCGCGTGGGAATCCTGGGGCAGAGTTTCGGCGACGTATTTGGGCTGGGCCATGGCTGGTGGCGCGGCCGCGCGCCGGGCTGGGGCGAAGTCGACTGGCCGGCCTTTATCAGCGCGCTGATTGAGGTTGGCTATGAAGGCAACATCGACATCGAACACGAGGACGACGTGCTGGCCTTCAGCGAACTGCGCGATTTCGAGGCCGACATGGAATCGTCGATCGTGATGGCTTACGGTCGGGAACACAAGGGCCTGCAGCTGGGCTACCAGACTCTGGCGCCCCTGATCCCCGGTCACCAACGCAAATAGCGGCGCGTCGCGCCTGGCCGGCAGAAGATGCCCCAGGGTCCAGTTTTGTTGCTGACGACCCGGATCAGGCTGCGCAAGAGATGGAATGCGGTTCCGCCGGGGATGACTGAAAGGTCGTCCATAAATTGACGCGCCGTGGCGGGCGCGCTAGATTCGGAATCCCCTGGAGCGTAAAGCATGGCGATGCGGCTCGGATTCTACAGCGACTATTCTGAAGAGACGGCAGCATTTGCCGCGGAAACCGGCTTCACTTCGCTGCAACTTTCCGCCTGGCCCGATTCGGCCATCAACCCCGATACCGTCAGTGAGGAAAGGCTGGAGCAAATCCTCGCCGATCTGGAGCGCCGCGATATCGAAATCTCCGCCCTCGGCTACTATCCCAACTACCTCGCGCCGGACAATGCAGAGCGCAATGAGAGTCGCCGCTACTTTCTCGCCCTGCTCGACCTCGCACAGCGCATGAAAGTGCCGGTCGTCAGCACCTTTGTCGGCTGTGATCCCAGGTCCGGCGTGGAAGAGAACATGGGCGCCTTCCAGTCTGTCTTTCAGGAATTTTGCGAACAGGCCGGGGAGCGCGGCCTGCGCATCGCCATCGAAAATTGCCCGATGATCGAACGCCAGACCAATCACTGCACCAACCTGGCCTTCAGCCCGGAAATCTGGGAGCGGATGTTTGAGCTGGTGCCCTCCCCCGTGCTGGGCCTCGAGATGGACCCTTCGCACATGGTCTGGCTGGGCATCGACTACATTCAGGCCGTCCGCGATTTTGGCGAGCGCATCTACCATGCGCACGCCAAGGATACGGAAGTCCGGCGCGACGTGCTGGCGCGGGTGGGCATTTACGGGCAGAGTTTCGGCGAGGTGAGCGGTTTCGGGCTCGGCTGGTGGCGCGGGCGCGCGCCGGGTTGGGGCGAAGTGGACTGGCCGGCCTACATCAGCGCGCTGATCGAGGTTGGCTATGAGGGCAATCTCGATATCGAGCACGAAGAAGACCTGTTCGATTTCAGTGAACTCGTCGACTTCACGCCGGGTGAAGCATTGCCGGACGTGCCGGCTTTCAAACGCGGGCACAAGGGCCTGCTGCTGGGGTACCAAACTCTGGCGCCCCTGATCCCCGGGCATTTGCGCAAATAGAAGCCAGGAGGTTGCCACAAGCCACAACAAGACCGTTTCCAGTTTCTGTCTGTTTATTTGGAGGTTGTCATGACCAGGAAATTTCTTGCTTTTGCCCTGCTGACCCTGTTGCTGGCGCTGACGCCTGCGCTCGGCGCGCAGGACATTGCCGAAGTGCCGCGCGAGGCGACGGTAATCATCGAAAACGAGTTTGGCCGCGTGGCCGTTCCCGACAACATGAATCCCTATATCGCCGGTCAGTATCTGGACTGGGGAATGTGGCAGGCGACCCAGGAATCGCTCTTCTATCTCAATTATGAGACCGGTGAGTTGATGCCCTGGCTGGCGTCGGGCTATTCCTTCAATGAAGACAAGAGCTCGGTGACCATCAGCATCCGCGACGGGGTGAAATGGGCCGATGGCACGCCCTTCACTGCCAGTGACGTCGTCTTCACCATCAATATGCTGAAGGCCAACCCTGAACTGCAGTATTCCTTTGACATGGAGCAATGGGTGGCGGACATCAGCGCGCCTGATGACAGCACGGTTGTCATGAACCTCACGCGGCCGAACCCCCGCTTCGTCTCCACCTACTTCGGCGTGCGCATCTGGGACACGATCCTGATCGCGCCCCAACACATCTGGGAAGGCGTCGATCCGACGACCTTCACCAACTACGATCTGGAAGCCGGCCTGCCCATGGGCACCGGCGCCTACCGTCTGGTGCGTTCGACGGAGACGGAACAGGTCTATGACCGGCGCGATGACTGGTGGGCCGCCGAGACCGGCTTCCATGCCTTGCCGGCGCCGCAACGGGCCATCTGGCTGGGCGCGCCCGGCGAAGATCTGCGCGCTGCCCTGATGTCCAACAACGAGCTGGATGCCGGCTGGACTTTCAGTCGCTCGACCTTCGAGGTCGCGCAGTCGCGCAACCCCAATATCGTGGGCTGGACGGCGGACCTGCCCTACGCCTATCTCGATCCCTGCCCGCGTTACCTGGGCCTGAACAACAGGGCTGCCCCCTTCGATGATCGCGAGGTGCGCTGGGCCCTCAATGCCGCCATCGACCGCGACGTCCTCGTGGCCATCGCCTACGAGGGCATGACCGATCCGGCCGCCACGCTCTATCCCACCTATGCGCCCTTGCAGGCTTTCCTGGACCGCAACGCCGCGCTCTTCGAGCAGTACGATGTACTCGGCAGCGACATGATGCTCATCGACAGCGTGATGGAGGGTAAAGGTTACTCACGCGACGCCGACGGCCTCTGGGTCGATGGCGATGGCGCCCGCATCTCCTTCACTCTCGTCGCCCGTTCCAGCCAGACCGACAAGGTGCGCATGGGCAATATCCTGGCCGAGCAGGTGCGCGCTGCCGGTTTTGATGCCACCTTCCAGCCACTGGAAGACGGCATCTTCTATGGCGATGTCTCCAATGGTTCGTTGCAGGCCTGGATCACCGACCTCTGCGGCAGTGTGAGCGACCCTTACGAGACTTTCTCTCGCTTCCACAGCCGTTTCTCGGGCCCGATCGGCGAATCCGTGCCGGGCGTCAATGCCAGCCGCTTCGAGAACGCAGAGTATGACGAGGTCGTCGATGCCATGGCTGTCCTCGCCGCCTCCGACGAAGGCTTTGACGATCTGGCGGACCAGGCGCTGGAGATCTGGCTGCGCGAACTGCCAGGCATCCCGCTGGTGCAGGCGCGCCTGCTCACGCCCTTCAACAACACCTACTGGACCAACTGGCCGTCCTCCGAAAACAACTACATCCATCCTGGCCACTGGTGGGTAACCGGCGCGCTGATGCTCATGAACATCCAGCCTGCCGGCTAGCGGACTGGCGCGGGGCATGGCGTTCGTATTTGCCCTGCCCCGCGTTTCAATCCAGGACACTTCCATCCGGGCTGAAAAATGACTCCCCGATACCTGGGTCGGCGCGTGGGCACCTTTCTGTTGACCATTCTGGTTGCCTCGACGCTGAACTTCGCCCTCTCGCGGCTCACGCCCCAGGACCCGATCGCGGCCTTGCTGGGGCGTATGGCCAGCCGCGGTCGTACGGTGGAAAACGGCGCCGAAATCGTGTCCCTTTATCGTGAACGCCTGGGGCTGAACGACCCGCTGCCGCAACAGTACCTGAATTACCTGAGCGACCTGTTGCGCGGCGACCTGGGCTATTCGCTGTCTTTCTTCCCCATCAAGGCGGAGGCCGTCATCCTGCGGGCGCTGCCCTGGACCATCGGCCTGCTCACCGTGGCGACCCTGCTGGCCTTTCTGGCCGGCAACCTGCTGGGCGCCCTGGCCGTCTGGCCGCGTGTGCCGGGCGGCTTTCGCTGGCTGGTGTATCTGTCCATGCCTTTCAGCGCCATTCCCTATTACCTGCTGGCCCTGATCCTCGTTTATCTCTTCGCGCTCAACTGGCCGCTCTTCCCGCTTGGCGGGTCCTTCACGACCGGCAGCGGACGCGGCCTCGACCTGGCCACGCTGGGTGATTTGCTGCACCACGCGGCCTTGCCGGTGCTCTCGGTTGTCCTCGCGGCCCTGGGTTTCTGGGCCCTGAGTATGCGCGGCATCATGGCCACCGTACTCGGTGACGATTACCTGATTTACGCGCGGGCGCGCGGTTTGCGCTCACGTCGCATCTTCACGCATTATGCGATGCGCAATGCCATGTTGCCGCAGGTGACGGCGCTGGCCATCGACTTTGGCCGCCTCATTTCCGGGCAGGTGCTGGTGGAAATTATCTTCAACTATCCGGGCGTGGGCTGGGTGCTGTACAACGCCCTGCGCGCGGCGGATTTCTTCGTGATCCAGGGCGTGACGCTCTTCATGGTCTTTGCCGTGGCCGTGGCGACGCTGATACTGGACCTCGTCTATCCCCTGCTCGATCCGCGGATCCGCTACTAGGGGCGGGCAATGCTGAAGATTCGCCGCTTGCGACGTTTCCTGACACCCGTGATGACCCTGGGGCTTGCCCTGCTGGCACTGGTGCTGGTGCCGGGCCTGCTGGGACAATTCGTCGCAGACCCGGACCAGATGCGCCTGATGGCCGGCGGCATCAACGCGCCGCCCACCCGCGATCATCCGCTGGGCACACAGAACGAAGGGCGCGATCTGCTGACCTACATCCTGAAAGGCATGCCCAATACCCTGCTCATCGGTCTGGTAGGTGGTGGCTCGGCCGTGTTGCTGGGGACGGTGCTGGGCATGCTGGCCGGCTACGTCGGCGGCTCGCTGGATGGCCTGGTGCGCAACACCGTGGACATTGGCCTGACGATTCCGCCACTGGCGATCCTGATCATGATCGCAGCCTCGTTCTCCATCGTGACGCCGCTGATGATGGGTCTGGTCATCGCCCTGACGTCCTGGATGCACCCCACACGGGTCATCCGCTCGCAGGTGTTGAGCCTGCGTGAACGCGAGTTCGTGCTGCTGCTGCGCCTTTCGGGCGCATCGCCGCTGCACATTGTCTTCCGCGAACTGATGCCGAATCTGATCCCCTTTCTGGCGGCCACCTTTGTCAACGCCGTAGCGACGGCCATTCTGGCTTCCATCGGTCTGGAAGTCCTCGGCCTCGGCTCCTTCCAGACGCCGACCCTCGGCAACCTCATTTACTTCGCCATCATCGGCAACGCCATGTGGCTGGGCCTGTGGTGGTGGTGGCTGCCCCCCATTGTCATCTTCATCATCCTCTTCATGGGCCTCTTTTTCGTCAGTACCGCCCTCGACACGCTGGCGAACCCGCGTCTGGAGCAGGGTTGATGGCGACCATGTCCGGCCAGGCGCGTGACAGTGACGTGGTGCTGGCGGTTGAGGGACTGTCGATCCACTACGAAATGCGAACGGCGACCGTCCGCGCAGTGGATGGCGTGGATTTCGCGCTGCGCGACAACGAAGTGCTGGGCCTGGCGGGTGAAAGCGGCAGCGGCAAGAGCACCCTGGCCCTCGGCATCCTGCGCCTGCTGCGCGCGCCGGGACGCGTGGTCGCCGGCAGCGTACACTTTGGCGCCACCGACCTGCTGGCGCTGGACGAAGCCGCCCTGCGCGAGTTGCGCTGGCGCCAGTTCGCCTACATTCCCCAGGGCTCGATGAGCGCGCTCAATCCGGTCATGCGCCTGCAAGCCCAGTTTGCGGACACACTGACGGCGCATGGAGAACGCATGTCGCGAGCCGCCATGCACGCCCGCTTCGCAGACGTCCTGCAAGGTGTGGGACTGGAAGCGGACCTTCTGCCCCGTTTTCCGCATGAACTGAGCGGCGGGATGCGGCAACGGGTGTGCATCGCCATGGCGCTGCTGCTGGGCCCGCGGCTGATCATCGCGGACGAGCCGACCAGCGCCCTCGACGTGATTTCCCAACGCGTCGTGCTGGAGACCCTGGCGGCGGCGCGCAAGGCGATTGACGCCTCGATGTTGTTGATCGGCCATGACATGGCCCTGCTGGCACAGGTGACGGACCGTCTGGGCATCATGTACGCAGGACGGCTGGTGGAAATGGGCGAGACCGGCACACTTTTCCGGGATGCGCGCCATCCCTATTCGAGACGTCTGATTGCGTCCGTGCCCGACGTGCGCGCACGTGGCGTACTCCACAGCGAGGCGATGGACAGCGAGCCGCAATGGCCGCTGGACGAGCCACTCAGGGAAGTGGCCCCAGGTCATTTCGTGCGTCCCTGGGGCGGAGGCGACGGCCTGTGAGCGCGGACCTGCTCACCCTGAACGACGTACACAAGAGTTTCAGTCGCGGTTATCGCAATCGTGTCGACGCCCTGCAGGGCGTGAGCCTGAGCGTGGCCACGGAGCGTCCGCAAATCATCACAATTGCCGGTGAGAGCGGCAGCGGCAAGTCCACCCTGGGGATGCTGGCGCTGGGTTTTCTGAGCCCCGATGCCGGGGAGTTGCGCTTTCGCGGCCAGGAAATAGCGGGCTTGCAGGGCCAGGCCCTGCGTGAATTTCGGCACGCCGTGCAGGCCATCTTTCAAAATCCCTTCGCGGCCTTCAACCCCGTCTATCCGGTCGATCACGTCCTGCGACTGACCTTGCGCAACTTCTCCACCGGCGCCGAACAGGCAAGCAGCGAGCTGCGGATCAGCGACGCCCTGCGCGCCATGCACCTGGATCCCGCCCAGGTGCTGGGCAAATACCCTCACCAGTTGAGCGGCGGCCAGTTGCAACGGGTCATGCTGGCGCGCGCATTTTTGTTGCGACCGCAGTTGATTATCGCGGACGAACCGGTTTCCATGATTGACGCTTCCCTGCGCGCGGTGGTGCTGGCCAACATGCTGGAACTGAAGGAACGCCATGGCATCTCCTGGCTCTACATCACGCACGATCTCTCCACCGCACGGCAAATCAGCGACACCTTGCTGATCCTCTACCGCGGTCGCATCGTGGAAGCGGGGCCCATGGAGCGCGTGCTGGACGCGCCGCAGCACCCCTATACGCAACTTCTGATTCAGGCCATCCCCCGGCCGGACCCGACGCAGCGCTGGCAGGCGCCGCTGGACTGGCAGCGAGATGAAGCGACCGTCGCCGGCGCGGCCGCGACCGGCGGCTGTGCCTTTTACGCACGCTGTCCGTTCAGGATGGACCGCTGTCTTGAGGATGTACCGGCCCTGCTGGCCACGCCGGCCGACACACAGGCCGCCTGCTTCCTGCATGAACCCGGGGCTGCCAGGCCAGGCTGATAGGCTCGGCGCCGGATTCCGACGGCAAATCCCGCAGATGGCAGCGCAGTTGCTGCAATTCAATTTGCTGATTTGCGGCGTCGTGGCCTTGACTGCCCTTGTCCGAAGAAAGGGACTGTTAATTCTCCGACGTCACACGCCGTACTTGCACGGAATCTGTAAACAACATATGATTTGCGAAACACTTTGTGTGAGAATATGAAACGCAAGAGTGGATTCCCTTCCCGAATCAGGCAACTCCTCAGGGTCATCCTGCTGTTGTCCCTGTTGGCCTTGCCGGCCCTGGCAACGCAGGCGCAGGACGATGACCGCGCAGGAGCACCTGGCAACCTGTCGGTCGAATCCAGAGACACTGGCATTTTGCTCAGCTGGGAGGCGCCGGCCAGCAAGGACGACCCGAACAGAGACTATATCGAGATCACCGACTATCTCATTTCCGGGTCACACGTACGACGGGGCGTCGGCATCGTAGAGCGTGTGTCGGGGGCCACTGACCGACAGTCCACTGCCTGGCTGGACCGGCAAGCCACCGATCCCGATCTGCTCTACGTGTACCGCGTCAGGGCGCTGTTCGATGGTGTGCCTGGCCAATGGTCCGAATTTGTGATCACCAACTACGAGTGGTCGGCAGACCCGACGGCCGTGCCGCCGCCACCCGAGCCAACCCTGGCCGGGCCGGAGCCGGATCCGACCGACCTGGCGATGGCGCTCACGGCCCAGGCTCCACAATCCGGGCCTGCCGCACCCACAGCCGTGCCGCCACCGTCCGGGCCGACCGCGGCGCCTCCAGACCCGGCTGTGGAACTCACGGCCCAGGCTCCACAATCCGGGCCAACGGCAGCCAGGCCGGAGCCGGAACCGACGGCCGCTCCCCCCGCTGCCGATCCACCGCAGCAGGCTGCGGACGAGCCTCCTGCACCCACGCCCATTCCACCACCGCCGGAGCCGACCGCGGCGCCTCCCGTAGTCCAGGTGGAGCCCACGGTCCCGCCCCCGCCCCCTGAGCCAACGGCAGCCAGGCCGGAGCCGCAACCGACTGCTGCTCCCCCCGCCGCCGCTCCACCGCAGCAACCTGCGGAGCAGCCGCCCGCGCCCACGGACGTGCCGCCACCGCCGGAGCCGACCGCGGCGCCTCCCGACCCGGCTATGGCACTCACAGCCCAGGCTCCTTGAGCCGAGCCAACGGCGGCCGGATAAGAGCCGCAACCGACGGTCGCTCCCCCGGCTGCCGGCGTAGCGCCTGCGGGCGGGTCTGAGGGCAAGTGACCGGTTACCTGAGTCGCCTCCTTTCACGCCGGAAGCGGGACCTCCCGCGTCGCTCCGACCGGCTTTGCAGCGTCAGCCGCGACAGGTACTATTGACCCAGGCTGTGCTGCAAGGGGGAGACGCCGGTAGATGCCCGACGATCTGGAACGTTATCTCTTCGACCTGAACGGCTATCTGGTGCTGCGCAAGGCGATCGACGCGGAGCACCTGCGCGAACTCAACGAGGGCATTGACGCCCTCCTGCCGCTGGAGGTTGGCGAGTGGAACGGCTACGTGCACGGCCACAACTACGGGGACGACGACGGCTTCAACCTGCAGCAGATCTATGAGGGCGGCGAACCTTTTGAGCGGCTGATCGACCATCCCGCCTGGATTGAACACGCCAGACACTTCGTCGGTGGCGAAGGCACATTCGACTGGCACCATGGCCCGCTCTTCATCGACGAGAACTTCGCCACCCTGCGCTGCCCGGGCGAGGCCATCGGCCTGCATTCCGGCGGCCACACCGGCACCAAGCGCACGCAATACCGCTTTTTGAACGGCGAGTTTCATTGCGGCCAGATCGACATCCTGATGGCGCTTGCCGACATCGGACCGGGCGACGGTTCCACCATGGTCATTCCCGGCAGCCACAAGGCCAACCTGGACCATCCGGAGTTTGAGCTGCACCGGATGAAGGGCGAGCAGGACTCGGTCGACGGCGTGACCGGCGCCATTGAGCTGCACCTGGAAGCGGGCGACGTCCTGCTCTTCGTCGACGCCATCTCGCACGGTTCGGCGCGGCGCAGCAACCCCGGTCTGCGGCGCACCATCGTCTATCGCTACGGGCCGTCCTGGGGCAACTTCCGTCACGGCTACCAGCCGTCACCGGAACTGCTGGCACGGCTGACGCCGGAGCGCCGCCAGATCGTGCAGCCGCAACAACTGATCCCGCGCGTGCCGCAGAAACAGGTGTAACGCGCCTGCGATTGCAGGGGCTTCGGTATTTACATCCCCGATAAATCGTGTAGGCTGTTTGTGGTGCCGCCCGCAGTTCGCAGGCAATCGCCTGGAGGGTGATTCTGGCGCCGGAGCTATTCAGGAGAGCAGCAGTGATGTCAGAACGTACGCGCGGTACCGTGAAGTGGTTCAGCAACGAAAAGGGCTACGGCTTCATCAGCCAGGAAGACGGCCCGGACCTCTTCGTTCACTATTCCGAAATCCAGGGCAGCGGTTACCGCTCACTGGATGAGGGCGCTTCGGTCGAGTTTGAGATTACCGATGGCAAGAAAGGCAAGCAGGCGAGCGCCGTCACTCAGGTCTGAACCCCAAACAGGTTCAATAACTGGCCCGCCACTCCATGAGTGGCGGGTTTTTGATTCAGGAAACTTCAATGCTGCCGATGAAATGCAGGTTGTCCACGGCGCCGGCCACGGGCAGACGGACCAGGTCGCGCTGGTCGTAGACGGCGATGTAGGCCTCATAAAGGCCGGGCTGCGGCGGCAGGTCCAGCCACTTTTCGTCGTCGAAGTGGTAGTCTGGCAGCAACGAAAAGGTCTGCAGGGCGCCGTGGGCGGGCGGACTGTCGACGTTGCTGATGAATTCACCGTCGCGGAACAGGAATACGCCGATGGCGTAAGGTGCATCTATTTGCCCAGCGCCGCTGCGCCAGGCGCTGCGCAGCGCCACGCGCTCGCCTGGCGCGGCCCGTGCCGGGAGGTCGACGCCCAGCAGGTACAGCGCGTCGCCAAAGGCGACTTCCGTTTCGGCAGGCTTGACGTCATTGCTACCCGGCGGCAGCAAAATTGCCGGGCGCGCGAGCACGGGCCGCGACTGCCTTTGGCCAGCGACACTGAAGGGGTCAAAACCCGCCTCGAAGTCCCGCTGCGGATAGACGTCCAGTACGATGCGGCCGGTCCGTTCCAGCGGGCCGTCGTAACGTTTGTAGCTGAGGCCGATGTGTTCCACGTAGACGGGGCCGACCTGCCAGTTGCTGCTGAAGTCACGCGGAAAGGCGACATAACCGAGAGGCCGGTCGTAGGCGATTACGGCCCGGTCATCAATAAAGAATTTGAGAGAGAAACTGTAATCGACGTCAGTCTGCTGTAGCAGACGCCAGTAAAGGCTGACCACCCAGGGATGGAAGGGCCGGATGCTGTGACGCGGACTGTATTGCTCGCGTACCTGCCAGCCGACCAGCTCCAGGGTCCCGTCATAGATCAGGTGGGCCGGCGTCGCATCCGCCGGCAATGCCGCCAGGGTGACGTCGCGCGGCAACTCACGAACGCCGGCCTCAATGAGCAGCAGAAGCGCGGCGATCGCCACCAGCGCGCGTTTGTTGCGCAGCAGGGTTGCGGGCAACCTGCCCTTGCGCAGGGCCACCAGGCCGCCTTCGATGGCGAAGCCGGCGGCCGGCAGCATCCAGGCGATGATTGGCGTCTTGAGGCGCGATTCCACCCAAAGCAGCAGGACCATCAGCAGGTAACTGAGGGCGCCGCCCGCCAACAGCAGGGCCAGAGGTCGCTGACCGGCGCGCCAGAGCATGACCAGGCCGGCAAGGGTCAGCACCAGCAGAAGTGAAAAGTTGAGCGGGTTGCGCGCCAGCCAGGGCGAGACGGCCTGGCCGGACAGGTTGAAGTTCAGGTTGTTGCCGGCTTCCTGGCTGCCGAGAAAAAAGGCCAGCTTGCGCAACATCAGCTGCGCAAATCGCCCCGGCTCCAGCGCGATGTCCTGCAGCAGCCAGTGCAGATAGTCGTCATGGGTGGTTGCCGAGGCGTTGGAGGGGCTGCGCAGGCCGTCCGTATCGCGATTGTTGCCACGGTACATTTCCTCCGGGCCGGCCGGCGTGATGAGAAAGTCAGCGCCACCCCGACGGTTGTGCAAGACGACAGGCGTGATCAACAGCAACGCCGCCAGCGTGAGCGTGACGATCTGCCGCCAGGCGCGGCGCAGACCCATAAACCACAGCAGCCAGCCGGCGCTGACAAGTCCCGGCGCCACCAGTTCGAAGCGGGTGACGGCGCCCGCTCCCAGCGTCAGGCCGGTCAGCGCGGGCCAGAGCAGCAGACGTCGTCGCCGCAAGGCCAGCCACGTGGCGCCGGTCATCAGCGTGGCCAGCACCAGCGCCTGGGAGGTGATCACGAAGTCCGTATCGTAAAAGGCGCTGACCGGATAGAAGGCCAGCAGCAGGCCGGCGGCAAGGCCGGCGCCGCGCCGCCCGGTCGCCAGCCAGGTGATCCCGGCCATGAGGCCGCAGTTGATGGCCGCGAGGGTTACCAGAAACAGGCGCAGGGAGAGCAGGTCGCCGCTGCCCGTGAGGGCGCTGACAAGGCCGAGAAAGTAGACGAAGCCGGGCTGATAGCGGAAACGCCCTGGCGGATAGTCGCCCGCTTGCAGGGCCTGCAGGCGCTCCAGGTAGACTTTCTGGTCCGAACCGCCCGGCATGGGGTCCCAGGCGGCCACGTCGGGCGGGGCGGCCGCGCGGTCCGCCATGATGAGCAGGCGATAGCCGAGGGCAAGCAGGATGATGACGAGCAGCGGCCACAGGGTCCGCGCCAGACGGCGGGTCGTCACGGCGTGTCGGCCGCCCAGGTGACGCGCAGAACAAGCCCGTGGTCCCATTCCACGATGTAGAGCGCGCCATCCGGCCCGACGGTCACGTCAACCGGCCGGAAGGCAGGATGGAAGTCGGCGAAGGTCCTGGCGACCGGTCTGTCTGCGGCGCTGCGGTCGTCGGGGGCCACAAAGACCACTTTCTTGCCTTGCTTGTTGAAGCCACCAAACTGGGCGAGATACAGGCCGTCGCGCCAGGCCGGCGGAAAGTGTTGCGCGCCGTACCAGGTCAGGCCGGAGGATACCGAGGAAGTCGGCAGGAGTAGCAGCGGCGGCTCGCTTTCGCGGTCCACGGGACGGATGCGCATGTCAAAGCCGTAGACATTCGGAAAGCCGTAGTCCGCGCCCTGCTGCACGAGGTTGATCTCTTCCGGCGGGTAGAAAGGCAGGGTCGCGTCGAGCACGTCGGGACTGTTGTCGGCGCTGAAGAGGCGACCGTCCGGCGCGAAGGCAAGGTCGAAGGGGTTGCGGAAGCCGCTGGCGAATACTTCGGGAGCGCCGCCCTCGGGGTCGACGCGCAGGATACTGGCTTCCAGCGGGTCGCGCAGCGGCCCGTGATCGCTGGTTGAGCCCACGGCAATGTAGAGCAGGCCGTCCGGGCCAAAGGCGATGCCGTTGTTGGAGTGGAAAGGATATTGCCGGCCCGGCAGGCCGGTCACCAGCAGCCGGTACTGGTCCAGCAGGCCGTCGCCGTCGCCGTCGCTCAGGCGGCCTACCCGGCCTTCGTCCGAGATATAGATCTCCTCGCCGCGCAGGGCCATGCCAACGGCCCAGTCGAGGGGCGGTGTCACGACTCCGTCGTTAAAGAAAATCTGCCGCTGCGTGTCAGCCTGGCCGTCGCCGTCGGCATCGCGCAGGCGAAAGATGCGGCCGTCCAGGGCCAGGGCGATCAGGTCGCCGTCCGGCGCGAATTCAACGTCGGCGATGGTGGTGGGCGCGTCGCGCAGCCAGGCGAAGACTTGCAGCGTGAAACCGGGAGGCAGGGTCGCGATCTCGTCAGGGTCCGGTGCTGCCGGCGTGGCCGTGGGGGCAGGCGTGGGCAGAGCCGCGCTTTCAAGGATGAATGTACGCGAGGGCGGCGCTGGCCCGGGCTCGGCCTCTACCTGACCGTCCCGTCCCTGAATCACGGCCACCGACCAGTGAAATTCGCCGGCTTCCTGCTGTGTCAACCAGTGCGTCAGCGGGAAATTGCGTTCACGCGTCCAGGTGATGCCATACTGCGGCGCGCCGGGCCGCCAGACGCGCAGGTCGAAATGCTGGTCTTGCGCCAGCGCGCGGCCCCAGTCCCATGCCAGCGTGACGCCTGCCGGCGAGGCGAAGCGGGCGCCGTTTGCCGGTTCCAGCAAAGTCGGTTGCCAGAACTCGCGGCGCAGGGCGCTGACGGTCGCGGCCACCTGGGTGGAAACGGCGAAACTGTTGTCCGCAGTCTGGCAGGCCGTCAACAGCAGCAGCAGAAAAAGCGCTGAAGACTTCACGGCATCAGCATAGCCAGCGCCGCCCTGCCCTGCCAGCGTGGGCGCCGCCCGTGTTGCGGGCCGTATTGCTGCACCTGTGACAGTTTCCGCCGGCAGGGCAAGGCGGTCCGCAAGGCGCATCCTGTTCCTGTCAACCCGGCTGTGGTATGAAGGAAGCCGGATGACAGGAGGCAGACCATGAGCTGGCGCGGCATTTTCCCCATTGTGGTGACACCCTTTGGCGACGACCTGGAACTGGATGAGCAGGGCCTGGCGGACCTTGTCGAGTTTTGCATCGCCAACGGCGCGACGGGCCTGGTGGGCCCGGCCAACGCCAGCGAATTCACCATGCTGGATGACGACGAACGTCTGCGCTGGCTGGAGATCGTCTGCGCGGCGGCGGCCGGCCGCGTTCCGGTGGTGGCCACGGTCAACGCCGGCCATGCCCTGCCCGCGGCGCGCCTGGCGCAACGCGCCGAAGCCTTGGGCGCAGAGGGCATCATGGCGCTGCCGCCCTACGTAGTGCATCCGGACGCCGCCGGTTGTTACGCCTTCTACGAAACTCTGGCGGCCGCGACCTCCCTGCCGCTCATCGTGCAGAATTACATCGCGCCGGTCGGCACGCCCATGAGCGCGGAACTGATGGCGCGCATGTGTCGCGAGATCGGGCACGTGGACTACATCAAGGAAGAGACGACGCCGGCCTCGCGTCAGGTGAGCCGCACGATCGCGGCGGCGGGCGCGGACTGCAAGGGCGTGTTCGGCGGGCAGGGCGGCGTCTACATGCTGGACGAACACCGACGCGGCGCCGTCGGCAACATGCCCGCCTGCCAGGCCATCGACGTGCACTGCGAAATCTGGCGTTTGCTTGACGCGGGCGAAGAGACGGCCGCGCGGGCGCTCTTCAACCGGCTGCTGCCGCTGATCAACTACGAACGGCAATACGGCGTGACGCTTTACAAGGCCGTGTTGCAGCGGCGCGGCATCCTGCGCAGCAATGCCTGCCGCCATCCGATGGGCGCGCTGGACGCGGAGGACCTGGCCGAACTGGACGCCTTGCTGGAAGGACTGTTTTAGACTTTCGTCTGCCGCCCCGCAATTTCCGGCAAGGGCTGGCAACACACAAGAGGCAAATGCGTCAGGCCAGCGCCTCCACCGAATTGCGGGCAATACGCAGTTCGGGGCCCGGCGCCAGCTGGCGCCGCAGTTCGGCCATGGCGAATTCGTGCTCCTGCCCTTCGCCGTCATTGAGAATCTGCTGGCAGTAATCCAGCACGTCGGCGACGATACGCTCGCAGCGGTAGAAGGCGATGGCCTGGGGATCGGGCTGCGCCGGACCGTAACCCTCGTAAAACCAGGCGCATTCCTGCGCGCCTTGCCAGTGACCGGCCACGCCCGCTCCAATGAACATCAGGTCACGCTCGCGCGGGGCCAGCTGCAGGGTATCGAAGTCCAGCACGTAAAGTCGGTCGCCGGAGCCAACCAGCACGTTACCGGCGTGGATATCGCCGTGGCAGGGTACGACGGGCAGGTCTCGCCGGCGCAGTCGGAGCGCGAGCGAATTGCTTTGGTCCATCAGCCAGGCAAGCGTCGCCTGATGGACTCGCAGCAGTTGGTCGAGTCGCCTTGCCGCGGGATCGGGCAAGGAGGTCGGGGGGCGGTCCAGCAGTTGCTGCAGCAGGACAAGCGCCTGGCAGTCGAAGCCATCCTGTGGCAGTGTGCGACTCAGGCGGTCGGGCAACTGCGCGTCATGCAGGGCGCGCAGGGCCAGACCCAGCTGGCGCCAGGCGCCGGCATTGAGCGGGCGTTCGAAGCCGTTGTGGCCACAAATGTGAGGCAGCAAGGTCAGATACCCGTCGCTGACGCTGAGCTGCAGTTCACCGGCGGATGTTGGAACAGGCGCCAGAAAGGCTTGCGCGCCGCTTTCGACCATGTATTGCGGCAGACGCAAGGACGCATGGTTCACAGGGCCACGGCGCCATTTGAGGATCCAGCGGGCCCCGGAGGAATCGCGGACCTGAAACAGTCGGGAAGCGCGGTCGGCGCCCTGCGACGTAGGGTTTATTCGGGGAGCCGGCAGGCCCCATGCACTGCTCAAGAGACTGGCAAGTTCGTCCACGGTTATGGTTGCCGGGCCGGTCAGGGTCCTTTTTAGACTGGATCCTGCGAGATGCGGGGCGCCTGCCAGAAAACGCCCAGGCGGCCTTCGGTCACGACTGGCGCCTGTGGCAGGAGCGGCGCCAGTTCTGCGGCGACGAAATCCGCAGCGCTTTCGGTTGAGGCGTGCATCGCCTCGCGGGTCGTGAAGATGGTGAGCGCACCCAGTACACGGTCCATGGCGTTGAGTGTGACGTAAAGGCGAAAACCGGGCGACTCGACGAAGACGGGGATGAGGTCCTCAACCACCAGGCGTGTGATCATGATGGTGTCAAGGGCGTTGAAGCCGGTGTAGCGGCGGAAACTGAAGAACAGCGGCTGTGCCTCGTCGTTGACTTCCAGGCCACCGTCTTGCCTGGGCAGCGCGAGGGCGTAGGCCGTGCCGGCGGTGATCTGTGGCGGGTTGGGCAGGAATTGCGCCAGGCTCTCACCGACGAAATGCGCGGCCCGCTCGTTGGAGCTCAGCATTTCAGCCTCGCTGTGGAAGACGTTCAGCACCAGAACGACGTCCGGCTCGCAGTTGCCGAGGGCGTACAACACAAACCCCGGCGACTCGCGCAGGACGGGCAGGAAGCCGTCGTGAATGATCGCGTTGATGGCGCTGAAGTCCGCCGGGTCGATGCCTTCATAGCGACGCACGCTTACAAACATGTTCGATTGCCCTCCCTGCGAATTTGGCACGGACGCCCGTTGCAGGCGGGCGTCCGTGATTTCCTTGCAAAATGGCGCGGCTACCCGTCCGTCTCCTCTTCAGCGTCCATGGCCATTGCAGTCTCCAGTTCGCCGACGTGAAAGATGGCGACGTCGCCGGTCGTGATTGTCGGGGCTTCCGGCAGCAGTTCCGCCAGGGCCTCGGCGACAAAGTCCGCCGCCTTTTCGTTGGAAGCGGTCATTTCTTCCTCGCTGGTGAAGACATTGATCGCGCCGTAGACTTCGTCGGCCACGTTCAGGTTCAGGTAGAGCCTGAAGCCCTCGGAGTCAGAGATGACCTGGACGAAGTCCGCCGCGACCAGCGCGGCGATGGCCGGGACGTCAGCCTGATCGAAGCCGGTGTAGTGACGGAAGTTGATGAAGAGCGGCGGCATGTCTGCCATGGCTTCCTCGTCATCCACGTCGCCGTCATCGTCATCCACGTCGTCGTCAGCGGCCATGGCCTCGCCCTCTTCGTCCTGCATGTCCCCGTCGCAGTGGCCGGGAAGCGCGAGCACGGTGACGTCACCCGCCGTGACCTGCGGGGCCTCGGGTAGCAGCGGCGCCAGATTCTCGCTCACGAAGTCCGCCGCCTTTTCATTGGAGGCCTGCATCTGGTCCTCGCTCTGGAAGATGTTCACCGCCAGCAACTGATCGGGCTGAACGTTGGCCAGGGCATAGAGAACAAAGCCCGGCGACTCGCTGATGATGGGGATGAAGCCGTCGCGGGTTCGTTCGTTGATCGTGTCATAGTCATCCGGGTCAACGCCTGGATAGTGACGTACGCTGATGAAGAGTTCGCCGCCCAGATCGGCCAGACGAATCGCAGCGCAATTCATCGCGTCCTCATCACCATTGGCAAGCAGCGGGCCGGCGACAACGCCCAGGAGCAAGAGCACAGGCAGAAGCCCACGTGCAATTATCAACATGACAACGCTTCCTTTCATTTCCGCCAGGGTTCGGTCAGCATAAATCATAAACTGGCGCTGGTGAAGACTGGGCCGCGTCTTGTCGTCTGTATAACTTGCAGCAGCGGGAGCGCCTTTGGTTCAGAATCAGCAACATGCTGTCAATCCGCCCGGCAACACGCGGCCAGTGCCACGCGAAACTGTAGCGCTGCGGCGCTCATTCTCCCAACCAGCGGGCTGCGTCCTTCGCGAAGTAGCTGAACACAAAGTCCGCGCCGGCGCGACGGATGGCAAGCAGACTTTCCAGGGCCGTGCGGCGCAGGTCGAGCCAGCCATTGGCGGCGGCGGCGTGCAGCATGGCGTATTCGCCGCTGACCTGGTAGGCGGCCAGCGGTAAACGCGTAAGAGACCGGGCCGCTGCGAGCACGTCCAGATAGGCCAGCGCGGGCTTGACCATCAACATGTCCGCGCCTTCGGCCTCGTCGAGTTCGAGTTCCAGCATGGCCTCGCGCCGGTTGGCGGGCGGCAACTGGTGCGTGCGACGGTCGCCGAATCCTGGCGCGCTGTCGGCGGCGTGCTGGAAGGGGCCGTAGAAGCCGCTGGCGAACTTGGCCGCGTAACTGAGAATGCCGTTCTCGCTGTGGCCCTGCGAGTCCAGCGCCATACGGATGGCAGCCACCATGCCGTCCAGCATGCCGGAAGGCGCGATGAAGTCGGCGCCGGCCTCCGCGTGCACGACCGCGGCCCGCGACAAAATCTCAAGGCTGGCGTCGTTGAGCAGGTAGCCCTCCGGCAGTTGTGGTTGATAGTGGACACTGCCCGCCCGGTTGACGATGCCGCAGTGGCCATGACCGGTATAACTGCAAAAGCACAGATCGGAAAAGACGAGCAGGTCCGGCGCAGCGTCTTTCACTTCACGGATGGCGCGGGCGGCGATGCCGTCAGGATCGTAATTTTCGCTGCCCTCGTCATCCTTGCGGGCGGGAATGCCAAAGAGCAGGACACCGGGAATGCCCAGCGCCTGCATTTCCCGCGCCTCGGCCGCCAGTTGGTCCACGCTGAGTTGCGCCTGACCGGGCATGGACGGCAGGGGGTGGCGCTGGTTGGCGCCATGAATGACGAAGAGCGGGTATATCAGGTCACCGGGTGTCAGGAGGGTCTCGGTCAGCAGTTGGCGCAGGGCGGGACTGCTGCGCAAGCGTCGCGGCCGTCGCCGCAAATCAAGGCTCTTGCTCATGGTGAATTCTCCGGACCTGTCACGGAGCAGCAGGCCAGTGCCGCGCCAGCGCGTCCAGCAGGGACGAGAGCCGATGATCCTGGGCCAACTCGACGGCGCGGAAGCCGCTTTGCCGCGCTGTGGTTGCAGTCGCCCCCCCCAGGCAGGCGCAGGGAAGCGCGCGCAACAGCTCCGGGTCGCCTTCTTCCTGCTGGAGCCGCGTCAGGGCGTTGCGCACGATGGAAGCGCTGGTGAAGAGCAGGCCGTCGACTTCACCATTGCCTAGCAGGGCCGGCAGGTCCACGCCACCCTTGCCTGGAACGTTGCGCCAGGCGGCGACGCTGGTGACGTTGGCGCCGGCTTCGCGCAGCGCGTCTCCCATGGCGGGAGGCGCGACGTCCGATTGCAGCAGCAGCACGCGCGTCCCCGCTTGCAGCCGCATCGCCGACAGCAATCCGGCACGATCGCCGGTGGGGGCGTGGGCGGCGGGGCGCAGGTAAGGCAGGAGCTCGGCCGCCGTCGCGAGGGCGGCGCCCATCAGCGCGAGCCTGGTGCGCGTCAAACGGATTTCCAGTTGCGGCAGGCGCGCTGCCACTGCCTGGACGCTGTTGCTGCTGGTGATCAGCACCCAGTCAAAGCGGCGGGCCGTGGCGGCGTACAGGGCCGCGTCCAGCGCATAGCGGTCGGGCGCGGGCGCAACGGCGAGGCAGGGATATTCAAGCGGCGTGGCGCCTCGCTCGCGCAGCAACTCACATAGTGGCCCGGCCTGATGCGCCGCGCGGGTGACCAGTACGCGTTTTCCCTGCAGGCTCATCAGGCCTCCACCAGGTCGGCAGCGCCCTGCTCAAGGGCGCGCTGCGCCAGACGCTCACCCAGGAGCAGATCCTCACCCCTGGGTGCTTCGAGTGCAAGTTCTATCATACGCGAGCCGTCCGGGGCAAGCACCCGGCCGCGAAGTCGCAGCCGCTCGCCAACTGTTGTCGCCCAGGCCGCCACCGGCGCGCTGCAACCGCTGGCAAGGCTGGCGAGGAAACTTCGCTCGGCGTTAACCGCCTGACGGGTCGGCGCATGGTCGAGCGGCGCGAGCAGGCGCAGCAGCGCTTCTTCTTCGCGACACTGCAGCGCCAGGGCGCCCTGCCCCGGCGCCGGCAAGACAAGGTCCGGCGGCAGCCGCTCGCTCATATGTGACTCCAGGCCAAGGCGCAGCAGGCCGGCCTCGGCGAGGACGAGGGCATCGCAGGGACTGTCCCGCTCCAGCAGGCGCGCGACGCGTGTGTGAACGTTGCCGCGCACGGGCAGCAATTCAAGGTCCGGCCGGTGATGGCGCAACTGGGCGACCCGTCGCGGACTGCCCGTGCCGATGACGGCGCCCATCGGCAGGCGCGCCAGCGGCAGGGCATCGCGACTGACGAGGACGTCGCCGGCGGCGCCGCGCCGCGGAATGGCGCCGATCACCAGACCAGGCTGCGCTGCGGTCGGCAGGTCCTTGAGGCTGTGCACCGCGACGTCGACGTCGCCCTGCTTCACCGCCTGGCTGAGCGCGGCGGTGAAGAAGCCGCCGCCGGCTGGCGGCTGAATGGCCCCGGACTGACGGTCGCCCTGGCTGCGAATGATGACCCTTTCCGTCTTGATCCCGGGCCAGGCGCGCTGCAGCAGCGCGCAGGCATGCTGCGCCTGCCACAACGCGAGCCGCGAGCCGCGGGTGCCGATGCGCAGGGTTTTCATCGTCGTCATGCATTGACTATAAGGAATGACTGCCAATCCGCGCCAGTTTCCACTGGACCGCGACGGGGATTCGTCACCCCGCCGGCATCCGGCCCGCCAGACCTGCGGCAATGGCACGCGCATTCGCACACCAGCAGCCTGACGCCCCACCGCGCGTCGAGCATTGTGTCATGGCTTTTCTCACCAGGCGGGGCACAGGACCGCACAATTTACAAACCTTTCACATATGGACGACATGACTTTCGCCATCATCAATTATGATGTCGTACACAGAAGTGACAGGAGTCCTGAAATGCGTCCAGTCCGGTTACGACCTGCGCTGCCCGTTCTTCTCCTTGCGTTGCTGATGGTCGGCAGCACGTTGCCGGCATTTGCCCGGACCTCCCTGCCCGATTTTCCGGACCCGGTTGAAGCCCTGGGTGAGGTCTTCATCCTGCAGGGCCTGGTCCTGGATACCCATGGCGAGCCGGTGGCCGATGCCCTGGTCGAAATCTGGCAGACCGACAGCAAGGGCGCCTACGATCATCCGCGGGCGCCGCAGGGTGGTTTCGACAGCAACTTTCAGCACTTCGGCGCCGACCTGAGCGATGACGAGGGTTACTGGGCCTTTCGCACGGTGATCCCGGGCCTGTACGCAGGACGCCCGCTGCACATTCATTTTCGCGTGCGTCTCGAAGACCAGCCCGTGCTGACTTCCCAGTTTTACTTCGCATCCATACTGGAGGACAGGGAGTCGGACGGCATATTTCGGGGCGCCGGCGATGCCGTGGATTCCCTGCTGCTGTCGCTGACAGAACATCAGTTGGAGGGTGGAAGCACAGTGCTGGCGTCAGAGCCGGTCGAAATTGTGCTGGCACTGGGGTCAGGCGATTTGTCGCCCTCGGTACAGCAAACTGAAGGACCCTACTACCCGGTTGTGAATGTCGCGGACCATGACAACGACCTGGCCGTCGTCAGTCCGCAGACGCCGGCCTTCACCCTGCTCAACCTGAACACGGCGACCGGCGACGAGTTCCTGACCATCCCGGACGTGGGCAGGCGCATGGTGCGGGAATTCATGGAATACCGTCCCTACGTCAGCATTCGCCAGTTCCGGCGCGAAATCGGCAAGTACGTCAACGAGGAGCAGGTGGCAGCCTACGAGGAGCACGTCTACGTACCAGTTGACTTCAACAACGCGGACGGCGAGACGCTGATGCAGTTGCCGGGCGTGAATGAAACGGTCGCGAGCGCGTTGACGGAAAGCCGCCCCTTCGCCGGACAGGAGGATTTCCTGGCATTGCTGGCCGACCATGTCGACTCCACGGACGCCGCCATGGCGCAAAACTGGCTGGTGGACGACGAGACATGAGCGACAGCCAGAAATTGCGGCGGCTGCGCCGCTTCCTCCTGCTGCTCGTGGTTGGGCTGTGCGTCTTGACCATGATCGAACTCTGGCTTGAGGAGCACGTCGAGGACCTGCAGCTTGTCCCCTTCTTCCTGTGCAGCCTGACCCTGGTCACGGTCCTGGTCTACTGGCGGCGGCCGCAACGCCAGACTTTGATCGCCCTGCGCGCATCGCTGCTGCTGCTGGTTATCGGCAGCCTGGCTGGAATCTACCTGCACGTGACGGGCAACCTCGCCTTCGCGCTGGAGATTCGCCCCAACGCCGGCATCGCTGAGGTCTGGTACGAAGCGCTTTCCGGCGGCAGCCCCCTGCTGGCGCCGGGAATCCTTGCGCTGGCGGCGTCGCTGGCCGGCGCAGCCACCTGGCGCCAGGACCCGGCTGCCGATTCTTCCAGTCCCTGAGCGAAGTTGAACGCGTTGGGCGGCGGCAGCCACAAAGTGTCTTGAAGGGCCCTGGCCGCGCCGACCCCTGCGCTATACTGCGGCGATGAACGATTCGCTCCTGCTGCAGGAAATCCTTCAGCAACCGGCCGCCCTTCAGCGTTTGCTTGATGAGGGACGCGAAAGCATCCGCGTGGCCGCGGCGGCCATCCGCGAATACGATCCGGCCTTCGCCACCATCGCCGCGCGCGGCAGCTCCGACAACGCGGCGCGCTATGCCCAGTATCTGCTTGGCGCGCAGAACGGCCTGGCCGTCGGCCTGGCCACGCCGTCACTCTTCAGCGTCTACCAACGCCCGCCGCGTTTGACCCGCTCGCTGGTCATTGGCATCTCGCAGTCCGGCCAGTCGCCTGACATCGTGGCCGTGCTGCGCGCCGGCCGCGAACAGGGCGCGCTAACCCTGGCGATCAGCAACGACGGCGACTCACCGCTGGCGCAGGCGGCGGACCATTGCATCCTGCTGCGTTGCGGGCCGGAGCGCAGCGTGGCGGCCACCAAGACCTATACTAGTTCCTTGCTGGCCATCGCCCTGCTGGACGCGGCACTGGCGGGCGCGCAGGAGCGTCTGGATTTACTGGCGACCATCCCCGGCAAGGTGCGGGCGCTCTGTGAGCGGGCGGACGAATTCAGCGCAGCCGGCGCAGCGCAGCAGGACATGGCCAGCTGTGTCGTGCTCAGCCGCGGCTACAACTACGCGACCGCCTTCGAGATCGCCCTCAAACTGAAGGAACTGGGCTACATGCTGGCCGAACCCTGGTCCTCGGCGGACTTCCAGCACGGGCCGGTGGCGCTGGTTGAACGGGGCTTTGCCCTGCTGGCGATCGTGCCGTCGGGGCCGCTGGCGGACAGCCTGACCTCGCGGCTGAAGGAAATGCGCGAGCGGGGCGCGCGTCTGCTGGTCATCTCGGCGCAGGCGCAGGCACTGGCGCTGGCGCATACCTCACTGGCGCTGCCCGACCTGCCGGAGTGGGCCTCGCCGCTGGCGGCGGTGGTGCCCGGGCAGTTCTTCGCCCTGGGTCTGACGCAGGCGAAGGGCCTCGACGTGGACCGGCCGCGCGGCCTGCACAAGGTCACGCGCACGCGCTAGCCGGCCCTCACCCCCTGCGCCTCTCCCGTCACGGGAGACGGCAAAATACGCGATTCGACGCGCTATACTCGTCGCCGGTCACGGGGACGGGAGCAGGTATGCGGATTGGCATCGTCGGCGCGGGTTTCATGGCGGAGACCCACGCGAGGGCCTGGGCCGCCACGCCGGCGCGGGTCGCCGCCGTCTACGCGCCGCGGCAGGCGCCAACGCGTGAACTGGCGCAACAGGCGGACGCCATCGCCTGTTCTTCGCTGGAAGCACTGATTGACCAGGTCGACGTCGTCGACATCTGCGCGCCGACCGACCTGCACGCAGCCATCGGCCTGCAGGCCGCCGCGGCCGGTCGTCACCTGCTGGTCGAAAAGCCGCTGGCGCGCAAGCTCCACGAAGGTGAAAAGTTGCTGCAGGCCTGCCAACAGGCCGGTGTCCACTTGCTGGTCGGGCACGTGCTGCGTTTCTTTCCGGAGTACGCGGCGGCGCAGGCCGCTGTGGCGTGTGGCGACGTCGGCGAGCTGGCCGTGTTGCGTTTGACGCGCGGCAGTTTCCAGCCCTGGGCCGGGACCTCGCACTGGTTGACGGATGAGAAGCGATCCGGCGGGCTGGTCCTCGACCTGATGATTCACGATTTTGACTATGCGCAGTGGCTGGCGGGTCCTGTGGACAGCGTGTACGCGCGCAGCGTACGCAGTCGCGAGACAGACTCGGCGGGCGACTATTGCCTGGCGCTGCTGCAGCACCGCGGAGGCGCCATCAGCCACGTGGAGGGCGCCTGGGCCTATCCGCAGCCGCTCTTCCGCACCGCGCTGGAGATCGCCGGCAGCGAGGGGCTGATAGAGCAGCCGGTGGATTCGACCGCGCCGCTTGGCATTCAACTGGCGCAACATGGCGAAGAAGCGGCGGACATCGTCGCGCCCACCAGCCCGCTGGCGGAGGACCCTTTCGTCTCGCAGATGCGCCACGTCTACGCTGTGCTGATGGAAGGCGCATTGCCGCTTTGCAGCGCGACGGAGGCCCTGGCCGCGTTGCGCATCGCCCTGGCCGCGCGCGAATCCGCCCGCAGCGGCCGACCGGTACGTCCCGACGACCTTGACGGCGGGCAGGGCTGATGGCCGGGCTACGCGTCGCCCTGCTTAGCAGCGCCCACGTGCATGCGGCTGGCTGGCTGGCCGGTCTGCGGCAGCGCGGGGAAGTGTCCGTGCCCGGCGTGGCGGACGAGGACGAGGCCCGCGGCCGCAGTTTTGCCGCGGAGCACGGGCTGACCTGGTTCGATTCATACGAGGCCCTGCTGGCGGAAGCGCCGGACGCCGTCATCATCAACAGCGAAAACACGCGTCACGGGGAGTTGGTCGAGCTGGCCGCCGGCGCCGGCGCGCACATACTCTGCGAAAAACCGCTGGCGACCACGGCGGATGAAGCGCGGCGCATGCTGGCGCACTGCGAGGCCGCCGGGGTGATGCTGATGACGGCCTTCCCGATGCGCTTCAGTCCAGCCGTGATCGCCGCCCGTGAGGCCTTGAACGCGGGCAACCTGGGGCGCGTCTACGGCTGCAACGCTGCAAACCAGGGGCAGTTACCGGCGCAGGCGCCCTGGTTCATCGATCCGCAGCTGGCCGGTGGCGGCGCGCTGATGGACCACGTGGTGCACGTGGCGGACCTGCTGCGCTGGTTCTTCGATAGCGAAGTGCGCGAAGTCTACGCCCTGGGCAACCGCATTCTGTACCAGGAACTGGAGCCGCAGGTGGAGACCGCCGGGATCGTGTTGCTGGACTTTGAAGACGGCAGTTTCGCCAGCATCGACTGCAGCTGGAGCCGCCCGCCGCAGTATCCCACCTGGGGCAACGTCAAACTGGAGATCGTCGGCGAGCGCGGCTTGCTGACGCTGGACGCCTTTCGCCAGGCCAGCACCGTCTACCGGCGCGGGACGCCCGGCCCCCAACTGGCCTACTGGGGTTCGGACGCCAACCAGGGCCTGATCGACGAGTTTGTCAATGCGATTCTGGAGGGGCGGTCGCCCGCCATCAGCGGCGAGGACGGCGTACAGGCCAGCGCCATCGCCGAAGCGGCGCTGCAGTCCGCCCGCAGCGGGGAGCCGGTGCGCCTGTAGACTGCAATCCCCGGACTTTTCCTGGTTCCTGGTCGCAAGGGGAGATGCCATGAAGATCACCGCCATCGAGAGTCTGCGCTGGGCGGCCTGGCCGCGAATGGCTGTGCTGCGCGTGCACAGCGACAGCGGTCTCATCGGCCTGGGCGAGACGGTCGACAAGCTGCCGGGCGCGGTGGCCGCCCTGCACGGCACCATCGCGCCGCTGGTGCTGGGCCAGGACGCGCTGGATATCGAGGGCGTCTGGCGCTTCGTGATGGACAACATCATGTATCACGGTTACGCCGGGGCGGAGTTGCGCGCGCTTTCGGCCTTCGAGATGGCGTTGTGGGACCTGATGGGCAAACACTACGATGCCCCGCTCTTTCATCTGCTGGGCGGCCGCACGCGCGAACGCGTACCGACCTACAACACCTGCATCGGCTTCGGCGCCATCGACGACTACGCGCGCTGGCAGGAGGACGCCGGCGGCCTGGCGCGCAGTTTGCTGGATGACGGCATACAGGCCATGAAGATCTGGCCCTTCGATCCCTTCAGCGAGCGCAGCCACGGGCAGTACATCAGCCTGGCGGACATTGAACGCGGTCTGCGGCCCGTGCGCCAGATCAGGGACGCGGTCGGCGACGCCATGGAGATCGGCATTGAATGTCACTTCCGCTGGAATCGCGCCAGCATCGAGCGCATCGCGCGGGCGCTGGAACCGTATAACATCCTCTTCATAGAGGACCCGATGCACGCCGCTTACGCCGATGAAGTCCGCGCCTTTTCGCAGCGCACCTCCATCCCGGTGGTGGGTTCCGAGCTGCTGATGACGCGCTGGCAGTACCGTGACTGGCTGGCAAAGGGCGTCTCACAGATTTTGATGACCGACACCAGCTGGACCGGCGGCATCGCCGAGACGCGCAAGATCGCCGCCATGGCCGAGGCGCACAACGTCCCGCTGGTGCTGCACAACATCGCCGGCCCGGTCTCACACGCGGCAGCCATGCACCTCGCGGCTCACATACCCAACCTGTTCATGGCGGAATCAGTGCGCGCCTTCTATCGCGGCTACTTCCATGAAATGGCTGATCTGGACGTTCAGGTCGAGAACGGCACGTTGGCGGTGCCGACCGGCCCGGGCCTGGGCGTCAGGCTGCGGCCGGAACTGCTGACCCGCAGCGACCTGACGCGCGAGATCAGCGAGGGCGAGGGTCTGGCGCAGGGACGGCGCGCGATGGGCGATCACTGGGCGGTGGAGGAGATCAGGTAGTCGGCCCATTCCCCTGTAGGGGCGATTTATCAAATCGCCCGTCACGCGCGGACGACAGGTCGGCGGTGCAGGACAATGGGCGACTTAATATGTCGCCCCTACGCAAAGGTAGGGGCGATTTATCAAATCGCCCGTCAGGTATCGCCCGTCATGCGGACCACACGCCGTTGGCGCGGGGCAAGGGGCGACACAATATGTCGCCCCTGCGGCACAATTCGGTCGCGTGAAACAGGTTTCAGGGTAAAGGCCCGGGCTACTTCACGTAGTACAGCAACTCACCGGGCTGCAGTTGCTTCACCTTCTGGCGCGGGTGGACGGCCTCCAGCGCCGCGCTGATTTCGGCCCAGGGGATGGCGTTGTTGGGGTAGAGGTCGTTGTGGCCGGGGATGAGCGTGTCCCAGCCGAGGTCCCGCGCCAGACGTGCCGCCTCCACGGGCAGCAGGTTGCCGATGGCGCCCGCCTCGCTCTCGCGGTACCAGTCGCGGCCATTGACCGGGACGATGGCCACGTCCGGCGTCGGCAGGGACTGCAGGGTCTCGATGTAACCGGGATGGATGACGGTGTCGCCGGCGTGGTAGAGGGTCACGCCGTTCCACTCGATGA
>CAXXWG010000011.1:0-34788 GCA_963667305.2 Aggregatilineales bacterium | reverse complement strand
CTCAGCGAGAACGGCCGCTGGCGCGTCCTGCTGCTGGAGGCCGGCGGGCCGGACGACCACGAGGACGTGCGCATCCCCGGCCGCTTCCCCAACCTGCTGCACACGGCGATGGACTGGGACTACCGCAGCGTACCCCAGGCGGGCCTGAAGGGACGGCGCGTGCCCGTGCCGCGCGGCAAGCTCTATGGCGGCAGCAGTTCGATCAACTCCATGGTCTACCAACGCGGCCATCCGGCCTGCTTTGACGAGTGGGCGGCCCTCGGCAATACGGGCTGGAGTTACGCTGACCTGCTGCCCTTCTTCCGCAAATCGCAGCATCAGGCGCGCGGCGCCTCGCTGCACCACGGCGTGGACGGCCCCGTGCACGTCTCCGACCTGCGCGAGCCCAACCCGCTCAGCCTCGTCTTCGTCGCCGCCGCGCAACAGGCCGGCCTGCGCCCCAATCCGGACTTCAACGACGGCGAACAGGAGGGCTGCGGCCTGATCCAGGTCACCCAGCGCGCGGGCCGGCGCAGCAGCGCCGCTGCCTACCTGCAACCCGCCTTCGCCCGGCCCAACTTCCGCGCCATCCCCTACGCCCAGGTGACGGCGCTGGCGTTCGCGGGCCGCCGCTGCCGCGGCCTGCAATTCATGCACGAGGGCCGCCAGCGTCAGGCGCGCGCCACGCGTGAAGTCATCCTCTGCGGCGGCGCCATCAACTCGCCGCAACTGCTGCTCTGCTCCGGCGTGGGGCCGGCAGCGCAATTGCGCGCGCTCGGCATCGCCGTCGTCCATGACCTGCCGGGCGTCGGTCGCAACCTGCGCGACCACGTCGAGGCGCCGGTCTCGTATCACTGCACGCAACCGGTCACCCTGGCGGCGAAAAACGATCCGGAGCAACTCGAGCGTTACCGCCGCGAGCGCAGCGGCCTGCTGAGCTCCAGCAACGCCGAGGCCTGCGCCTTCCATCGTCTGGGCGAGGGCTCCGAAGTGCCGGAGTTGCAACTGCACTTCGCGCCCAACTGGTCCGCCCTGGATGAACTCGACCTGCCTGCAGGGCATGGCTTCACCTTGCACCCCGGCGTGGTGGTCACGCACAGTGTGGGCGACCTGCGCCTGCAGTCCGCCGATCCCTGCGCGCCGCCCCGGATTGACCCGGCCCTGCTGCAGGATGAGCGCGATCTCTGCGCCTTGCTGGCGGGCCTGCGCCTGTCGCGGCGCATCGCTTCCATGCCGGCCTTCGACCCCTGGCGCGGCGCGGAATTCCTGCCCGGCCCGGACCTGCAGTCCGACGACGAAATGACTGACTATCTGCGCAGCTTCGCCTCGACCGTCTACCATCCTGCGGGCACCTGCCGCATGGGGCAGGACCCGCTGGCGGTGGTCGACGCGCGTCTGCGCCTGCGCGGCCTGCAGGGTCTGCGCGTGGCCGACGCCTCCATCATGCCGACCCTCGTCAACGCCAACACCGCTGCCGCCTGCCTCATGATCGGCGAGAAGGCCGCCGACCTGGTGCTCGCCGGGCACGCCTGACCCGCGCCAGGGTTCGCCCGCAACCCGACCGGCTGCTACACTCGCGCGGCAAACCGCAAGCGGAGACGGACCTCATGAGCAGCGGACCGCCCTGGCACCCGCCCGACGGCATGCGCTCGCCGCGTTATGGCGGCGTGCGCACCTTCATGCGTCTGCCGCATGTGACGCAGCTGGACGGGGTCGATTTCGCCGTGGCGGGCGTGCCCTTCGATACCGGCGCCACCTACCGCGTTGGCGCGCGCTTCGGCCCGGAGGCCATCCGCTCCGCCTCTGTCCTGCTGCGTCCCTACCATCCGGAGCAGGCGGTGGCGCTCTTCCCCACGCTCTCGGGCGTCGACTACGGCGACCTGCCCACCGTGCCGGGTTATCTGCCGCGCTCGCATCAGGACATCGCCGCCGCCGCCGAAGCGCTCTTCCGCGCCGGGGTCACGCCGGTCTTTCTCGGCGGCGACCATTCAGTCTCCCTGCCGCTGCTGCGCGCCGCCGCTTCCGTCCGTGACGAGCCGCTTTCGTTGTTGCACTTCGATTCGCACGGCGACATCTGGAGCGGCTACTACGGCGGCCTTGACACGCACGGCACGCCCTTTCGCCGCGCGCTGGAGGAGGGCCTGATCGACCCCCGCCAGTCCATCCAGATCGGCCTGCGCGGCTCGGTCTATGACGAGCACGACGTGCAACTCTCGCATGATCTGGGCTTTCAGGTGGTGACGGCGCGCGAACTGCATCGCCGCGGCGTTGACGACGTGCTGCAGCAGGTGCAGGACCTGCTGCGCGGCCGTGATTGCTACCTCAGCTTTGACATCGATTTCGTCGACCCGGCCTTCGCGCCCGGCACCGGCACGCCCGAGACCGGCGGCTTCAGCGGCGCGGTCTGCCACGAGTTGCTGCGCGGCCTGCGCGGCCTCAATTTCGTCGCCTTCGACATGGTCGAGGTGCTGCCTTCCCATGACCCGGCCGGCATCACGGCGCTGCTGGCCGCCAATCTGGTCTACGAGTTCATCGCCCTGCTGGCCCTGCAGAAGCGCGACGGCAGCAGCAGTTGAGGCGCCGCCGCTTCAATCCGCCCGGTCGGCCTGAATGCGCGCCACGAGGCCGCTGTGACGCTGCGCCACCTGATTGTTCCGCAGCGCCATGCCGATGGCCGCGCGCGAGCCGGGGATCACCACCAGGCGCTGCGCCCGCGTGATGGCCGTGTAAAGCAGGTTGCGCTGCAGCATCATGTAATGCTGCGTCAGCAGGGGCATCACCACCGCCGGGTACTCCGAGCCCTGGCTGCGGTGCGTGCTGATGCACCAGGCCTGCAGCAGCTCCTCGGCCTCCACCCACTCGTAGAAGAGAAAGCGCCCGTCCACCACCACCTCGAAGCCGCCGGCGACCTCGTCGATGGCGTGGATGAAGCCAATATCGCCGTTGAAGACGTCCTTCTCGTAATTGTTGCGCGTCTGCATCACCTTGTCGCCGACGCGAAAGCTGCGCCCGCCGATCTCCTTCACGGCCCGCCGTTCGTCGCCGTTGAGCGCCGCCTGCAATGCCTCGTTGAGCGCGTTGATGCCGGCCGCGCCGCGGTACATGGGCGCGATCACCTGGATCTCGCGCAGCGGGTCGAGGCCGTAGCGCCGCGGCAAACGCGTCCGCACCAGGCCCACCACGTCGTCGACGACGCGCTCCGCGTCCGTCTCCAGAAAGAAAAAGTCGCCCGCGCGGCGATTGTCCAGTTGCGGCATCTGCCCCTGGTTGATGCGATGCGCATTGCTGACGATGCCGCTGTCCGCGTCCTGGCGGAAAATAAACGACAGACGCGTGACCCGCGCCAGGCCGCAGGCGATGACGTCGCGCAGCACGTTGCCGGCGCCCACGCTGGGCAGCTGGTCGACGTCGCCCACCAGCAGCAGATGCGCCTCGGGCGGCAGGGCGCGCAGCAGGTAGTGAAAGAGCTGCAGGTCGATCATCGAGGCCTCGTCGACGATCAGCGCGTCCAGCTCCAGGGGATTGTCCTCGTTGCGCTCGAAGCCCTCGGCCGGGCTGTAGCCCAGCAGGCGGTGAATGGTGCTGGCGCTGCGCCCGCTGGCCTGCGCCAGGCGCCGCGCCGCGCGTCCCGTCGGCGAGCAAAGCGCGACGCTCGCCTTCAAGGTCTCCAGCGCCGCGATGACCCCCTTCAGGGTCGTCGTCTTGCCGGTGCCGGGGCCGCCGGTGAGCACGCTCAGCTTGTGGGCGCAGGCCGCCCGCAGCGCGCCCTGCTGCTCCGCCGTCAACTCCCCATTGTCCTTCGTCGTCAGCGCGGGCAGCAGGCGCGACCAGTCGAGCCGCGCAGCCCGCTGCGACAGTGGCGAGGGCGTGCGCGCCAGCTCGCCGAGGCGGCGCGCGGCCTCGCTTTCACTGCGCTGCCACTCCGGCAGATAGATGCCCACCTGGCCATCCACATTGATGCCGTCTTCACAGACCAGGTCACCCCTTTGCAGCGCCCCTTGCAGCACGGCCGCCAGCGCTGCCTCGTCGTCCTGGGCCAGCAGCCCGGCGGCTCGCTCCAGCAATTGCCCGCGCGGCGCGAAGACGTGACCCTCCTTCGTCATCTCCGAGAGGGCGAAGCGCAGGCCGGCGCGCAGGCGCTCGGCCGCGTCGGCCGGCTTGCCCATGTTGCGCGCGATCTCGTCGGCGCGGCGAAAGCCGATGCCGTAGATTTCGTCAGCCAGGGTCCAGGGGTTGGCCTGCACGGCCGGGATGGTCTCCATGCCCAGTTGCTCATGGATGCGCTGCGCCATGCGCCCGCTGACGCCCTGCTCCTGCAGGAAGATCAGGGCATGGCGGCTGTCCTGCTGCGCCCGCCAGGCCTCGGCCAGGGCCCGCGCCAGCGCCGGCCGCAGCACCTCCGTCAGACGCTCCGGCGCTTCCTCCAGCACGGTCAGGGTGTCCGCGCCGAAATGCTCCACGATGCGCTCCGCCGTGCGCGGGCCGATGCCCTTGACGAGCCCGCCGCTCAAATAGCTGGTGATGCCCCGCTCGCCGACCGGCGGCAGCGGCGTGGCCGTCTCCGCGCGGAACTGCGTCCCGTAGCGCGCGTCCTCAATCCACTCGCCGACGAATTCCAGTTCCTCGCCGACGTTGAACTGCGGCATGACCCCCACCACGGTCACGCGCCCCTCGCGGTTACGCGCCCCGGGCGGCGTCCGGCCCTGCGCTTCGAGTCGCATTACGCAGTAGCCGTTTTCCGGGTTGCGAAAGGTGACGCGCGCCACCCTGCCGCGGAGAGTCGCCATGGAGCTGGCCTTCGCGCCGTCGGGGATTGTCACAGTATACCCCTCGCCGGCTATACTCATCCCCGACGGGGAGGAGGCGTATGCGACTGGCGGTGCTGGCGGATATTCATGGCAACCGGACGGCCCTGGAAGCCGCCTGGGCGGACCTGCAGGCCCAGGGTGAATTTGATGAAATCTGGTTGCTCGGCGACCTGGCGGCCTTCGGCCCGCGCCCGGCGGACTGCGTGCGCCGCGTCCTGGAGTTGCGCGCGGACCTGGGCGAGAAGAAACTGCGCGTCATCGGCGGCAACACCGACCGCTACCTGGTGCATGGCATGCGGCCCGCCTGGACGCCCGCCGCCGCGGATGCCGACGGCCTGCGCGCGCTGGCGCCCGCCTGGGCAACGCGCGACCGGGCGCTCAACTGGAGCCTGGCGCAACTGGCCTGGGAGGAATACGACTTCCTGCGCAGTATCCTGGGGCGCGAGATCTCCCTGCGCGCGCCGGATTACGGCCCCGTGATCGGCTACCACGGTATCCCCGGCGACGATGAATCGAGCGCCCTGCGCCCGGACTCGCCCGCCGAGGAAGCGCTGGACGCCCTGCTGGACCGCGAGGGACGCCTCGGCATCGGCGGCCACACCCACCTCCAGATGGACCGCGACCTCGGCCACTGGCGCGCGGTCAACGTCGGCAGCGTCGGCTGGTCTTTCGGCGCGCCGGGCATGGCCGAATGGGGGCTGTTCAGCTTCGCGGACGGCGTCGCGACGGTGGAACTGCGTCGCGTCCCCTGGGACGTCGCCGCCGTGCTGCAGGATTTCGCGAGCGTGGGTCATCCGGCCCCGGAACCTTTTATCAACCAGGGCCGTCTGCGCTAAAGCTTGCCACCGGCTTCATTGGTCAGGGCCGTCTGCGCTGAGGCTTGCCACCCGCTTTATTAATCGGGGCCGTCTGCGCCGGGCCCGCCCTCACAGCCGGATTATGCGCCCGTCCGCGGCCCGCAGCAGCCGGTCGTTGATCGCCGCGCCGAGGCCCTCCGGCCTCTGCAGCCGCGCCAGAATGACGTCCACGCCGCGTTCGTCCAGCTCGCGCAGCGCCGCGAAGAGGCCGCGTCCCGCCGCCTGCGGGTCCGCGCCTGGCGAGACCTGCTCGCAGCCCGCGAAGCCTTCCAGAGCGTCCAGCAGGCCTACGCGCCGACCGGCCGCCAGATGATCACGCGCGGCCGCGCGCATGGCGCTCAACACGGCCTGCGCCTCGCCGTCGAAGAGCAAGAGTTCTGCCTGCGGCGAGTAGTGGCGTCGATGCTGGCCCGGCGACTCCGGCAGCGCGTCTTCTTCGTTCAGGTCCAGCAGGGCGCCACCGGGTTGCAGGTCGGGCAATTGCGCGCGCAACTGCTCCAGCGTGATCGCGCCCGGCCGCAGCAGGACGGGCGGCTCGCGGCACAGGTCCAGCACGGTCGATTCAAGGCCGATGCGCGTCGGCCCGCCATCCAGCAGCAGGTCGATGCGGCCGTCGAGGTCCGCCAGCACGTGCGCCGCGCGCGTAGCGCTGGGGCGTGTGAAGCGGTTGGCGCTGGGCGCCACCAGCGGCCGACCGCTCGCCCGAATCAAGGCCCGCGCCACCGGATGCGCCGGCAATCGCAGGGCCACGGTCGCGCGCGCCGGCGCAATGACGTCCGGCAGCGCCGGGTGTCGCTTGAGCACCAGGGTCAGCGGGCCGGGCCAGAAGGCGCGCGCCAGCAGCAAGGCCGACTCCGGCAGCTCGCTGACCAGGCCCTCCAGCTGCTCCAGGTCGGCGACGTGGACGATGAGCGGATTGCTGGCCGGGCGCTCCTTGGCCTGGTAGAGGCGTCGAATGGCGTCCTCGTCCAGCGCGCTGGCGCCGAGACCGTAGACCGTCTCGGTGGGGAAGGCCACCAGGCCGCCCTGTTGCAGCGCGCGCGCCGCAGCGGCGATGGCCTTCGCCTGAGGATAGCGCGGGTTGACGGGCAGGACGACGGTCTTCATATAGCCTGACACACTTGCTGACATTTGCTGGTCATCGTACATCATCATTGAGCCTTTGTTCCCGCACTCGGCACAAGCGTCGCGACAAGATGCTCCACGCAGAAACAGAAACTTGCAATTGTGCGGTAAAGTGGCCCTGCTCTTGAGATGACCGCGGTGGCTGTATCAAAGGCGAATACACATGAAATATCTCATTCCAACGGCCCTGGTCATAATGCTCGTGCTGGCAGTGGCCTTGCAGGTCATTCCTGATGAATATGAGGATACAGTCGAGGGCGCGCGCAGCACTTCTACAGCAATTGTTGGGGATATTTTGGCAACTTTCTGGAGTGGCCCGGGAGGAACCTGGCGAGCGGTGGATCGGCACATGACTGCCACAGTTGGTAGCGCCAGGGTGCGCGCCACACGCACGCAACGAGCCGTTTCCAGTGCCACGCGGGCGGCCCGCACCACCGCCACTTCTGCACGACGCGGCACATTGACCCAGCGGGCTGTCGACCGACGCACGGCCGTGGCCATTGGCACGGCCACACAGCGTGTGGCTCGTCGCACGGCAACCGTCAGTGCGAGAGCTACGCAGGAAGCCGGAATTGCCCTTGAGTTTGCTGCTCTGGAAACCTCTGTCTATGACGCATCGACAAGCGATCTCAGCACAGGCAACCTGCAGGCTGGCCTGTGCAACATTCCCCTCGTCAGGCGTCCTCAGGCAGGAACTGTGTACGCTCCCGGTGGAGCGGAGGGGGTAAATATTCACAGCGGTCCGAGTGAGACGGATCCCGTTGTGGATACCTTGCCGGGCTGGTATGGAGTCCTGCTGTACGAGAGGCGTTTGTCAGACCAGGGCGAATACTGGTGGCGAATCTCGTTTGAGAAAGATCAATGGATCGCGTCGTGGCTCTTGTTTCAACGTATGGACTGGCACCTCTGCCAGGCAAGATGACCTGCACATGGGTTAATTGCTTGCCGAAATACTAACAGAACGCATACCCCGTTCCTGCCAGGAACGGGGTATGCTTGAGGTAGCGAGCGGGTGACGCTGTCACCCGCTCGCTGCTGCATGCCATTGCCGGAGACCACCGCCCATGATGCGCTTTGAACGTTTCACCGAACGCGCGCAGGACGCCGCCGCCCGCGCCTACGAGATCCTGCAGCGTTACGGCCACAACCAGGTCGATACCGAACACATCCTGCTGGCCCTGCTGGAGCAGGAAGACGGCGCCATTCCACAGTTGCTGGACCAGCTCGACAGCGACGCCAATGCCATTCGCGCCCGCCTTGACGAGGTGCTGCGCGCCAGCCCCAAGGCCGCTATCTACGGCGGCGGCACCGGCCAGGTGTTCATCACGCCGCGCGTCAAGCGCATCATCGACCTCGCCACCGAGGAAGCCAACCAGTTGAAGGACGAGTACATCTCCACCGAGCACATCTTCCTCGCCATCCTCAAGGAACGCAACACCAGCGTCGCGCGCGTGCTGTCCGGCCACAACATCAACCGCGAGCGCGTCAACGACGCCATCCACGACATGCGCGGCGGCCAGCGCGTCACCGACCCCCAGGCAGAGAGTCGCTGGCGCACCCTGGAGAAATACAGCCGCGACCTGACGCGCCTCGCCGCCGAGGGCAAGCTCGACCCCGTTATCGGCCGCGACGCGGAGATTCTGCGCGTCATCCAGATCCTCAGCCGTCGCACCAAGAACAACCCGGTGCTGATCGGCGAGGCCGGCGTGGGCAAGACCGCCATCGCCGAGGGCCTGGCGCAGAAGATCGACAGCGGCGACGTGCCGGAACTGCTGCTGGGGCGCAAGGTCGTCAGCCTGGACCTGGGCGCCATGCTGGCCGGCAGCCGCTTCCGCGGCGAATTCGAGGAGCGACTCAAGTCCTCCATCGAGGAGGTGCAACGCTCCCAGGGCGAAATCATCCTCTTCATCGACGAACTGCACCAGGTGGTGGGCGCGGGCGCGGCCCAGGGCGCCCTCGACGCCGGCAACATGATGAAGCCGGCCCTGGCGCGTGGCGAACTCAACGCCATCGGCGCCTCCACGCTGGATGAATACCGCCAGTACATCGAAAAGGACAGCGCGCTCGACCGCCGTTTCGCGCCCGTCTACGTCGAGGAACCCGGCGTCGACGAGACCATCGAGATGTTGCGCGGCCTGCGCGACCGCTACGAGGCGCATCACAAGGTCAACATCGCCGACAACGCCGTCATCGCCGCCGCGCGTCTTTCGGACCGCTACGTGACCGAACGCAACCTGCCCGACAAGGCCATCGACCTGCTTGATGAAGCCGCGGCCAAACTGCGCGTGGCGCTCTTTTCCCTGCCCGACGACCTGAAGGCGCTCAAGAGCGAGATCGACCGCCTCACCGCCGAGGAGGAGGCCGCCAGCCTGGCGCGCGATTATGAAAGCGCCGCGCAATTCAAGATGCGCCGCCTGCAACTGGAAGAAGACTTCGGCAAACAGCGCGACCGCTGGCAGCAGGAGAACACGCTCGACGAGGTGGTCGAGGCCGAGGACATCGCCGAGGTCATCGCCCAGTGGACCGGCATCCCGGTCCAGCAAATGCTGGAGACCGAAAGCGAAAAACTGCTGCGCATGGAAGACGCGCTGCACGAACAAATCATCGGCCAGGACGAGGCCGTCTCGGCCCTCGCGGACGCCATCCGCCGCTCGCGCAGCGGGCTCAAGGACCCGCGCCGGCCGATCGGTTCCTTCATCTTTCTCGGCGCCAGCGGCGTCGGCAAGACCGAGCTGGCGCGCGCGCTGGCCGGCTTCCTCTTCGATGACGAGGAGGCCTTGGTGCGCATCGACATGAGCGAATACCGCGAACAGCACACCGTCAGCCGTCTCTTCGGCGCGCCGCCCGGCTACGTCGGCTACGAGGAAGGCGGTCAACTGACCGAGGCGCTGCGTCGGCGCCCCTATCGCGTCGTGCTCTTTGACGAGATCGAAAAGGCCCACCCCGACGTCTGGAACGCGCTGCTGCAAATCCTGGAGGACGGTCGCCTGACCGACGGCCAGGGGCGCGTGGTCGATTTCCGCAACGCCGTCATCATCATGACCAGCAACCTGGGCACGGACTTCGTACGCAAGGGCGGCGCGCTCGGCTTCGTGCAACCCGCCGACGAGCTCGCCGTGGCCGACCACGGCCGCATCGAAAAGGCCGTGCACGATACCTTCCGTCCGGAATTTCTGAACCGCATCGACGAGATCATCATCTTCGCCACGCTGTCGCAGGAGGACGTCGAGCGGATCGTCGACCTGCAGATGCACGCCGTGGCCGATCGCCTGCGCGAGATGGGCGTCGACGTGCAGTTGACGGAAGCCGCGCGCCACTGGCTGGCGCAACGCGGCTACGATCCGCAGTTCGGCGCCCGGCCGCTACGGCGCGCCCTGCAACGCTTCGTCGAAAATCCGCTCAGCATCCGCCTGCTGCGCGGCGATTTTACGCCCGGCGACCTGGTGCGCATCGACGAGCAGGAGGGCGAACTGCTCTTCGAGCGCCACGAGGGCGCCGGCCCCGACTGGCTGACCCTGACCCAGCCCCGCGTCGACCAGGACCTGGAGCAGGACCAGGCCTGAGCGCAGCGCGTTACAATTGCCGCCCCCGGTCCTGTGCCGGGGGTGTTTTGTGCCTGTCATGCCTTGTTGCATTTCGTTGCAGTCAGGAGAACCCGTTGCCGCCGCGAGAATTCATCCTCATTGCTGACGAATCGATACAAAAGGGGCCACTCTATTCCAGCTTTTTCGGTGGCCTCCTGATTCCCTCAGACAGAGTGGAGCCTGTGTCCCTTGCGCTGGCTGAAGAAAAGCTGCGCCTCAATCTCCGCAATGAGGTGAAATGGAAGAAAACTTCACTTAACTACCTTGAGAAATACATTCAGCTTGTGTCCTTCTTCTTCAATTTCATTGGATCTGGTGAGGTCAAGGTGCGGATCATGTTTACTCCGAACCAGTTTCTGCCCCGTAACCTTTCCCGCTATCACCGCGAGAACAAATACACCCTGCTCTACTACCAGTTCATCAAACACGCTTTTGATTTTCGGTATTGTGATCTGGGTCCCGGCCAGATTGCCTTGCAAATCCGGCTGGATGATTTGCCTGGTACGCCACAGCAAAAACGCGTGTTTATGCAATTTTTGTATGCGCTGAATGTGTCTTCCAACGCATTCTTTCCCCCCTCAGGTGTAAGGTTTCATATTCCTGAAGACGGCATTGGTGAAATCGATTCGCAAGACAGTGACTTGCTGCAGTGCCTGGACATCATTCTCGGCGCAATGCAGTTCAGACTTAATCAGAGGCACAAGGAAACAAACCAGATAACAGGTGTCAGAGCGAGCAAAACGTCTGCAAAGGATTTTTTGTCAACACATATTGGAGGGCCGCGCGTCACCGTCGTCGCGTCTCGCTCAGCGGCGCGACCGTGCCGTCAGGCAGAACCACCATCGGATCGTCGCGCTCACTGTGGCCGCTGGCCGGTCGCTGCTGTGGCCGCTGGCCGGTCTCTGCCCATGTCCAGCCGCAGGTTATAGACAGCCTGCGGCGCCTGTATGTGCCACGTGCTGCGCTGCCGCATTGCCCCGCTGCGACGCACGGCGTCCTTGTCCTGCAGCTCGGCCAGCGCCTCGCGCACAGTCTGCATCCTGATGCACGTGGCCCGCGTCAGTTCCCTCACCGAGGCCCGCACCAGCGCAGGTTGCGGCGCCCTGCGCCCGTCCATGCTGCGCAGCACCAGCTCCAGCAGCAGCGCCTGCCCTGCCCTTGTGAACTGCGGCAGCCAACCCTCTACCCAGCGCGGCAGACGCACGAAGGCCTTGCCGTCGTCGCGCGGCAGCGTCACCATCCATCCCCCTTCCACAGGCCGGATCAGGCCCCTGCCCTGCAGTCGTTGCAGGCTGTCGCAGATGGTCTGTTGCGGCATGCTGAATGCCTTGGCCAGCTGGCGCTGGCTGGCCTTCACGTTCTGCAGACTGCCGTCCGGCCGCGCGGCCTTCATGACGAGACGCGCGTAGACGACCCGGTCCGTGACGATCTGGCCGGGAATGTTCATGCGCTGCCAGGCCCATTTCGGGAAGCGATGCCACAGGAAGTTGCCGTTTGCGTCGGTGTCGCAGTCTGTGTAGGCCAGCGCACGTGCGCGCTGCTTTCGTACCTCGTGGATGGCCTCCCGTGGATCAGGGTAGGCCGTCTCTGATGCAGTATGCGTTTTCATGATATAGCCTTTGTGTTAATTCACCAGGCGCAGATGTTAACATGAAACGCCCGGCCTGCAAAAACCGGGCGCTTCGGTCGGCGCTGGTGAACGCCACAAAGGACAGGGAGACTATATCACGTCACGAAGCGCACCGCAACCACGACATAAAAAGCGTGGTCAGATTCCAGCACCCATTCAACGATTCCCGGGCAGAACATGACGATTTCGAATCCGGTGTCCTGCTCGATTACCCGGTTATCCCTGCCCCCGTTGCAGGGAGTCACGGATAGATTTTCGATATTAAAGTTGGGGCGCACCGATTTGCCTTCGAGGACCGCCACGAAGCGCACGCCATAGTCAGCCACGTCGAGGTCCAGATAGCCTGCGCCCTCCAGGTCATAATATTGGTATCCCTCACCTGCAAATGGCAACAGGAACATGGGAAACAGGTGCACGTAATCCGACATCATGACCGGTGTGTCGCCATTGTTAAAGAGCGGCGGCAGCGGTTCTCCGCCGCCGTCGTCGCGCCAGTTGACTATCTGCACAAAGACCGGCGGGAACGGCGTTGCCTCGGCGGCCTCCTGCGCAACCGTAACCCCTGTTACGGTAACGGCGATCGCCAGCGCGAGCAGAACAATCAGTGCCCTCATAACAACATCTCCTCTTCTGGCGGTGGCGTCCACGACTTGCCGAGACAGTCCATGGCGCCGCGCAACAGATCGATAATTTGCAACTCGCTGAAGTCCTTCCCGTCTATCTGTCCGGTTCACAGGCCGTCGAGGGCCGTTTTTACCTTGCTGCGCGCTCCCTCGATGTCAGGAACTCGGTCTTGTGCAAGACATCGTTCCTGGATTTCGCCCTGAAGTTTCTACATGGGCTTCACCGGAACTGCGGTGGAAACATCCCTTCCGTCACTGGAGCTTCAAGCCCCGCAATCGCTGACTACATCTGTCCTCAACACAACAAAAAGTAGTCCCCCACGTACCTAGGTGCTCTGCTGACCCTGGTGGCACCAAGGCGTTCGGTACGCAACGAACTACTTAGTTACTGCAATGGTGCATCATTCTTTAGCGCTTGTCAAGCAGTTTCATTGTAATTCGTGATGTCATTCTGCAATCAACACCCCTCTGTCTCTCGCACAATTTCCCCCACGCCCGCCGACTCCCGAATTGCACACGGCGCGCTTTTCATGTATAACGACGGCGCGTTTGCGACGGCGGGTGATGAATATGCCCGCCGCTACCATGGAAGAGGGCGTGTTACATGGCCGAGAATTTCTATGACGTGAAGAACCGCGAGAGTGTCGAAATCGACGAAAGCGCCATCAAGCGCACCAGTTACGAAGGCCGCAACGGCCAGGTGCGTTACGCCATCCGCGCCAAAACGGCGGACGGCCGCAACCTCACCAGGTTTGTCAGCAAAAGCGACTGGGACGGCAAGTTCGGTAATCTGCCCGTCGAGTAATTCCACTCCGTCGCCACCCCTGCGGCGCCGACGGAGTGGATTGACGGGCCATCACCCGGCCAGCGCACTCCATTCCGTCAGTGCGGCTTCCAGCGCAGCATCCGCCTCCGCCCACAAGGCCCCCAGTTCCGCCACCTTCTCCCCCTGACCCGCGCGGCTCGCTTCCTCGATCGCAGTAGCCACCCGGCACTGTTGCTGCTCAAGATCATGAATGCGCGCCTCCAGTTCCAGCGCGCGCTGTTGCTCTTTTTTTCCTCGCGGCCGCTCTTTGCGACGTTCCGCCGCCGCCGCTCTGGCTTTCACGGGCTGTTTAACGGCCAGCTCCTGCGCCCGCGAATATTCCGCCCAGGTGCCGTCAAACAGGCGAATCTCGCCCGCTGCCGCGATCCACAATTGCGTCGCCAGCGCGTCGATCAGCCAGCGGTCGTGGCTGACAAGCAGCACCGTCCCGCCGAACTGCTCCAGCACCTGCTGCAGCACGTCCTGACTGTCGATATCGAGATGGTTGCTCGGTTCGTCCAGCAGCAGCAGATTGGCGCCCGCCAGGGCCAGCAGGGCCAGCGCCAGGCGGCCGCGCTCGCCACCGCTTAGCGTGTGCACCGGGCGAAAGACGTCGTCGCCGCTGAAGAGGTACTGGCCCAGCAGGTCGCGCGCCTCACTGATCTTCAGGGGCCGCCGCTCCAGAATCTCGTCAAGGATGGACCTGTCCTCGTGCAGGTTCTCGTGGGCCTGGGCGAAGTAGCCGGCCTGCACCGCAGCGCCAGTGCGCACGCTGCCTGCCAGCGGCGCCAGTTGCCCGGTGATGGTCTTGAGAAAGGCGCTCTTGCCCACGCCGTTCGGGCCGACCAGCGCCGCCACCTCGCCGCGGCGCAGGGTGATATCGGGCACGCGCAGCAGCGGCAGGCCGTCATCCGGGTAGCCCAGCACCAGGTCGCGCGTCATCAGCACCTCATCGCCGCTGCGCTGCGTCTCGCCCATGTCCAGTCCCATCCGACGCCGTTCGCCCGTCGGACGTTCCAGCCGCAGACCGCGCTTCTCCAGGGTTGCCAGGCGCTTCTGCCGCCCTCTGGCCTGGGCCGTCAGTCGGCTGCCCATGTGTTTGCGAATAAAGGCTTTATCCTTCGCAATGCGTTCCTGCTGCGCCTCGTACTCCAGTCGGCGTCGCTGCCGGCGCTCCTCGCGCTGGCGGGCGTAGTGACTGTAGTTGCCGCGGTACACGCTCAGCCTGCCCTGCTCCAGTTCCCAGATCTGCTGCGCAAACTGGTCCATGAACCAGCGGTCGTGGCTGACCAGCAAGACGGCGCCCGCAAAGGAAGCCAGCCAGTTTTCCAGCCAGGTGATGGCGTCGATGTCCAGGTGGTTGGTGGGTTCGTCCAGCAGCAGCAGGTCCGGCGCCTGCAGCAGCAAACGCGCCAGATTGGCGCGCGTCTTCTCCCCGCCGGAGAGCTGCGTCAGCGGCCGGCTGAAATCCGCTTCCGCGAAACCTACGCCGCGCAGCACCATGCGCATGCGGCTCTCACGGGTATAACCGCCGGCGCGCTCAAAGCCTTCCTGCAAGGGCCCATACTGCGCCAGCGCCGCCTTGCGCCGCGCCGGGTCCTCCATGGCCGCTTCCAGCCCGGCCAGGCGCGCCGCCTGTCGTTCCAGGTCGCGAAAGCCACGCCGTGCCTCTGTTTCGAGGCTGTGCGCACCAGCCAGTTCCGGTCGCTGCGGCAGATAGCCGATCCGCGTCCCGCGCGCCAGCCGCACAACGCCCGCCTCGGGCGCTTCCTGCCCGTTCAGCACGCGCAGCAACGTGGTCTTGCCGGCGCCATTGGGCCCAACCAGCGCAATCCTAGCCGCGCGCGCAATCTCCACGTTGACGTCCGCGAAAATTTCGTCCGCCGCGAAGGAACAGGCCAGGCCACTGCCGCTCAGGAGCGACATAAGGGGATTTCGTACCTCGCCAGAACGGAGATCCGGCCAGGCAGTATAGCATGCGCTCCTGCCCCACTATCCCAACTTTTCGCAGGTATTTCCCCGCTTTTCCCAAACAAACTGTGCACAACCTGTCGATAACCTGCCAAAATGCTGCCCGTAACTGTTCATAAGTCGCTTTTTACGCTGTGTATTATTGTTGGCCTGTGCACAGTTCCGGCTGCAGTTATACACAGTGTGCATAGTCGCCGCCTTTTTGCACAGTGCCTTGTGCACAGCCTGCTTGCGCCAGCTTGCGATATCACCAGCGATAAACTGGGATATCCGGGGAATATCTGCGATTTCAGGTCGCAATCCGGGATAAATCATCTCGCAGCCCGCCACCTCGACGGCGCTATACACATCTTCGACAGACCCTGCTGTTATTACTATTTTTAAATACAATGACAACTCTGTCGGCAGGTTTTACACAGCCAGGCACTACCGGTGGCATACGATCGGCCGGCCGACAGCATCCACTGCAAAAAAGGGAGGTAATTTCATGGGCGTTTCCTTTGGGAATTACATACGAAAGTGCCACGAAACCCTTGACAAGCCCGCCACTAACATGATACTATAGTGCCATAGCGGGTTTGCAGGAAAGGGAAGCGACAATGGCACAGAAGGCACCGGGCAAGCACTTTCGCAAGGGCATTCCGCTGGCAAAACTGTTCCAGATGTTCCCTGATGACCAGACTGCCGAAGCGTGGTTTGTGTCGGTTCGCTGGCCGGATGGAATCCACTGCCCGTTTTGCGACAGCGGCAAGGTGAAGGACAACGCAAGTCACGCGACCATGCCTTTCCGCTGCAATGCCTGCAAAAAGCGGTTCTCGGTGAAATCCGGCTCGGTCATGCACAGTTCCAAAATCGGCTACCAGGCATGGGCTATCGCTCTATACCTGGTGACGACCAGCCTAAAGGGCGTGAGCAGCATGAAGTTACACCGTGACCTCGGAATCACGCAGAAGGCCGCCTGGCACATGCTTCACCGCATTCGCAAGGCCTACACGGATAACGGCACGCCTTTCGCCGGCACAGTTGAAGCTGACGAAACCTATATCGGCGGCAAGGAAAAGAACAAGCACGCTGCTGACAAATTGAACGCAGGTCGCGGACCTGTCGGCAAGGCGGCGGTCGCGGGCATGAAAGAGCGCGAAAGCAACACTGTGCGCGCCCAGGTCATGTCAGGGACGGGCAAGCCGCAATTGCAGGGCTTTGTGTGCGAAAACACGACCGAAAATGCAGTGGTCGTCACGGACGAGGCGGCGGCCTACAAGGGCATCCCGCGCAGGCACGTTGCGGTCGCGCACAGCGCAGGCGAATATGTCCGCGACCAGGCACACACAAACGGCATTGAGTCTTTCTGGTCGATGCTGAAACGCGGCTACGCCGGCACATATCACCAGATCAGCGTGAAGCATCTGCATCGATACATCAGCGAGTTTCAGGGTCGCCACAACGACCGCCCGCAGGACACCATCACGCAGATGGGCAACATCGTCAGGGGCGCGGACGGCAAACGGCTCAAATACGCGGATTTGACGCGGTAGCGGATTGGCCTTGCGTGTTGCTAGACTTATGTGATATAAAGTCTAGCAACGGAAGGCTGGAGGCAATTGTGGACAGTTTGGATTTGAGAATTGCGATATTGGACTTGAAAGAGACTGGGCGGCTGGGCCGTGTTGCCACTGTTGATGACGTGCGGCTGAAACTGGGTTTGGGGAAAGAGAAGGCGCGTTCCATTGGCATGGCTTTTCTGAAACTGGAATTTGAAGTAAAGAGCGAGCAGAAGTATCGGCGAAATAAACCAAACATCCCTAGAGTGTACACTGTGCCGGCGCGATTCCCTGAATCCGTGCACATGGAACGGCGCTTGCGGCAGCGGGGATTCAGTCCGGGGCAGGTCAAGAATCAAATGCGGCAGGCGGCGCAGGTGCCGGATTTTGTGGACGTGGCTATCGGGGATCTGCTGACGGCAAATGTGCCGGTGGAAAAACGCGGCGCGCTTGGCAAAGCGATCCGCGACGTGATTTTTGACATGCACCGAACCATGAAGTATGATGCGATTGCGCGCCGAGAGATAGCGGAATGGATTGGAGAGTCGCCGAACATGCCTAAATCGGCAATCGAAAATCGTGTCCGCGGCTTGGTCAGATTTCAGAATCGGGACAAGAACAGGAGTTGATGATGTCCATTTCTATCCCAAAACGCACCGAGGCTTGCCTGAAGTTCATCCGCGAAGGGTTTGATGCGGATGCGACGGTAGCCTGGATGCTAACCCAGTATGCAGACGAACCATCGATGCTTCGCGCGAAGCACAAGGACAAGCTGGCGCGGAACATTATCACGATGGGCGGGAGCGGCGATCAGAGGGAAATGAATATCGCCGCCTTCGACCGGGCGTTACAGCAATTCATGCGCGACGAGCGCGAAAGGGCAGTCTACGAGATTCAGCGGCAGAAAGAAACGCTGGAGATTGAGCTGCGAAAGGCGCAGGATGAGATATTCGAGCGTGACGGCGACCTGCGGAAACTCTACGAGCGGGTTGACACGCTGCAACAGGAGAAAGTCGCACTTTTGACCGCGGAAGTCACACCCGCGGTCGTCTAAATCCAATATCTCGGCGCGTAAAGAGCCTCCTCGGAAGCTCTTTTCTATCCAGCGAAAGAGGGTGGACCGTGGGCAAGCAAATGGAACGCAACAACAGGTCGCCAAAAACAAGGTCAAACAAGAAACGCCCTGGCCCGCAGCCAGTCAAACTGAACATTGAGGACACGCCGGAAAACGTTGCCCGGTCGCTCTTTGGAATCAAGTCCGGCACGCCGGGCAAGGTGACAGTGGAGCGCGGCTAGCCCGTGCCTTATGGCACTTTCGTATGTAATTCCCTATCGAATTGCTTTGCGTACGGCGCCACGGCGCAGCGACCATTTTCATGGAATGGATTCATGGCGGGGACATGCCAAAGTCGGATCCTGTGCCAATATCTCAAGATGATGAGCCGGATTTCAGCAAATATCAATTCTGGTGCCAAACGGTCGCAAATGAGGAAATATATAGATTGTTTATGGAGGTTGTCAATTACCTTAAATCGTTGGGGGAAGAAGTCTGGGTCGAAGCCAAAAGGCAAGAATGTGTGGCCAAACCGAGGCCAGGGGCATTCTTCAACATCTGTTATTTCAGGCCGCAACCTAAAATGAAACGTGTCCGTATTGACATTCCGGGTCGGGGTGGCCCAAGGATTTACGTTGCCAGCAGCGACGAATTCGAAGACAGTATGGAAAAGTTGCAGCGCGCTAATGTAGCCGCGATTGAGCGTTCGAAAACCTAGTCAATAAAACGATACTTCAGCAGAGTCCACAACACGGGCAGCGAATCGTTGGCGCGGATCTTCTTGCCTTCCGCCCACTCGCGGCCGTTGTAGGAGATCGGCACCTCGTAGATGTGGATGCCGCGCTTCAGCACCTTGGCCGTCACCTCCGGCTCGAAGTCGAAGCCGTCGGCGCGCAGCGTCATGTCCGCCAGCAACTCGCGGCGGAAGAGTTTGTAGCAGGTCATCATGTCGCTGAGGATGGCGTTGTAGAGGATGTTGGTCAGCAGGGTCAGGCTCTTGTTGGCCACCATGTTCCAGAAGTACATGGCCTTGCGCGGCCCGCCCAGAAAGCGCGAGCCGTAGACCACCGGCGCGATGCCCTCGTGCAGCGGCTGCAGCAGCAGCGGGTAATCGCGCGGGTCGTATTCCAGGTCCGCGTCCTGCACCAGCAGCAGGTCGGCGCTGGCGGCGGCGAAGCCGCGGCGCAGGGCGGCGCCCTTCCCCTGGTTGCGCTCCATCAGCAGCACCTGCAGGCCGGCATGCCCCTCGTCGGCGATGCGCGCCAGCACCTCGCGCGTGCCGTCGTCGGAGCCGTCGTCGACGATGATGATCTCGTCGGCGAGGCCGGTGGCCTGCACGCGCTGCAGCACGGTTTCGATGTTGTCGACCTCGTTGTAGCAGGGGATGATCACCGCCAGCGTGAACTGCTTGTCGGGGTCCGTCGCCACCGTTCAGGCCTCCTGTGTCCTGCGCGGCGCCAACTATACTATACTCGCGGCGAAATGCAGGCCCGGAGGGAGCGAAGCCATGGCGCAGGGTCTTTCACCCGCCACCATCAAGCGACTGGCGCGGCAGACGCGACAGGATGCGCGCGCCATTTTGGAAAAGGCGGGGCAGGCGCCGGGCGAGCCGCTGCCGCTGGCCCCCGTCGACCTGGCGGCCGGCCTGGCGCGTTTCATCGATCACACCCTGCTCAAGCCCGAGGCCAGCGCCGGCCAGATCGCGCAGCTTTGCGAAGAGGCGCGCGAACTGGGCTTCGCGACGGTCTGCGTTAACAGCGGGCGCGTGCCGCTGGCGGCGCAACTGCTGCGGGGCAGCGGCGTTAAGGTCTGCGCGGTGACCGGCTTCCCGCTGGGGGCGGGTCTGCCGCAGGCCAAGGCGCGTGAGGCGCAACTGGCGCTGGCGGCCGGCGCGGGCGAGATCGACATGGTGCTGAACGTCGGCGCGCTGAAGGACCGCGACCTGGGCGCGCTGCTGGCGGACATCGGCGCGGTGGTGGCGGTCTGCCACGAGCGCGCTGCGCCCTGCAAGGTGATTCTGGAGACGGCCCTGCTGACGGACGAGGAGAAGATCATCGCCTGCGTCGTGAGCCGGCTGGCGGGCGCGGACTACGTCAAGACCAGCACCGGCTTCAACGGCGGCGGCGCGACGGTCGAGGACATCGCGCTGATGCGGGGCGTGGTGGGGCCGCGGATGGGCGTGAAGGCCTCCGGCGGGGTGCGCACGCGCGAGGACGCGTTGGCGATGATAAGGGCGGGCGCGACGCGCATCGGCGCCAGCGCCGGCGTGGCGATTGTCCGCGGCGAGCAGGGTCAGGAGGCGTATTGATGGGCGAGATACGGTTGTTTCACCAGGTCTACGGACAGGTCTTTCCACTCGAAAACACTCCGTTTCCAACAGAAAAGCCTCTGCATGAGCAGATTGAAAAGCACTTGCTGGAATACTTGGGCGTGTGCTTTCTGGCGCGTGAAGTGATGATTGGTGCCAGCGAGCTTGACTCTGACGAGGAGGGACGCATTGATACGCTGGGTATCGACTCGGCGGGACGACCGGTCATTGTCGAATACAAGCGTGGCAGCGACAGGAACGTGGTTCAGCAGATTCTCGATTACCGGGAATGGTTGCTGAAGAACAAGCCAATGTTCAGGGAGCTTGTCAGAGAGTCAGACCGGAACTGCGTGAAAAAGGTTAGCTGGCAACCACGTTTAATCGTCATTGCGGGAGAAGTCACGCGGCGTAACGTGCGTGAAGCAAAGCGTGACAAGGATAACTCCAGCATTGAGCTGGTCCGCTACCGTCGCTTTGGCAATGAGCATCTCATGCTTGAATGGGTTTACGGAGAGAGGCCGGCAGAGTCTGCACCGGTCGAAGTGAAACCAACGCTCCCTGAACCGATACTTGTGCCTGGGCCATCACTCTTTCCCCCGTCTTTCAGCACATACAGGACGTGGAACAAGGTCAGCGAAGAGGTACGCACACTGTTTCAGGAATTGCTGGCCTTCACGCAGACGCTCGGAGAAATGCGCGTTGATCCGTACAAGACTTCGATTTCTTTCCGTCGCATGAATGAAGCAGATGTCAGACTAAAATGGCCGCCGGTCTTTGCTCATGTTCGGCCAAATATCACGTCAGGGATACGAGTTGACGTGCTGGAACGCACCCAGTCCACGCCGCTTGAGGAAGGCTTTACGACCCTGGCAAAATATGCATCGCTGTACCGGACATTTGTGATCCACGACCGCGCCGACCTGGAGAAGGCCAAACCCCTTATTCGCGAGGCGTACGAACGACATTAGGCAGATTCGAACGCAATTGCATGAAAATAATAAGGACAACCCCATGAGCGAGCTTGAACTGCAGCAGTACCTCTTTGATTTGCAGGGCTACCTGGTCATCGAAAACGCCCTGGACACGGACGAGGTGGCGGCCCTCAATCGGTTAATCGACGAGCAGAACCTGCCGCCACCCGGCAAATCGCCGCGCTTCGGCAGCGCGCCCACGCTCGGCTCCTCGCTGGTCAGGGCCGAGTCGATCGTGCCGGACAGCATGGACGTCGGCGAGCGCGGGGCGCCGGTTGGTTCCGGCTTTCTCAACTGGGGCAGGCCCTTCTGCGATTTGCTGGACCATCCGGCCATCATGCCGGTGCTGCGCTTCCGCCTCGGCGAGGCTTTCCGCCTGGACCGCATCTACGGCATGCACATGCGCAAGGGGCAGGGCTATGGCAAACTGCACGCTGATTACGGCGCGACGGCCCCCAATCAGGACGTGCAGCCCGGCGAGTACTACGCCTTCCGCAACGACCAGATTTACGAGGGCTTCGTCGTCGTGGGCTGGGCCCTGGCCGACGCCGGGCCGGAACAGGGCGGCTTCTGCTGCATCCCCGGCAGCCACAAGAGCAATTACCGTCTGCCGCAACAGATCAGCGAGAATTTCGAGGAGTCAGCGACGGTTATCATCCCCGAGATGCCCGCCGGTTCGGTGCTTCTCTTCAGCGAGGCGCTGACGCACGGCACCGCCGTATGGCGGGCCGACCATGAACGGCGCACGCTGCTCTACAAATACAGCAAATCGCACCTCGTCTGGACCTCAAAACGGGTGGAAGCGCCGACGGAGGTCGACCTGACGCCGCGCCAGCAAATTCTGCTGCGCGAACCCGGCGACCCGCTGCGTCATTTCCCCTCGCTGTTTGAGGGCGCCGCCGTCTAAGGTCCCCTGCCGGGACACTGCCGACGGATTCAGGCCTGCCTGTCGAGTTCGGGGGCCTGCCAGGCCGTCGGTTGTCCCTGGTATCAAATGGCACGTTGCAACCTGCGCTACAATTTACTTCCATTCACCCGAGCGCGGAGTGAAGTGACATGACCATTGACGTCACCTTTATGCTGAATGCGCACTTCGGCCTGTTCCTGCTGCTGGTCGTCGTGACGATTATCGCGCTGCTGGTCACGCTGCGCAGTTTGCTGCGCAGTGGCGCCGGGGCACTCAACCGCGTCGTCATGCTGATCTACCGCATCGTGTTCATCCTGCAGTGGCTGGTGGGTCTGGCCCTGCTGATCATGCTGTCAGCCACCAGTGGCTGGCCGCTGTATCGCCTTGAGCACGCCCTGACGATGACCGTGGCGGTGATCGTGACGCACCTCTTCGGCGGCCGCCGCAACTCGCGGCCGCTGACCAGCCTGATCGTGCTGCTGGTCGCCTCGGCGCTGGTGGCCGTCGCCTACCTGCGTCTGGAGGAGGCCAGGGCCGCCCTCGGCATCGTCACCTGAGCCCCTCGCCGCGCGGCTGCGCGCCGGTGTCCAGGTCGGCCTTGCGCGCGATGAGCAGCGTGGTGTAGTTGAAGGCCCAGGGGGCCAGGCGCGCCAGCGCCCCGCCCAGGGCCTCGGCCAGCGGGCTGCTGCGATAGTAGCCCGGCGCGCGGAAGGGGCCGCCCAGGCCCCAAAGCGTGTAGTCGTGGCTGGTGGGCCGCAGTTCACAGAGCTCAAAACCGGCCGCCGTCACCGTCCCGACCAGCGCGCGTCGGCCCCAGGCGCTTTCATAGAAGTCGTCGTAAGTCAGCGCGTCGCGTCCCTGCAGGCGCCGTTTGAGCACAACCAGACGCTGCACCAGGTTGGGGAAGGGGATGGTCAGCACCAGGATGCCGCCCGGCCGCAGCACGCGCCGGGCCTCCGCCAGGGCCGGGCCCATGCCCTGCTCGAAGTGTTCCAGCACGCCAAAAGAGAGGTAGGCGCCGATGGAGGCGTCGGCGCAGGGGATGGCGTGAATGTCGCCTGTCAGCAGCGGCAGGCCGGGCGTGTGGCGCCGCGCGGCCTGCAGGGCGCTCTCCACGTAGTCCATGCCGATGACCTTGTCATGGCCCGCCGCGCGCAGCGCGATGACCGGGCCGCCGAGGCCGCTGCCGGCTTCGAGGACGGGCGCGTCACGCGGCAGCCAGGGCAGGTAGGCCTGCATGATCGCCTGGCTGCGCGGGTAGTACATGGTGGCCAGTTCCTCCGCGACCGTGGCGCCGTGCCACATGTCGCTCCAGCCCTGGCGCGTACTTTCGTAGAGGTCGTTCATGCGTCCGTGGCCTCTTTCCCTGGCTTCCGCCCCGCCAGCTGGACCTGGCGGATGAGGAAGCTGGCCTGCGGACCGCCGAGGTCGCGCGGGGCGAACCACAGCGCGGCCGGCGCCGGCGCTTCACGCAGCAGGGCGTCCAGCCGGGCGATGGCCGCGTCGTCGTTGCCCTGACGCCGCGCCCAGTCCGGCAAATTGTGGCGCTTGACGACCATTGCGCCCTGCTCCACCTTCAGACCGGCGCGCGCGAAGAGGCGTCGCCAGCCCGTCTCGCTGTACGCCCGGTTGTGTGAGGGATCGCGGCGGCGCTCGAAGTCGTCGATCCAGCGAGCGGAGGCTCGGTGTACCGGCAGGGCCTGGTCCTGCAGTAACAGCAGCCCGCCCGGTTTCAGCACCCGCGCGCTCTCCTGGAAGAAGCGGGGCACATCCGGGAAGTGGTGCGCGGCGATGCGGCAGGTGACCAGCTCAAAGCTGCCATCGGCGAAAGGCAGGTCGTCGGCCGCGGCCTCGCGGTAGCGCACGTTGTGGACGCCCGCCCCGCGAATGTGCGCCTCCGCCTGCTCCAGCATGGCGGGCGTCAAATCGCTGGCGACCACTTCGGCAACGAAGGGCGCGAAGGTCAGGGCGGTGTGGCCGCCGCCGGTGGCGATATCGAGGATGCGCCAGTGCGGCTCGGGCTGCGCCATGGCGAGCAGGCGCCCAAGGTCCGGCCCGCTGGCGTGGTTTTTGCTGCTTACGTAGGCGGCGGCGAAGCGGCCGAAGCGCTCGCGCGCGAGGGACTGGGAATCGCTGGCGGGCATGTCGCCTCCATCCAGTGGTCGGGTAGCCCCAGTGTAGCGTAAGCCGCAGCGGTCCCTCGCCGCTCTTTCTCGCCCCAATTTTCTGCATCGTGGACTACAATGAACCCAGGCGCGGACGACAGGGACATTGCATGGACCTGGAGCATCTGAACGAACAACAACGGGCGGCGGTGACCGCCGGGACCGGCCCGGTCATCGTCTACGCCGGGCCGGGCAGCGGCAAGACGCGCGTGCTGACGCAGCGCCTCGCCTGGCTGGTGCGCGAACAGGGAGTCTATCCTGGCGCCATCATGGCGGTGACCTTCACCAACCGCGCCGCCGGCGAGATGCGCAGCCGCGTCGAGGCCCTGCTGGGCGGTCGGCTGCGCGGGGCGAGGGTCGGCACCTTTCACAGTCTCTGCGGCAGGTTGTTGCGCGCCGAGGCCGAATATCTGCCCTGGAGTTCGGATTACGTCATCTTTGACGCGGACGACCAGCGCACGGCCGTGCGCATGGCGCTGGCCGACATGGGCATGCGACAGGAGTGGCGCCAGGCGCGCGACATCGTCAACAAGATTTCGCGGGCCAAGTGTGAACTCATCACGGCGCAGGACTACGTCGCGCCCGACTACGCCCATTTGCTGGCCCAGGAGGTCTACCCCCGCTATCAGAACATCCTGCTGGAAGCCGACGCCATGGACTTCGGCGATCTGCTGATGCAGACCGTCTTTCTGCTGCAGCAGAACGAGGACCTGTATCGGAAATACGGGAATCTTGTCGAGTATCTGCTGGTCGACGAGTTTCAGGATACGAATCTGGCGCAGTATCGTCTGGTGCGCCTCTTCGCCCGGCCGCAGCAAAACGTCTTTGTGGTCGGTGACGAGGACCAGGCGATTTACTCCTGGCGCGGCGCGGACTGGCGCAACGTGACCAGCTTTCGCAAGGACTTCCCGCAGGCGCAGGAATTCAGGCTGGAGCAAAATTATCGTTCGACGCAAACGGTCGTCGAGGCCGCGCGCAGTGTCATTCGTCACAATCCGGACCGGGTGGACAAGGCGCTCTTCACCACGCGCGAGCGCGGCGCGAATATTCAGCTGTATTCGGCCTTCGACAGCCGCGAGGAAGCGGAACACATCGTGCAGAACACCCGGCGGCTGATGAACGACGGGCATCTGCAACTGCGCGATTTCGCCGTGATGTACCGCAGTCATTTCCAGTCCCGCGCGCTGGAAGTGGCCTTCATTGACGCCGGCATTCCCTATCGCCTGGTGCGCGGCGTGGCCTTTTACAGCCGCAGGGAAATCCAGGGCATGATGGCCTGCCTGCGCTTTTCGCACAACCCGAATGATCCGGTGTCCTTTCTGCGCATCGTCAACGAGTTTGGGCCGGGCATCGGCGACAAGACGCTTGGCGCCTTCAAGCTGTGGCGCGAACGCGAGAAGCTGGGCTGCGGCGAGGCCCTGGTGCGGCTGCTGGAAGGCGCGCAGGTCCCGTTCCCCACGCGGATGGTGCGCAACCTGCAAAACCTCGCCAAACGCTGCATTGCCTGGTGGGGCGTCGCCGCCACGGGCAACCTGCCGGCGCTCTTCGACCAGATCCTGCCGGCCACGGCCAACGATGACTGGCTGTGGAAAGTCAGCGACGACGAGGAACAGGTGCTGGAGCGTGGCGAGAACCTGGCGGAATTGCGCGGTCAGCTGGAACAGGCCCTGCAGGAGGAGCAATCGCTGGGCGATTTTCTGGCGGAAAGGGCGCTTTACACGGACGTGGACATACGCGATCCGGACCTTGACGCCGTTTCCCTGATGACCCTGCACGCGACCAAGGGCACGGAGTTCCCGGTGGTCTTCATCGCCGGTGTGGTGGATGGCCAGTTGCCCCACATGCGCTCACTGGACAGCCCCGAACAACTGGCCGAGGAACGCCGCCTGTTTTACGTGGGCATCACTCGCGCGATGGACGAACTGTACCTGTCCTGTACCTTTCGCAGCGGCAATGCGGTCTACGATCCCTCGCGTTTTCTGGACGACATTCCCGCCGAACTGCTCAACGTCAGCGCGTCGCCCTCCCTGCGCGAAACCTACGAACCGGTCGTTGACAGCGCCTGGGCGCCGGCGCCGGTGGTCGCGGCACCAAAGCCGCAACTGCAATTCCGCAGCGGCATGCGCGTCCTGCACACACACTTTGGTCAGGGCATGGTGATCGAGAGCGAGGCCCGCCGCGACGACGAGGAAGTTACCGTGGTCTTCACGGCGCACGGCATCAAACGTCTGTCAGCCGCCATCGCCGGCCTACGCCGGCTGGACCAGGGCGCCGGCCACGCGGGCAAGGACTAACTCCGCCACGGCGCTCTTGCTCATCAAGGGCAATTCCTCCGGCGCGCGCTGCGGCGACAGCAGGACGACGCGGTTGTCGTCGACCTCGAAGCCGGCGTCCGCGGCGCTGATGTCGTTGGCCACGACGAGGTCCAGGCTCTTGCGCGCCAGCTTCTCCGCAGCGCGCTGCAGCAGTTGCTCACTTTCGGCCGCGAAGCCGACCAGGTAAAGCGGCCGACCGCCTTGCGAACGCTGTTCGGCTATCGCCAGCAAGATGTCTGCGGTGGGCTCCAGTTCGAGTTGCAGGCCCTCGCCGTGCTCGCGCTTGCGCAGCTTCTGCGTCTGGCGCTGCGCCGGGCGGAAGTCCGCCACCGCCGCGGCCATGATCAGGGCGTCCGCGCGCCGCGCCGCGGCCAGCGTGGCCTCCAGCATCTCTTGCGCCGTGTCGACGGCGACGCGGGTCGCGCCGACCGGCGTCGGCAGTTGGCGCGCGCTGCTGACGAGCGTGACGTCGGCGCCGGCGTCGAGCGCGGCCTGGGCCAGGGCGTGGCCCTGTTTGCCACTGGAACGGTTGCCGAGTTGACGCACGGGGTCCAGCGCCTCGCGCGTGCCGCCGGCCGTGACCAGCACCTGACGCCCGGCCAGCGCGCCCTTGCGCCCCAGCGCGCGTCGCACGTGACCCAGCAGGACCGGCGGCTCCGGCAGGCGGCCGCGCCCGACCAGGCCGGAGGCGAAACGCCCCTCGTCGGGTTCAACGACGATAGCGCCGCGTTCGACCAGGGTCTGCAGGTTGGCCTGGGTGGCGGGGTGCTCGACCATGCCGCCGTCCATGGCCGGCGCCAGCAAAAGCGGGCAACGCGCGGCGAGGGCCGTCAGCGTCAGCAGGTTGTCGGCCAGGCCATGGGCCAGTTTGGCGATGGTATGGGCGCTGGCGGGGGCGACCAGCAGCAGGTCAGCGTTTTCGCCGAGGCGCACGTGGGCGATGTGGCCTTCGCTGTCAGCCTCCGTAGCCCACATGTCCGTATGCACGCTGCGCCCGGTGAGCGCGGAAAAGGTCAGGGGCGTGACGAAACGCTGCGCGCCGTCCGTCAGGATGACGTCGACCCGCGCGCCGGCCTGGGTCAGCTTGCTGGCGAGGTCGGCGGCCTTGAAGGCGGCGATACTGCCGGTTACGCCGAGGATGATGCCCTTGTCGCGCAGCAGCGTGATGCGCACGGGGCTCAACTCCCGGGCGGGTAGCCCAGCGCGTCGACGCGTTCGGCGGCGTCAAAGTCCTTGTGGCTGAGGCGGTTGCCGGCGTCATGGGTACAGTAGCTGACGCGCACGCGGCGCCAGCCGATGCCCAGGTCCGGGTGATGGTCGAGTCCCTCGCTGATGACGCCGACGGCCGTCGCCAGCGCGAGACCGGCCAGGTAGGTGTCGCAGCGGAATTCCTTGACGATGGTGTCGCCCTCGCGTTCCCAGCCGTCGAGGCGGGCCAGGCGCTCGCGGATCTCGTCGTCGTTCAGGGCCGGTGTCGGCATGGTATCGCTCCCTCTTCGCTTGCCGTCAGTATAGCCGATACGGGACGGACGCCGGGCCACAGCGGGCGCGGCGTCCATCCCGCGCAGCAGCCACTCGCCACGAAGCGTCCTCCAGCGCGGATGACGGCCTTCCAGCGCCAGTGCCGCTACAATCGATGGCAGCAATACATCTCGGTTTTTGACGCAAGGGATGCGATAGCGATGAAAAAGTTGATATTGGGCAATGCGCGCGTGCTGGATACGCGCGGCGGCAAAATACTGGACAGGCGTCACATCCTGATCGAGGACGGGAGGATCGCTTCGGTCAGCGAGACGCGACCGGAAGCCGGGGCGGCGTGGATCGACGTCGGCGGACGCGTGGTGATGCCCGGCCTCATCGACGCGCACGTGCACGTCACCGCCGCCACGGCCGACATGGCGTCCATGCGCCACTGGTCGCCGGCCTACGTGACCGCCCACGCCGCGCAGGAACTGGAAGCCACGCTGATGCGCGGCTTCACGACGGTGCGCGACGCCACCGGCGCGGACTGGGGCCTGGCGAAGGCGGTGGACGAGGGGCTGCTCGTCGGGCCGCGCCTGTTTTTCTGCGGCCACGCCCTGTCGCCGACGGGCGGCCATGGCGACATGCGCAGTTCCGGCGATGACGGCCGCGGCTACAGCTGGTTGACGCCGGACCTGGGCTGGATTTGTGATGGCGTCAGCGAAGTGCGCCGCGCCTGCCGCGAGGAGATTCGCCGCGGCGCCCATCACATCAAACTGATGGTCTCGGGCGGCGTCGCCTCGCCCACCGACCGCATCGACAGCCTGCAATTTTCCGAAGAAGAGGTCCGCGCGGCGGTCGAGGAGGCCGACAACGCCAACCTCTACGTCATGGTGCACGCCTACACGGCCCGCGCCATCAATCGCTCGCTGCGCTGCGGCGTGCGCTCGGTGGAGCACGGCAACCTGCTCGACGAGAGCAGCGTCGAACTTTTGCTGGAAAAGGACGCCTTCCTGGTGCCGACCCTGTCCACCTATCAGGCCCTGGCGGACGAGGGCATCGCGGCCGGCCTGCCGCAGGAGTCCTACCGCAAGGTCTTCGACGTGCTGGATGCCGGCAAGCGCGCGCTGGAGATGGCCTACCAGGGCGGCGTGAACCTGGTCTATGGCACGGATCTGCTGGGCACGATGCGGCGGCGGCAGCTGGACGAGTTCGCCATCCGCGGCGAGATCATGCCGGCCATCGACGTGCTGCGCGCGGCCACCTGCAACGCGGCCGACTTGCTGTGTCGCAGCGGCGAACTGGGCGAGGTGATCGCGGGCGCGCAGGCCGACCTGCTGGTGCTGGAGGGCGATCCCCTGGCCGACCTGAAGGTGATGACCGAAGCGGAGACGAACCTGCGCCTCATCATGAAGGGCGGCGTGATCTACAAAAACAGCCTGACCTGAGCGCTGTTTTTCTTCACGCGTCCGGCTGCGCTTCGTCACATGGCTGGCTGACGGCCGACACTTCCCGCCGCGCGCCCGTCCGCCTATGATGACGCTACAACAGGACAGCACAGGGAGCGCGCAAATGACCGACGCAGCTTCGCAGCCGACCACCGGCGCCGAAAACATCCTCTGGGACCTTTCAATCTTCTACAGCGGGCCGGAGGACCCGGCCATCGAGGCCGACATGGCGGCGATTGACGCCGACATCGATGCCTTCGCCGACGACCATCGCGACAATGTCGCCGGCCTGGACGCCGCCGGCCTGCTGGCCGCCATGCAGCGCATTGAGGCGCTACTGGACCGCGTCTACCGCCTCGAGATGTTCGCCCAGATGCTTTACGTCACCGATACCAACAACCCGAGCTTCGGCGCGCTGATGCAAAAGTTGACCGAATACGCCGCCCGCGTGCAGCAGGGCCTGCTCTTCTTCGAACTGGAATGGACGGCCCTGGATGACGACGTCGCCGCGGACTTGCTGGCGCAGCCCGCACTGGCGCACTTCCGTCACTATCTGGAGGCCGAACGGCGCTACAAGCCGCATCTGCTCAGTGAGCCGGAAGAGAAGCTGCTGGTCGAAAAGGCGGTGACCGGGCGCGAGGCCTGGAACCGTTTCTTCAACCAGTTGATGGGCGCCGCCCGTTACGAGTTGCGCGGCGAGGAACTGACGCAGTCGCAGGTGCTCAGCAAGCTCTTCGACACCGACCGCGAACTGCGCCGCGAGGCCGCCGCGGCCGTCACCGCCGGCCTGAAGCAACAGGCCATGCAACTGACCTATGTCTTCAACGTGCTGGCGGCGGACAAGGCCTCCGAGGACCGGCAGCGCGGTTACGACACCTGGGTCTCCTCGCGCAACCTGTCCAACAAGGTGGCCGACGAGGTGGTCGAGGCGCTGGTGCAGGCCGTCACCGCCAACTACGATATCGTCGCCGCGCACTACGAACTCAAGCGCAGGCTGCTGGGTTACGACGAACTCTACGATTACGACCGCAATTCGCCCCTGCCCGTGGCCGGCAGCGACCGCGTTTACCAATGGGAAGAGGCGCGCGACATCGTGCAAAAGGCCTACCGTAGCTTCAGCCCGCGCATGGTGGATATCTCGCAGCGCTTCTTCGACGAGGGCTGGATCCACGCCGCCCTCGCGCCGGGCAAGATGGGCGGCGCCTTTTCCGCCAGCGGGCCGGTCTCGGCGCACCCCTTCATCATGATGAACTACACTGGCCGCGAGCGCGACGTCTCGACCCTGGCGCACGAACTGGGCCACGGCGTGCACCAGGCGCTGGCGACGGAGACCCAGGGCCTGCTCAACGCCCAGACCCCGTTGACCACGGCCGAAATGGCTTCCACCTTCGGCGAGATGCTGGTCTTCAACGACCTGATGGAGAACGAGCCGGACGCCGAGGCGCGCCTGGCGATGCTGGCGGGGAAGATTGAGGACAGCTTCGGCACCATCTTCCGCCAGGTGGCCATGAACCGCTTCGAACACGGCTACCACAACGCGCGCCGCGAGCAGGGCGAACTGAACGCCGAACAATTGGGCGAGATCTGGCTGGAGACGCAGCGCGACATGTTCCGGGGCAGCGTGACCATGAGCGAGGACTACGGTCACTGGTGGAGCTACGTGCCGCACTTCCTGAACGTGCCGGGCTACGTCTACGCCTACGCCTTCGGTGAACTGCTGGTGCTGGCGCTCTTCCGCCTCTACCAGCAGCGCGGCGCGGACTTCGTGCCCGATTATCTGGACGTGCTGGCGGCCGGCGGCTCGGACTGGCCGCACAACATTCTGGCGCGCCTGGGCGTGGACCTGACCGACCCGGAGTTCTGGAACGAGGGTCTGGCCATCCTGCGCGACATGGTGCGCCTTGAGGAGCAACTGGCGCGCGAGGTCTATCCGGAGAAGTTCAACGCCTGAGAGAGCCCTTGATCACCAGACTGGAACTCAGCGCGGCCGTCATCTGCATCAGTATTTCCGGCTGGGTGCTGCTGGAGCGCTCCGTTCCGCTGCCGATCATGCTCTTCTTTTGCATCGGGTTGATGCTCCTGCCCCATCTGATGAGCGAGGATTCGCAGGGCAGTTCCTCGCTGTAGGGCGGTCCCTCAGGCCTTCGCGCGGCGCGGCGGGTTGAAGGCGATGCTGAAGATCAGCGCGGCGAAGACGCCGCAGGCGCCCCAGAAGAGAAAGGGCAGGCCGGGGCCGTAGATCGCCAGGCTGTTGCCCAGGGGCGGCGCAAAGGCGATGCCGAGGTTGCGAATCGTCGTGAACATGCCCAGCGCGCTGCCGCTGAGCGAGTTGTCCATGCCCTCCAGTTCCATCACGCTGACCTGTTGCATGGCCATCACGGAATCGAAGCTGGAGCCGGTGACCACCGCGACCAGCAGGACCAGGGCGCCGGCGACGAGGCCCAGCGCGCCCACGCCGAGCCCCAGCAGCAGGGCGAGGGCCACCAGAAAGCCGCGCCGGATGCGCAGCCGGTCCGATAGCGTCGAGATCGGCACCACGCAGATCAGGCTGGCGAGGAAGAAGAGCGAGAGGGCGCGGTCGGCGTCCAGCGGCGCCCAGCCGACGTTCTTGAGGTAGGTGGGCAGGTAACCGCTGAAGCCGCTGAAGCAGGCGCCGATGCCGATGCCGCCCAGGCCCATCAGCCACAGGCTGCGCAGGCGCACCACGCGGCGCAGACCGGCGATCACGTCCGGCGCATGCCCTTCGTCGCCGACGGCATGTTTGCCGGCCGGGTGCAACAGCCACCACAGCAGACTGATCACAATGGCCAGCAGGCCGTAAAGCACCAGCACCTGGCGCCAGCCGCCGAGGGCCGGCAGGATGACGCTGGTGCTCAGCAGGGGGCCGAGCATCAGGCCGCTGGCGAAACCCGCCGAGACGACGCCGCTGGCCATGCCCAGGTTCTCGCGCGGGAACCACTGGCGGATCGACTTGAAGATGATGACCGGCACCGACCCCTGGGCGCAGCCATAGAGCAGGGAGATGAGCAGCAGGCTGCCGAAGTCGGTGGCGACGGCGCGCAGCATGCCGAAGAGGCCGCTGAGCAGACAGATCAGAAAGAGCATGTTGCGCGCGCCGAGGCGGTCGCCGATGCTGCCGCCAATGATGGCGAAGAAGACGCCGCTGAAGCCCACCATGCCCCAGATGCCGCCGACCTCCACCAAAGACAGGCCCAGTTCCTCGCTGATGATGGAGAACATGGGCGGCAGCGACAGGTTGGGCATGGTGACGATGCCGAAGGGCGTCAGCACGCAGAGCGCGAGGATGACGAAACGCCAGTTGCTGCTGCTGTCCGGCGCGGAAACACGGCTTAACACGGCGAGGCCTTCCTGCCCCCTGGTCGCTGATGACCGTACCAGCCATGCCCGGCCGGGCACAAGAGCCGGCTGACAGACCGTGGCGCCCTTGCGCTCTGCTATACTGGCGCGCGCCTCGCGGGAGGAGCCCGACAAGCATCCATGAGCACAGCCCAGGACGATACGCAGCCGCTGGCGCCGCTGCCACCGGAAGAGACGCAGCCGCCGCGCGAAAGGCCGCAACGCCAGCGCCCGCCGGCCCGACGCGACAGGCGCAGTTGCCTCTACCAGGCGCTGGCGGCGGGGGCGCTGCTGCTGCTGGCGCTCCTGATTGTGGTGCTGGCCGGCCTGGCGGGCTGGACCGCCGGACAGCAGCAGGCGCAGGATGTCATCGCCGTAACCCAGGCGGCGCGCCTGCGTGACCAGCTGGGCCGCATCCCCGGAGACGTGGCCGCGGGCAACACGCAATTGCTGCAGGCGCGGCTGGACTTCCTTGCCGACATGACGCCCGCCGTGCCGCAGTTGCCGCAGTTGCGGCAGACGGCGACCGCGCTGGCCCGGCCGACTCTCACTTTCACGCCCGGCCCCACCTTCACGCCCACCATCACCGCCACCGTCGTCGCGCCGCAGACCGTCGCCTGGGACCCGGAGGAATTGCTGCGCCAGGGACGCGAGGCCATCGGGACCGGCGCGTATGAAGAGGGTGTGGACCTCTTGCAGGCGCTGGAGGCCCTCGCGCCGGACTACGCCAGCGAGACCGTGCGCGAGCTCATTCTCAACGGCCTGACGCGCCAGGCGCAGCGTCTGTTTCGCAGTGGCGAGCGCCTCGCGGAGGCCATCCTGGCGACGGACGAGGCGATCCGCTACGGGCTGTCGGCGGACAGCGGCCTGCGCTACGAGCGCTACGTGGCGGCCCTGTACCTCGACGCGCGCAGCCAGATCAGCCGCGGCCCGGCGGCGGCCATCCCGGCCCTGCGCGCACTGTATGACGTGGCCCCCGGCTATCGCAATGGCGAGGTACGCGGCCTGCTTGCCGGGCAGCACGCGGCCTGGGCGGAGCAGTTGCTGACAGAGGGCGACCCCTGCGCGGCCCATGAGCAGTTGCAGCAGGCCCTCGTCCTGCGCGCCGACGCGGCGCTGGCCCAGAGTCGGGACGAGGCCAACCAGCTTTGCCAGCAGGGTGTGACCCTGCCGGGCCAGCAGCCTCCGGCCGGCGCGACGCTGGAGACCGGCGCCTACATCGGGGCGCCAGTCAGCGGCGGCTGACGCACTCTCACTGGCTGCTCATATCCGGCTCACCGGCTTCTTACGCGCCGCTCCTATCTTTGGCAGCAAGACGAAACTGGCCTGCGTGCAATACCGGAATCCTCCTTCCTCCATACGTGGCAAGTCTGGCTGGGTCAGGTTCGCAGGCGAGCGGTCAACCGCTGCCGGAAACAAAACAGATCGTGCGCCGGTGTGTCCCCCCTCACGACGCGCGGTCTGTTTTTGTGAGGCGGCGGCTTGTTATACTCCCAGGCGGGCGGGGAGGAGCGCCCGGGCATGCGCTATTACGAAGACCTGCAACCCGGCCAGCGCATTCGCCATCGCCTGGCTCGCACCCTCACGGAAACCGACAACCTGCTCTTCTGCAGCCTGACGCACAATCCGCAGCCGCTGCACCTCGACGAGACTTTCGCGCGCGAAACGCTTTTTGGCCGGCGCATCATGAACGGCCTGTTCACCCCTCGGCCTGGTGGTCGGCATCAGCGTGCCGGAACTCACCCAGGGCACGATCGTCGCCAATCTCGGCTACGAGCAGGTGCGGCATCCCCACCCGCTTTACCCGGGGGACACGCTGTCGGTCGAGACCGAGGTGCTTGCCAAACGCGAGAGTCGCTCGCGCCCCGGTGAAGGCCTC
>CAXXWG010000010.1:0-34127 GCA_963667305.2 Aggregatilineales bacterium | reverse complement strand
CAAAGAAAAGGCGACAATTCCTTTTCATCGTCTGTGCCCCGCAAGGCGTCGGCGTCGCGCCCCCGCAACATGGACGGCATGATGCTGCCCACCGACAATCGCCTCAATGCCCACTCGGCCGCGCCGGTCGTGGCCTTCGCCAGAGAGGGCAATCTGCAATTCTGGCACGCTCTCTCGGACAGCGAGGGCGTGGCAATCGGCAGCGTCCCGGACGTCAAGGCGCTGACGGTGGCCGGGCACGCGGGCGGGGAGTTGCTGCGCGCGACGCACCCGGAAAGCGGCAAGATTGTCACCGTGACCTACCGCCCGGGATTCCAGATGATCGAAGTCAACACCTTCTACCCCGACACGGCGCACCAGGCGAACAAGCTCTACACCTTCTGCATCATGGATAACAACCACGTTGAGGTCGTCTTTTGGTAGGCGCTGCCCGGCGGGTCGCCCGGCGTTTGCCGGTCGGGACCCTGGCTCAACGCGGCCTGAAGCCGGGCCGCCCGGTTGTAACCCTGCAATAACGCTGTGTGTCCGCGGGCGGGGCGTGGACATGGCCTGTCTTTACCGAGGAGCATGAAATGAACAGGAAACTGGCAACCTCCCGATTTCCCCTGTTGTCACTTCTTTGGCGCTTCGAGCGGCAACACAGGATACTCTTCACCACCCTGGCGTTCCTGTTGGTCCTGGCCGGCAGCCTCTCCGTGGATGCCCTGGCATAGGATGCCATGCGCATCTCCGCGGCGGGTGAGATCATCGGGAGCGTGGTTCAGGGTGCACCGGTTTCCGCAGGGAAACAGGCGACGCACTCGCGAATGCCAGATGATCGGGGTCAGCACCTTCTGCGGCGACCCGGCCCGCCAGGTGAACTGCCTCTCCACGACCTGCATCATGGCCGACAACAGCGCTGGGTCTATATTGTGGAGAGGGCTGCTCCCCGGCCGCAGGGCCTGGCGCGGGACAGGGACGGGTTTTTGTCGCCGGACCGGGGGTGGGGTACAATTCGCCGTACCTTCAGGTTTGCACCCGAAACTAGGGCAAGCACTATATTTTCTGGACACCTGCCTGAATGACGTCGCACCACGAACTCAGCATCAACCACAATAGCGCCGTCCCGCTTCACACCCAGTTGCGTCGCCAGTTTCGCAGCCGGATCGTCTCCGGCCGCTGGGCGCCCGGCACGCGTCTGCCTTCGGAGAGCCGCCTGCAGCGCGAGCTGAACGTCAGCCGCAACACGGTGCGTCAGGCGCTGCGGGAGATGGAGAGTGAGGGGCTCATTGAGCGCATTCCGGGGCGGGGCACCTTTGTGGCCAGGGAGTTGCCGCGCGAACAGGAGCGCTGTCTGGTCGCCATCGTCATCAGCAGCTTCGACAGCCAACTGGACGTGCTGAGCGGCGCCGAGCGGGTGGCGCGCGACAATGAATGCCTCTTTGTGTTCTACAATCATCAGGGCAACTATCATGAAGAGCGGCGCATTCTGGCCCGGCTGGTAGAGCAAGGCGTCAGCGGCGTGCTGTTGTGGTCCTGCGCGCCGACGGGGACGCCGCTGCCCTCGCTGCAGGGTCAGGGCGCTTCCCTGTTGCCGGTTGTGATGCTGGACCGCAACCCCTCGGGCTTGCCGGCCGACTTCGTCACCAGTGACAACGTCGCCGGGGGCGGGATGGCGGTGCGACATCTGCAGCAACTGGGACACCGTCGCATCGTCTGCCTGAGCCACGACAGGGACGATCTGGTGCCGGTGGATGAGCGCATCCAGGGCTATCGCGCGGCGATGGCGACAGCGGGTCACGCCGAGTCCGCCGCCACCTGGATATTGCCCACGGGCGGGGAGTTGACGCTGCCGGCGACCCTGCGGACAAGCAACAACCCGGAAAGTATCACCATGCGCACACTTGGGCGGCGCCTGCAGGAAGAGCGGCCGGAGGCGATTTTCGCCATCAACGACCACATGGCCCTGCTGGCTCTGCGCGCCGCGCAGGGGCTCGGCTTGCGTGTTCCGGGAGATCTTTCCATTGTCGGCTACGACAATGCCGACTATGGCGCTGCCTTCACGCCGCCGCTGACCACGGTGGAGCAAAGCTACGAGACGATGGGGCGTCGCGCAATGGAACTGTTGCTGGAGCGGATAGCGGGCCTGACCGCGCCACCCCACACAGTGCGCGTGCCGGTGACCCTGTATGAGCGCGCCACCGCCGGCAGACCGGCGGGCCGAACCTGATCTGAAGGGCGCAGCCAGCCAGCCCCGACAAGCTTTCGAGGCAACAGCCAGGGAATCGCACTTGTTGCAGGCCAGTTGATAGTGTAACATTTTTTCTGTACCTACAGGTAAATACAAAGTAAGAAAAAACAAGATTTGCACGAGAGTCAGGGATTTGTATGACCAACTGGCGAGAACTCAACGTGGATCATGGCAGCGCCGTCCCCCTGCACGTCCAGTTGCAGCGTCAGCTTCGCAGCAGGATCGTCTCCGGGCAGTGGAAGCCCGGCACGCGCCTGCCTTCCGAAAACCGCATGCAGCAGGAGCTGAACATCAGCCGCAACACGGCGCGACAGGCACTGCGGGAGCTGGAGAACGAGCGCCTCATCGAGCGCATTCCGGGGCGCGGCACCTTTGTGGCTGTCGAGCTTCCCCAGGAACGGCGGGAATGTCTGGTCGCGATTGTCATCAGCCATTTCGAGACCGAATTGACCTTGCTGAGTGGGGCGGAGCAGGTGGCGCGCGACAATGATTGCCTCTTCGTGTTTAACAACCACCACGGCAACTATCATGAAGAGCGGCGCATTCTGGGTCAGTTGTCGCAGCAAAGCGTCAGCGGCGTACTGTTGTGGTCCTCCGCGCCTGCGTCAGCCGCCGTCCCCCCGCTGGTGGATCAGGGGATTTCGCTGCCGCCGCTGGTGTTGCTGGACCGGGACGCGCCGGGCCTGGCGAGCGACTTCGTCACCAGTGACAACGTCGACGGGGCCGGCATGGCGGTGCAGCACCTGCAGCAACTGGGACACCGGCGCATCGTCTGCCTCAGTCACGATGCGTCCCACCTGGCGCCGGTGGCGGAGCGCATCCAGGGTTATCAGGCGGCGATGGAGGCCGCCGGAATGGCTGAGTTCGCTGCCACCTGGGAGTTGCCCACGGGAGGGGAGCTGTCGCGGGCGGAGACCCTGAAGCTCAGCCATGGCTCGGACAGTGTGACCATGCGCCTTCTCAGGCGTTGGTTGGAGGATGAACGGCCACAGGCAATCTTTGCCATCAACGATTACCTCGCCATGCTGGCCCTGAGCGCCGCGCGTTTCCTGAGGCTTCAGGTGCCAGGCGACCTTTCCATAGTCGGCTTCGACAACATCGATTATGGCGTAGCCTTCTCAACGCCGCTGACAACGGTGGCCCAGGATTACGAGGCGATGGGACGCCGCGCAATGGAGATGTTGCTGGAGCGGATGGAGGGGCTGACCGCGCCACCGCGCACGGTGCGCGTTCCGGTAACCTTGCAGGTGCGCGCCACAACTGGCAAACCAGCAGATCCAACACGATCTGACAATGGGACCGACAGGCATTCACGCAGGAGGTGAAACGCTGAACAAACATCGGATTCAAGATCATCGTCCGGAATGACAGAGGAGCAGAAAACACCATGAGAATCAATCGTGCCCTTTTGCTGCTGCTGACCGTTGCGCTGCTGGTCACCCTGACCGTCAGCATGGTCTCCGCGCAGATGATGGAGGTCCCGCGTGAGGACACCGTTATCTTTGACGTGGACGGCGGCAACCCGACCAACCCGAATCCCTTCAACCACAACCCCTTCTTCGGCCACAGCCTTGGCGCGGCCGGCGGTAACGTCGGCACCGGCCAGTCGGTCTACGAGCCGCTCTTCATCCTCAACTACGAGACCGGCGTCATTCAGCCCTGGCTGGGTGAGAGCTTTGTCCCGGATGAGAGCCTGACGGTCTGGACGCTGACGCTGCGCGACGGCGCCTACTGGCAGGACGGCGAGGCCGTGACGGCCGATGACTTCGTCTTCACGCTGCAAATGCTGCTGGACGACGACTCGCGTCGCCTGGCGCGCGCCGGCGACTTCCAGAGTTGGGTAAGCAGTGTCGAGAAGGTCGACGACCTGACGGCTCAGGTCACGCTGACGCGCCCGAACCCGCGCTTCCAGCTGGACTACTTCTCGGTGCGTATCGGCGGCAGCTTCCAGATGATGCCCGAGCACGTCTGGAGCATGGTCGAGAATCCCTTCGAATTCGCGAACTTCGACCTTGAGAATGGTTACCCGCTGGGCAGCGGCCCCTACAAGATGGTCAGCGCCAGCGAAAACGAATTCGTCTACGACCGTGACGACAACTGGTGGGGCGCCGCGTCCGGCACCTTCCCGCTTCCCGAGCCGCAGCGCCTGATCTGGGTGCAGACCGGCAACGACGACATCCGCTCGCTGCTGACGATCAACAACGAGCTGGACAGCGTCATGGACATCACCCTGGGCGCCTTCGAGGCCATCCAGGCGCAGAACGACAGCGTGATCGCCTGGCAGGCCGGCATGCCCTTCGCATGGCTGGATCCCTGCCCGCGCCGCATCTCCATCAACCACGAGGTTGAGCCCTGGGGCAGCGCCGACATGCGTTGGGCGCTGAACCATGCCACCAGCCGTAACGACGTCGTGCGCATCGCCTACGAAGGCACCACCATCCCTTCGCAGAGCATGTTCGTGGAATACGGCGGCCTGGTGGATCCCTACATCAACCGTCTGGCCGAGCTGGGTCTGACCCTGAACTTTGACGCTGACGTGGCCGCCGCCCAGGCGCTCATCGAAGGCGCGGGTTACACCCTGAACGATGCCGGCATCTACGAGATGGACGGCCAGGAACTGGCCATCGACATCCAGACGCATGAAGGCTTCATCGAGAAGCGCCGTATTGCCGAGAACCTTGTCGAGCAGTGGCGTACCGCCGGCATCGCCGCCACCCAGACCAACGTGGCCGGCGGCACCTGGAACGACAACAAGGCGCTGGGCAACTACGAAGCGACCGGTGACTGGGACCAGTGCGGCAGCGTTAACGAGCCCTGGGCCTCCATGAACCGTGACAACGGTGTGTGGTACGCGCCGGTTGGCGAGCGCGTGGTTGGCAACAACCTCATGTCCCGCTGGCAGGGCGAGGGCAATGCCCGCTACAGCGAACTGGTGGACCAGATCGGCGTGATGCCGCTGGGCGACCCGGCCATCCTGCCGCTCTTCGAGGAAGCCTACGAAATCTGGTACAACGAGCTTGTCTCGCTGCCGATCACCCAGGCCAAGAAGCTGATCCCCTTCAACACCACCTACTGGGAAGGCTGGCCGACGGCCGAGAACAACTTCAACCATCCGGCGACCTGGTGGCACTCCACGCACCAGATCATCCAGAACCTGCGCAAGGCCGGTTCGTAAATCGGCTGAAACGCGCTAATCTCTCCGGGAGAGGACGCCCGCATACAGGTGGGCGCTCCTTTCCCGGACCCGGCGATCGGGGCGCTGCCGGCGCCCCGGTTCGCCACGGGACAGACGCAGGCGCAGGGAGGCCAACATGGGCGGCCTGACACTCAACTACATCATTCGGCGTGTCCTGATCTTTCTGTTGACGGTCTGGGTATCGATTACAATTATTTTCATGGTGGCGCGCCTGGCGCCGGGCGACCCGATCTCGGCGATGGTGGCCCAGGCCTCGGCCAGCATGGGCGTGGTGGAAAACCAGGACGCCATCATTGAGGGCTGGAAGGAATATTTCGGCCTCAACGACCCGATCCCCATTCAGTACGTCAAGTTTCTGGGCAACCTGCTCACCTTCGATTTTGGCCCCTCGCTGATCGCCTTTCCGGCGAGAGTGAGCGACCTGATCGCCCGGGCCCTGCCCTGGTCCATCGGTCTGGGCCTGGTGACGCTGCCCCTGATCTTCTTCATCGGCAACCTCTTCGGCGCGCTGCTGGCCTGGCGGCGCACGCCGGGCCCCTTGAAGGCCTTCATCCCGATGACGATGATTTTCACCTCGCTGCCTTCGGTGCTGGCGGGGCTGGTGTTCATCTTCGTCTTCGCCTTTCGCATGAAACTCTTTCCCATTTCGGGGCCCTTTGGCCGCGGCATGCAACCCTCCTTCACCATCGAGTTCATCTCCAGCCTGATTCACCACGGCATCCTGCCGGTGGCCTCGCTGGTGATCGTGTCCTTCGGCTTCTGGACCCTGGGCATGCGCGGCATGATGGTGACCACCGAGGGCGAGGACTACATGACCCTGGCGGATGCCAAGGGCCTGCCTCCCTTTTACGTGCTTTATCGCTACCAGGTGCGCAACGCCATCCTGCCCCAGGTGACGGCCCTGGCCATCGCCCTGCGAACCCTGGTGGCCGGCCAGATTCTGGTGGAGGCGATTTTCTCCTACCGCGGCATCGGCACCCTGATCTATACGTCGATCCGCAACCAGGACTACAACACCATCCAGGGCACCTCCTTCGTCGTCATCCTGTTTACCGCGGTGTCGGTGCTGATCATCGACCTGATCTACCCGCTCATCGACCCGCGCATTTCGCTGGAGGGCAACTGACATGGGCGCCGCCACCGGACAAACTGCATCGCTCACCGCTCCCCGCAAAATGGGGCGTCTGAATCGCTTCGACAACCCCTGGCTCAATATCAAGCTGGTCGTCGGCGTAATCATGGTCGGCAGCATCTTGCTGATGGGCGTCATCGGGCCCATGCTGGTTGACGTCGACCTGGCCTACGTGGGCAGGTCGCCGCTGAATCTGCCGCCGGTCGGCTTCGAAAACATGCGCGGTGAGGGGGGCGACCCCACCCATCCGCTGGGGACCGACAACAGCGGGCGCGACATGCTGTCACTGATCATCATCGGCGCGCCCAATTCCCTGCTGGTAGGCTTCGTGGCGGCCGGTTTTGGCATGCTGGGCGGCATCATTCTCGGTTTCTCTTCCGGCTTCCTCGGCGGAATGGCGGATGACATCATCCGCCTGAGCGCGGACATCACCATCACGATTCCCAGTCTGCTGGTGCTGATCGTGATCCAGTCCCTGATTCCGGTGCAAAGCCTGCTGGTGATGGCCGTGTTGCTGTCGCTCTTTGCCTGGCCGCAGCCGACGCGGTTGATTCGGGCGCAGGTGATGAGCATGCGCGAGAGCGGCTACGTCAAGATGGCCCAACTCAGCGGCGTGCCGACCAGCAGCATCATGTTCCGCGAGATGATGCCAAACCTGCTGCCCTACCTGGCGGCCAGCTTCATCGGCAACACCACCGGTTCGATTCTGGCGGCGGTGGGCCTTGAAATTCTGGGGCTGGGGCCGCAGCGACTGCCGACCCTCGGCCGCACCATCCAGAACGCGATCGACAATTCGGGCATTCTGCGCGACATGTGGTGGTGGTGGGGCCTGCCGACGGTCATCCTGATCGTCATTTTCATCGGTCTGCTGCTCATCAATCTGGGACTCGACGAGGTTGCCAATCCGCGCCTGCGCAAGGCGACGCGGCAGTAGCGGGCGGACGGGAGACGACATGACCGAAGCAAGCGGGCAAAATGTGCAGCGTCGCCAGCGCAAGGTGCTGGAAGTTCGTAACCTGCGCGTCCATTACGAAACGCCGACCGGCGACGTGATCGCTGTGGCCGGCATCGACTTTGACCTTTACGACGGCGAAACCCTGGGTCTGGTTGGCGAATCCGGTTCCGGCAAGTCAACGGCGGCCTACGGCATCCTCAAACTGGTGCAGCCGCCGGGGCGCATCGTTGAAGGCGACGTGAACCTGGATGGCGACGAACTGGTCCACATGAACGACAGCGATTTTCGCCAGATTCGCTGGACCAAGCTGGCCCTGATTCCGCAGGGCGCGATGAATTCGCTGAACCCGACCATGCGCGTCCACCGGCAGATCACGGACGCCATTGAGGCGCACGAAGGCAAACAGGACAAGGAGGAATTGCGGCAGCGGGTGTTGGATCTCTTCCGCATGGTGGGCCTGCCGCAGCGCCTCTACAATATGTTTCCGCACGAACTGAGCGGTGGCATGAAACAGCGCGTGTGCATCGCGATGGGCATTGCCCTGCACCCAACGGTGATCATCGCCGACGAGTCGACCAGCGCGCTGGACGTGGTGGTGCAACGCGTGGTGGCGCAAACGATGCTGCGGGTGAAGGAGGCGCTGGGCGTCTCAATGATCATGATCGGCCACGACATGGGGCTGATGGCCCAGATGGTGGACCGCATCGCGGTGATGTACGCGGGCAAACTGGTCGAAGTGTCACCGGTCGAGACGATCTTCGAGGATCCGCTGCACCCCTATTCGCAGGTGTTGATTGAGTCGATCCCCTCACTGAAGGAACGCAAGCCCCTGAAAATCACCGAGGGCATCACGCATGACCCGCGTAACCCGCCGCCGGGCTGTATCTTCCAGTTGCGCTGCCCCTTTGTGATGGAGCATTGCCGCAGTGAGGCGCCGCCCCTGCGGGAGGTGAAGGCGCGCCATCAGGTGGCCTGTCATCTCTATAACGATGACGGCAGCCTGATTGAGGGCGCGAAAGTAGAGGCGGCGGTGTGAGGAACTCACCCGCGCTTTCTCTCCCAAAACAGGGGGAGCCAGGCATCCGGCAGCGCAGGGGGCAACCTCGCGCTGAAGTGAAAGGGAGCTGAGCCATGGCGCCGCCAGTGCTGGAAATTCGCAATGCCACCAAGGTCTATCGCACCTCCGGCGGTTTTCTGAGCCCGAAAAAAGAAGTTGTCGCGCTGCAGGACTACAGCCTGACGATCGAAAAGGAGCCGGCCAGCATCACCACGATTGCCGGCGAAAGCGGCAGCGGCAAGACGACCCTTGCCAACGTGGTGCTGGGTTTCACGCCCCTGACCTCGGGCCAGATTCTCTTTCATGGTCAGGACCTGGCGACCATGAACAGGCAGCAATTGCTGAACTACCGCCGCAACGTGCAGGCGGTATTCCAGGACCCCTTTGGCGTCTACAATCCCTTCTATCGCATTGAGCACGTCTTTGACACGGTCATCCATCACTTCAAACTGGCCAGGAGCGGCAACCAGGCGCGGGACATGATCGAGGACGCGCTGAACGTGGTCGGCCTGCACGGTGTGGACGTGCTGCGCAAGTACCCGCATCAGTTGAGCGGCGGTCAGCGCCAGCGCATCATGATGGCCCGCGTCTACCTCATCAAGCCGGAGGTAATCGTCGCCGATGAACCGGTGTCGATGGTGGATGCTTCGCTGCGCGCGGCCATTCTGGAAGCCATGCTGAGCCTGCGCGATGAGCTGGGCGTCTCCTTCCTTTACATCACGCACGATCTGAGTACGGCCTACCAGGTGGGTGACAAAATTAACATTCTTTATCAGGGCTCGGTGGCCGAGACGGGTACCACCGTGCAGGTCATCGACCAACCGCAGCACCCCTACGTGCAATTGCTTGTGGAATCGGTGCCGGCGCCAGACCCGAACATCAAATGGGACACGGAAATTGAGCTGCCGGATGAGGAAGTCCTGCGCTCGGCGACGTCTACGGGTTGCCGTTTCTACCCACGCTGCCCGCAACGCATGGACCGCTGTCTGGAAGTGGCGCCGCCGCTCTTCGAGATCGACGGCAAGGGGCACGAGGCGGCCTGCTACCTCTACGAGGACGAGGCGCAAATGGCGCCCGCCACCTGAGGCGTCCCTTGCTTTCCTGGCGGCTGTGGCGCGCCCTGCGCTATCCCCCCGCCAGTCCCCTGCTGGGAATGCGCGTGGCCCGTCTGCCGCGGCAAACCCTGTGGCCATTGAGCTGGCGGATTTTCCGGCGAGGACTGTGGCCGAAAGTCTTGCTGATTTTCGTATTGTTGCTGCTGACTGTGCGCCTGGGCCTTGCCGGTCTGTTTCTGGGCCTGTTTGCCGTGCCGGGCGCGGTCATTCTCGCCTTTCTCGGCCTGCCGGTGCTGCTGCCGCTGGCGAGCATCTTTCTTGGCAGTTACTGGTCGGCGGATATCAGCCGCAACATTCGGCGTGAGCGAGCCGCGCGCACCTGGGACCTGATTTGCGCGGCGCCGCCGGGCACGCCCGGCGCAAGCCACGTGATCACCAGTCGTTGCCTCTTGCGCGGCGGCGCGTTTTCCTCGTTTCAACTGCTGCAGCACATCGCCATGGGACTTTGTCTGGGCGCATTTCTGCTGATGGCCGCAATTTTTGTCTATATTTTGCTACAGGGCGCGCCTGAAGAGGAACTGATTCCGGCCTTGCGAACGCTGCTGGATATTGCGGCCATCGTTGCGGCGCTGTGGCTGCACTGGCTGCAGACCGTGGTGCTGGTGGCCCTGACCGGCTTGCTGCTGGCCGGCGGCGAGGGTCGCGAGTCCCCCTGGTACGGGCCCCTGCTCTTCCCGGCGATTCAACTGGGCAGCTGGCTGCTTTTCGCCCTGCAACTGGTTCTGCTGCAACCCCTGACGGCGCGCCTGGCGCCGGAGGCCTGGCTTGCCTGGACCCTGATGCCCCTGCTTTACCTGGCGTTGTTCCTGCTGCCGCGCGAGGCCCTGGTGCTGGCGCTGTTGCGCGTCGCCGGTCAGCGCCTGCAGACCGACGAACTCTTCAGTCCCCGTTGGCGGCAAAACGCGACTGCGCGAACAGGCTGATATCCAGGTCCGTTGCGCCCCTGGTCACGAGGTCGGCGAGGATCTCACCGCTGGCCACGCCGAACTTGAAACCGTGACCGCTGAAGCCGGCGCCGATGGCGATGTGTGCGTGCTCCGGATGCCTGTCAAGAATGAAGTGCTCATCCGGCGTCATGGTGTAGAGGCAGACGCGGCCGGTCTTCAGGGGGCTGTCGGCCAGCGGCAAATGACGCCGGAAAAAGGCGCGCAGGGTCTCGCAGACAGAATCATCCACGCGGCGCAGGGTGTTGTCGGGGTCGGCGGGTTCGCCATTGGTGTGAATGCTGGCCTTGAAGCCGCAGCCATCGATGTTGGGGATGCCATAGAAGTGCAGCAGGGAATTGAGCGTGTGGCGCGAACCGTGCTCCCTGAAGTAGGGCATGCGCCCGGGCAGGAAGGCCGCCGGGTCCTGCGTATCGAAGAAAAACAGCTGTTCACGCGTGACTTGCAACGGCAGATCGAGATCGATGCCGCGCAGCAGGGGGCCGGACCAGCTGCCCGCGCTGATCACGAGACTGGCCGCGCTGAAACTTTCGTCGGCAGTGCGCACGGTGACGGAGTCATTGTGTGGCTCGATGCCCGTGACGCGGGCGCCGGTTTGCAGGGTGGCGCCATGTTTGAGCGCCATACGGGCCGCGGCCACGACGCAGCGTGAGGCGGCAAGTGCGCCGCCATCGGGCTGATAGAGGCCCATCATGTGGTCGTCAAGGCGAAACTGCGGGAAGCGCGCGGAAACTTCCGCCGGCGTCAGCCATTCGTAGGCCATGCCTTCGTCGGCCAGGACGTCGCGGGTGGCGACCAGCGTGTCCTCATCGGCCGCGCCAAAGTCGAGGCCGCCGACGACGTACAGCAATTCGTCGCCGGATTCCGATTCCAGTTCACGCCAGAGCGGATAGGACCTGTGGGCCAGCGGGATGTAGGCGGGATGATCGTAGGCGTAGCGGATGATGCGCGAGCTGCCGTAGGAACTGCCGTTCTGATGGTCGAGTTCGAACTGTTCCAGCACAAGCACGCGCTGACCGGCGCGCGCCAGGTGCCAGGCGGCGGTGCTGCCCACCACGCCCATGCCGATGACAATCGCGTCGTAGTGCCTGTCCATGCGAACTCCCTGCCACACAGTGCCGAATCCGCGCCATTATAGCGAGGGCCCCGTCCCGAAGCATCCCGCAGGGGTAGCGAGGGTCTCATCCCGAAGCATCCCGCAGGGACAGCGAGACGGCCAGCCCAATGCATCCCGCAGGGACAGCGAGACGGCCAGCCCAATGCATCCCGAAGGGATAGCGCAGCGAAAGCGCCCGGGTAGAATGGCGCGAGAGGAGGGACCATGGTTTACCGACAGTTGATACAACGGGGTGGAGAAGGGCCGGTGGTCACCGGCGTCATCGGCACCGGGCACTACGCCACGGCCATCGTGACCCAGGCGCAGGCGATTGCGGCGCTGGAGGTGCCGATTGTCTGCGACGTGGACGTCGAGGCGGCGATGCGCGCCTTCGAACTGGCGGGTCTGGCGGAAGGCGACTGCGTCGTCTGCGAGAGCCGTTCTGCGGTGCTGGCGGCCTGTGAGCGGGGGCAACGGGTCATCGTGCCGGATGCGTCGCTGATGCAGGCCTTGCCGCTGGACGTGGTGGTCGAATCCACCGGCGTGCCGGAGGTGGCGGTCGGGCATGCCCTGCTGGCGCTGGAGCAGGGCGCGCATCTGGCGATGGTCAGCAAGGAACCGGACGCGCTGGTGGGCCCCCTGCTTCGCAGGAAGTTCACGGAGGCCGGTCTGGTCTACAGCGCCGTCGATGGCGACCAGCACGGCCTGCTGATCGGCATGGTGGAGTGGGCGCGTGCGCTGGGGCTGGAGGTGGTCTGCGGCGGCAAGGCGCGCGACATCGAGATTGTATTCGACGAGGGCGCTGGCCAGGTATGTACGCGGCGAAAAAGCGTCGATCTCACGCCCGCGCAGCAGGCGCTCTTCGCGCCCGCGCCGGCGACGGAAGCGCGCGACAGGCTGGCGGGTCGTATGGCGCTGTCGTGGGACCTGTCGCGCCTGATGGGCTACGATCTGGGAGAGTTGGTGATTGCGGCCAACGCCACCGGCCTGGCGCCGGACCAGGACACGCTGCACGGGCCCTTGCTGCGCGTCCCCGAGATACCGGAAGTGCTGGCGCCACAGGAGGAGGGCGGAATCCTGGGACGCCGCGGCGTCATCGACGGCGTGACGGTCCTGCGCGGGCCCCACGAGGCCGGTATGGGCGGCGGCGTTTTCATCGTGGTGTCCTGCGCCAATGACTATTCGCGTCACATCCTGACAACCAAGGGCCTGATCCCCAACGCGAAGGATACGACGGCGCTGATTTTCCGGCCGCATCACCTCTGCGGCGTGGAGACGCCCCTGACGGTGCTGCTGGCGTCCCTGCAGCAGATCCCGACCGGCGCGCTGGACTTCGAGCAGCGCTTCGACGTGCTGGCCGAGGCGACGGTGGACCTGGCTCGCGGGGAGACGGTGGAGGACGATCACAGCCCGAAGCTGCTGGCGCGCATGCGCCCCGCGGAAGCAATCGCGCCTGGCGCTCCGATTCCGATGCACATGGCCATGGGCAAGACCCTGTTGCGGGATGTGCCGGCGGGCAGCATTCTGACGACGGACATGGTGCCCGAGCCGCCGGACGCGCCGCTGTGGGCCCTGCGCCGTGAACAGGACGCGTGGATGGCGCAAGGCGCTGTGAATTGACGCCCGTTGGCCCTCACCCTCCGCCCCCTTTCCCGTCCTGGGGGACGGGAGCCCTTCCCTCAGGGAGAGGGGGAGTAAACGGCGCGGAGAGCGGGACGACACCCATTTTTTCTTGGAAGATGTTTTAGGCATGCGCGCGCTGTACATCCTGGGCGAGCGAGGCTACGGGCGCATCTATGGCCCGCAGGAACGGGCGGACATCGCCGGCCTGGTGGACGTCTTCGCGAATATGCAGACACCGGAGTCAATCCTGGCGGCGCCGGCCTTGCTGGCGCAGGTCGAGGTCATGTTGTCCGGCTGGGGCGCGCCACGTCTGGACGCCGAATTTCTGGAGGCGGCGCCCGCCCTGAAGCTGGTGCTCTACGGCGCCGGCTCGCTGCGCAACCTGGTGACGGAGGCCTTTTGGGACAGCGGCGTGGCTATCAGCAGCGCGGCGGCGGCCAACAGTGTCATCACCGGCGATTTCGCCTACGCGCAAATTCTGATGGCGCTGAAAGGGGCCTGGCATCACGCGTTGCGGATGCGGCAGCAGCGGCGCTGGTCACGGGAGGCGGAGGCTGCCGGTCTTGCTGACTCGGTGGTTGGGCTGGTGTCGCTGGGCAAGGTGGCGCAACGGGTCGCGACCTTGCTGCGGCGACATGATTTGCGCGTCATCGCCTGGGACCCTTACGTCGACCCGGCCGTGGCGGAGAGTCTGTGCGTGACCCTGGTTGAGTCGCTGGACGACGTGTTTCGTGAGGCGGACGCGGTCTCCTTGCATACACCGCTGCTGGAAGAGACGCGTGGCCTGATCGGCGCGACACAGTTGCGGGCGATGAAGCCGGGAGCGGTCTTCATCAACACGGCCCGCGGCGCCATCGTATGTGAGGATGAACTGCTGCAGGTGTTGCGCGAGCGGCCGGACCTGTTCGCGCTGCTCGACGTCACTGCGCCGGAACCGGCGCCGCCAGGATCGCTGTTCTATACCTTGCCCAACATAGTCCTGACGCCGCACATTGCCGGCGCGCAGGGCAGGGAGTGCTGGCGCCTGGGACGCAGCATGGTCGACGAGTTGCGGCGTTTCCTGCGCAATGAGCCGCTGCGGCACGCCGTCACGCGCGAAAGCTACGGGCGGATGGCCTGAGGCGGACTTATGTTGCATGCCGGTCTGGTCTCAATCACCTTTCGCCAGCTGGAGCCCGCGCGCGTCGTGGCGCTGGCGCGGCAAGCGCAACTGGGCAGCATCGAGTGGGGCGGCGACCTGCACGCGCCGCCAGGTGACGAGCGACGGGCGCGCCAACTGGCGACGATGACCTGTGACGCCGGCTTGCAGGTCAGCGCCTACGGCTCTTACTATCGCCTGCGCGACGAGGCGGAGGAAGAGGCCCCCTTCGAGGCGGTGCTGGCGACGGCGCTGGCGCTGGGTGCGCCGCTCATTCGCGTTTGGGCCGGCGCGGCCGGGCCGGATGCGACGCCCCCCGAAGAGCGGGAACGCATCCTTGATCGCGCGCGCCGCGTTTGCGCCATGGCGGCAGCCGAAAAAGTGCGCGTGGCTTTCGAGTTTCACCGCAACACGCTGACGGAGACCAGCGCCATGGCCTCCTGTTTGCTGGAAGAGGTGGCCGCGGCGGGAGTCTACTGGCAGCCGCGCAACGGCTGGCTGCCGCAGGAGAATTTGCTGGCGCTGGACGCAGTTTCGCCCTGGCTGGGAAACGTGCACTGCTTTCACTGGTGGCCGACTTCGCGCGATCGCCTGCCGCTGCGGGAGGGCCAGCGGCACTGGCGTTTGTATCTCGAGCGCCTGGCGACGCTGCCGGGCGACCGGCATGTTTCACTGGAATTTGTGCAGGACAATTCGCCGGAGCAGTTCCTGCGTGACGCGGCCACACTGCGCGCCTGGCTGGCGCGCTACGCATGAGCGACTGGAGCGTGGACCTTGTTGACGCACTGGCGCGCAGCGCAACCGGGCCGGAGTTGTTCAACCAGTACGACGGCAACCCGGAATCCAACACGCTGCGACGGGCGAACCTGCAACGTTATCTGCGCGACATGGAGCAGCGCCGGCCGCAGGCGCTGTTGCTCTTTGAAGCGCCGGGCTATCGCGGTTGCCGCCTCACCGGCGTGCCGGTGACCAGCCGCCGGGTGCTGCTGGAGGGTGTGCCCTCGCTGGGTCTGTTCGGATGCGAGCGCGGTTACGTGGACGTGCCGGAGACGGGCTTCGAGCGCATACATGGCGAACAGAGCGCCACGATTTTGTGGCGAACGTTGGCCGACCTTGACATCGCGCCCTTGATCTGGAACAGCGTGCCCTTTCACCCGCATCGGCCAGGGCGAATGTTGAGCAACCGGCCGCCGCGCGCCGCCGAGCTGGAGCAGGGTCGCGATTTCCTGCGTGAGCTGCTGGCGCATTTCAGGCCGGGCCTGGTGGCGGCCGTGGGACGTTCGGCGCAGGGCAGTCTGGCGGCGTTGGGGGTGGAGCATCACGCACTGCGGCATCCGGCGCATGGCGGCAGCGGTGAATTCACCAGCGGGCTGCGGGCGCTGTGTCTGGAGCATGGGTTGGTCAGTTAGGGGCCCAGGCCAGACATGGCTGTGCTATACTTGTGGCCATACAAGGCAGGCGCCCGCGCGACATGTACGCGCCCGGCGCAGAAGGGGATTCTCCATGAGCACAACAGAAGAACGCCTGGCCCGAATCGAGGAAGGCTACGCTCACGTCGCCACCCAGGCTGGTCTGGAAAGTGTCCGCGGCGAACTGAGAGCTGACATCGTGGCGGTTCGCGGCGAGCTGAAAGATATCCGTGGCGAATTGAAGGCGGACATCGAGATCCTGAGGGGCGAAGTGAAGGCGCTGGCCGGGTCCTTCAAAGTATGGATCATCATCGCCGCCATTGTTCAGGCGGGTATCGGCGCGCTGGTTTCGCTGGCGTTGCGGTCGGGCTGACGAGGACTCCGGTAACCCTCACCCCCAACCCCTGTCCCGCTCAGTCGCGGGAGCCCTTCTCCAGGGAGAGGGGGCGACTTTTTCAGTCAGGCAGCAGAAACTGGCGGCTCCACAACACCTGCGATTCCCCTGGATTGAGAAGTCCTGGTCAACTGAATCGAGAATTCTGGTGTTGTAGCCGGTGGCTAGCCCTTGACGCCGGTGAGGGCGATGCCCTCGATGATGTAGCGCTGGAAGATGATCACGATCGTCAGCAGGGGCAACAGCGAGAGCGTGGCGCCGGTCATGACGAGGTGCCAGTCCGAGGTGAACTCGCTGGAGAAAAACTGAAGACCCACGGGCAGCGTGAACATGTCCAGCGCGGAAGTGACGATCAGCGGCCAGATGAAGGCGTTCCAGTTGCCGAGGAAGTTGAATATACAAAGGGCGCCGACGGCGGCCAGGCTGAGCGGCAGGGCGATGCGCCAGTAGAGGCCGAATTCACTGACTCCGTCAATGCGGCCGGCGTCGAGCAATTCGTCCGGCACGCCCTGCATGAACTGGCGCATCAGGAAGATGCCGGCGGCGGTGATGACGCCGGGGAAGGCGATGCCCCAGTAGGTGTCGACCCAGGTGCCGCCGACGGGCGGGTTCACCGACATGATGTACCAGGGGATGATGAGCATCTCGGTCGGCACCATGAGCGAGCCGAGAAAGGCGATGAATATGATGCGCTTGCCGGGGAACTGGTACTTGGCGAAGGCGAAGCCGGCGATCGAATCGAAGAAGGCCACGCTGACCGTGCTCAGCAGCGCAACGATGAGCGAATTGACGTACCAGCGCGGCAGGGCGGTTTCGGTCAGGACGAAGCTGTAGTTCTCCAGTGTCGGGCTGTCCGGGAAGAAGTGGGGAAAGAGGATTTCTTCGGCGGTCTTGAAAGAGGTCGAAATCATCCACACAAAAGGCACGACCATGGTGATCGCCAGCAGGGTCAACAGGGCGTAGGCGAGGATACGTATGGCCAGGTCGCTGTTGTTGCGCAAGAGGCCGGTTCGCTGCAGGGAAAGGGCTGGCTGGCTGCGCTCTATGCTGCTCATTGTGCGGTCCTCATCAGTTGGTGCGGCGCGTGGTGACGCGCAACTGGAAGATGGTGACGAGCAGGATGATGCAAAAGAGCACGACCGTCAGCGCGGCGGCGTATCCCATGTTGAGGCGCTGGAAAGCCTCGCGGTAGACGCGCAGCACGACCGTGGTGGTGGAATTCAGCGGGCCGCCATCGCCCTGGGTGGTCATGGCCAGCACCGGCGCGAACATGCGCAAAAAGGAGATCGACTGCAGCACGACGAGGTAGACGATGCTGGGGTTGAGCAAGGGCAGGGTGATGCTGCGGAAGGTCTGCCAGCGGGTGGCGCCATCGACGCGGGCGGCCTCGTAGTAGACGCGCGGAATATGCTTGAGGCCGGCGAGAAAGATGACGATGGCAAAGCCGAGACCTTGCCAGATAACCACCGCCAGAATGGAGGCCAGGGCCTGTTTGGGATTGTTGAGGAAAGGCTGCTGCGGCAGCTCGAAGGCCTTGAGCAGGACGTTGAACAGGCCGAACTGGGGCTGGTAGAGCCAGCGAAAGACCCAGGAGATGGCGATGGTGGAAGTGACAAAGGGCAGAAAAAAAGCCAGGCGAAAGAGCATGGCGAAAGAACGAATTTCATTGAGCATGAGGGCGATGGCCAGCGCGATCAGCAACTGCAGCGGCATGCCCAGAATGATATAGCCCGCGGTGTTGACGAAGGCGGCGCGCGTGACGGAGCGCGTCTTGTTCAGTTCGGTCAGCAGGGTCTGATAGTTTTCCAGGCCGACGTAGGGCTGCTCGATGGCCAGGGGATTGTAATCGAAGAGGCTCATCGCGAAGGCGAAGAAGGCCGGGTAGATGCGGATGGCGGCGAAGAAGACGATGGGGATGGCGAGGAAGATGTAGGCCCAGAGCATCTTGCGCCGCGCCACCGTGAGCTGAAGCATGATGGTTGCTGCCCTCACCCCCAACCCCTCTCCCTCAGGGAGAGGGGAGCGCTTGCTGCATGGTTGCGATAGTCGTGTCCCCTGTTCGAAGAAAGGGGAGCAGTTACTGTGACTCTGAACTTCATCCCGGAAATCAGGGTACGTAATTCAGGCAGCCCGACCGCAGGGGTCAGGCTGCCCGAAGAACTGTTTCAGGGAAAGCCGTGGCGGCCCTAGCCGCGTCCGGCCCAGAAGTCGTCGAGCAGGGCCTGTTCCAGCGCCGCCGCTTCGTCCAGCGCCTCGCAGGCACCCATGCCGCCCAGGCGGATGAGATCGAAGGCGTCGATCAGGTGCTGGCGCTGCTGCGGCTCATCGATGAAGAAGGTCGCATGGGCGTACTCCAGCCCGGCGGTGAAGGGCCCAAGGCGCGGATCAGCCAGCAATTCGGGATCTCCAATCGACTCCAGTTGGGCCGGCAATTCGCCGACCATGTCCACCCAAAGGGCGCCGGCCTCGGCGGTGGTGATAAACTGCAGAAAACGCGTGGCGGCGTCCATGCGCGCCTCGTCAGCGGCGGCGCGGCGGGTGATGCCGTGCGTCCAGTAGGAGCCGAAAGTGCTGCGCTCGCCATTGGGGCCCACGGGCAACTCGGCCACGCCGTAGTTCAGATCGGGGTTGTTGCCGGCGATGCTGCCGAGGCGGAAGGAACCGTCGATGTGCAGGGCGGCGGTGCCGGTGATGAAGGACTGGGTGGCGTCGGTGAAGAGATCGTTGCTGCCGGTCTTGTGCTCGGTCTCGAAGCTGGCCAGCCAGGCGAAGGCCTCGCAACCCTCAGCGCTGTTGAAGAGCACCTCGGTAGTGTCATCGTTGTAGGGCACACCGCCATACTGCCGCAACAGCACCTCACGGAACCAGTGGTGCGCCTGACCGGAAAGCTGGGGCGCGTAACCCTGCTGCGTGATGTTCATGATCTCGGCGTCGCCATCGTAGATGGTGGTGGCGATGGCGATTTCCATGAATTCATCCAGCGTGGTGGGCGGCGCTTCGGGGTCGAGCCCGGCGGCCTCGAAGATATCCTTGTTCCAGAAGAGGGCCAGTGAGCGCACCGCGGTCGGTACGGCCCAGTAGAAACCTTCAAACTTTGAATTGGCGACCATCGGCGAGAAATGGGTCTCGATCCACTCCTCGGGGAAGTCCTCGGCCGGCAGCGGCACCAGATAGCCGGCGTCCACGAAGGACGGGATCCAGCCATAGAAGAGCGTCACCACGTCCGGGCCGACGCCGGCGGGCGCCGAGGCGGCCAGTTCGTCAGGAAAGTTGGCGTAGGGAATGTCGCTGTTGTGGACGACGCGCACGTCGGGGTTGGCCTCGTGGAACTGCTCGATCAGTGCGTTCATGGCATCGACGCGGGGCCCAAAGTTGTACTGCCAGTACTCGATCTCGACGACGTGGCCGTCGGCGAGCGCCGCGCCGGAAAGCGCCAGCAGGGCGACAAACATCAATAGCAAGCGGACCTTGTTCATCTTGTTTCTCCTGTTCCTCGTGAAAGGGAGATAGACATTGTCGGGGCCGATTCTAGCGTCTGCGGGGTGTAAGGGCAAACCGGCGCGAATGCGAGGCGTGTCTATTGTTGAGGAAATGGGGTTGCGAATAACCTGGTGAAGGCTCTCTGTGTCGTCGGTCACGGTCTATGCGATCTTCTGCCCGGGCGCCATGCTATGGGGCCCCTACAGTGTAGGGGTGATTGATCAAATCGCCCGTCATGCCCGGTACTGCGCAGGTGCGGTTTATCAAATCGCCCGTCATACCCGGTACAGTAGGGGCGATTTATCAAATCGCCCGTCGTGCTCCCGGAATGCCTTCGATTGCCGGGTGCCCGGCCAGCCCCTACAACTTGAACAGCCGCGCCGGGTTCTCGCTGAAGATGGCGCGCAGTTGTGGGTCCGTCAGGCCCGGTTCGCGGCAGTCGCGCACCTGGTCCTGCAGGTAACGCGGGCCCTACAACTTGAACAGCCGCGCCGAGTTCTCGCTGAAGATGGCGCGCAGTTGCGGGTCCGTCAGGCCCAGTTCGCGGCAGTCGCGCACCTGGTCCTGCAGGTAACGGATGGCGAAGCCGCGCGGGAAGTAGCTGGAATCGCTGCCGAAGATGATGCGTTCCGCGCCGATGGTCTCGACGTACTTGCGGAAGAGCTTCTTCGTGTTCCACTCGCCATCGACCCAGCGCACCCACTGGTTGGAGCCGGAGGTGTCGATGCAGACGTTGCCGCAGCCCCAGCAGAGTTGCAGCGTCTCGCGGATCCAGGCGCAGCCGAAGTGGGGGATGACGAAGGTGACCTCCGGGAAGTCGCGGGCGACGGTGTATAGCTTGAGCGGGTTGATGTTCTCGTGCCAGGGGACGCCGCCGCCGCTGCCGAGGATGCCGAAGTGCACCAGCACCGGGATGTCCAGTTCGCCGCACATTTCCCAGACGGGATAGCCGGCCTCGTCCTCAATGGGGCGATCGAGCGCGGGAGCCAGCAGCTTGTAGCCGCGCAGACCCAGTTCCTCGACGCCGCGCTTCACTTCCTGCGCTGCGTTCTCGCCGAAGAGGTAGTTGTGGGCGAAGCCGACGAACTTGTCCGGGTGGCGCGCGACGAGGCCGGCGAGGTGGTCGTTGCCGCCGCCGGTGACGAAACCGAGGGCGCGCAGGCCGTAGCGCTCAAGCTCGGCGGCCCAGCGGTCGGCCTGGGTCTCGTCGTCGGGCGGGTCGCTTTCCGGCGGGTCGAAGCCCCAGGTCAGACGCCAGTGCCGGTTGTAGTCCATGGCGTGCTGACGCGCGATCTGCGCCCGTCGTTCGCCGCGCCGTTCGATGTATTCGCTGCGCCGGCCCGGTCCAGGGCCTCCGGGCCCGCCAAACATGGGTTTGCGCGTGGGGAAGTGGACGTGAAAGTCGATGATTTCCAGGCCGAGGTACATGGGGCATCCTGTCGTATGTGCAGTCGTGTGGCGCCAGTATAGCGAGGGCCGCCAGCCCGAAGCATCCCGCAGCGACAGCGCGTCCCTTGCGGGGCGGTGGGGGATGCAGGATAGTCTGTCTTGCTGACTGGACTGCGAAAAGAGAGACGGGCGGATATGAAAAGTAAACGACTGGGCGTGATCGGACTGGGGGACATGGGCCTGGCGATGGCGCGCTGCCTGCTGGCGGCGGGCTATCCGGTGACGGGTTTCGACGTACGGCCGGAGCGGGCGGCGCTGCTGGAAGCCGAAGGCGGCGTCGGCGCGGCCAGCCCGCAGCAGGTGGGCCAGGCGGCGGACACGGTCATCGTCATGGTCTTCAACGGCCGGCAGGTGCTTGAATCGCTACAGGGCGCGGATGGCCTCGCCGCGGGCATGGCGCCGGGCGGGACGGTCATCATCACCTCAACCATTGAGCCGCGTGAAGTACGGGCGGCGGCGGCGCTGTTGGCGGATAGCGGTCTGCGCGCCATGGACTGCTCGGTCAGTGGCGGCCGCACGACGGCGCCGATCGGCCAACTGGCGCTGATGGTGGGCGCGGCCAGTGAAGACCTGGAGGCGCAGCGCGACGTGCTGGAGACCCTGGCGCACACGGTGCAGCACGTCGGTGAGGAGCCGGGCATGGGGCAGACGGCCAAGGCGGCGCTGCAGGCCTTCATGTACACCAGTTCGATTGCCATGCTCGAGGCCCTGGCCCTGGGCGCGAAGGCCGGCATCCCCAACGACGTCCTGCACGACGTCTTTCGCAAGAGCGCCATCCAGTCGGGCGAGACCGGATTCTTCCGCAAACTGGTCGATCTCGTCTTTGCGCGCAATTTCATCGACACCGGCAGCCAGATCAGCGTGACGGCCAAGGACGTCGGCATCAGCGTGGCGATGGGCCATGAGTGCGGCGCGCCGCTCTTCACGACTGCCGCGGCCTACGAACTGATCAAGGCCGGCTTCGCGCGCTTCCCGGACGAGGACAAGCAGAGCGTGATCAAGCTGTTGGAAGAGGTGACGGGCGTGGTAGTGGAGAACCAGGAGTAGCTCGGCGCGGCTTTGAATTGGGATGTGCGTTTGGCCCTCACCCCCCGGCCCCCTTTCCCGCTCAGTCGCGGGAGCCCTTCCCTCGGGGAGAGGGGGCGACGAACAATTTGTACAAGCGAGAGAATTTTGATAGAGGAAAGCCCGGGGCAAATGTTCATTTGTCCCCGATTCATAAGGCTGTGTTGGCAGTGAGTCTTTCAGAACGGGCGAGAATGAAAACAAAACGAATCGGTCTCATCGGACTGGGCGAAATGGGCATGGGCATGGCTCGCAACCTGCTGGCGGCCGGCTTCCCGCTGACCGGGCTGGACCTGCGCGCGGAACGCAGGGCCATGCTGGAACAGGCCGGAGGCGCCGTCGCCGGGAGTCCGGCGGACCTGGGCCGCGCGGCGGACGTGGCCATCCTGATGTTGTTTTCGGGCGCACAGGTGCCGGGCGTGCTGCAGGGCGAGGACGGCTTGCTGGCGGGCATGCAGCCAGGCGGAACGGTCATCGTCTGCGCGACGGTCGGGCCTGGCGTGATGCGTGACGTGGCGGCGCTGCTGGAGAGCAAGGGCCTGCGCTGGCTGGACTGCCCGGTCAGTGGTGGACGGCAGGTGGCCGAAGCCGGCGCGTTGGGGCTGTTTGTGGCGGGCAGCGCCGGGGACATCGCGGCGCAGCGCGACGTAATGGCGGCGATTGGCGAGCGCGTCATTCACGTCGGTGAGGAACCGGGCCTGGGTCAGGCGCTCAAGGCAGCGACCCTGGGCTTTTACGGCGTGGCCAGCGTCGGCTTGATGGAAGCGCTGGCGCTGGGCGCGCGCGCCGGCGTGCCGGTCGAGGCCCTGCGCGAGGCCTTCTGCGCTGAGGGCGAACAAGGCCATTTTCAGGAACTTGCCGGCTATGCGCTGGAGGGTCGCTTCAGCGGCAGCGACAACCAGATTCGCTACACGGTCAAGGACCTGGAGATCTGTCTGGAGCTCGGTCGGGAATGCGAGGTTTCCTTGCCGGCAACCCGCGCCTCGCATGAGCAGCTGAGCCGTGCGCATGCACGTTATCCGGATGAAGACAAGCAGAGCCTGTTGAAGCTGCTGAAGACCCGGCCACCACCTTAATTCCATCCCCTCCTTCCTGTCTCCTTTCAGGTAGAAAATACCTGCGAAAACCGGTAGACCAATTCCTTGCCTGGCAGGGTTCAATGAGGGATATTTCGCGCAGGTCGGTGGCCTCCGGGCCTTGTTGCAAACGGACAACTGCATATGGCGTCGAAACGGGTGGGCGTTATCGGTTTGGGCGATATGGGCCTTGGCATGGCCCGCAACCTGCTGGCGGCCGGTTTTACGGTGACGGGGCTGGATCTGCGGCCGGCGCGCGCGGCCCTGCTGGAGGCGGCCGGCGGCAAGTCAGCGGCCAGCGCTGCGGACCTTGGACGCGCCGCGGACACGGTCTTCATCATGGTGATGAACGGGCAGCAGGTGGTGGGCCTGCTGCAGGGCGAGGATGGCCTGCCGGCGGGCATGGCGCCGGGCGGGACGGTCATCGTCACGGCGACCATAGAACCGCGAGAGATGCGCGAGGTGGCGGCCCTGCTGGAGGGCTGCGGGCTCCGCGTGATCGACAGCCCGGTCAGTGGCGGCCGCTCCGGCGCGGACTCCGGCACGCTGACCCTGATGGCCGCCGGCGACAACGCCGTGTTCGCGGCGCAGCAGGACGTCCTGCAGGCGGTCGGCCAGAAGATTTTCCACGTCGGTGAGGAACCGGGCATGGGGCAGACGGTGAAAGCGTCCCTGCAGGCCTTCATCGGGCTCACCTTCGCCGCCATCTTCGAGTCGCTGGCCCTGGGCGTCAGCGCCGGAATCCCCGGTCAGATCCTCTTCGACGTGATCAGCAATACGGCGGCGGGCGGCACGTCTTTCTACCGGGAAAATGCCGGGCTGGTGCTGGAGCGCCGCTTCGTCGATACCGGCAGCCAGATTGGCACCATGACCAAGGACCTCGGCATCAGCATGGCGCTGGGGCGCGAGACGGGCGCGCCGCTCTTCGCCACCGGCGCCGTCTACGAACTCTTCAAGGCGGCCATCCGTCGTTTCCCGGATGAGGACAACCAGAGTGTGGTCAAGATCCTCGAGACCGTGTCCGGCGTGGAGGTGCGGCGATGAAGCCCGGCGTCATCACGGACGGCATCAGCCGCAACCCGGAGCATGCCTTCTCGGTGATGAACGAGTTCGGCCTGGAGTACGCCGAGTTGCAGTACGTCGACGACCTTGAAGTGGGTGATCTCAACGACACGCAAACGGCGCGGCTGAAGGACCTGCTGCAGGCGCACGGGCTGAAGGTCAGCTGTGTCTCGCGCCACGTCTTCGCCGGCCTGGCGACGGGCGAACTGGAGCGGGACTCGGCGGTTTACCGCCGGCAGCTGGAGTATTTGCGGCGCTGCATCGAGTTTGCGCAGGCGCTGGAATGCCCGCTGGTGCGGGTGATGAGTTTCCGCAAGGAGATGATCCTCTTTGGCGCCAATGGCGCCGACGAGTGGATCGTCACCTCGGGGGCCTGGGACAAGCTGGTGCATCTGATGGCGCCGGCGGTCGAGATAGCCGGGGAGCTGGACGCGCAACTGGTGGTCGAGAACGGCAACAACGCCATGATCACCTCCGCCTGGCTGGGGCGCAAACTGATCGAGGAGCTGGACACGACGCGACTGAAGCTGCTATGGGACCCCGGCAACGGGCTTTACTGCAACGAACCCGCCTGGCCCGATGCCTACCAGGCGCTGGCAGGGCGGGACGGCAGCCTGCTGGCGCATTTGCACATCAAGGACGTCATCGTCAACATCCCGCAGGCCCGTTCGGACTTCGTCCCCTTCGGCCACGGCGACATCGGGCCGCGCCTGCCGACGATCGCCGCGGCGCTGCGACGGGATGGCTACGAGGGCGTGGTGTCGCTGGAGAGCGTCTACCGCCCGCCGGGCGGCACATTTGAGGACGGCTTCCGCGCGTCGGTGGGTCGCTTTCTGGAGTGGTACGGGTAGCAAATCCCGGGACCCGCAAGGCGTTGACTACCTTGTACGCCCTCACCCCAAATCCTTTTCCGCTCAGTCGCGGGAGCCCTTCCCTCAGGGAGAGGGGGCCGGGGGGTGAGGGCCGCTACCCGCTCTGGCCCTTGACGCTCCAGACCGAGCCAGTGGTGTAGGTGTTGCGCTCGGAGCAGAGGAACTCAATCACCTCGGCGACTTCCTCGGGGTCGGAATAGCGGCCGATGGCGGTCGGCGGGTTGTCGAGAAATTCCTGCGAGAAGCGCGGCACGACCATGTCGGTCAGGGCGCGGCCCGGTTCCACGCCGTTGACGAAGACGTTCTGCTTCGGCCAGGCGTTGCCGAGGGCGCGCACCATCGACCAGACCGCGCCCTTGGAGCAGGAATAGGGCACGACGTGCGCGCCGCCCATGCGCGCGCCGGAGGTGATGGTCACGCAGCGGCCCCAGCCGCGCTCCAGCATGTGCGGCACGGCGGCCTGGTGGGCGTAAAAGACGCCGTGCACGTTGATGCGCATGACGCGCTCGAATTCCGCGGCTGTCTGTTCCATGAAGGGCACTTCCGCGCCCAGCACGCCGGCGCAGCAGACCAGGATGTCGAGGCGGCCCAGCTGAGCGACGCTGCGCGCGACGGCCTCGTGCACGGCGGCCTCGTCGCTGACGTCGACGCGCAGGTAGATGGCGCGCTGACCCAGGGCCTCAATGGCGCTGACGGTGTCGGCGCCCTCCTCGTCCAGCAGGTCAAGCAGGGCCACGTCGCGTCCCTCGCGGGCGATGCGCAGGGCCGTGGCGCGGCCGATGCCGCGCGCGCCGCCGGTGACCAGGGCGACCCGTCGTTCTACGGGCGCGGCAAAGCGCAGGTCCTTCATGCTGGCGCCTCCTCGTGGGCGTCAAGCAGGGGGATATCCAGTTCCGCCGCGATGCCGTGGAAGAAGGCGCTGACCTCCGGCAGGTCTTCCGTCTGCGCGCCCTCGACGATGATCGGGTAGTCGGGCGAGAGCTGGTGCATGCGGCGGCAGAGCGTACGGAAATCGACCAGGCCGCGGCCGGCGCAACCGTCGCTGATGTGAATTACCAGACGCGGCTCGACGAAGACGTCCTTGGCGTGGCAACTGACGATGTAATCACCCAGCACGTCAAAATGGTGGTTGAGGGCGTTGCTGCTGTCCCAGGCGCTGCGCAGGTTGAGCCAGTTGGCCGAGTCGTAGTCGATGCGCACCCAGGGCGAGTCGACGGCGTCCATCACCTCCAGCGCGACTTCCGGCGACTCCAGGGTGACGGTCTGGTGGCACTCGACGCTGAGGTAGACGCCGGCGTCTTCGGCGGCGGGCGCGGCCTCGCGCAGGCTGCGAATGAGTTGGCGGCGGGCCAGTGGCGTCCAGTTGGCCGGGTGCGGCGCCCAGGGGCCGTGGGGGCTCATGGAGCCGGGGCCGGTGTCGATGCCGCGCGCGCCCAGCCAGCCCGCCAGGCGCAGGGCGGCCTGCAGCGTGCCTACGCTTTCGCGCCGCTGCAGCTCGTCGCCGGTGACGAGGTTCTGCCAGTAACCGGTGCCCTGGAAGAGGCGCAGGTTTTCACCGGCCAGCAGGTCGCGGAATCCTTGGGCCTCCGCGCGCGTGGTCGTGTGCGGGTCGTTCTGGCGGGAGCGTATGAAGACACCGCTGAAGCCCAGGTCCCGCACGCGTCGGCAGAGCGCCGGCGTGAAGTCGTTGATGTTTTCCGGCAGGAAAGCGCTGCACATTCCCAGTCGCATGTCGTCCCCTCTTTCCCCGCAAGTTCAGGTCGGGAGTCTTGCGCCTGGCGGGCGTTGGCGCAAGGTGCTGGTCCCAAAATCAAAGAGGGCAAGTTTCGCCTCCTGTTCCAGGATGGGTTATGATTTTGCTACATTTCCTGCCAGATATGCGCATTTGTGCTGCAGGATTTCCTCGGCCCTGCATTCCACCCTTACCTTGCACAGGAAAGGCAAGCACTCATGGAAACTGGTGGTATGACGCAGCAATCACTTCCAACATTCCCCGAGTCACAATTGCTCCCCTTCCCGGTGTCTGTTGTTCCAGCGGTAAATGTTGCAACTGTGCCGCAAAGAAGCCCCTTACGCTATCCGGGTGGCAAGACCTGGCTCGTCCCTCACATACGCAAATGGTTGGCTGATTCAGGCGATAGTGTGCTGATTGAGCCATTTGCCGGTGGTGGCATTGTTTCCCTTACTGCTGTAATGGAGGGACTTGTTGAGCGGGCAATAATGATCGAGATTGATCACGATGTTGCCGCCTTTTGGCAAGCTGCATTGCGAGACGAAGGTAATCTCGCTGACAGGGTGCTTGAGTTCAAACTAACTCGCGATGCTGTAGACACGTTGCATCGTGACTCTCCCCAAAGTGTGGACGAACATGGATTTCGAACCCTCGTCTTAAATCGTACCAGGAACTCGGGAATTCTTGCGCCAGGCGCATCCTTGATTAGAAATGGCGAAAACGGGAAAGGGATTGCGTCGCGCTGGTATCCCGAGACACTTGCCAGGCGCTTGCGCAATATCGCAAATGTTTCGGATCGAATTACATTTTACGAAGAAGACGGGATGAAACTGCTTGAGCCCTTGCTTGAGAAATGGGGCAATCAGGCTGCTGTATTTGTTGATCCTCCATACACTGCTGGTGGTAAACGGGCTGGCGTGCGCCTGTATTCGCACAATCGCATCGACCATGAGCATCTTTTCGAGATCCTGCAGCAAACGGGCGCGAATTTCCTGATGACCTATGACGGCGCCCCTGAAATTGTTGACTTGATTCAGCAACACAAATTGCATGCAGTCACTGTGATGATGAAAAACTCTCATCACAACAGAATGAAAGAGCTGGTTATCACACGCGATCCACTCTTTGCATGAGCCGGTTTGGCATAGCCGAGTGGTTCGGTGAGCCTTTTGCCGGGATGTCTGTCGCAAGACGAAAGGAACTTGCGGCCATGGCATTGGGTGCAATCAGGGCTCCCGTATGCCCGTTCCAGAAAGACGACACGCCATGCCGCAAAAAGGGTGGAGTCTGTTCAATTCAACGCTATGGCGAGGGAGAGGATGGGCGAATTGGTTTCCGGCAAGGAAACCCGGTCATCGTTTGCCCTCACAGGTTTAAGGCGGGCGATCTGGTTACACACTGGTTGGCAGAAATCGTCGGTTTGGACGAGGAGACAGCCAGAATCGCATATGAAGTGCCGTTCATGCACTCAACTGAGACGAACAAGCCTGCCGGGCGAATTGATTTGGTACTTGCCAGTGATGATGATCGTTTAATCTGGTACGGACTGGAAGTACAGGCAGTGTACTTTTCGGGAAAAGGGATGACGAGTGAGTTTGAGCGATTGCGAAAGAGTCCGAATTCCATGCCTCCCTTTCCGGATGCAATTCGCCGCCCTGACTGGCGCTCATCCAGCGCGAAACGGCTGATGCCACAATTGCAGGTCAAGGTACCAACGCTGCGTCGATGGGGAACAAAACTGGCGGTTGCTGTAGACCGCCAGTTCTTTGAGGCAATTGGCGGGGCAAGCAAAAATCCGGTTCGTGATCTGGATGAAGGGGAAGTCATCTGGCTGGTACCGGAGATTTCATCCGGTTACAGACTTCAACGTTGGCATTGGGAAACACTTTCTCTCGAAGACTCAACAGAAAAGCTGCTGGCCGCGCGAACAGTCAACAGGACAGAGTTTGAGAATACGCTCCGCGCGAAACTTCAGCCAACCTGAACTTTGCGAATCCAAACTTCAATTTCTGGAGAAGTCCGTGTGTGGTACAAAACAAGATCACCATATTAAGGGAGACGCGCATGAAGGTCTTGCTGGATACGGACATTGGCTCGGACATCGACGACGCGGCCTGCCTGGCCTACCTGCTGGCGCAGCCGGCGTGCGAGTTACTGGGAATCACGACGGTCACCGGTGAGGGACAACGCCGCGGCATGCTGGCCAGCGCGCTCTGCCGCGAGGCGGGGCAGGACGTGCCGATCTACATTGGCGCGGAGCAGCCTTTCCTGATTGAACAACGTCAGCCGACGTCGCCACAGGCCGACGCGCTGGGTGACTGGTCGCACGCGACGGACTTCCCGCGCGGCGAGGCGATCGAATTCATGCGCAGCACCATTCGCGCCAACCCCGGCGAGGTGTGGCTGCTGCCAATCGGCCCGCTGACCAACGTGGCGCTGCTCTTCGCGGCGGACCCGGAGATCCCCTCCTTGCTGGGTGGGCTGATGTTGATGGGCGGCTCCTACTGGAGCGGCGTGCGCGACTTCGAGGAGTGGAACGCCATCCTTGATCCGCACGCGACGGCCATGGTGTACCGCGCGCCGCTGCGGCCGCATCGCTCGGTTGGGCTGGACGTGACGACCCAGGTGCGCCTTTCGCCCGATGAAGTGCGGCGGCGCTTCGGCAAGGGCCTGCTGCGGCCGGTGATGGACTTTGCGGAAGTGTGGTTCACGGAACGCGCGGAGATGACCTTGCACGATCCGCTGGCGGCGGTCTGTCTCTTTGACGAGGCGATCTGCGGTTTCACCTCCGGCCAGGTGTCGGTTGATCTGGGCGAGTCGCCGGGCAAGACCAGCTGGCAGGAGAGCGCCGACGGCCCGCACGAGGTGGCCACCTCGGTGGACGTGGATCGCTTCTTCGAGCACTACTTCGGCACGCTGGGGGTGTGACCCTGGCGCAACTGTGAGGCCGTTTGACGCCCCTGACTGCAAACCCCTCTCGCCAGAGAGGGGTTTTTACTACCCTGGGGAAGTCTTGCCGAAAAGGGACCGACGAACGCTTGCCTACACCAGACAGTTCGTCAGGCGGCCGAGGCCGTCAACCTCGACGCTGACGACGTCGCCGGCCACCATCCAGACGCGGGGGTCCATACCCATGATGACGCCCTCGGGGGTGCCGCTGGAGATGACGTCACCGGCCTCGAGGGTCATGTAGCGGCTGGTGTAACTGACGATTTCGGCCACGCTGAAGATCATGTCAGCGGTGTTTGAATCCTGGCGCAATTCGCCGTTGAGCCAGCAGCGCAGCCCCAGCGCCTGGGGATCGGGCACCTCGTCGGCGGTGACCAGCCAGGGGCCCAGCGGCAGGAACTTGTCCAGCGTTTTGCCCAGCAGCCACTGCCCGGTGAGCATCTGCAGGTCGCGCGCGCTGATGTCGTTGCTGCAGCAGTAACCGGCGACGTGGTCGAGCGCGTCGTCCACGCTGACGTCGCGCGTGCGTTTGCCGATGACGGCAGTCAACTCGACTTCGTAGTCGTACTCCACGGCGCTGGCCGGCAGGGGCACGTCCTCGTCCGGGGCGGCGAGGCTGTTGTTGAACTTGGAGAAGAGCACCGGCGTCTCCGGGATCGCCTGGCCGCCCTCGGCGGCGTGTTTGGCGTAGTTGAGACCGACGCAGAGGACCTTGCCCGGCTGCGGCACGCAGGGGCCGAGGGTCACCTGGTCGGCGGGTAACAGGGCAGCCTGCGGCGGGTCGGCGGCCAGGTTGCGCAGCGAGTCCAGGGCGGACGCGCCGCCATTGAGCGCGTCGGCCAGGGTGGCGGGCATGCCGGCGATACCGACTGCGGCGCAGTCGACAATAGTCTCGCCGAGCCAGATGCCGAGGCGCAGGTCAGGGGCGATTGATACGAGTTTCATGGGCTTTTCCTTAGGGGCGAATCGCTGCTTGCCAGCATAGCGCGACGGAGGGGACGTGGCCAGGCGCTTCAGCGCAGGGCGGGCAGGATGTCTTCCTTCAGGATACCGATGACCTCCGCATCGCTGAAATCGAGAATCTCCAGGATGAAGCGGCTGACGCCCAGGTCGATGAAGGTCTGCATCTGCTCAATGACCTGCGCCGGCGTGCCGATGAACGCCCCCTCACGCTCCCAGGAGCGGCTGTTGCGCTCTCGGGCGGCCCGCTCTGTGGCGGCCACGCTGAGGCGGCCCAACAGGGAGACTTCAATGCGGTCAGGGTCGCGTCCCAGTTCCTCGCAATGCTGGCGCAGGATGGCGAGGCGCTCGCGCAAGGTTTCGCTGGACGAGTCCGGCAGGTTCCAGCCGTCGGCGTACTGCGCGGCGAGGCGCATGGTCTTGCGGCCGCCACCGCCAACGATGACGGGCGGCACGGGGTCGGGACGCGGTTCACAGATGGCGTTTGTGATGCGGTAGTGGCGGCCCTGCCAGCTGATCGGACCGGGTTCGCGCCACATACGCGTCATGATTTCCAGGGTGTCATGCAGTTGTTCGATACGGATGCCGGCGCGCGGGTAGGGCCAGCCGTAGGCGCGGTATTCGTCTTCCTTCCAGCCGGCGCCGATGCCCATGATGAAGCGCCCGCCTGAGAGATGTTGCAGCGTGGCGCCCATTTTGGCCAGCAGGGCGGGGTTGCGGTAACTCTGGCCGAGCACGATTGAGCCGATGCGGTACTGCGGCCAGCGTGCCGCCAGGTAACACATGACGGTCCAGGCTTCGTAACAGGGATCGCTATCCCAGATGAAGTGATCGGTCATCCACAGGCTGTCGACGTGACCGGCCAGTTGCGGCAGGGCGACGTCGAGCTCGTCCATGTACTTGCTGATCTTGCCCTTGTCGGGGCCCGGCGGCAGACACAGGCTGATGTGGCAGGTCATGTCATTTGCTCCCCGAATGCGCCAATCAGGCTATCTGTTTCAGGGCGGGCAGGACTTCCTCCAGCAGCGGGCCGAGCACGTCCTCGTCGGCCACGTCCATGATGTCGAGCATGAAATGGCGGACGCCCTCCTCGACAAAGGCTTGCATCATCTCGATGCAGCGGGCCGGGGTGCCGACGAAGGCCCGCTCACGGGTCCAGCGGCCGTGACTGCGGGCGATGGCGGCCTGCTCGCTCTCGCCGATACTCAGTCGGCCGAACCAGGAGAGTTCGATGCTGGCGGGGTCGCGTCCCAGTTCCTCGCAGTGCTGCTGCAGGATGGCGCGGCGCTCGCGAAAGCGTTCGATGGGCGAGTCCGACAGGTTCCAGCCGTCGGCGTACTGCGCGGCGAGGCGCATGGTCTTGCGGCCGGCGCCGCCAACAATGATGGGCGGCACGGGGTCGGGACGCGGCTCGCAGATGGCGTTTTTGATGCGGTAATGGCGCCCCTGCCATGAAACGGGACCGGGCTCGCGCCACATGCGGGTCATGATCTCCAGCGTGTCCTGCAGTTGTTCGATGCGGATGCCGGCGCGCGGGTAGGCCCAGTCGTAGGCGCGGTATTCGTCTTCCTTCCAGCCGGCGCCGATGCCCATGATGAAGCGCCCGCCGCAGAGATGCTGCAGCGTGGCGGCCATTTTGGCCAGCAGGGCGGGGTTGCGGTAGCTCTGGCCCAGCACCATGGGGCCGATCCTGAACTGCGGCCAGCGGGCCGCGAAGTAGCTCATCACCGTCCAGGCTTCGTAACAGGGATCGCGGTCCCAGATGAAGTGATCGGTCATCCACAGGCTGTCAAAGTGGCCCACCAGTTGTGGCAGGGCGACGTCGAGGTCGTCCATGAACTTGCCTGGCGGGCCCATGACGGGGCCGGCGGGCAGGTTGAGTCCAAAGCGCAGGGTCATGCATTTGCTCCTTCCGTGCAGGACTGGAGAAGCGTGAGTTTACCCTGGCAGAAGCGCGGGCCGTTGGAACCGGCGCGCTATACTGCCGCCATGGACGCGCGCAATGTCTACCTCGAAGATATACCGGCAGAGCAGGCGCGGGCGCGGCTGCAGGCGGCCCTGCGATCAGTCGGACGGAACGGACCGCTGCCGGGCGAGCGCGTGCCGCTGGCGCAGGCGAGCGCTCGCGTGACGGCCGAGGGAGTCTACGCGCGATTGTCCGCGCCGCACTATCACGCGGCAGCCATGGACGGCTATGCGGTGGTGGCCGCGATGACGCAGGGCGCGACCGAGACCCGTCCGCTGTCACTGCAGGTGCCAGGCGAGGCGCGTCCGGTCAACACCGGCGATCCGCTGCCCGCGGGCAGGGACGCCGTCATTATGATCGAACACACGCAGGAACTGGACGCGGAACGCATCGCGATTCGCAGCGCGGTGGCGCCCTGGCAGCACCTGCGGCCGATGGGCGAGGACATGGTCGCCAGTGAGCTGGTGCTGCCGCCCAACCATCTGCTGCGGCCGGTGGACCTCGGCGCGCTGGCGGGCTGCGGCCATGACAGCGTGGCGGTGCGGCGGCGGCCGCGCGTACTGATTCTGCCGACCGGCAGCGAACTGGTGGCGCCTGGCGTCGACCCCGCGCCCGGGCAAGTTATCGAGAGCAACAGTCTGGTGCTGGCGGCCCAGGTGCGCCAGGCCGGTGGCGAGGCCCTTGTGCTCGACGCAGCGGCGGACGAGCCGGAGGCCATCCGCGCGGCGCTGCTGGCTGCCCTGGAGCGCGAGCCGGACCTCGTCCTGCTGCTCTCGGGCTCGTCGGGCGGGCAGCCGCGACTACAGCGCAATGGTCTTGCGCGCGGAAGGTGACTTGCTGGTGCACGGCGTGGCCGTGCGGCCGGGTCACCCGGTGATTCTGGGCATGCTGCGCGACGTGCCGGTGATCGGTGTGCCCGGTTACCCCGTCAGCGCCGCGTTGACAGGCGAGCTCTTCGTGCTGCCCCTGCTGCGGCAATGGCTGGGCCTGGGCGTCGCAGCGCGCGAAGAAGCGAAGGCCATCATGACCCGCAAGCTGGTCTCGCCGACGGGCGACGACGACTACGTGCGCGTCACCCTGGCGCAGGTGGACGGGCGCCTGCTGGCCTCGCCGCTGGGGCAGGGCGCGGGCGTGATCACCTCGCTCGTGCGCGCCGACGGCCTGGCGCTGGTGCCGCGCTTCAGCGAGGGACTGAATCGTGGCGCGCAGGCGAGGGTGCAACTGTTG
>CAXXWG010000009.1:0-18058 GCA_963667305.2 Aggregatilineales bacterium | reverse complement strand
CTGGGACACGGACAGGATCAACAGCGTATTCGGACTGTACTACTTCGATGATGATGTGTTTGTCACCAATACGGTCCCGTTCCAGTTCGCGATCAACCTGCCTGGTGACATCTTTGATGAACGGGGACATGCAAAAACGGAAGCGTACGCGGCATTCGGCAGCCTGACCTGGGCGGCGACGGAGCGGTTGAACCTGACGGCCGGGATCAGGTACAGCGAGGAAAAACGGACGACGGAAAGTTCTTTCCAGCTCAAGATACAACTATTCGGTCTGGATGTGTTCGTGCCCCTTAACAACAAGCGTACCTATGACGCCTGGACGCCGCGCTTCTCCATCGATTATGCCCTGAGCGACGATGCTATGGTTTATTTTACCGCATCACGCGGCTTTAAAAGCGGGCAGATACTACCGGGCAACACGGCTCCGCCGCTCAACCCGGAATTTATCTGGAGCTATGAAGGGGGCATAAAATCCGTGCTGTTCGATGACAGGCTGAAAGCCAACCTGTCGGCCTTCTACTACGATTATACGGATTTACAGGTAAGCCAGTTGCTGGGCCTGTCGTTTACGCTTACCAATGCCGCGGCGGCCGAGGCTATCGGAGTTGAGGCGGAACTTGCCTACCTGCTGACGGAGAATACGCAACTGGAACTGGTGTACGGCTACCTGGATAATGAATTTACCGAATTTTTCACCCAGGATCCGATATTTCCGGAACTGGGCGTGTTGAACCTGAAGGGCAATCCGCTGCCCAATTCTCCCAAACACATGTTCACCCTGAGCGCAAGCCATACATACCCCAGCAGCTTTGGTGATTTCGACTTCAGGGTGGACTGGCGCTGGCGGGATACGGCTTATTTTGACCCGTATAAACGGGATGTAGCCTCCCAGGACTCCTATTCGAATGTCAGCATGAGGGGCACTTTTCAACCGCGTAACCAGAACTGGTCTATCTCGGCCTGGGTCACTAACCTGACCAATAAGGATGCGTATATAACCAATTATATCAGTCTTGCCAGTGGCGGCTTCCCCCGCAATGGCGATATCAACGACCCGAGAACGTATGGCATAGAGTTGCGTTACGAGATGTAAAGCCTGGGATGGGTGTGATTGAAAGTGTGGTCAAGCTCTTCCGGGGACAGATTTAAATCTGTCCCCTTTGCCGGGAACTGATCAGGGTCGTTGGCTTTGTGCGCTGATACTGCCGGTTCTCAGGAAAGGAGATCCTTCTTACAGCAGTTGTTGCCGGCAGGAATATTACTGCTCTCTGTATGTTCCGGCCATTCATGGGCCGGGGAAATCCTGGCGCTGACAGGCGCCAGGATTATAGACGGCAACGGTGGTCCACCCCTGGAAGATGCGGTCGTAGTAGTCCAGGGACAAAATATTACCGCAATCGGTCCCTCATCAGTCATTCCTGCGAATGCCCGCATAATAGACCTTGCCGGCAAAACACTTCTGCCTGGGCTCATTGATGCTCACATCCATATCGGGGGCAGTGGCGGGGGTTCGGCGGACCCGCGTGAATTCACACCGACTGCCGTTGAAAACAGCCTGCTGAGCTACCTGAAGTTCGGCGTGACCAGCGTGTATGATATGGCTGCTCACCCCAGTCTCAACGCAATGAAATCGGCGCTTGGTTCCGGTGAACTTGTAGGGCCAAGGTTATACGGCAACGGCTTCGGTATTACCGCTCCCGGGTCGCATCCAATCCGCCTGATTACCGAACTCGGACTGCTTGACTACCTTGGGCCTTTCTATTTCCAGGTGGACAGTGTCGCAGAAGCCAGGGAGGCCGTTGCCAAAATCAGTACTGAGCAGGTTGACGGTCTCAAGATATTCCATTCACGCGTAGAGGCGGGGACGACTCGTTTCGATGCCGATATGGATAAGTTGGGGCCAGACATCCTTCATACATTGATTGAGCAAGCCCACGCGCACAAGTTGAAGGTATATGCCCACACATCATTTCCCAGCGAGGCAAGGGAATTTGTTGCGGCCGGTGGTGACGTCGTGGTGCATAGCATACACATGGCCGAGACCGGCGCCAATGATGTGTTTGAACTGATGGCTGCGCGTGATGTCGCCTATATCCCGACCCTCGCAGTGTTTGAGGGAGACTATTCGCTGGAACCGGACCTGTTCCTGTCCGGACAACTGCATGACAAGGTATGGGGTGTTGTACTCGCCTCCATCACCGCTCCGAACAGCGTCGCCCTGGCTTACCGTAATGTGCCGGGACTCGACAATGACAGGAAACGCAGCCTGGAAATTTCCATGGCAAACCTTGGCAGGGCGCTTGAGGCCGGTGTCAGGATAGCGATGGGCAGCGATGCCGGTAATGCCGGCATGCTGCACGGCGCCACGGTATTGCGCGAACTCCGGTTGATGCACGATGCGGGGATGACGCCCATGCAGGTGATAGTTGCTGCCACCAGGAACGGCGCCGAGGTCATAGGACAAGGGCAAAACCTGGGCACTCTGGAAGCCGGCAAGCTGGCCGATATCATCGTCGTCAACGGCGACCCGCTTGCAGACTTGTCAGCCCTGGGCAATGTCGAACTGGTTATACTGAATGGTAATATAATCGAACCGGGGAAACTGGAGTTCAAGACAGCAGCGATGCCCCAGGGATATTGGGATATTGGGGTCAGGTCGCACAATGCACACAAGCGTCATCTGACCGAAGCCTTGAGTCGCCCGCGTAACCTCCTCAACAACGCTCACTGAGTCGCATCCACCCGGTCAAGGTTGCCGGACCAATTGAGGATTCGAGCGTCTGCGGTGACCAGCCGATGGCCTTCGAGGGCGGTGGCGACAATCAGCCGGTCGGCAGGGTCAGGGTGGAAATCGGTGAGGTCGGCCGCGCGCATGCCTGTCTTTCCATCCACGGGGATTTCAACCATTCCCTGCTCCAGTTGCACCCGCCACCAATGTTCGAGATTTCCCGGGAAACTGATTCTATGCTTGCTCTTGAGCATGGCAATTTCCCAAAACGAAATGGCGGAAACGGCAAGCTCACCTGACTGCCAGGCCTGGTCAATTTCGCGCCGGGCCAACGGGCTCAAGCATTCGTCCCCGGCCCGAAGCCACAAAATGACGTGCGTATCGAGCAGGATCAACCTTCAGCGTCCCCGGATGGAACCAGGTTCGCCTCCCACTCCACGTCCAACGGCTCTATGATGTCGCCGAGTATCCTGATTTTGTCCCGGTCTATGCCGAACAGGCTCACGGGTTTGTTTCGATACGGCGCCAGACGGACCACCGGTCGACCGTTCTTGGAAATAATGAGCTCTTTGCCGGTATGCGCCACCTCATCCATCAACTTGAGGCATTTCGCCTTGAATTCGGACGCTTTGATCACGTGCGTGCCGGCGCTCTTGTCAATGTTCATCTTCCTCATTCACCAGGTTATGCATGTCGGTTGACACTGCACACTATACCATGGTCATGACCATGGTCAACTATTTTCCCTAATCCCCCTGGGTAACCCGGGTAACCTCCTCAACGGTGGTCACGCCGGCCAGCGCTTTCCTGATCCCGTCCGTGCGCATGTTGTCCATGCCGGCGCGCATGGCGGCTTGCTGGATAACCTTGCCGTCCGCGCCCTCCCGTACCAGGCCGCGCAAGGTGTCGGACAGGAGTAATAGCTCTCCGATCACGGTGCGCCCGCGATAGCCGGTGTCCGCACAGGCCTCGCAGCCGTTGGCCCGGTACAGGCGCAGCGTGTCTGTCTGCACATCGTTACCCTGCGGGACGTTGCCGGCACCTTCTGCAGACAGCCATTGCTGCAACTGCGTGCGCAACGCCGGCGCCGGCGTATAGGCTGTCCGGCACGCACGGCACAGGGTGCGCACCAGGCGTTGCGCCAGGATGCCGTTCAGGGTGGAGGTCAGCAGGTAGTCCTCAATACTCATGTCCAGCAGGCGGGTGATGGAGCTGCCGGCGTCGTTGGTATGCAAGGTGGAGAACACCAGGTGGCCGGTGAGCGCGGCCTGCACCGCGATCCGGGCCGTCTCCACGTCGCGCATCTCGCCGATCATGATCACGTCCGGGTCCTGCCGGACCAGGGCGCGTAACGCGGCGGCAAAACTCAGCCCGATCTGCGCTTTGACCTGCATCTGGTTGATGCCGTCCAGTTGGTACTCCACCGGGTCTTCCACTGTGAGTATTTTTCGCGCGGACGTGTTCAGTCGCTGCAGGGCGGCGTACAAGGTGGTGGTTTTGCCGCTGCCGGTGGGGCCGGTCACCAGGATGATGCCGTGGGGCAAGGCCAACAGGTCGTGCACTCCTTGCGCCACCGCCGGGTCGAAACCCAGCCGCGCCAGTGTGGTAACCCCCTGGTCCTGGTCCAGGATACGCAATACCATGCTCTCCCCGTGCAAGGTGGGAAACGTCGATACCCGCAAGTCCAGCAGCTTGCCCTGGGCGCGCAACCGGATGCGTCCGTCCTGCGGCAAGCGCCGCTCGGCGATGTTCAGCTTGGCCATGATCTTGATGCGGGAAATGATCGCCGCACCGGAATGCGCCGGCGGCGCTTCGGCGTCCTGCAAGATGCCGTCGATGCGATAGCGCACACACAGCCGTTTGGCAAACGGTTCGATATGTACGTCGGAGGCGCGCACGCTCACGGCGCGGTTGATAATCAGGTTGACCAGTTGGATGATGGGCGCTTCGGTGGCCAGGCTGCGCAACTCATCCACGGAGTCCTGTTCGGCTGTTTCCGCATCGGCGGGTATCGCCTCGACAATGCCCTCCATGGTGGACCTGTCGCCCTCGTACAGCCGGCGCAAGGCATTGTCCACCTGGCTGATGCTCGCCAGCTTGAGCTCGGCGGTCTTGCCGCAGGCCAGTTCCACCGCGCGGATGCTGAAACGATCTTCCGGATCGGTGACGGCCAGGGTGATCCGGTCCTGCCCCTCGCTGACGGGCAGCACGCCGGCCTGCTCCAGGAAGGTTTTGCTGAGCGTGCCCGGGCTGACCGGCGCGGCGGGGATGTCATGGTCCGCCAACCGGGCCAGGTTGTAAAGCCCGGCATAGGCATTGACCAGGTCGGCTTCCGACACCAGGCCCAGACGCACCAGCAAGGGGCCGATACCGTCAGCCTGCCGGTCATTGACTTTCAGGGCCTGTTCCAGCTCTGCGGGTTGCAAGGCGCCGGCCTGCGCCAGCGCCTCGCCGATGGTCGTTGTGGTCATGGGTGTATTCCTGACGACCATACCGGGGTCATTCCTGTTTCAGCGCAAGGCGTTCTATCGCCTCCCCTTTCTGCAGGGCCACGCTGTTGGTGCCCACGTCGGTCAGGGTCCAGCCGTGCACGCGCTCGCCCTGGCTCAGCCTGAGCGGGCTGTCGTTGACGACATCGTGCAGGAGGGCAATCCGTTTCTCGCCGATGATGATGGTGGCGCGCAAGGCCACCTGCTCGCGCAGGGGGACGTCCGCCACGGGCGCCGGCGCCGGTTCATGGACAATCTCCGGTCGCGGCGCTGTATAAGGGCGGCGGTCGCTCCTGAACAACGGGCGCGCCAGCGTTTCCGCAAAGCTCTCAAGGGGCGGCAGGTCATACGTGCTTGCGATGACGTTTTCCATCAGCCCGGACGCGTCCTCTCTCACGGCGGGCGCCGCGTCGGGCGCGGCATAGGGCCGGGTCCATTCATACACGGTGTAAGCGGCCAGGCCGACACACACGCCGAGCAGCAGGCGGCGCAGGGAACGGGCCGTTTGCGGGGCTTGCTTCATGGTTGCTCTGCCTGGTAGATGAAGGCCGTCACGTCAAAACGGATGTCCAGGTCGTCCGGCTCTGCGGGATTGCCGGCCGTGCGCGTGTGCGCCAGCAGGTTGTCCGGTATCAACACCGGCCGGTGGCTTTCAATCCGGTACAGGAGTTGGTGCAGTGTCGCCATGCTGCCGCTCAGCGAGGCTTTCACGGTCACGGCGGGGAACAGGCTGTTGTCGGCATTGCCCGAGATCACCTGGCTGCTGAGCAGGACGCCGCCGGCCTCGGCCACCAGGTCGCTTAATACCTGTTGCAGGTGCGCCGCGGCCAGGGCCGGCGCTTGCTCCGCCAGAAACCCTGACGGGTCCGGGCCGACAAGCAACGCCGGGGCCGCATCCGGACCGGGGGGCGAGAGGGCAAGCTGGGCGAAGCGTTGTTGCTGGAAGTGCAGCGCCGCCAGACGTTCCGTTGCGGAAGACCGGCTGCTCAGCGCCGGCCACAGCAGCGCATAGCACAACGCGCCCAGCAGCGCCAGCGTGATGCCCACCGCCAGCAGGGCGTGCAGCCCGCGTGGCAACGGCCCACTCCTCATGGCTGTCGCAACCTGGCCGCCACGTGAAAACGCGCCTTGCCGTCGTGGCCGCTCTTTGTCAGCGGCGCCCGAAACTCGACCTGTTCAAAGTATTCCGAGGCCTCGATAAGCCCTATGATCGAGGCCGCGGCCGCGGATTCGCCCTGTAGCTGTAGTCCGTCTGCCCGCAGGACCAGTTGCTGTACCGAGGTATGATCCGGCAACGTCCGTGTCAATTCCAACAGCAGTTGCATGGCCGGCGCGGGAAAGCGCTGCCGGGTCGATAAAAAACGGGCCCGGTCCAGGGCGGTCTGCTGCTCGGCCGTCTGCGCCTGGGCTTGCAGCGCCCGGGTCCGGTTATGACGTACCTGTGCCTCAAGCTGTTCGGCCAGCGCGTCGTAACGCCACAGGGGTGTGTACAGCGCGGCTATCAACAGGACCAGGCACAGCAGGCCGGGCAGCGCCAGGGGCCGGGCCGCGGACGACGCGGCGCCGCGCGCGGATTCAGGCAGGAGATTTATAAGACGTTCGGCCACGCCTGTTGCGACCACTGTCGGCGTTAACGCCAGGAAGCGCAAGTCGTCAAGCTTCTGCTGAACGTTTAGCCGCAGCGCCAGGTACAAATCCACGTGGAGTTGGCCGTTGTCCTCATCCCGGCGGCGGATGGTGTAGTCAAAATACACCTGCTCGCTGCTGAACGGCGTGAGCCGCTCCACTTCAAACGCCAGCAGCGCGCGCAGTTCCGGCGCCGCGCCCAGGGGATAGGCCAGCCGTTTTTCCAGTATGTCATCACGGGGCAGCAGCAGGGCAAGCCGCAGGTCCCGTTGCCGGCGGGCCAGCCAACGGTTGATCCCGGTTTGCGCGGCCGTATCGCCTGGCTCCATGCTGCGCTGCTCGAGCAACTCTCCGCCATGCCCGTCATACACGCTGAACACCAGCTTGTCAGCCTGGCGCGAAACGGTCACCGTATCCGGTAGCGTGACCAGCCTGGTTGCCCAACGCGCGGGCAAGGCCGCCAGCACCCCGGTTGACCACCAGGCCAGCGCGGCCCGCAGGCGCCGTTTGACCTGCGCCGGCATCAACCGTTGCCCTCATTCGATGGAGGTGTATAAGGCAGGCGGGACTCGCGCCAACCCAGCACCGAATAAGGCGGCGTCCGCGCCCGGTCCAGCGCCACTACAACGTCCAGCCTGAGGTTGCCGCGGCCAACCCTGCCGACGCTGGTAATGGTCAGGACCAGCCCTTGCCGGGCGTTGAAGAAGTGGTGGTCCGCGTCCGTAATCGTGGCCGTTTGTCCCGGTTCGTGGCGCCTGGCCAGGTACGTATCGACCAGGGCCGCACGGCTGCCCGGTATGGCTTCCAGCACCGCCCGCGGCGCCGGCGCGGGGTTAATCCCCGGTTGCAGCGAATGAATTGTGACGGCGTGGCGGATGTTGCGGTAGAGATCATCGCTCATGCCTGCGACCCGGCGCAATTCTTCGATGCTGTTGAACGGGCCGTCTTTCGCGTCATAAGCCGTGAGCAGGTAGTCCCCGTCTTCTGCGCCGGCGGCGCGCCGGTCCGGGTCCGGGTCGCGCCAGTCCTGCAGGGCGTCAAATAACGGTGTGACAGCCTGCCCCGGTAGGGCGGCATCGGTCAGCAAACCCAGCAACAGGGCGTCATCGGCGCTGTTGATATCGATCAGGCCGGCTTCATCCTGGATGCGCAACCCAATCGTTCCGGCTGCAAAGTTGACCTCGATGGGGGTACCGTCCCGCGGCCAGCGTTGCGCCGAGGGCGGGCTTAACAGGTCGGCCACGGCCAGCCACACCCCGGCTTCGGCCACCGCGCGCGCTTTGGCCCGGTCCTGCGCGTGGATGGTCAGCCAGGTTTCGGTGCGCAGGGCATAACTGTGCGCGCCGGCCATGAGGCTCAGCAGCGCCAGCAACCAGAGTACCAGGGTCAAGACCACGCCCTGTTCGTCATTCCTGCTCCTCCTCGCGAAGGCGGGGAACATCGTCAGCCGGGGACGAACAATTTTTTTGATCATTTTGATTTTGCCAGAAAGAGACTGAGCGGCCGTTATTCCAGGTACAGCGCCAGCTGCGGCGGGCGCCATTCCGCCTGCGCGCGCAGCGCGATCACCAGTGGCGGCCAGACCTCCTGTTGGCTCGGGACGACCTCCACACGCAGCAGGGACGGCAACCACTCCGGGTTATCCCAGGCATCCCCCCACGCCGGCGCGCCATCTGCCGTATGGCGGCCGAAATACGCCAACTCCAGCTGCTCAACCGGCTGCGCCAGGCTGACCTGTTCTGCGCCGGCCAGGCCGTTCTCTGTGAACAGGTCCGGCGCGCGGGTGAGTGGGTGATAGCTGAGTACCAGCTCATCATCCGCCAGGGATAACTCCTGGAGATACAAACCGTCATCGCGCTGGTAAGAGGGCAACGGGCCGACAAACCGCAGCGTGCGCTGGTGGCCGCGGAACAATACCTGCGGGTTGCCGTCATCCACCCCTATCATCGGCACGGTTTGCTCAAGCTGTCTGCGCAGGAAGGACTGGATGAAGCGCTTGTCGTCGTTGTGGCGCAACCGGACCTCACTGGTGCGCTGGTAATTGCCCGCGGAGAACAGCGCGCCGTACAGCATCAACAGGATAAACATGAACAGGAGCACAGCCAGCAACGCTTCCGGCAGGGCAAAGCCGCTGTCGCGGATTGGTGCAGGACGTGAACCCCTCGCCCTGCCCCTCTCCCTCAAGGGAAGAAGGGACGCAGGACGAACGGCGGCGTCAGCACAAGATTGCACTTGCAAGTGGGGCGGGGACGGATTTAAGCAGGCCCTTCCCCGCGCAGGCGGGGAACATTGTGAGCGGGGGGCCATCCCCTGGTTCTTTGACAAGGGACTAATCACGCAAAACCGGTTTGAGTGTTTGCAGCACCGTCTCATGCGTTTCCCCCCGGTTTTGCCAGCGCACGCTCACTTCGACCAGCAGCAAGGTATAGGAAAGGGAGGAAACCTCATCCAGGTTCACGTCGGTATGCGTTTGTGTCGATAGGGCCCAGTCGAACCGGCCCAGTTCCCGGCCTTGTTGCGGCGTCTCCAGGACGGTTGCCTCGGCCAGCTTCGATTCCGCAATGGACAGGGCCGAGGCATAGTCCCGCGCCAGGTCGAGCGATAGGGCGCCTTTGGCATAGATTTGATACAGCGCGCCCAGGGACAGGGTGGTGATGAAAAACGCCACCAGTACCTCAAGCAGGGTAAAGCCGCGTTGGGACGACGTCCGGTTACGGCGCAAGACTGCTTACCCTGCCTGTCAGCGCGTCCACCTCGATGCGGGACACCTGCCCGCCGCGCTGGAACAACAGTGTCATGTCCGTGGCGCTCCCGTCCGGGTAGAAACGCACCGCGTGTTCATGTGCCGACAACTGCTCCGATGGGGGAACCTGTATGCTCAAGGTCGCGTTGTCGGGCAATGAGAGCCGGCGCCGGTCATCCCCGGTCCGCATGAGGCCGGAGCCGGTATGAATAGAGAAGGTGAGCATCCGCTGGGTGTTGATAGCCCTGGTTCGGGAAAACCGCAGGGCGGCGATAATCTCCCGCTGTGCCCGCTTGAGGCGAGCGCCGTCCAGCGCATGGGTCAGCAACGGCGCGGCGAGGCCCATGAGCAAGGACAGGATAATCAATACCAGCAGCAACTCGAGCAGGCTGAAACCTTGCCGTGCCGTTGCGTCGGGTATTGCAACCGGCGTGCGTACTCCCATACGGACTAATCCTTATTGCTGCCTATTCCCAACTCACAATATCCTTGTTTTCATCGTCCCCGTCCGCCTGGTTGTCGGCGCCGTAGGTGAACAAATCATAGATGCCGTTGTTGCCGGGCGATTGATACCGGTAATCATTGCCCCAGGGGTCTTTGGGCACCGCCCCCTTTTTCAGGTACGGGCCGTTCCAGCCCGCAGACAACGTGGCCGGCGCAGAAACCAGCGCATTCAACCCCTCGTCGGTAGTGGGATAACGGCCAAGGTCAAGGTAGTGCAAGTCCAGCGCCGCGCCCAAGTCGTCAACCTGTATCTTTGCCGTATCCGATTTGGCCCGGTCCAGGTTCTTGATCACCTGCGGGCCGACCACCGCGCCCAAGAGGGCGATGATGGTCAGCACCACCAGCAATTCGATTAAACTGAAGCCGGATTGGGACCGGGCCGGGTTTATATTCTTACTTGTCATAATCATCATGCCTCTTTCTCGTCTCAGGCCGGTCCCGCCGGCGCGATGGTACGTAGCTTTTCCCTGAACTCTTCCGTGATCTGCCGCACGTCGTTGCGGTCCACGACCACCCGGGGCGTTATCAGCACCAGCAGTTCCGTGCGCCGCTGCTCTTCCCGGGTCTCGCCGAACAGCTTGCCCAGCAGCGGGAGGCGGCGCAGCCCGGGGATGCCGCTCTCAGCATCACTGGCGGCGTCCTGGATCAAGCCGCCCAACACCAGGGTTTCCCCGGAGTGCACGGCCACGGTGCTTTCCAGCCGGCGCTGTTGAATGGTCGGGGCGTCGATGGCCGATGAGGTGGTACCCACGGCGCTGCTGACTTCCTGGCGGATCTCCATAGTCACCCGGCCGCTGTGGTTCACCCGGGGGGTGACCGTGAGGGTAATGCCGGTCCGGCGGAACTGGATTTCGTTCACGGTGGGCGAGTCCGGGTTGATGTTGCTGACGGATTGGCGCGCCGGCACCGGAATCTCATCGCCCACGTTAATGGATGCGGTCTGGTTGTCCAATACCATCAGCGAAGGCGAGGAGAGGATGTTGACCCGGGTTTCCTGCTCCAGGGCATTGAGGGCAATGCGGGCCTGGTCGGCGTTGTCCAGCACGGTGTAGGAGAACGAGGGCGCGGTCGCGGCAATACCGGCGGCGCCCAGGTCCAGCGCGCCGCGCCCGCCTTCCACGTTGCCGCGTTCGAAATTGTTCTTGAAAAACCATTCCACCCCGTAATCCAGCTCATCCTTGAGGCTCACCTCAATAATGCTGGCCTCAATGAGCACCTGCAAGGGCGCCTGGTCCAGCTCGGTCAGGGCCGCGAGCACTGTCCTGTACTCCTGGGGTCGCGCCAGGATGACCAGCGCATTGCGCATCGCATCGGCGATGATCTCGATATGCCGGCTGCCCGACAGCGCCAGGCCGTCTGCATCCAGACCGGCCCCCGGCCCGTCAGGCTGTGCGCGCGGCAAGGCCGGGGGCAGGCTCGCCTGCGTCCCGCCCGGCAGGTCGGCGCGCGCGGAGACATTGAAAATGCGACTGAGCACGGCGCCCAATTCGTTGGCTTTGGCGTTTTGTACGTGATACACGTACAAGCGTTTGCCCATGCCCTCGCCGGCCCGGTCCAGGCGTTCCAACCAGGTCTCCGCTTCCTTGAGCGCGGTCGGGGTGGAGCCCACCAACAGGATGGAGCGCAAGCGCTCAAGGGTCACGATACGCACCAGCCCGCCCAACGGGTCCTGCCCCTCCTGTGTATCCAACGCATGCAGGACCGCGTCCAGTTCAAGCTTCATGGCGCCCGGCGTGACGTGGTCCAGGGGATACAACCCTATCGACATGCCGCGCAACCAGTCCACGTCGAAAATCGCCACTGCGTCCTGTAGCGCTGTTATCTCCCGCTGCGTGCCGGACACCACCAGCAGGTTGCGCCTGGTATCAATGCGCACGTTGGCGCCCTCCGCCATGAACGGTTCCAACAGCGTCTGCATCTCCGGCGCGGCAATGTACGTCAACGGGATCACCTTGACCCCATACCCGCCCGCTCCGGTCCCGGCCGGCGCCGGGGAGAGCTGGCCTGCCACCTGTTGTTTCGGTACGATACGATACAGGTCCCGTTGCCGGATAAGCGCCGCGCCGTGCATGGCCAGCACGTCTTCCAGCAAGCTCAGCGCCGTGTCTGCATGCACGGGCCTGGCCGTATTGATGGTAACGCTGCCTTGCACCGCGCCATCAATGGCGTAGTTTTCATTCAACACGTCATTGAGGATCACCCGCACGAACTCGCGCAGGTCGGTGTCCTGAAAGTTCAGGTTGATGCCGCCCTCGGTAGCTGCGCGAGTCTGGATTGGGGGCGGTGTTGTGGCGATAAACCCCGCCTTGCCTTGTTCACGCAGGGACAGACGGTCGTAGTCCGGCGCCGGGTCGCCAGCGGCGAGTCGGGTTTGTGCGGCCACCGATCCAGGTTCCGGCGCAGCACCACTCTCCGTCTCCGAAACCGGCGGCGTCACGACCGCAGCCGGCGGCGGGCCTGCCGGGGCATGAGTGCAGGCCGCCAGCACCAGCGCGGCGCACCCGAGTTGGCACAGCCGTTGTAACTTGCCGGTCCTGTGGCTTGTTTCCGGCCTGCTCCCAACTTCCCTGCTTGTTGTTATTCGCTCCTCAACACCACACATGTCAGCTCCCGTTACACTTTACAAAACGATTATTCCTCAAGGCATCAAGCGCACGCGCAGACAACCCGTCCTGTTATTGCCGGGCGCAATCATAGCCGCGCGCAAAACATTAAACAAGCGCGTTTTGCGCCGTGACCCGTATTCTTTCAACGTGAGATGGCCGGGTGCACCATTCCCGCGGAAGTGGGAATCCAGTGAACAAAGCTTCCTTATACAGGCGTCATATCACCAACGCGTTCAACCCCATGACAGCCAGCAATACGGACGCGATGATCACGGCGACCAGGCCGCCCAGGCCCAGGATCAGCGCCGGTTCCAGCACCGTCAGCAACCGTTTGATGCTGCTTTGCACCTCCCGGTCATAAATATCGGCAAGTTTCGCCAACATGGCTTCCAGTTGCCCGCCGGCCTCGCCGACCTCTACCAGTTGCCTGGCCAGCGCCGGCCAGAGTTGAGATTCTTTCAACGACGCGGCCATGGTTTGTCCCTGTTCCAGGCTGTTCGATACGGCATCGAGCGCCTCGGCCATGTGCGTGTTGACGGTCGCCTCCCGCACCAGCGCGATGCCGGCCAGGTGCGGCACGCCATGACTGAGCGCAGTGCTCAGGGTGTGCGCGCAACGCGCGATCTCGACTCGCCGGACCAGCGTGCCCAACCAGGGCAGGTGCAAACACCAGCCATCAAAACGGCGTCGGCGCTTCGGGACGGAAAGGTATTTTTCCGTACCCCACAGCAACAGCAACAACCCGGGCGGCAGGCACCACCAGTACGCCTGGAACAGCGCCGAGGCGGCGAACACCGCGCGCGTCAGCCACGGCAGGTTCTGGTTGGCATTCTCGAACAAGGGCACAAACTGCGGGACGACAAACGTCATCAGCGCCATGACGGACGCCACAGAAAAACCAAGCAGGATGCCGGGATAAATGAGGGCGTTGATGAGGTTGGCGCGCAGCGCGGCCATGTGTTCCAGGTAGTCCCCCAGGCGTGCGATAACCTCGCCCAGCGCGCCGCCGGCCTCACCGGCCCGGACCATGCTGACGTACAGGCCGTCGAACACCGCCGGGTGCTGCGCCAGGGCCGCGGACAGGCTGACACCGCCTTGCAGTTGCCCGGCCAGGGTCTCTATCAAGCGCCTGGCCGGCGCCGCCAGGTCAAAGCCGGCCAGCGCCCGCAGCGCCTGCTCCAGCGACAGGCCGGCCGCCAGCAGGGTGGCCAGTCCTCGCGTCAACACCACCAGGTCCTGGCGGGCTACCTTGCGCGTGGCGCGCCGGGATGTCAAGGCGCTGGTACGAAACCGGGGCCATCCGCCTGCCGCAACCACGCTGATCGGCAACTGCCCGGCGCGTCGCAGTTGACGGACCGCCAGTTCCCGGGACGGTGCGTTTATTTCCCCGCGCACCCTCTCGCCGCCCTGTGCCGATAATGCTTTGTACCTGAATGTCGCCATAAATACCGTTGCCTCGTCCCGCCCTTGTCATACCCCTGCGCGACCCGCCTGCGCCAGCGCAAAGCCGGGTATTGTGCCCGGATTGTAAAAAAAAGCAAAAAAAAGTTTGACATGCCCCGGGCCGCTCTGTAGAGTGCGCCCCGTCCTGTGCTGTGGTCGGCAGGCAGGAACCAATAACAACAACATCGGAGTCGTCCCTCATGTGTGATACCCGTCTGCCCGCGCCGGCAGTGTGCCGGCCGTTGCCGGATTCTGTGTGCGCCCTGCCCGGCAGGGCGTTATGGTCGTTACTGCTGGTAGTGTGCCTGCTGGCCGGCCTACCCTTCTCTGCCGATGCACAGACCCTGACGGTATCCCCCGCCACCAGCACGGACGGGGCGTACACGGTGAGTTGGAGTGCGCCGTCCGCCTCCTCCATCAGCACGCGGTTATTTGAGAAGCCGGGCAGCGGGGCCTGGTCGCAGGTGGGCACCTATCGCTGGACGGTCACCGCGAAGTCCTATACCGGCAAGGCGGCAGGCGCCTACAGTTACAAGACCTCACAGTGTTTCACCGCGCTTGGCAGCACCTCCTGCTGGGACGCGGCGGGGCCGGTGAGCGTGACGGTGTCCACCGCGCCCACCCCCAAACCGACGGCGAGTATCAGTTGGTCCCCCACCAGGATTACGGTGGGTCAGTCGGCCACGCTCACCTGGGGATCCACCCATGCCGAGGCCTGTTACCTGAACACCAACAAGCGTCCGGTGAGCGGGCGCTGGGTGACGTCCGCGCAGACGCGCACGCGCACGGACAAGTTGTACTGCACCGGGGACGGCGGCGCCTCGGCCACGGTGCGCGCCACGCTGACGGTCACCCCCAAGCCGCAGGCGCGCCCACCGGCCACGCCCGCCAAGCCGACGGTCACGGCCGGCAACACCTACCTGTCCGTGTCCTGGACGGCGCCGGCGAACAACGGGTCGGCGATTACGGATTACGACATGCATTACCGTGCGGTCGGCGCCGCGTCCTGGACCAACCACCCGTTGCGCGGCACGGGCACCCGCACCACGCTGACCGGCCTGGTGAACGGGACGACCTACCAGTTGCAGGTGCGGGCTGAGAATGCGGCCGGTGAATCCGCGTTCAGCGCCACGGCCCGGGGCACCCCGGTGGGCGGCGGGGGCCTGACGGTGTCCCCGACGACCAGCACCGACGGGTCGTACACGGTGCGTTGGGCCGGCGCCCGGTGTTTCTCCATTCCGTTCGGGGGTGGCCAGCTCTGCCGGGTGTTGCAGGAGCGGGCGGGCCGCAGCGGCAGTTGGACGGCGGTCCCGGGCATCGGCGCGACGGCCACGTCCAAGGCGTTCACGGGCAAGGCGGCGGGGAGCTACTGGTATCGCCTGCTGACAGGCTCGGCAGTGACCGGCCCGGTGAGTGTGACGGTGGCGCCCCCACCCAAGCCGACGGCCACGATAAGCTGGTCGCCCGCGACGGTGGATTGCGGGCAGTCCTCGACGCTGACCTGGCGTTCCAGGAACGCCACGGGTTGTGCGATAAACGGGGCCGCTCGCGCGATAAGCGGGACCTGGACGGGGACGAACCGGCGCGCCTCGACCACGACCCGGCTGGTGTGCACCGGACCGGGCGGCGCCTCGGACAAAGCCACCGCCACGCTCACGGTGCGCACCTGCCCGCCCCCGGCCCGCCCGCCGGATGCCCCGGCCAAACCCGCATTGACAGGCGGCGTGCTGCAGTTCACCGCGAACTGGACAGCCCCCAACGCTAACGGCAGCGCCATTACCGGGTATGGTATCCGCTACCGCCGCGGCGCGGGCAACTGGACGGACAAGGAGCCCGGCGGCACCGCCACCCGCGCCACGGTCACGGTCACGGACGCGGGGACGTACACGGTGCACGTCAGGGCAAAGAACACGGCCGGTTGGTCCAAACCCGGTCCCGGCGCCACGGTGACGGTCACGGGCGGACGCCCCCCGGCCACGCCCGCCGCCCCCACCGGCCCCGGCGTCAGCAGCGGCACCCACACCGTGTCCTGGACAGCCGTCACCGGCGCCACCCGTTACCGGGTCCGGGAGCGCGGCGACAAGGGAACGTCCTGGACGGTTTCGGCCTACCAGACCCCCCTGACCCGGACCTTCAATAACCGCAAGGCCGGCGCCTGGCGCTACCAGGTACAGGCCTGCACCGACACGGCCGACCAGTGCAGCGCCTGGAGCGCCACGCTGACCGTCACCGTGACCACCACGCCACCGGAAGGCCTCACCATCGCCCCCAACCCCAGCCCGGACGGGGACTACACCGTGCGCTGGGCCGCCCCCGCCCATGCCGCCCTCACCCTGCGCCTGTGGCAGCAGGTGGAGCAGGGCGGCAGGAAGGCGGCCTGGACCGTGGTCGGCGCCTACCCCCGCACCACCACGTCCAAAGCCTTCAGCCAGGGCGCCGCGCCGGCCACCTACCACTACAAGGCCGAGCACTGCATCACGGTGTTCAGGGTACAGAGTTGCTGGGGGGAGAGCGACCCGGTGTCGGTGACGGTGGGCGCCGCCCCGGCCACCCCCGCGATCCCGACCGGCCTGACCAGTACCAGCGCCGACGCCCGGGGCAACTACACGGTCAGTTGGAACACGGTCGCCGGCGCCACCCGTTATGCGCTCCGGGAGAGCGATGATGGCGGCGCGACCTGGGATAATGACTACACAGTCAACACCGGCGCCAGCCGGGCGTTCTCAGACCAGGACCCCGGCGCCTGGACCTATGCGGTGCGGGCCTGCAATGCCGCCGGCACACCGTGCAGTGGTTGGAGCAGCCCCATCACTATCCCGGTGCCGAAGCCCGGTATCCCGGCCGGCCTGAGCAGCACCACCCCCACCCCGGCAGGGAACTACACGGTCAGTTGGGGGGCGGTCACCCACGCCACGCGCTACCAACTGCAGGAGAGTGCCGATGACGGCACGACCTGGACCACCACCTACCCCATCGCCACGGGTACCCGTAAAGCCTTTACCGGCAAGTCCCGCGGCGCCTGGACCTACCGGGTGCGCGCCTGCCGGGTACGCGGCAGCACCTGCGGGGACTGGAGCGCGTCCCTCGAGGTCCCGGTGGAAACCCTCACCGCCCCGGCCAACCTCAGCGCCACCACCCCGGACGTGCGCGGGCACTACACCCTCAGTTGGAACACCGTGACCGGCGCCACCCGCTATGAAGTCCGGGAGAGTGACGATGCCGGGAGCACCTGGCCGGGGCAGTATGCCGTCACCCCTGGGCGCCAGTTGGCCTTCACCAACAAAGCCCCCGGCACGCGCGCCTACCAGGTCAGGGCGTGTGATACGAACGCGTGCAGTCCCTGGGGCGCGTCCCTCCCCGTCACCGTGCCGCGCCTGGCCGCCCCGGCCAACCTCCGCGCCACCACGCCCGATGCCGACGGGGACTACACCATCAGTTGGGATGCCGTGACCCATGCCGGCCGCTACCAGTTAAGAGAGCGTGATGATAATGGCGCCGGCTGGGATAGCACCTACCCGATACCCGCCGGCACGATGAAACCCATTGCCGGCAAGACGCCGGGCGCCTGGGACTACCAGGTACGCGCCTGCCTGCCGGCGCCCGGCGCCTGTGGCGAGTGGAGCGGGACCCTCCCCGTCACCGTGCCCGGCCCGCCAGGGCAACCGGCCGCCCCCGCCCTGGCCCCAGGGGATGCACGACTTGCCGTGACCTGGGCCGCCCCGGATGACAACGGCAGCTCCATTACCGGCTATAACATCCGCTATCAAGCCGACACCGATACCGGCTGGACGTCCCACTCCCATACAGGTACGGAGACGGACGCCACCATCATGAGTCTCACCAACGGCGTGGACTATGCCGTGCAGGTACAGGCCGTCAATGCCCGCGGTGAGTCCCCCTGGAGCGACAGCGCCACGGC
>CAXXWG010000008.1:0-317602 GCA_963667305.2 Aggregatilineales bacterium | reverse complement strand
CCGAACGGGCAGTCACGCTTTTGCCGCAGCCACTCTCACCCACGATTCCCAGTGTCTCGCCACGCTGCAACCTGAAACTCACGCCGTCGACGGCACGAATGATGCCCTGTTCAAGGTAGAACCAGGTCTTGAGGTCCCGCACGTCAAGCAGGGTTGCGGCTTCCACTTGGGCCTCCATGTCAGCGTGCAAAGGGATCCGCCATGTCGCGTAACCCGTCACCCAGGAAATTGTAGGCAATGACGGTGACCAGGATGAAAATGCCCGGAAACAGCGTCCAGGGATACAGGACAATGTTTTGAATGCGGATCGCGTCGTTTAGTAGCAGACCCCTGCTGACCATCGGCGCCCGCACGCCAATACCCAGGAAGCTGAGCGCGCTTTCGCCCAGAATTGTGACCGGAACGGCCAGGGTCGCCGTGACGATGATGTGGCTGGCCATATTGGGGATCATGTGCTTTCGCACGATGCGCGCTGTTGAAGACCCTGTGGCCTCGGCAGCGTGAACGAAATCGCGTTCCTTGAGGGAGAGCACCATGCCCCGAACTTCGCGCGCCAGCCCGGTCCAGTTGATGAAGGCCAGCACAACCACGATGCCGGCATATACCCATTCCGGCGGCCATTGCGGCGGAATGGCGGCAGCCAGGGCCATCCACAGCGGCAACTGCGGGAATGAACGGATCGCCTCAATCGCGCGCTGCATCACGTGGTCGAAGGCGCCGCCGTAGTATCCGGAAAGCGTGCCCAGCACAGACCCCAAAACGATGGTGATCAGAACGCCGAAGATTCCGACGGAAAGCGACACCTGACCGCCAAATATGATGCGTGAGAACAGGTCCCGCCCCCGTTGGTCCGAACCCAGGATATGCAGGCGTTCCTGGTAATCGCGCGGCCCGAACAAATGAATGTCGCCCTTCAGAATGCCAAGGGCCGTCCAGGATTCACCGCGAATGAAGAAATCGATGGGGATGCGTTCGCTACGGTCTTCCTCGTATTCCAACTGGAAGGTCCTGGGATCTCGCTGCCCACGCAGCGCGTAGAAAAAGGGCTGAAGATGAAAGATACCGGTCTCGGGATCGACAAAGCGCACAACGACTGGCGGCGAGAACGTGAGTTTGGAATCGGCATCGCGGGCGCTGTAGGGGGCAAAGAAACCCGCGAACAGGGTCATGAGATAAATGATGACCAGCAGTACGCCGCACCAGGTCGCCATGCGATTGCGCAAAAACTTGCGCATCATCAGTTCCCGCACCGAAAGCAGGCGGTATTCGTCCTCGCTGATGGCGCGACGCGTTGTGCCGGCGCCAAACAGACCTCGAAGGGCCGGACGCGATTCCTTGCGGGTCGTCACGCTACTCAATCTGGATCCTCGGATCACTGATGGCCAGGAGGAGGTCCGCCAGGAAATTCCCGACCAGCAGGGTCACGGCCAAAATCATCAGGACAGTGCCAGCCAGATACATGTCCTGTTGCTGGAGGGCCCGGATGAAGGGCGGCCCAAGTGTCGGTAGATCAAGAACGATTGAGATAATGACCGTGCCACTGAAGAGGGCCGGAAGCTGCAAGCCCAGTCGACTGATCAGGGGATTGATGGCGATACGGGCCGCGTGCTTGTAGATGACGACCATTTCACGAAGGCCCTTGGCGCGGGCGGCCTCAATGTATTGCTGGTCCAGCACATCAAGTAAATTGGCGCGCATCAGGCGAAACGTGCCCGCCATGCCTCCCAGACCAAGGATCAAAAATGGCACGGGCAGATGCGACAGGAAGTCCAGAAAACGCTCCCAGGTCCAGGGTGCGTTCTTGAATTCCATGGAGAAAAGGCCGCCCGCGTAGTCCGTCTTGAGGACAAAAACTGCGATGAACAAATAAATGACGGCGACCAGAAAGTCCGGCACTGAAATTCCGATGAAGGACAGTGTGGACAGTGCGTAGTCTGATCGCGAATTTTTGTGCGTGGCGGCATAGATGCCGAAGGGTATGGCCAGGCTCCAGGACAGAAAAAGCGAGGCGAAACCCAGAAACAGGGTCAGGCCGACGCGGCGATTGATGATTTCGGCGACTTCAGCATTACTGTGCTGTATTGAAAAGCCGAAGTCTCCTTGCGGAAAACCATCAATCCATTTGACGTATTGCACCAGTACCGGTTCATCGAAACCGTATACCCGTCGCAACCTTTCGATCGTTTCTGGCGGCAGGGGCTGTCCCGATGCCGCTTCCTGCTGCCGCACCCAGTTGGACACGATGTCACCGGGCGGCAGTTGAATCACCAGAAAGCTGATCAAGGAGACCAGAAAGAAAGTGATAACGGCTGAAATGAGCCTTCTGACGATATAGGTTGCCATGTCGTCTTCCGTTCGTTCAGGGCGGTCGCCGTCAGATCGCTGCCGGCGACCGCCCTTTGTTCTTGCCGGTTCAGGTCAGGTCAGGGACCTTCACCCGGGAGGTATTTCTCGAAAAGCAGCATTGGCTGCCACGGCGGCATGTCATTGACCTGGCCGTTGCGTGACATGACGTCCGGCGTATTGCCCAGACGCCCGCTCTTGATAAAGGGACGCCGCCAGAAGCCGGTCGCCACCACCCAGACATTGTCTGCGTGCAGGCGGGAAATCTCCCGGCCGATGTCACCCCGTTCCGCCGGTACGACGCCCAGCGCCTGCTGATACAGATCGTTCATCTGCAGGAAGTCGTCATCGACGGGGTCTTCCTGCCAGTTCGGGTGCCACCAGGGGGACCCTTCACCAACAGAAGCAACGCCTGGCGCTTCCGCGCTGAAGGGGTCACTGCCGCCGTCACGGTCCCAGGTGTGGATTTCGTATTCACCGGCGACGTAGCGTTGGCGCACCAGTGACTGGTCGTCGGCGTCCATCAGGGCGTTGATGCCCACGTTGCCCATGTACTCCGTCACCAGTTCGACGATGGGTGTGTAGAGGTCATGCACGCCCACCTCGATAATGATCTGAAGCGCTTCGCCGCCTGGTGATTCACGGAAGCCGTCCCCGTCCGTGTCAACGTAACCGGCTTCTTCCAGCAAGGCTGCAGCGCCCTCCGGATCAAAGCCGGACCAGAGCATGGCGTCGTCGGCATCAAAGAATCCTGATTCCGGAGCGAAAACGGAACCGGCCGGATTGAAGAGACCGGCGTAGTAGAGGTCGCCAATCTCCTGGCGGTTTATCGCCATCGAGAAGGCGCGACGGAAGTTGACGTCGCGGAAGGCGGCCTTCTTGACCGGGTCCTCAATGTCCAGGTTGAAGTAGAAGGCGACGCCATCGAAGTCGGCGAAGGTCAGGCTGATGTCACGACCTTCCTGAATGGCCTCGGTGAATAGCTGAATGTGCTGCACACCGACCCACATGGCGTCCAGATCAAACTGGCCGGTGACGTTGCCCAGCGCGACTGCCTGACGGTCCTCGACCAGCTCCACGCTGGCAAAGTCCATGTAGGGCAATTGCTGGCCTTCGGGGTCGACCTTCCAGTAATAAGGGTTGCGCTTCATCTTGTAGATTTCGCCTGGAATGAACTCGTCAAGCATCCAGGCCTGCAGGGTCACCCGCCCGCGGCCGTTCTCGAGGAGATTCTCCGTGTTGAAGATCTCGTAGGTGGACTCGGCGTTGTAGGCAGGATGGAATTGCTCCAGATGATGGCGCGGCCAGGCGAACTCACGCATGGTCGCCAGACCTTCGGCAAATGCCGGGAAGGGAGACGGGTAGGTGAATTGGAGCGTTAAGTCGTCAAGCACGTCCAATTGCGGCAGTTCGCCGCCCTGCGTGATTGGTCCAGGCCCCGATACGCCCGTCACGTTTTCATCCTGCACCACGTCGTCCCAGAAAAACGTCACGTCCGAGGTGGTCAGGGGCGTACCGTCCGACCATTTTACGCCGCTGCGCAGTTGCACCGTCCAGACCGTGAAGTCTTCGTTGGATTCCCAGCTTTCGGCCAGATTCGGTCGGATGGGCCCGTCACCGGTTATCGGCAAATGCCACATGGTCAGCGGTTCACGGGTGAAGTTGTGCGTGAGATAAGTGCCCAGGTTGGCCGATCCGCGCCGCAGCGTGCCGCCGTAGCTGCCGATCTCCTCCAGGGGTTGCAGGACCAGCGGGTTGTCCGGCAAACGCTCTTCCAGCGCCGGCAGTTCTCCCGCGGCCACCAGTTCCGCCAGCATCGGCGCCTCGCTGTACATCATGTCTTGCGCCGTCAGGCCAAATGTCGAAACCAGCAACACCAGCGCAAGGAACAGTGCAGTTCCGGTCTTTCTTGCAAGCAACATGTCTCGTCTCCTCTAAACTCCCGCGTATCACTTTCGTGGGCGAAGTTCGTCTGGAATTTCCTGTTGGATCTTGTCCTTTGCCTCCTTTATTCCAACCGTTGGGGTTTCCCGGGAGATGATCCTTCAGCAAGCTCCCGTTTCAGGAGTGCGCAAATAGTGACCGTCAATTTCTTTCATGCGCTGCACCTTGGGCCCGGACGGACCTTGCTCGTCAAATTCCGCCTCCAGCCAGGTATCCACAATGGCCTTACCCAGTTCCGGACCAATGACGCGAGCGCCCATCGTAAGGACCTGGGCATCGTTGCTCTTGCGGGCGCGTTCGGTGGAATAGGTGTCATGGCACAGGGCGGCGCGTATGCCGGGAATCTTGTTGGCCGTGATGGACATGCCGATTCCCGTACCGCAGACAAGCAGTCCACGCTGGCAGCGGCCTTCTGCAACCGCTCTGGCCACCCGTTCCGCGACATCCGGGTAATACTCCTCGTCATCGTCCTGAGAAGCGCTGAGATCAATCAGCGTCGCCTGGTTGCCTGCCAGCAAATGGCTGCTCAGGACCGCCAACAGTGGCGCACCCGCGTCATCACTGCCTATCGCGATTTGCATCCTGTCCTCCCTGTAGCAGCAGTTTCAACGGGTTTTCCAGCATATTCGCAAGATCCTCAAGAAAGCTGGCGCCCTGAATCTCGCCGGGCGCACTCGAGCCGGGGGCGATTGTCAGGGTCAGCGCCATGGTTGGACGCATCTCCGGCAAGTCGCCGTCGCTGTCGAGGTAACGCGGTACAACCCTGCCGGCACCAAGGCAGGCGACGGCAGCCGCGCCTGGCCGAGCGGTGACCCTGTCCAGGCCGAGATCGCCCAGGTCGCATATCCGAAAGCTTTCTCTCCACAACACAGAGTCGCAGCGTGACCAGGGGCCCTCCCCCTGGAGCAGAGCCGGCCACGTCGTCAGCAAGGTCCGAAGTGATACGCGATCGGCGGCTTCAATGGTCGCTTCCAGTTGCTTGTCTCCGTACGGGACGATCAGTGCCAAATCGACCCTGTCTTGCCGCACCGCGCGCCCGTCCTGTCTTCTGACATTTAGCGCGGGGTGCCGTGTCAACGCCTTCGCGCAGGCAAAGACCAGCAGTGCGCTGTGATTCAATGCGATTTCACCGGCGGACCACATGCGCTGCAGGTCCCGTATCGCCGCCATCTCCACCTGCAACTCCAGAATGACCGGCAATTGCCGGCCCCCGGCCAGCAGACCCGCCTGCTTGACGTCGGCAGCCTGTACCCGGCCCCGCGGGCCGCTGCCGCGTAAACTCGCAAGGTCCAGGCGCTGAATCCGCGCCAAATGCCGGGCCGCCGGGGTCGCGCGCGTACGTTGCCCGACACGCGGTACCGCAATGGCAGATTCGCCCGTGGCCCATTCCGACGCATCGATAACATCGGGCTCCGGCAACGCGACGTGCTCTGACGATTCCCCTGATTGCAAATCTCCGCCCCGTGGCCAGTCCGGGAGTTCCTGCCCCTGCTCTTCTTCCGACAGCACCCAGGCGATCGCCGTCACGACCGGTACGGTCGTGCCTTCCATGAAGCGTTGCGGCCCCATCAAACCGGAGGCAGGTGCTTCAAGCTCCATGTTGACCTTGTCCGTTTCCACTTCGCACAGCGGGTCCCCCGCCAGGACTGCGTCGCCCTCCGTCACCAGCCAGCGCAGCAAGCGCGACTGTTCATGGGCGGGGTCAAACCTTGGCAACCACAGCGGAGTGGGCACGTTACACCTGGTTGCGCACGAGTCTGCGGGCATCACGGACGATGTCCTGCATTTGCGGCAATGCCACGGCTTCCAGCACTTCACTTTGTGGCACCGGCACCTCTTTCCCTGCCAGTCGCAAGGGCGGCGCGTCCAGGTAATCAAAGGCCTCGCTGGCCACTACGCGCGCCACCACCTCGCCACCGAAGCCGCCGGTTTCGACGGCTTCATGGACGACAAGCAGTCGGCCGGTGCGGATGACAGACTCGACAATCGGAGAGTCGTCCAAAGGTCGCAATGTGCGGGGATCGATGACCTCGACGTCGATCCCTTCGTCGGCCAGCTGGTCAGCCGCCTCCAGGGCCAGGCCAACCATCAGGGAGGTGGCGACCAGGGTCAGATCACGACCCTTGCGCAGAATCCGGGTTACGCCGAGAGGCTCGCGGTAGGCGTCCTCCGGCACGTGCCCGCGCGCGTTGTAGAGCAACTTGTGTTCACAGAAGATCACCGGGTTGTCGTCATCAATAGCGGAAAGCAACAGGCCCTTGGCGTCGTAGGCGCTGGCGGGCATCACCACCTTCAGGCCCGGCACGTGCACGAACCAGTTCTCGTAACTGCCGCTGTGTTGCGCCGCCGCGCCCGTACCGGCGCCTCCCGGCAGGCGCATGACCAGTGGCACGCTCACTTGCCCTGCAAACATGGTGCGCATGCGCGCGCCCTGCAGGACGACCTGCTCCATTCCCAGCGTGATGAAATCGCTGAACTGCATGTCCCCCACGGGGCGCAAACCACTGACCGCCGCGCCGACGCAAGCCCCGGCAATCCCGGCCTCCGATATCGGTGTATCGATCACACGCATGGGGCCGTAACGTTCCAGCAGGCCGCGCGTCACGCCAAAGGCGCCGCCGTAGCTGCCGATGTCCTCTCCTATCAGGATGACGTCCGGATCGGCGTCCATGGCCTGCACCAGAGCCTCATTTAGCGCTTCGCGGTAACTCAGTTCACGCATAAACGTGATCCAGGAGCCTTGACGGGTCCGGCTTTGGAGCAGCCTCGGCGTAGGCCACCGCGTCGTCGACGCGACTGTTCGCCCTGGCCTTCAGGGCCGCAATTTCCCCTTCATCCAGCAGGCCTGCATGAATCAGGGTGGACGCAAATCGGAGGATCGGGTCGCGGTCCGGCTCCTGCCAGCGACGTACTTCGTCCCGGCTTCGATAGGCCTGGCGGTCGCTGCGGGAATGCCCCTTGATTCGATAGGTCAAGGCCTCGACAAGGGTCGGGCCGTCCCCGTTTCTGGCGCGCCTTGCTGCCGAATGTACGCAATGGAACACGTCGAAGAAGTCATTGCCATCAATTGTATATCCAGGGATGCCATAAGCGGCCGCCCGTGAACTGATGGATTCGACATTGAAGGCTCTGTCGACCGGCGTGGACATGGCATAGCTGTTGTTTTCGCAGACATAAACGACGGGCAATTGCCAAATGGAGGCCATGTTCAGCGCTTCGTGAAACGCGCCTTCATTGGCCGCGCCGTCACCAAAAAATACAAGGCACACACTGTCTTCAGCGCGCAGGCGAATGGCCAGTCCAACCCCGGTCGACAAGGGCAGACCGCCGGCCACGATGCCATTGCCTCCCAGAAAGCCGGTCTTAATGTCTGCCATATGCATCGTGCCGCCGAATCCCTCGCAGAACCCTCCCGTCTTTCCCATGATGTCCGCCATCACCCGCTGCGGACTGTCGGTCCAGGCCAGTGCATGACCATGACCGCGGTGGTGGCTGAGGAAACGGTCTCCGGACGAAAGCGCGCGCAGCGCCCCGACATTGGTCGCTTCCTGGCCGATGGACAGATGCAGCGTGCCGCGCGTACGACCCGCCAGGTAAAGTTGGTCGACCCGTTCTTCAAAGACACGTATGAGCAACATGCTGGCCAGCGAGTCCTTCAATCCTTGCGGACCCAGGGTTTCCAGCGCCAGCTGCAGGGGCTGCGAAGCGACGTTGACGTTTTGCATAAATATACAATACAGTATACAATTGAGACAGCACTGTAGCGTAAGGTATACGGCTTGTCAAAAACGTTGGCGAACATTTGCCTTGCAGACAACTCCGGGTTTCGCTACGCTTTTCCCCATTGTCCTGAATGATATGCAGGTGAACCCTGACTGAACCCAATTCTCACATGACCCTCGAACGAGATTCAGTTCAACCGCTGTATCTGCAACTTGAATCCCTTTTGCGCGATCGAATCGAGTCAGGTGGCGCGAAGGCCGGCGACCGACTGCCGCCGGAGCTTTCCCTGGCCCGCCAATACGGCATTAGTCGTATGACGGTTCGGCGGGCGATAAACGCCCTGGTTTCAGAAAACATTCTGGTCCGCAGACCGGGCAAGGGGACGTTTGTCGCCAGCGAAAAAGTGCCCTTCACGGGCAGCACGCTCTCAAGCTTCAGTGGTGTCATGCGAGGACTGGGTCTGGACGTGAGGTCTCGCGTTATCACCCTGGAACTCAGGCCACCGCCGGTTCGCATTGCATCCGAGTTGCGCCTGCATGGCGGAGAAGCTGCGGCCTTCCTGCGTCGCGTCCGCTACATTAATGGCGAGGCCATCGCCATCATGTCCTCCTGGATGCCGGCGACCTGTCTGGCTGCACTGCAACAGGCAGACCTTACCAGCGAACCCATCACGCAGGTTATGGAACGGGCCGTCGGAATCTCCATTGTCCGCGCCGACGACTGGCTGGAAGCGACGCTCGCCCGGGAGGCAGAAGCGCAACTACTGACCATTCAGGTCGGGGACCCGGTCTTCCTTGGCCGCGGTGTGCTTTACGATGACCGGGGAATACCCGTGCGTTCCAGCAAGGTGATTTATCGAGGCGACCGTTTTCGCATCAGTTTTTCTGCGCATACCCGGGCGGAAACGGAAATCCGGCTACCCCTCAACGGGCGGCCGGAAGAGAAACACTGGCTGGCCCTGAGTTTCAACCTTGCGGAATGATTGTCCCATGCCGCGCCTGAAGGGAAAACGGGCCCTGGTCACCGGCACCGGGCAAGGCCTCGGCGAACACATGGCGCACGCCCTGGCGCGTGAAGGATGTGAAATAGTCAGTTTCGAAATCCGGCCCGAACTGCTGGAAAAGGCAACCAGCGAGCTGCGAAACAAGGGCTATCGCGCCAGCGGCCATCTGGTTGACGTCTGCGATCATCAGGCTGTCTGCAAGGCCGTTGACAGGGTTTACGATGAATTCGGGCCTGTTGACATTCTGGTCAACAATGCCGGCAAGGGCCAGCGCGAACCCTTCACCGAATTGACACGGGAAGTCTGGGACTACATGCTGGATGTAAATCTGACCAGTGTGTTCAATCTCTGTCATACCATCGTTCCGCGCATGCTGGCCAGGCAAAAACCCGGACGCATCGTCAACATTGCATCGCTTGCAGCGACCTCCGGCGGCCGCGTACTCGGCAAGAGCGCCTACGCAGCGGCCAAAGGCGGAGTCATCGCCCTTACGAAATCCCTGGCCATCGAGCTGGCGCCACATGGCATCACGGTTAACTGTATTTCGCCAGGTGTCCACAACACGCCGCGCCGGGCCCATGATTCGCCGGAAGAGCAACAGCTCATCATGGATAACATCCCCATGAAATCCCTTGGCGAACCGGCAGATCTGGCAGAAACCGTCGTCTTTCTTTGCCTGCCAGGTTCCCGCTACATCACCGGCGTCATCCTGCCCCAGGATGGCGGTCACTCAATCTGAATGGGGCCGGCATGAATCTGGCGAATTGCCGGATCATCGAACTCTCGCATACTCTTTACCCGGGCCGGGAAGAATACCCCTACGAGGTGCAAAACAGCCCGGTTGAGGAACTGATACCCCACTACCGTGGCAAGGTGCCGCCCGGTCAGTGGTATGTCATGTCCAAACTTCAGTTGTGGAGTCATACCGGCACGCACATGGAAGCGCCCTGGCATTACCGCCAGAATGGCGACGACGTCGCCGGCATCCCCCTGGAACGAACCGTCGGTGAATGCGCCTTCATCGATCTGCAGGGCAAGGCCGTCGGCGAGCTCATCAGCCAGGACGAGTTGCAGGCGAAGGGAGCCCATGTCCGCAAGGGCGACATCGTGTTCGTTTACACCGGGTATGGCCATCTTTATCGCAGCGAACGGTCTCACGACCGACCCTGGTTCGAGCGGGAAGCGATTCGCTGGCTGGTCGAAGACATGCGCATCGCCTGTCTGGGCGTGGACTGTTCAGGCACCGAGAACCGCGGCCAGACGGGACAGCCCAATCACGAGTTGTTGTTTGAGCACGATATCCCCCTCATTGAACACCTGGCCAACCTCGACCAGATCACGCAGAAACGCATCTTTGTCGTGGCCGTCCCCCTCCGCCTGCACGGCTGCGATGCCTCTCCCCTTTCCGTCATCGCCTTTGAACCGCTCACCTGAAGCGATGTACGCCGTCATCGATCTGGGCGGGACCAACACCAGCATTTCCATGTTCACCTCACCGGAGTCACTGCAACCCAAGCCGATCGCCGCATTTCCCACGCACAGGCACTACGCCGGCCAACTGGAGCGGATCCTCACTGCGCTCGCTTCTTGCCGGCAACAACTGACGGGAATCGGCATGGCCATCGGCGTCCAGTTGACAGCCGACGGGCTTCGCGTTGATGAGACCTGGACCATGCCGAATTACAGCAATCGCGCGATTGTGACGGACATTGCAGCCGCCATCGGCGTGCCGGTTGTTGCCGCCAATGACAACGTCTGCGCCGTGATCGCCGAAACCCTGCACGGGGCGTTGCGACCCTGGCGCCGCACAGCCTACCTGACGGTTTCAACCGGCACCGGCGCCGGCATTTTTCTGGGTGACGGCAGTCATTCCTTCGCCTGGCTGGCCCAGGTGGGCCATCACGTCGTCAACATGCATGGTGAGGACTGCGTCTGCGGGCAGCGGGGCTGCGTGCAGACTGTCACCGGTGGACAGCAGTTTCTGCGGCGTTATGGCCTTCCCGCCCATGAAATCAGGGATGAATCCGTCTGGCGCGAAGTAACCGGGATATTGGCCGTAGCCATCGTCAACCTGGCGCGCATCACCCGCGTCGAGGCAATCTGTGTCGGCGGCGGCATCGGCTACAACAATCCCTGGATCCGTAGCAACCTCGCGGACTGCGTGCAGGCCCGCGGGCCGGCTACCGGGGTCAGGGTGTTGTTTCCCGATTTTGGTGAACAGGCGCCCGTTATCGGAGCGGCGCTGCTGGCGGGAAATCCGAAGGTGACAATTCTGCGCTAGCCTTCCAGCCAATACATCTCGCCTGCTTCCTCGACGATTGTCGCGGAGCGGAGCGTCTCAATCGCCTTGGCCAGCCCTTCGCCGGGCGACATCAGCGCATCTTCGTGTTCGATGGAAATGACGTAATCGTAGTCAATCAAACGAAGCGTGCTGATGATGTCTTTCCAGGCCTTCAGGTCATGGCCGAATCCGATGGCGCGGAAGGTCCAGGAACGCTCTGGAATGAAGTCATAGCGCTGGATGTCGTTACAACCGTTGAATTGCACGTTCATCATGTCCACCATGACGTCCTTGCCGTGCACGTGGAAGATAGCGTCGTCAAGGCGCCGGATCGCCGCCACCGGGTCCGCGCCATTCCACCACAGGTGACTGGGGTCGAAGTTGCAGCCCAGGTTCTCGCCGGCGGCTTCACGCAGGCGCAGCATGGTGTGTACGTTGTAGACCAGCATGCCAGGGTGCATTTCCAGGGCAAAGCGAATGCCGTGGTCAGCGAAGTATTTCGTCGCCTCGCTCCAGTATGGAATGGCGACCTCATTCCACTGGTAGTCCAGAATCTCCAGAAAGTGAGGCGGCCAGGGGCAGGTCACCCAGTTGGGGCGACTGTCTCCGGCTGCGCCCGAGGGCAGCCCTGAGAATCCGTTGACGACCGGCACGTCCAGCAGTTGCGCCAGACGCACTGCATCGCGGATTTCCTGTCTGGAGCGATCGGCGATTTCCTGGTCCGGATGGATCGGGTTGTTGTGAACACTCAAGGCGCACAGCAACAGGCCCCGTTCCTGAATTGCACCCAGCCATTCGACGCGTCGCTCCGCGCTGCCCAGCAGCTCGGCAACCGGACAGTGTTCGCTGCCGGGATAGCCGCCAACGCCGATTTCCACTGCAGCAACGCCGGCCGCCCTGGCCTTGTCGAGGGCGTCCTCAAAGTCATCATTTGCCCACAGCGCGGTGAACACTCCGATTTTCATCGTCCGCCTCCTGATTTGACCTTGTAACCCGCTGTCTATACAATATCGGACAATTCTGGCCTGAAACTGTTCTGGCGGCAAATGACGCAGGGGAAAGGCACACTGGATGGGAATCCCGATCGGTCTGCAACTGTATACCATAAAGGATGAAACGCGGCGCGATTTTCTCGGCACAATTCGGCGCGTGGCAGCCATCGGCTATGACGGCGTGGAATTCGCAGGGTACTTCGATACGCCGGCCTCCACACTAAAGGCGACCCTTGAGGACTGCGGCTTGCGCGCGGCGGGCACGCATTTGCCCGTTCCGGTGCTAAGAGACGACCTGGCAGCGCAAATCGAGTACAGCCTGGCCATCGGCTGCCCCACCATCCTTTGCCCTGCCTTCCGCGTTGAGGAACGCAGCGCCGCATTTTTTGAGCGTATGGCCGACTTCTTCAATGACACGGCATCAATGTGCCGGGCCAGCGGCCTGGATTTCGCCTATCACATTCACGGACATGAATTTGTTGACCTTGATGGTCTCAGTGGCATGGACATCCTGTTGACACGCACGGACCCCGAGCTGGTCGGCTTCGAACTGGACACCTACTGGGTCGAGAAGGCCGGCGTGGATGCCTTGTCCCTGTTTCAGGCAAACGCAGGGCGCTGCACTTTCATTCATTTCAAGGACGCCATCGACCGTGTCGACTGGCACGATACTGAAATTGGCGCAGGCATTATCGATGTGCCGGGCATCCTGGCTGCTGCAGGCGAGTCCGCGGTTGGCTGGTTCATCGTTGAACAGGAAGCCTTCACCATGCCGCCGATGGACAGCGTGGCCGTCAGTCTTGCCAATCTACGACGCCTGTACCAACAAAGCGGAAAGGACCAGCAATGAGCATTGGGCAATTGAAGTTTCGTCGTGAGACTATCTGGCGCGGCGAGCCGAGTGAACGCACGCTCTGCGTGGTCGGCGACGTGGACGGCAATGGCACGCCGGAAATCGTGCTCGCCAGCCGCCGCCCCACGCCGGAACTCTACTATCTTCGCCGCGATGACGGGGGTACCTGGCGCCGCCATGACATGAATTTCGACTGCGGTCAACTGGAAGCCGGCGGCTACCTGGCCGATATCAATCGCAACGGGCGACTGGATTTTGTCGCCGGCAGCGACGCCACGGGAGACCGGATTTTCTGGTTTGAAAACCCGGGCGAAGTCGGCGCCCGCTGGCCACTGCATGAAATCGTACAAATGGCCGCCAACCAGTCGCACGACCAGTTCGTCGCCGATCTGGATGAAGACGGGCACCTTGAAGTGTACTTCTGGAACCAGCGTTCGCAGTCCCTTTTTGTCGTCCCCGTGCCGGATGACCCGACCGTTTCCCCCTGGCCCGACGTTCACACCATTGTGACGGGTGTGCGCCAGGAAGGTTTTGCGCTGGCCGACGTGGACGGCGATGGCCGCCAGGAACTCATCGCCGGTCAGTCCTGGTTCCGGCCGCCTTCCCACGTTTCCGGTTCCTGGGAACGTCACGTCATCGCGGAGGACTTCGTGTCGCCGCGGGTGGCAGCGGCCGATTTCAGTGGCGACGGCAAGACCGAGGTCATTTTGGCGGAAGGCGACGCCAGTTACCTGACGGACCGTTACTACGGCCGGGTGGCCCGTTGCTGGTTCGACGAGGACCCGACCGCTCCCTGGAACGTCGAAATCCTGCAGGAACAACTGGCAGACCCCCACTCACTGGTCATCGCCGACTTCAATGGCAATGGTCGCCCGGACCTGTTTGTCGGCGAGTTGGGCGATCCGAATGCCCGTGACAGACACACGCCGGCCCAGCGCGTCTATCGCAACGAGGGAGGCGTGCTGGTTGAGCAGGTGATTGACAGCGGCATTGGCACCCATGAGTCCAGGGGCATCCTGCTGGATGGACGCAGCGGCGTCGTCTGCAAGTCCTATCGCAACGTGCGGGGGGAAATCCCGCGCACGCCAGACGTGGACAGCATCCACATCTGGTTCCCGGAGGACTGACGGAGACCTCTGCGCCAGGCCGGGATTGAGAATAGCAGGTGTCGAGCGTAAATTAACGGGTGGCCGGCCCTGGAACGCCAGCCACCCGTGCAGCATGACATGGTCTGTCCCCGGGATTCACCTGCGCTACAATTCAGGGAATGTCAACTCCACAACGAACGTGACTGTCGAAATCAATGGCTGGTCCGGCACCTGACCACCCCCTCAAATTTGAATTGCTTGAACCGGTGGAGCAATTGCGCCGGTCACGCGAGTTTTTGCAATTCATGCGGACCAGAAGAACGGTACGGGACTTCTCCTCCCGTCCGGTTGCTTACGAACTGATCGAAAACGCGATTCGCGTGGCGGGAAGCGCGCCCTCCGGGGCCAACCAGCAGCCCTGGACCTTTGTCGCCATCTCCGACCCGGAGACCAAACGACGAATCCGCATCGCCGCCGAAGCCGAGGAGCGGGTCAGCTACGAAAGTCGCATGAGTGAAGAATGGCTGGCAGCGCTGGAACCGCTGGGCACGACCTGGCGCAAGCCCTTCCTGGAAATGGTGCCCTGGATCATCGTGGTTTTCCGTCAGGCCTACGGCCTGCAGGTCGATCCCGCAAGCGGTGAGGTACGACGATTCAAACATTACTACAGTGAGGAATCGGTCGGGATCGCCGTCGGTATGCTGCTGGCCGGCCTGCATCTGGCGGGTCTGGCGACGGTGACCCACACGCCAAGCCCAATGAAGTTCCTGGCGGAATTGCTGGGCCGTCCGGCCAACGAGCGCGCCTTCGTCATGATCCCGGTCGGTTACCCGGCGCCTGACGCGCGGGTCCCACGCATTTCGAAGAAAGCGCTGGGCGAGATTCTGGTCTGCATCACAGCGAAGGACGGTCGGGAGTCTCAGGATGGAGGGACCGCAGACGCCGCGCATCCGCATTGAGACGGGTCGCCGCCGCCCTGTAATCCACGGTCAGCAACTGACGATCCTTCATTAGCCAGCGTCCGTCCACCATGACATCGCGCACCTGCGAACCGTTCACGCTGTAGACGAGGGCTGTGAACGGGTCATTGCCGGTCACTGGCGCCCAACCCGGTCCGCTGCGGTCGACGACGATCAGGTCCGCCCGTCTTCCAGGCGCCAGCTCGCCAATCTCGTCCCCAAGCCCCAGGCCCTCTGCCCCGCCGCGCGTGGCCATGTCCAGCAGCTCCCTGGCGCGTATGGCGCCCGGTCGGCGTTCGCGGTAGCTCGTGAGTTTTGCCAGGGTGCGCATTTCCGAAAACAGATCGTAATCGTTGTTGTTGCAGACATTGTCTGTGCCCAGCGCCGTATTAATCCCGGCCGCCCGCATGCCGAGCAGGGGCGCGGACTCTGCGCCGGCGCGCATGCAGGCGCTGGCGGCAATGACGGCCGTGAAGGGCCGTCGGGCCAATAGCGGCCAGTCCTCTGTCGGGATGCTGATGCTGTGCGCGGCCAGCAGGGGCCGATCCAGCATGCCCGTCGCTTCAAGTTGTTGCACCGCAGTTCTGCCGTATTCCTGCCGGCAATGCCGGTCTTCCTCACCAGTGGTGGAAAGGTGAATGTGCAGGCCGGTGTCGTACTTGCGGGCCAGACCATATTCCGCCTGCATCAATTCAGGAGAGTTGTCGACAAAAAAGGCGTGTGGGCCGACCCATCCCTTCAGGCGACCGCTGGTATCTTCACCCAGGCTTTCGAGAAATGCCTCCAACCGGGCCAGCTCCCTGTCCCTGGCAGCCGCGTCGCCGAGTTCCACCACGCCATAGGCAAGGGCTGCGCGCAAGCCGCTGCGTTTTACAACCGGCACAATCTGGTCCATGTGAAAATACTGGTCGGCAAAAGTGGTTGTGCCGGACATGATCATTTCGGCGCAGGCCACCTCGACCGCTGCCGGCACCATGTCCGGCGTCATGACCAGTTCCAGCAGGCGAATCGTTTCATACCAGCCTTCCATGGTGAACAGCGACACACCTTCCGCCATGCCGCGGAACAGGGTCATGGGGGTGTGGGTATGGGCGTTTACCAGACCTGGCATGACCAGCGCGCCGGCGCAGTCGATGCGTTGTTCAACCGCGGGGGCCGGTGACAGCGTGCCAGGTCCAAGACCGGCAATTCGTCCATCTTCGATCAGGACGAAACCGGGCTCGATGACCTTGTCCTGGCTGCCCAGTGTCAGGACGAGTGCATTTTCCAGCAGAATTGTGCTCATGCTTACCCCGGTTCTTGCCCGGACTCTTGCGCCGCGCTACACTTTTGCCAATGAGGTCCGGGTTTCGGCCTCTATTGGAACAATATAGTGAGGAAAAAACCATGAAACTTCGTCTGTTCCTTTTGCTCACCATGTTGGTCGGAGTGGTCGGCCCCGTTGTCCTCGCACAGGACGACATGATGGAAGACCCCTGTCTCGCCCCCATGGAAGAAGGCGAGATGATGGAAGTGCCGGACAACAGCCACATCAGCTTCGAAATCATTTTGCCGAATCCGCGCGGAGACCGCTCCTTCATTGACTCGGCCGCCGCCGGTGCTGAACGCGCGATTGCCGAGCTGGGTGTGGAAGGCGTAATCATCGAGACCCAGGGCGTTCAGGAACATGACGCTGCCGTGCGCCGCGCCATTCAGGACGAGCCCAACATCGTGATTACCATCGCCGTCGATGCCGTCATCATCGAGGAAGTGGCAACCGAGTTCCCGGACCAGAAGTTTGGCGCTCAGGAGACCTTCTTCTTCCCCGAGCCGCCGGCTCTGGACAACCTGGCGCTCTTCAACATTCTCACGCACGAGAACAGTTACCTTGCCGGGATCGCGGCCGGCATGCTGACCCGCACCGGCACGGTTGGCGCCGTTGGTGGACTTGACTCACCGGGCATCAACCTCTTTATTGTCGGCTTCGAGGAAGGTGTGAAGTCGGTCTGTGAAGACTGCCAGACGGTCCGCAGTTACGTCGGCGACTTCTCGGACCCGGTGACGGCCAAGGAGCAGGCGCTGGCCCTCTTTGAGCAAGGCGCGGACATCCTGTATCAGGTCGCCGGCCGCAGCGGTGAAGGCGTCCTGCAGGCGGCATCCGAGACGGGGAACTTCGCCATTGGCGTCGACAGCAACCAGGACCATCTCTTCCCTGGCACTATCCTGGTTTCTGCCATGAAACGCGTGGACAACGCCGTATTCAGTTTCGTGGAGAGCGTCGTGAACGATACCTATGAATCCGGCACGACGACCGTGGGCCTGGCAGAAGGCTTTGCCGGCCTGAGCTGGGACGACGGGATCTGCTCGCGCACCTTCGACGAACACGGTCCGGAGGACCTGGTGGCGCAACTGCCAGAGGTGCGCGCGGCCATCGCCGAGGCGCGTGAAGCGATTCTTGCCGGCGAGCTCGAAGTCAGCAATGCCCTGGAGATGGCAGGCTAGGGCAAGACAGAAAACAATGAGGGGGAGGTGGCGTTGCATGCCTCCCCCTTGCGCACAGGTCTCCTGTGACCCCTGATCTTGCAATCGACATGCGCAAGGTGCGCAAGTACTTCCCGTCGTCAGACGTGCTTGCGGCTGACGACGTGGATTTCGAGGTGCGACAAGGGGAAATCCATGCCCTTGTAGGCGAAAACGGCGCCGGCAAGACAACCCTCATGAATATCCTTTACGGTCTGGTCAGCGCCGACCACGCCGAAATCCGGGTCAACGGAGAGACCGTCCACATCCACCATCCCAACGACGCCATCCGTTCCCGCATCGGTATGGTGCACCAACATTTCAAGCTCATTCCCTCCTTCACAATTGCCGAAAATGTCATGCTTGGCATGGAACCGGGCCAGCTTGGTTTCATCGACAGGGGCGAAGAAGCCAGTGCCGTGCGGGAACTTGGAGAGAGCTTCGGCCTGCCGGTGGACCCCGATGCAGTGATTGCCGACATATCCGTCGGCATGCAGCAGCGGGTAGAGATACTCAAGACCCTGCAACGGGACGCACGTATCCTCGTGCTTGATGAACCCACCGCCGTGCTCACGCCCCAGGAAGTGAAAGAACTTTACAACGTCATTCGAAAGCTGGCGGCCGATGGCCGCACCATCATTCTGATCACCCACAAGCTTGTTGAGGTCAAGGCAGTGGCGGACCGCGTCAGCGTCATGCGTAACGGCCAGATGATCGCCACTCACGATGTCGCCGACGTCAGCATTCGCGACATGGCCAACCTCATGGTGGGGCGCGAGGTCGTCCTGCGCGTCGACAAGGAAGAGGCCAGCCCGCAAGAAACGGTTCTTGAGGTGCGAAACCTGCTGGTGGCCAGCGCCGGTGGCATTCCGGCCGTCTTTGGCGTCAGTCTTGATCTGCGCGCGGGCGAAATCCTCGGCATCGCCGGGGTCAGCGGCAACGGTCAGACCGAGTTGGTGGAAGCCCTGTGTGGCCTGCGCCCGGTCGACGGTGGCAAGGTGCTGCTTGAAGGTGAGGACGTCACCTTCAGCACGGTCCGCGCCCGACGCGAACGCGGCATGGCGCACATCCCCGAAGACCGCATGCAAATGGGACTTAACCTGCGGACATCGCTTGACGAAAACCTGATCGTCACGGTGTACCAGCTCAGCCCCTGGTCCGAGCGTGGGGTCTTTCGTTTCCGCGCCATTCGCGAATTCGCGCAACGAATCGTGCACAGCTTTAACGTGCGTTCAGCCCGGCTGGGCGAAGAGATCCACACGCTGTCCGGCGGCAACCTGCAGAAACTGGTGCTGGGTCGCGAACTGGATGGCCATCCCGATCTGATCATCGCCAACCAGCCGACCCGCGGTCTGGACATCGGCAGCATTGAGTTTGTCCACAAGACGCTGGTTGAAGCCAGGGACGCCGGCGCCGCGATCTTGCTGGTCTCCGTTGAACTTGACGAGATTTTCTCATTGAGCGATCGCGTCGCCGTCATGTATGAAGGGCGCATCATGGCCGTCCACGACATCGATGAACTTGATGAGGAAAGCATCGGTTTGCTGATGGCCGGTCACCCGGAGACAGAGATATGATTGTTCGCCTGCGACGTGCGCTGGAGGGCACTGCAATTCCGGTCGCCGCCGTCATTCTGGGTCTGGTTGTCAGCAGTTTTTTCGTCACCATCGCCGGCAAGGAGCCCTTGCCGACCTATTCCTTCATGTTTTGCGAAGGGTTTGGCGCCCGCGGTTGCGAAAGCTTCGGACATTTGCTTTTCGTGCCGGTAGAAGAAGAAGACGGTTCCGTCCACACGCACTTTGCCCCCACGCTCGGTACGCGCGGCCACAAGCTGGCCATCGTGCTGGAGCGCGCCACGCCGTTAATCCTGACCGCGCTTTCCGCCACAGTGGCTTTTCGCGCCGGCATGTTCAGTATTGGCCAGGATGGCCAACTGGTGCTGGGCGCTGTGGCAGCAGTCTTCCTCGGTTACTGGTTGCCGGACCAGATTTACCTGTTGACCGGCACCGACCCGGATACGGCGCCGGCCCTGCAACTGGCCCTGATGCGATTGACCATTCCGCCCATTGCGATGGCGGCCGCCATGGTGGTGGGAGCCTTTTACTCATGGATCGCCGGTGTTCTAAAAGTTCGTCTAAACGTCAACGAGCTCATCAGCACCATCATCCTCAACGCCATCGCCGTCCAGTTCGTCACGTTCATGGTCAACTTCCCCCTGCGCGCCGACTTCAACAACATTGCGCGCACACGCACCATTGACGATACGGCCTGGCTGACCCCCTTCACGCGTGCCTTGCTGAGCGATGTAGACTGGTTCCGCGGTTCACGACTGGGAATCGGGTTGCTGCTGGTGCTCATTGTGGCGCTGATCATCTGGTTTTTCCTGCACCGCACCACGGCCGGCTACGAGCAGCGGATGACCGAAGGCTCGCGATTGTTTGCGCGCTACGGAGGCATCCCTTCCGCGCGCGCCACGTTACGCGCCATGCTCATTAGCGGCGCGCTCAGCGGGCTCGCCGGCGCCCTGATGATCCTGGGCGTGGAGCGCCGCATCGTGGACGGCTTTGCGCTGGGCGGCACGGGCTTTGACGGCGTACTGGTTGCCATCCTTGCCCGCGAGTCGGTCGTCGGCATCTTGCTCGTAGCCAGCTTCTTCGCAGGGCTTGAGCAGGGCGCGATCAATTTGCAGTTTGAAAATCTGCCGCGGCAGCTCGGCGGCATGATCATCGCCTTTATGATCCTTTTCGCCTCCATGGAAGACTTCTTCCGCGAAAACATCACCAGGCTGCGCGTTCGTCTCTTCCCCGAAACCGTCGCTCCTTCGCAGCCCGCGACCGAGGCCTGAGCAATGCTTGACCTGCTCAACACCCGACAACGCGAAATCCGCATCGCCCTGCGGGTCTGCGCCCTCATCGTGGCGATTGTCTTTCTGTTTGGCCTGCCGGACTCTCTTGTGCAGAGCAGTATTCGCCTTGCCACGCCCTTTGTGCTTGGTTCGCTGGGCGCCTTGCTGGCCAGTCGGGCCGGCGTTCTCAATTTGGCGATTGAAGGCAAGATGTTGCTGGGGGCCTTTATCGGCGTTGCCGTCCTTTTTCAAAGCGGCCTCGACCCGTTTGTGGGAGTAGTCGCCGCGTCCGTGTCAGGCGGGATCCTCGGCCTGGTCTTTGCCATTTTCTATTTGCGGATTCGCATTAATCTGATCATCCTTGCCCTGGCCGTAAACCTTCTGGTCGCCAACGGCACTGTTTTCTTCATGCGCGCCAGCTTTGGCGTCTATGGCACGCTGGCGGACCCCAGCATTCGCTCCCTGCCCACCTTGCGCATTCCCCTGCTGGAGGGATTGCCCGTTTTGGGCCCCTTGTTGAGTGGCTATAACGCCATCGTTTACGTCGGCTGGGTCATGGTCGCGGTGGTATGGGTCATGCTTTTCCGCACGCGATTCGGCCGGCACATCCGCGCCGTCGGCGAAAACCAGGAAGCTGCCGAATCCGTGGGGATAAACGTCACCCGTGTCCAGATTTTCGCCCTGACCTTGAGCGGCATGCTGGCCGGGCTGGCAGGAGCATTTCTTTCGCTGGGCGTTCTCAGCCAGTTTCTGGAGAACATGACGGCCGCCCGTGGCTGGATCGCGCTTACCGTGTCCCTCTTCGCATTTCAGCGACCGGTCGCGGCTTTCTTCACCTCCCTTTTCTTTGGTTTCGCTGAAGCGCTTTCTTTCTTCATTCAGGCGCAGCCCCACCTCAACATCCCGGCAGACCTGGTGCTGGCCCTGCCCCAGCTTGCCACCATCGCGGCCCTGGTCATGGTCGCCCTGCGCATCCGTGCCTCCGAATTAATGAAACGCCGGGACTTTGCGGCCCGTTTCGGCCAGGAAATTACTGACCTCAAGGACATCGTGCGACCAGGCAAGTCGGAGGCGACATGAGCGTAGCGCAATGGCAACAGGACCCCTGGACACGCGTGCGCACCTGCCACGACTTCGCCGCGGACGAAGTCATATCCGCGCTGCAGAAGGAAATACGGCGAGGCAATCTGGATAACGCCGCCTTGCTCGCCTGGGAGATGCTGAACACCAGCGAGGAACTGGAGGAAGTCCTCTGGAGTCGTCTGCAGGTCATTTCGGTCGAAGACATCGGCTTTGGCGATGTACAGGCGCCCTTGCTGGTAGAGACGCTCTACCAGATGCACCTGCGTTTGCCCCGGCCGCGCGGCGACCGCTACCTCTTCGCTATTCACGCCCTGCGTTTCCTCTGCCAAAGTCTGAAAGACCGGTCCAGCGACGAGTTGCTCAACTGGCTGAACCGGGCGGTGGAACAGGGCCTGCGGCCGGAGATCCCCGACTATGCCCTTGATATCCACACCAGACGCGGCCAGCAAATGGGTCGCGGTATGCAGCACTTCCTGCAGGAAGGCGCACAGGTGGCGCCGCGTCTGACGGAAGACGACAGTCAATGGCGGCAACAATTGCTCAAACTGATTGAAGGAGAAAACTCCAGTTGAAACTGATCATTGACACGGACGCCGGCGTCGACGATGCCCATGCCCTGATGATGGCGCTGGCCTGCCCTGACGTCAGGGTCGAATGCATCACGACCGTCGTCGGCAATATCGACCTGGAAAACGTGGTGCGCAACGTAGGCACCGTGCTGGACGTGATGGACATGGACGTGCCATTCTATCGGGGAGCGGAATTGCCCCTTGTTGCGCCCTGGAAGTTCGAGACCGAGTTCGTGCATGGTTCGGACGGCCTGGGAGACCTGAAACACAGGCCACCGGCCCGCCATTTTCCGGCTGCCGGACATGCCGTGACCCAGATTATCGAACGCAGCAGGGCCGCACCGGGGGAAATCACCCTCGTCGCAATCGGCCCGCTGACCAACGTCGCCCTTGCTCTCCGTCTGGACCCCGATTTGCCGCAGCGACTCAAAAGACTGGTCATCATGGGCGGGTCCCTGAATGCGGTCGGCAACACGGACATCTTCCCCGCCGAATTCAATATCTATTGCGACCCCGAAGCGGCCCACATGGTGTTTGAAGCCTTCACAGACATCCTGCTGGTCACCTGGGACGCGACGCTGGCAAACCCCCTGCCCACGCCAGTATTTGAAGAACTCATAAGCCAGCCTGGGCCGCGCGCTGCCCTTTATCGCGAAAGCTGCGACGGTATGTTGAAGCGATTGAGCGAAGCCGGATACGAGGCCTCGGTGCTCATTCCGGACACCCTGACCATGGCCGTCACGCTTCGTCCGGAGCTCATTCTGGCCAGTGAATGCCACCATGTGTCCGTCGAACTCAGGGGGTCACTCTCTCGCGGCCAGACGATCACCGACCATCGCAACTGGGTCAAGGTCAAGCCCAACGTCGTAACAGTGACCGAGGCTGAAATGGGAGGCGTGGCGGACCTGTTTCGGCAGTTGGTGGCGCCCGTCTAGCCCGGCTCCGGCAATCTCAGGCTGAATCGCACCCAGGCAAGAGTCGCGCCCCGGGGCCGGGCCGGCAAGCAATGGTCCGCCAGCACTGACTGCCCTTCAACGAATTCACCGCCTGCAGCACGTCCTCAACCTGGTCCTCCGGGCAAAGCAGGTGCACGGTCGGGCCGGCATCCAGGGTGAAGTAGACGTCCATACCGCCCTGGCGCCAGCGCTGGACTGCATTGATCAGTCGCAGGGTATCGGGCGCCATGTAGAAGATTCCGGACTTCCATGAACCGCCCTTTTCGTGCGCTGATGTTTGCATGATGGCGTGCATTTCGAGCGCCTCGGCCTCAACTTGCCTTCCAAAGCGATGAAAGTCGCGATTCAGCAGCGCCTGTCGGACTTCTGCAAGTCGAGACGAGATCGTTTGCCTTCGCGTTTGCCAGAAAGGGCTGTTGGTGGCCAGCTGATGCCCCTCGCTGGAACGGACCGATTTCTCTTCATCTGTGACCAGGACCGCAAGGTCGACCAGATTCCAGTGCCGGGCGTCGGCAAGCTGAACAGCAAAGGAACTGTCGCTGTCCCGTCCGGCATGCCATTCGGCGAAGCCGGCACAAATGGACCGACAGGCAGAACCGGAACCCTGGCGAGCCAGCACGGAAAGTTGCCGGCGAGTCAGTTGCAGCCCAAGTGCGCTGGCAGCGGCACAGGTCAGGGCGGCGAAGCCCGAAGCCGAGGAAGCGAATCCCGTGCCGGCCGGAAAATTGTTGTGCGTGCTAACGTGGGCCGCTGCTGAACTTCCGGCCAGCGACCGGATGCGGTCCAGCTGGGCGCTGATACGCCTGGCAAAGACCGCCGGCGCCGGCTTTTCGGACAACCATATCTCGTCGCTGCCCGGACCTGTTTCAAATTCAACCCGGGTTGTGGTGTGCGCCGCGTCCAGTGTCATGGAAATTGAACTGTTTAAAGGAAGATTGAGCGATGCATCGCGCTTGCCCCAGTATTTTACGAAGGCCAGATTGGCACAGGCCCTGGCGGTTGCACGCGACATGTGGGCACACCTGTCATACACTGTGAGCAGAGCGTAGAATACCATAGGGCAAGCGGCCACAAGGGAATCGAGCGATGCGCGTTTTTGCCAGCGCACCTGGCAAACTGGTCCTGTTTGGAGATCACGCCGTGGTACATGGCTACCCGGGAATCGTGACCGCCGTGGACCGTCGATACCAGGTCACGGCCTCGACGCTTGTCGATGCCGTCCTGCAGATCCAGACCTCACAGGACCGCCTGCATGAATTGCCCTACGATGCCTTGCCCGTGACGCAGGATGCGGACATTGCGTACGTGGTGGCCGCGATCAATCAACTCCATTCCCGCAACAGGCTGAAGCGTGGTTTGCGGCTGGTCACGGCCGGTCCTTGCAGAAGCCTTGGCCTGGGGAGTTCGTCAGCAATATCAGTGGCTGCACTGGCCGCTGCGGCGCGCCTCTTCCGTCTTGACCTGTCCCCAAACAATCTCTATCAAATGGCGCGGGCCGCAGTTCTGGATGTGCAGGGTACGGGTTCTGGTCTGGATGTGGCAGCAGCCGTCTATGGTGGCACCTGTTATCTGGAACGCTCGGGCGAGTTTCCCGAGATGCTGTCTGTGGAGCGGCTGCCGCTCGTCATCGGATACAGCGGCAGCAAGGCGGGCACGGTCGATCTCGTGCAAGAGGTCGCTGCCTTGCGCTCCCGTCACCCGGACCTGATGGAGCCCGTTCTCGCCACAATTGGGCGAATCTGTATTCGCGCCAGAGCATGCCTGGAGGAAGGACGCTGGTGTGACCTGGGCGCGTTGACCAACATCAATCAGGGCCTGCTGGAAGCGCTGGGCATAAGCACGGCCAAACTGGCCAGCCTAGTTTACGCCGCTCGCTCGGCGCAGGCATGGGGCGCGAAACTCTCGGGCGCAGGCGGGGGCGATTGCATGTTCGCATGGGCAGATAACTCCAGACGCGCGGACGTGATCGACCGGCTTGAAGCAATCGGCGGTGAGGTAGCGGACATTGCCTGTGGCGTTCCAGGAGTGCAGGTGACTGATGAGGCATAGAGAAATTTTCGCTATATTCCACCCCCGGAACGGATTTGCAGGAGATACAGGGTGAAAGAGGACCTTCGGGTTCGTGCAATAGCGTTTGGCATTACTTCGCGATTTGAAGGCGGCAACTATCAGACCTGCCAGACGGACGATTCCGGGATTCTTAGCTATGGCCGCTTCCAGTTCACGCTGGCTTCCGGCGTACTGGGTCGCGTCATCGATCAGTACGTCGACAATTCCCCCAGCCAGATCGCAAGGTCGCTGAAAGCATATCGTTCTCGCATCGCCAGTCGGGATGCCCGCCTCCGTCACGAGTCGCGCCTGCATGACTTGCTGGTTGCCGCCGGACGGGAGCCGGAAATGCGTCAGATTCAGGACGACGAGGCGCGCAAAAACTTCTGGGAACCTACCCTGCGGGTGGCTATTCAGCCTCGCAATCTCAAGACTCCCCTTGCCCATGCATTGCTGTTCGACATAAGCATCAATTTCGGCATGGGCGATGGATTCTTGCGAATGGCAGAACGGGAGTTCGATGTTCCGGAGCGCTCCCGCATCGACCAAAACGGCCTGGGTGAATCACGTTTGATCACCCGCGTTGCCGAGTTACGCAAGTTGTCCCATGATCGCCAGGCGACGCGCGACAATTTGCCCGGACTGAGGCATCGGGGAGATTTCTGGCTCAACCTGGTACATTCGGGTGACTGGCAACTCCACGGCGACGAAAAGGGTGAAATCCTGGTCAGAAACCAGCCACTGCAGGTGAAATCGCCGGACCTTGGCGCCGGAGACTCCGCTCCAGGCCTGGATCCGGAAAAATTCTATGTGGCCCCGACAGAGTATCGCGTGCGTATTCGTGAACAACCCGAGACCGGAATCACACTCACGATGACAGGATTTGGCGACCTGCTGGAATCGCTGGAACCTCACGAGACCACTCGCGCCAAGGTCGGCGACGATCATGCATGGTTGCACATCCGAAGTCTGGACGGAGCGGAAGGATTCGTGTCCTGTATGTTTCTGGCCGTCCATCAGGACCCGGATGCGCGACATATGCCGCCATCTGCCCCGCGCCAACCCTCGGGCCCCAATGTCCTCACGCCATTTGCCGCGCCAGTCGCCTCCCCCCTGCTGGTCACGCCGGTGGAAGACCGGATTCGTGTGCGAGCGCAGCCTGTGGACGGTGAAATGCTGGACAGCATTTCCCGGGGTGACGTGGCTGAAGTGCTGGAATCCCGTGATGCAGCCCTTGGTAAACTCGGTATCCAGGACGAATGGTTGCGGGTACACACTTCCGGCGGTACAGAGGGGTATTCGGCCGCCTGGTATCTGGCCTTGCACGATGCGGACAAGACCGCGACGGCGGGTTCACCGGGAGCAGGCGCAACATCCGGCCCAAATCTGGCGCCAGTTGCCGCGTCCGACACCACACATGCAACATTGCCTGAAGCAAGGTTATTCGTAAGTCCTGTCATTCGTCAGCTACAGGTCCGGGCCCGGCCCCTGGAGGGCGAACAGATCGCAGTGCTTGAAAGCAGCGAAGTGGCCGCTGTGCTTGAAGACCCCGACTCCGCGCTCCGGAAGGTTGGACGGGGCGGTGAGTGGCTCCACGTGAGGACACCGAAGGGCCTGGAAGGCTATTGCGATGCCGGATTCCTCGGCGTCTTCGACGGGTCGGCGCCAAACCCGGCGTTGGTCACCAGTCAAGGCAGTGAATTTCCCTTCGACGCGCCTGTGTACGTAACGCCAATTGAAGACCGCATTCGTGTGCGCGTGCGGCCCGTTGATGGCGAGCCCATCGGCACCCTGTCGCAGGGTGACGTGGTTGAGGTCATTGAATCTCCCCCGTTGGCAATGGAGAAAATCGGCGTTCAGGATGAGTGGTTGCACATCCGCACGCCTTCCGGCACGGAAGGCTTCACTGCCGCATGGTTCTATTCCCTGGCCGAATCGCCGGAACCCCCTCGCCTTTTCATCACTCCCGACAGCCAACGCGTCCGCATTCGGTCCGCACCGGAAGAAGGCGACCCCCTCGCCATTGTTCGCCCGGGAGACGTGCTGAAGGTGCTCGATCCCTATCAGGAAGCCTTGTCACGCATCGGCCGGGAGGGCGAGTGGCTTTACGTTCAGTCGCGTGACGAAGTAGAGGGATACACCAATGCGGAGCACTACATCGTCGTGGAAGAGCCGGAGCCCATCGTGGGCGACAACATCACGGGCGTAAACCTGGACCGCTATCATCGCCTCGGCACGCCAAACCCGGGCCGTCTTGGCAAGATGGGCTGGGTACGATTCAATTACAACGTGTCGCTGAATCCCGAGTTGCCGCACGGCAATCCGGAACGTTATGGAAACCGGGACATCGTCAAGGCTTATGAACGCTTTGGACCGGTGATCAACGCCTATATTGACGCCGGCTACAAGGTTGTTGTTGTCCTTGCTCACCAGACTTACGGAGAAGGGACGAGCGACGTCTGGCATCGTATGGATACGCGCCGCTGGAATTTGCTGAGCGATCGCCTGGCCGAGATGGCCGGGAAAATCGCCGCCCAGTACCGCGGGCGGGGCATCGTCTGGCAAATCTGGAACGAAATGGATGCGCATACAGGCCATCGGGCCTCTGTACCCTTACCCCCGGCCGATTACGGTCGCATGCTTTCAAAGTGCATTACGGCAATTCGCGAGGCAGACCCTGAAGCCATGATAATCACCGGCGGCCATTGCAGTGGCCCGCATTCCGGCCCGGATTATGCCCGTCAAACTTTGGAAGCGATGCCAAGAGACCAACGACCGGACGGAATTGCCTTTCACCCCTATGGCCGGGGCCCGGCCTTTGCCGCCGGAAAATACCGGCATTTCGGATTGATTGACGAGTCACTTGATGCCTGGGCGAGGGTCATGCCCGGCAAGCCAGTCTGGATCACAGAATTTGGCGTTCTGAATGCTGAAGAAGAACCGGTGGAAGACATCAGCAAGTATGCCAACGATTTCGTCACCTATCTGAAGCAACGCTACGAAAGTCGCGTGGTCACGGCAATCTGGTATGCCTGGGGCGACGGCATGGACAACGGCTTTGGCCTGGTAGACCGGGATGACTTGCCACGAGAAGGGTTCACCGACGTTTTCACCAACCTCTAGTCATTTCGATCACGGGCCTGTTGGCTTCAGCCTGCAGATGCCCAGGCCAGCTTCCCTTCCGTCGTCACGGGGGCCAGCCGCCACATTTTGTCCCTTGCTCGCAGAAACAGGCCCTCGGCCGCCAGTACCGCCAACAGGTCAGAGCCGTCCGGCGACCATGCCAGCGCCGGTCCGTCAAGCGCAGATGTCGTCACGCGGGACAGATCGCCCGTCGATATATCGAAACGCCAGACATTCCAGGGCTCGCCATGCGCCATCACAGCGCCGGCCGCAGCGCCGTCCCTTTGCATCCGGTCCTGCCGTTCACCGGAAGCGCTGAAAACAATCGCCTGGTCGTCAGGCGTGAAGCCTGGCGAGGCGAGCGCGCGAAAAGTCGCGCTGTCCACCATTTCATGCGCCAGGCTGCCATCGGGTCGGGCCAGCATCAACCCTTGCGAACCACTGTCCGGATTCGGGCGCAGGAAAACCAACTGCCTGCCATCGGAAGACAGGGCCGCCTGTTCTGCGTTTTCCAGCAGCAAGTGACGTGTCCCGTCGAACGCCAGCCTTACGACATCCAGACGGACAGCCACAAGGTCGCCTGCCGAATCTCGTTGGACCTGCTGATGCGTCGCCAGCAACCAGTCGCCTTCGGGCGACCACCAGGGATCGCGCCAGGACTCCAGTATGTCGGTGCGCAGGACGAGGGGTTCCGGTTTGCTCTTCGGCAAGGCCATCAGCCACAGGTCCGTGCTGCCTGTCTGAAACCCGGCTTCAGCAGGCGGCGCCCAGGCCAACGCAAGTTGACTGCCATCCGGTGACACGGCGACGTCGCTGACCAGGCTGCCTTCGCCCGGCATCCACCATTGTTCGCTCACGCCTGATCGCAGGTCGTGGCGCCACAAACCGTCGAAACCCTGTGTGTAATAGAGATGGCCGCCAACCTTAAGGTATGGCGGAAGCGAGTCGAGTCGTAGCAGGGCCATGCCCAGGCGATGCACGACGTTGTTGCCCGCCATTAACCACAGCAGCAGCAGGCCGGCAATGGCCAGGGGCCAACGCCGGCGTCTGGCGGGCATGGTTTTTCCTACAGGAAATAGCGTTCTTTCTTGCGATCTTCTTCGTAGGCCGAACGCGCCGCCTTCACTGCCTCGTTGTCCGACACTTCGGCGACGGCGACATCCCACCAGGATTCGTAGTTCCCTACCTGCTGGTGTCGGTCAACCTCTATGACGATGCAAACCGGCCGATTCTCTATCGCCTGCGCCTCCCGGACGGCATCCGCCAGTTCGTCGCGGTTACCGGCTTCAATCACGTGCGCACCGAGGCTGGCGCAATTGGCGGCAAAGTCGACAGGAAGCGTTTCACCGTCAAGTTGCCCGGATTCCGTGCGGTAACGGTAATTTGTGCCAAAGCCGTCGCTGCCGACAGCGTTCGATAGCCCGCCAATACTGGCAAAGCCGTGGTTATCCATGACGATGAAGTTGACCTTGATGCCTTCCTGCACCATCGTCACTATTTCACTGTTCATCATCAAATAGGAGCCATCCCCTACAAAAACGTAGACCTCCCGCTCCGGATCGGCCATGCGCTGACCCATCCCGCCGGCAATCTCGTATCCCATGCAGGAGAATCCGTACTCTGTGTGAAAGCCCCCGGAATGGCTGGTGCGCCACAGCTTGTGCAGGTCGCCGGGGACGCTGCCGGCCGCACACATGACCACGTCCTCCGGCCGCGACAGCGTATTGACCACGCCGATGACTTCGCCCTGACTGATGAGCGGACCGTGTTCGAGATTGTAAATCCGCTCAACCTCGGCGTCCCAACTGGCATTGAAACGCGCCGCACTGGCGCGATAGTCGCCATCCACCTGCCAGCCGGCCAACAATGAGGCCAATTCCTCCAACGTGACTTTGGCATCGCCAACGAGGGGCAGCGCAAGATGCTTGAACGCATCGAACTCACACACGTTGATGTTGATGAAGCGCAGGCTTTCGTTCTGAAAGGCAGTTTTGGAAGCCACGGTAAAGTCACTAAAGCGCGTGCCCACTCCGATGACAAGATCGGCCTCGCGGGCGATGAGGTTGGCACCCTCTGTTCCAGTCACGCCCACCGCACCCAGGTTGAGGGGATGATCGTAGGGCAGCGCGCCCTTGCCGGCAAAAGTCTCGCTGGACGGGATGCCCGTCTGTTCAACAAACTCACGCAAGGCGCCGGCAGCATCACTGTAGAGCGTCCCTCCGCCGGTAACGATCAGCGGGCGACGACTCTCGCGAATCCACTCCGCTGCCTTGTGCAAGGCTGCTGCGTCCGGTCGGTTACGCGGGACCTGCCACACCCGTCTTTCAAACATGGCCGTCGGGAAGTCAAAGGCCTCGGACTGCACGTCTTGCGGCAGACTCAAGGTGACGGCGCCGGTATCCGACGGCGACAACAAGATTCGCATCGCCTCCGGCAAGGCCGTGATGAGTTGCTCGGGACGATTAATCCGGTCCCAGTAACGCGAGAGCGGCCTGAAGGCATCGTTGACCGAAAAGTCCTGCGAATGGGCCGATTCCACCTGCTGCAGCACCGGCGCCTGAATGCGCTCGGCGAAAATGTCGCCCGGCAGCAACAGCACCGGCAGCCGGTTGACCGTCGCCACCGCTGCCCCCGTGAGCATGTTGGTAGCGCCAGGCCCAATGGACGAGGTACAGGCGAAGGTCTGCAGGCGATTCCTTGCCTTGGCGTAGGCGATGCCGGCCAGGACCTGTGCCTGTTCGTTGCGCGATTGATGGTAACGCAAGAGATGGGAATATTGTTGCAGGGCCTGGCCGAGGCCGGCCACGTTGCCATGACCGAAAATACCCCATGAGCCGGCGAAAAAGCGTTGCTCATTCCCGTCCCGCTCGCTGTACTGGTTTGCCAGATACAGCACCAGCGCCTGTGACGTTGTGAGTCGTGTGGTTTCCATCAGCGTACTCCCGGGATTAACGCTGCCGTCGTATTGGCTCCATCTCCATGTCGACAATTGGCAGTCGCGGATCTTTCCACGTCCAACTGTCTTTCACCCATGCATAGTCCGGGTCATCGCTGTTTGCCAGCGACTGGGCAGAGCCAGCAAGGAAGTTCAGATAATAGGTCGTGTAGCCATGGGCGCTGACGACAGGATGATAGCCCTCGGGCACCAACACGGCGTCATGTTCCTGCGCCATCATCACGGCATCAATGCTGCGGTCGTCATTGTAAACACGTTGGTAAGCATAACCGCCGGGACGGTCAAACTTGTAGAAGTAAACCTCTTCAAGGTCTGCTTCCAGCAGGTTGCCATCCTCATCCACGCGGTGCACGTCGTGCTTGTGTCCCGGATAGCTCGACCAGTTGCCGGGGGGCGTATAGACCTCCACGGCGACGATGCGCTGGCAGTTGAAACCTGGCGGCAGGATGCCATTGATCTGGCGGGTGGCGTTGGTGCCACCGCGGATCTCGATCTCGCTGTCCTGTGGCGTCACCAGTTGCGCCGGAAAGTCCTCTTCGGCCGGCACCTCGCAGATCGCGACTTCCAGTCCGTCGGTCAATGCTTCCAGTTCCCATTCCGTTTGCCGCGGCAGATAAACGGCCCAGGGCATGCCGCTGAATACATTCGGGCGCCGGCCGATATGCTCAAAATTGCCGCGGTCGCTACGGACGCTGCACCTGCCGCCCAGAATAACCATGGCCAGTTCCATCCCGCCGGTCATGGCGGAAAAGCGCTGGCCCCGGTTGAGGCGCAGGGCATACATGCCCAGGAATTCCCAACCGGCCTGCCCGGGGGTCACCCTTGCGAACTCGCCCGTTTCACCCCGGTCATTGGACCGCACCAGCATGGTTTCCGCCGTGTACTGCACGTCTTGACTTCCTCCTGTTCAGTCCAGCCCGCCGTAGTCGGCTACAAATGCGTCGACTTCGGGCAGGGTTGGCATGAAATTGGCACATCCGTGTTTCGTCACCACAATGGCGCCGCAGGCGTTCCCCAGCCGCGCCGAGCGATACCAGCCCCAGTCTCTCACCAGGCCATAAAGAAAGCCCGCCCCAAAGGCATCGCCGGCGCCGAGGATATTGTATATCTCCACCGGAAATCCCGGCGCTTCGACGATCTCTCCACCGCGCAAATGGATGCGGGCGCCCTGGGCGCCCACCTTTTCCACCACCGCCTCCGGGCCACTTTCAAGGATTCTTCCGATGGCGGCGGGCGTATCCCCGGTCACTTTTGCGTCGGAGACCTGTGAGTGGGTCAACTCCATTTGCTCCACACTGGACAGCGTGGCGGCGTTGATTTCGTCCTCTGTGCCAATGACCACGTCAACCAGGGGCAGTACCGAGCGCGCCACAACGCCAAAGGCGCGAATATCGAACCACTGGTCGGGTCGGAAGTCGACGTCGAAGACGACCCGCGCACCGGACTGGCGCGCCAGTTCGGCAGCAAACATGGTGGCGCTGCGGCTGGGTTCAAGGCTCAGGTTTGTGCCGGCAAACTGGAATACCTGACAGTCCGTAACCGGCGCGGCCAGCACGTCATCAATGTTCAGATTAATATCCGCGCAGTTGTCGCGGTAGTACTGCAGGGGAAAGCGGTCCGGCGGTTCGATTCCCAGCAGGACGCAACTGCTGCGCATGCCGGCCTTGCGCGGAATGTAGTCCGTAGTCACACCCTCTTCGCGCAGAAAGTGCAGCAGAAAATCACCGACCGGGTCTTCACCGACCGCGGTCAGCAGCGCCGCTTTCGCGCCAAGCCGGGTGGCCCCGACGCTGATATTGGTGGGTGACCCGCCAACATAAGCCGCGAAACTGTTGATATCGACGAAAGGGCTGCCAACGTCGTTTGAATACAGGTCGATGGAACTGCGACCCATATGCAGGGTTTCCCAGCTTTTGGACATGCCTACTCCGCGGACAAGCGCTCACTCCAGGGGATTATAGAACGCGTTCTCAATCTCTTCCATGCGTACCGGACGGTTTAGCTCATGTGACAGGAAAGCGGCCTTGCCCATCACAACCGGCATGCGGCCGTCGTAGCCGTTCACCTCGATCGCCGCATCGTCGGTCAGGGCCCGCACAAAAGACTCCATCTCACGCGCGAAGCTCTCCGTGTAACGTTCCATGAAGAATTCATAGGGTGGGTCGCGCCGGATGCTGGCGCCGTCGCTGATCGTCACGGCATTGTCGTAGCGATTGTCGGTCTTCGCCGATCCGCCGCTGCCAAAGACCTCCACCCGCTGGTCGTAACCAAACACCGCCTTGCGGCTGTTGTCAATCATCCCCAGCACGCCGTTCTGGAAGCGCATGATGAGCAAGGTGGTATCCAGGTCACCCAGTTCGGCCAGTTCGGGCACAATGTTGATCGCGCCTGTGGCGTATATTTCCTCAATTTCGCAGCCAATCAGATAGCGCGCCAGATCAAAGTCGTGCACTGTCATGTCCACAAATATGCCGCCGGAATTGCGCGTGTAGGACATGGGCACCGGGAAAGGGTCCCGGCTGATGATGTGCAGGATGTGCGGGTCGCCGATGTCTCCCCGCTCGATCGCCTGGCGCACGCGACGATGGTTGGGGTCAAAACGGCGATTGAAACCGACCTGCAAATTGACGCCAGACTCTTTCACCTCTGTCAGCGCCTGATCAATTCGCGCGATGTCCAGGTCAATGGGCTTTTCGCAAAAGATGTGTTTGCCGGCGCGCGCGGATTCCTCAATCAGTGGCGCATGGGTGTTGGTCGTGGTGCAGACAATAACCGCGTCAATCGACTCATCGTCCAGCACTTCACGGTGGTCTTTGGTGTGACGCGGAATATCGAACTTTGCTGCGGTCTCCGCGGCCACGTTGCCAAAGGGATCGGCGATGATTGCGACGCTGGCGTTGGGGATCCTGGTCGCCAGCGTCTTGAGATGCGTTTGGGCGATGCGTCCTGCCCCCAGCATTCCCAGCTTCACGTCCATGGCAACTCGCTCCCCTTCACAACCAGGCGTGGCAAAGCTCAAGTGCCCTGTGTCAATGCCACGCTGCCGACGATGGACAATGCGCCCATCACGGTGCAACCGATCGCATAGCGCAGCGCAACGCGGTCCCAGTCAAGCGGTTGCTCGGGATTGCGACGGCGCCAGGCGCGTTCGAGGCTGAGCAGGCGCCACAGGCGCTGCGGATCAAAGCGACCCAGGTATGCGATTCCAAGAAAGAGACAACCCCCAATGAAAAGAATCGGGTCGGGGTTCATGTTCAACCAGGCAACAGGATAATTTTGGCATCCTCGCGGCTTTCCAGACGCCGAAAGGCGGCTACGGCATCATCCAGCGGCAACCGTTCGCTGACCATCTGACGCATGTCGATTCGCCCGGCGGTCATCAGCCGTATAACGTTTTGAAAGACTCCCTTGCCCGCATGCCCCAGCGAACCAGCCAACTGCACGCCGCGCTGCTTGTAGGTCACGATGGGCAATGTGGGTCGTTCGCCGCCCATGCCGATGTCAATCAGGGTCGCATTCACCGCCAGGCAGGATTCAAGGGGTTGCAGCGTCCTGTCCGCATAGCCGGCACACTCGACCACGTAATCGACGCCCCGGCCCCTGGTCAACTCCAGCAGGGCCTCGTTCAAATCCACCGCAGCAGGATCCAGCACCTGGGATGCGCCCATTCGCATCGCGATGGCCCTGCGGCTGGCTGATGGATCAATCACGATCACCTGGCAGGCGCCGGCGGCGATGGACAAGGCTTCCGCCGCCAGGCCGATGGGCCCGGCCCCGAATATGACCACGTGATGCCCCGGTAGCCAGGTCCCCGTGCGGTTGAAAAGACCCTGGTAGGAAACACCGGTTGGTTCCACCATGGCGCCCATGACCAACGCTTCCTCTTCACTGCCCAGGGCATCGGCCAACTCATCCAGCTTCCAGCAGTAACGTTCGCGCACGGCGATGAATTCCGCCATGGCGCCGGGAATGGTGAAGCCGATCTCCCCCATGTATTCACAGTGGTTGACGAAGCCCTTGCGGCAGGCGATGCACTCGCCGCACCACTGAATCTCTTCCACCGCCACCAGATCACCTTCACGCAGGTCGCGCACGTCCACACCGGTTTCCACCACGCGCCCTGCAAACTCGTGACCCAAAATGTTGGGGGCCGTGACATAGCCCGGGTAAATCATGTAGCCGTCACTGTCGGCTTCGTACATGTGCATGTCCGAGCCACAAATGCCGACCGCGGCCACGCGCACCCGCACCTGGTCCGCCTCCAGTTCAGGTTCGGGGGCAGATCCCAGTTCGATTCGCGGGTTGTGCCATACCATGTGGGCGTTGCGAATGTTGCGCGTTGCAAGTTCCTGCTCGCTGGGCAGGTATTCCGGGCGTGGCGCCCAGTCCGCGTGGAGCTTCAGGGCTTGCATGCGTCAGATCCCCTCACCGTCATGGAAGGCATCCCACTCCTGGCGAAAGGCCGCAGTACCTTCGGCGACGTTCAACGCCCGACGGCCCAGGACAGCGCTGGAATGCTCGACACTGGCGCAGGTGCGGTAGGGAATGTTTATTCCCGCATGGACTTCCAGCGCCTGCGGGTCCGTCGGGACAGCGGCGATCAGACTGCTGTCCGCGTCAAAGGCACTGGCGACCGCTCGCGCGAAATCCAGCCGCCCGATCGACTCACTGCCAAAACAGTGAAAGATGCCGGTGGCCTCGCTGCGCGCCAGACGCAGCAACATGTCGGCGCAGTCGGAAGCCAATGTCGGGTGCGCCTGCATGTTGGTGTTGGGCCCGGTCCATATTTCCGCCACGCGCCCACGCCTTACCTGTTCCGCGACGAAAACGCCCATCTCGAAACCCAGGGACTGTTCCCGCCGTAACAGGGCGGGCACGGCATAATTCAGCCCGTAGACTCCCGCAAGACGACCCACGCCGTAGTTGAGATCGTCCATCGCGCCCAGCGCCTGTTCGCAGACGGCCTTCATAATGCCATAGTAATTCACCGGCAATGGCGGGGAAAACTCCGTCACCAGCGGCACCATGCCGTCAAAGACCCAGTCGGTGGAGACAAAGACAAGACGGGAATTGATTTCCCGGCAGGCCCGCGCGAATGCAATGGTGGAATCAACCATGATGGTCCAGGCCAGTTCGCGATTGTTGCGCATCCACACCTGGTCGACAGAGGCTGCGGTGTGGATGACGACGTCCGGCCGATATTTCAATATGGAATGGCGGATTGCCGCGGCATCACTGATATCGAGCGGGTCCAGTTCGTAGTCGACGTTCCACTCCGGCTGCGGGCCGAATTGCGAGGCGATGATTTCGACGCTATTCTGCGCCCGGGCGAGTCGGATCAGGTTGCTGCCTACCAGCCCGGTCCCCCCGGTTACGTATAGCTTCATTAAGTTTCCCTGCCCAATTGCGCAGGCGCGGAGTATACCATGTTGGAAGGCATCATCCCCATCGTGTTTGTTCCTTTTGATGAACGCGGTGACATCGACGAAAAGGGGCTGCAGCGCGTTGTCCGCTTTGAGCTGGATGGCGGTGTGGACGGAATGGGCATTAACGGCTTTGCCAGCGAAGCGTACAAGCTGAGCGATGAAGAGAGGCGCCGGACCGTAGAGATCGTCGCCGCTGAAACAGCCGGCAGTGTTCCTCTTGTCATCGGCATCGCGCCGGGCAGCACCGAAGCCGCCATCCTGCAGGCGAATCAATTCGCGCGCTGGCAACCGGCAGCTCTAATGACCCTGCCCCCGCCAACCATGAACGTTCCACCAGCCGCACTGGTAGACCACTATGTCGATTTGGCTAACGCCGCAGATGCGCCGCTGATGGTGCAACAGTCACCGCACATTCAGGGATATGCCGGCACAGGCCTAGCGCCGTCGGCGCTGGCAGAGATCGCAGAACGGGCGCAAAACGTTCGCTATTTCAAGATCGAAGGCCCGGGTGCAGCGGAGCGTATGGCAGACCTGCGGCAACGAATCGACGGCGACCGTGTCCATTTGTTTGGTGGCGGTGGTGGCATTACTCTGCCGGACGAATTTCGCGCCGGGTCCTCCGGTCTCATCCCGGGCGTCGGATTCAACGAGTACTTTTGCCGGGCCTGGCCGCTTTGGCGGTCAGGACACCATGACCAGGCGCTGGCCGTACTGGATGAAATTCAGCCCCTGGTTGCCGCCGTATCCGGCCCGGGCCATGAATTCTCCCTGCACGCGCGAAAGTATCTGATGCAGCGCGCCGGCCACATTCAGCACGCCGTGGTGCGCCGACCCAGCGTGGCTGTCAACCCGCAGCAGCTGGCAGACCTTGACAAAATCGTGGACGCGCTGGACTTGCGTATCTCCTGCACGGGTAGTTGACAGGCGGCTGGCGACCAGGCAGGATAGCGCGCACCTTGCGCAACCTGGAGGACGGCATGGCGGAGCCCCTGCGAGTTGGCCTGATAGGCTGTGGCAATGTGGTCGAATACGGCCATCGCCCTGCGCTGAACGCGCTGAAATCGACTGGTGAAGCACAACTGGTCGCCGTCGCCGACGTCACTCCGGCCCGCCTTGACATTGCGGGTCACTGGTTTGGTCATCACCGACCGGCGCTCTACAGTGACTACCGGGATGTCCTTGCCCGCGACGACATTGAGGCGGTTGTCATCACTGTGCCGCAGCAATTCCGCCGTCAGATCGTGCTGGATGCCTTCGCCCGCGGCATTCACGTCCTCAGCGAAAAACCCCTGGCGGCCGTGCCGGCAGTAGCGCATGAGCTGGTGTCGGCCGCCGACTCGGCCGGATGTGTGCTGGGGATGGTCCACAACTATCACTATTTGCCCGAATACGGCAAATTGCACGAACTGGTCCAGCAGGGGCTGGTCGGCGCCTTGCGCGTGCTGACCATGCACTATCTGGGCGTCATCGACAAACCGGGCGCCGCTGAATTCCAGGGGGACTGGCGCCATACCCTGGCCGCCGGCGGCGGCATTCTGATGGACATGATTCACGCGGTTTACCTGGCCGAGTGGTTTTACGGCGCACCCGCGGAACAGGTCATGGCCTTCGTGGACGCACCCACCTATGCCGGCCGCAACCCCGAGGTGGAGGACCTGGCGCTGATCCAGATAGCCTACCCCGGCGGCTACGCGGCGCTTCATCACGGCTGGGGCGTCGGCGTTGGCGGCGTGGATCTCAGTGGCAGTGAAGGTTACCTGCGCATGCGCTACAGGGAAGGTCAGACCAGCGGATTCAACCAGGCATCCGAAATCTTTAGTGTGCGCGACTGGCTGCGCAGCGATCATCAGGCCGCTGATCTGGCGACGCACGGCGACAACATCGCGAATTCCTTCACCCGGCTTTGGAAGGCGTTTGCCAGCGCGCTGCGAACGGGGGCGCCCCTGCTCGCCAGTGGATCGGTCGGTACCCGCGCACTGGAAGTCGCGCTGGGCGCCTACCTGTCTGGCGTTACGGGTCGCGTGGTGGAACTTCCACTGGAAGAAGACCATCCGGTCTACCTCCAGGGTATCAATGGCCTGGCGCAATGCGCGGTCTGGCCACGTAGCCGCACAGCGCGCAGTGGGATTTTCGGCCTTCGCGACTGATTCTAGATGTTGACCAGCGCGTTTAGCGTCTCCGCCAGGATGCGCGCCACCTCAAGTCCGCTTGCCGGGCCATCGCACACCAGGGCGACGTATTGCTCGCCCAGAGTCAGGGTGGCGCTCCCGGGAATCGTTCCGTTGTCCGCCTCAACCGGTTCCCAGGCAAGCGCTGCGCTGTCCGAATCAAACAAGGCCATGTAAAGCGTCAGTCTCAGGTCACCGGCCCGCCATGGCAGGCTGACCGCCGCGCCATCGCTGACGTTAAGCAGCGATCGGGCGCCCTTTTCCCAGACAACGTCTCCCACCGATACCTGCTGCGGCAGGGCATCCAGCAACTGCGCAATCGTGCGGTCCTCGACTTCTCCGGCTTCTGCCGCCGCCGCCATGGTCGAAAGAGTCTCCTGGACGATCTTGATCGCCTGGCGCGACAGCGCGGGCAAGGGGTTACCGGCGGTGCCGGAAAACTGTTCGATTCCGACCTCGATGAAATAGTTGTCAATCGAAAAGATCGCATTGGAGCCGTAGAGACCGCTGCCAAAGAGATTCGGCAGGGGGAACTCCTCGTTTATTTCGCCGTTTTCAAGGACGGTGCGCAATTCCTTGACGAATTCGTAATAAACAAGCGCGTCTTCCTGCGTATCAAAGACGCCAAAGGTAAAGTTGGCCTTGCCTCCCTGACGTTCGATCAGGTAGAGGCGCTTTGCCGTTCCGTTCTGGACGTTGCGCACGCGGCCGACGTCCCGCTCGGGGTCGCGCCGCCACTGAATACCGCCGGCCGGCACCTGCGCCGGCACATTTTCAACGAAGACATCGACCAGTGGCGTTTCGGCCACTTCCGTCGGTGCAGGCGTAAGCGTTGGAGTCGAGGTCGCCTCGGACACGGGCGTGGCCGTTGGCACCGGCGTCGCCGTCGCCGTCGGCGTGACGTCCAGGTCCTCCGGCGCGCATGCCACCAGCAGAACGGCCAGCAAACAGACCAGAAGTGTGGGGTGTTGGAAAGTTCGCATGGCTAGTCATCCGCCGCTTCAGGATCAAAGAGTCGCAGGCGTTCCGGCACGACACCAGACATGACCATGGTCGCCACTTCCTCCTCGCTGACATCTGCCTTGGTGAAATCACCGAGCTTGCGCCCGCGGCTGATAATTGTGAAGCGGTCAGCGACTGCGTGTACCTGGCTGATGTTATGCGTGATGAAAATGACGCTCATGCCGCGTTCCTTGGCGGCATACGTGTATTCCAGCACCTTGCGCGTCTCACCCACCGACAGCGCCGAGGTCGGCTCATCAAGGATGAGCAGCTTCTTGCCGAAATAGACCGCCCGTCCGATGGCGATGGACTGCCGTTCGCCCCCCGACATGCTGCCCACGACCTCGTTGGCGTCACGGATGTGAATGCCCACGTCCTCCAGGGCGGCAGCGGACTCACGGGCCATTTGTTCCTGGTCCATCAACTTGATCGGGCCGAAACTGCGCGTCGGTTCCTGACCCAGCCAGAAATTCCTCGCAATACTCATTAACGGCACCAGCGCCAGGTCCTGGTAGACAGTCTCGATTCCCAGTTCCCGCGCGCGATGCGGTGAATCGATGTAGACCGATTCACCTTCAAAGACGATCTCGCCGCTGGTCGGCGTATGGAAACCGGTCAACACCTTGATCAGTGTGGACTTGCCGGCGCCGTTGTCGCCCAGCAAGCCGACAATCTCCTGACGGTCCACGTGGAAATCGATGCCACGCAGGGCTCGCACACTGCCGAAATACTTGTGGATATCCCGCATCTCCAGCAGGTTGTCCCCGTTGTTCTGCATGCTGTTCATGTCAATTACCTCAGGTGGATTGTCGTCGCACTAGCGTGTTAAGCACCACGGCCAGGATGGTAATGGCGCCCACGACACCCCGGAACAAGCGGGCGTTCATGCCGATGATCACCAGCCCGGTTGCCAGCATGCCAACGATCAGCGCTCCCAGCAGCGTGCCGATGACACTGCCATAGCCACCGCTCAACAAAGCGCCGCCGATCACCGTCATGGCGATGACTTCCAGTTCCCAGCCATCGCCCTTCAGCGGGTCCACGCCGGGGTTGCGCGTGACTTCAAGAATGCTGGTCACTCCTACCAGCAGGGCGACCAGCATGAAATTCAATACCTTGATCCGGTTGACGTTGACGCCCTGTGCGCGCGCCGCACCCGGATTGCCGCCCACGGCGAAGACGGAATTGCCGTAACGGGACTGGGTCAACACGACCTGGAACAGGATGACCAGCAGCAGCCACCAGATGATGGAATTGCGGAAGTTGGCGCCAGGCGGAATGAGAATGCTGAACAGTCCGCCAGTCACCTGTTCAAAGCTGAAACCCCAGCGCCCGTTGACAAGATCAAAGAACCCGACCTGTATCAACTCGCCTCCGCTGCCTGCATGAAAGGCGACAATCATCACCAGCCAGAGGGCAAGGACCAGCAGGACGAGCGCGGTGACCAGCAGAACCAATCCCGCCAGCAGCGCCTGGGTCGTTTTGAAGTGCCCTTCATTGACCGCATTGCTTATTTCGCCGAGCCGGAACTGCAGACCCCGCCACAGGCCAGGCAGAAGACGCCAGGCCACGTAAGCCACTGCCGCCAGGCCCGCCAGCGCCAGCAAGGTCAGGACCCAGGGACTGATCCAGACCTGCGGGAATTCGTCGTAGTAATCGCGATAGCGCAGGATGCGCCCACCAGGAATGGCGACCAGGGGGATCGTGCGGTAAATCAGCAAGGTCCCCAGCGTCACGATGAAAGACGGAATGCCGGTTCTGACCAGGATAATGCCATTGATAAAGCCCAGTAACATGGCCACGATCAGTGCCGCCGGCATGGCCAGCAACATCGGCATCGCACCCAACCCGATTTGCGGTATCCCCTCGGTCAGGAAGAACATGTAAAAGACCGAAACGGCGCCCAGCATCGAGCCGACGGACAGGTCAAACTCACCCGAAATCATCAGGATGGTGACGCCAATGGCGACGATGCCCTTGGTCGACACGTTGGTCAGCACCGACCCCACCGACGTTGGCTGCAAAAACAGGTCTGTGACAAAACTGAACACCAAAAAAATGAAGACAAAGCCGATAATGGCGCCGGCGCTGGGCGACTGGGCCAGCTGAAGACTGATGAACTGTCCCGGAGTCATGTCACTGACCGCCGTGCTGAGAGCGCCCTGGGCCTTGTCTACCTTCTCGTCAAAGACCTTGATGCCAAATGTCACGAAACGGTAGCAAAGCAGTCCGCTTGCAAAGAGAAGCAGGCCGATGACCAGAAAGAGGATGTCGAGCTCCGGCGCCGTCAGATTGCTGATGCCGGCAATCGCGCCGGGAAGCAGGGCCTTCATCAGAAAAATGGCACCGATGATGGTTGCGAAGAACGAGACCCATTGTGACCACGGCCAGCCCGCCTGGTCCCTGCGCCACAGGCTCCACGCAGCGCGCAGGGCCGCCAGGGCCAGCAGCAGAAACGCCACGATCACGACCCATTCGATGAAATTAATGTCGCTGCGAAGGACGTTGACCCGTTCGCCAAAGGCAATCCAGCCGGCCAGCACCTGCTCGGCGACCAGCAGAGCGCCAAGTCCCAGCAAAACCATATAGATTCGGGTTAGTTGCACACCTGTGGATGGCCCGGCGTTCTCATCAAAATATGCGAGCATGGTCAGGTTTTCTCATATCTCTAAAAAAACAAGGGACAGGTCAGGATTTGTCCCGACCTGTCCCGATTACCCGAACTGGCGGGTTTTTACTGGCGAATGCTAACGATAGCCAGCCGCAGTCAGTTCGATGATGGCATCGACGTTGCCGCCGTCGATGACGCCTGGGCCGGTAAAGATGTCGTTACCGGGCGCCAGCTCGTAGCGGCTGTTCAGATACAGCCACATGATGGTCTCGAAACCCTGCAGATAGGGCTGCTGATCAATCGCCTGCAGCAGATAGCCGTCCTTGATCATCTGGTAGATCTCGGAGCTGGTATCGTGCGTGGTGGCATAGATCTCGCCCGGCATGCGACCGGCTTCCTGCAGATACAGATTGAAGCTGGTGGAGGGGTTCGGGCCAAGGAAGAACGCCGCGTTGGTGTCCGCATTGGCCGTGAAGTAGTCCGCCAGCGTACCGGCAGAGGCCGTCGTGTCGTTGTTGATGGTCAGTTCGTCCAGCGGGATGCCGGCTTCCTCAAAGACGCTGCGAACACCGGCGCAGCGCGCCTCGAGTCCACTGTGACCGACTTCCTGAATCGGGCACACGCCGCGAACGATTGCCACGCCGTCGGCTTCAGCGGCATCCAGCACACGGTTGGCGTTGCTCACACCACCGGTGAACTCGCTGGCGCCGATGTAGAAGAGCGTATCCAGTGCGTCGGCAGTACCCGAGTTCGGATCGGCCGTGTTAAGCACGATCACCGGAATGCCGGCTTCGCTGGCGCGCCCCACGGCATCGCGAATGACCTCGGGATTCGGGACCGTGGTACCGATGCCGTCGGGGTTGGCGGCCAGGGCATCATCCCAGTAGCCCGCCATATCATCCACACTGTCAACCGGGTGCGCCAGCCAGGCGCAGTCAGCGTTCAGCAGGGCACAGGCATCTTCCATGCCCTTGATGACGACGATCCAGAAGGGATTGCCGGCGCCACCATGGGAAACAATGCGGAAGACCGGCTGGTCATCCTGAGCGCCCGCCGCGCCAATGGCGAAGACGGTCATGCCCAGCAACATGAGCAGCACGGGTACAAGAGCGAACAGTTTTCTCATGACTTTTCTCCTGAGACATTTGTCGATTCGCGCAGACTCTCTACCTGCGCGGCGCGGCAATTTTATCAGGCCGTTGAGGCATGTGCAACCGGCAAGAATACTCTATTCGATTTCGGTCAGCGGGATCCGCCGTCCCTCTTTTGCAGCCTTTTCCGCCGCGGCCAGCACGCGCTGGACCTGCAGGCCGTCTGCGAAATCCGGGCTGGCAGGCTGGCCCTTCAAAATTGCAGATATGAACCCGCGCGCCATGTGGTCCTGCTGGCGAAAGACATCGCGATAGGTGTTGTGCACCCTGTCACGCCGCGCCCCCTGCCAGATCGGTTCCGGAATCTCCAGGGGGCGGACCTGGCCCTCGCCCACGCGAGCGCCCCTGACCTCCTGTACCCTGTCCCAGTCGGTGTAACTGTAGAGCGTGCCGTCGGAGCCGTGAAACTCCATGTGGTGGGTCTGTCTGAAGGGCGTTTCCTCATAACACATCTTGCTCACGTGGATGTTGCCCTGCGCTCCGTTGGCAAACTCAAATGTCAACATCGCGCTGTCGTCAACGCGCTCGTAGGGCTTGCCATCCGGCCGGGGGCCCCTTTCACCGTAGCGCTCGAGCTGGCACTGCACGGACCTGATTTCGCCAAACATTTGCATCGCGATAAAGAGAAAGTGTGACCCCAGGTCACCCAGGACGCCGCTGCCAGCCTCGGCCCGGTCGAAGCGCCAGCGATACTCTTGTGTGCGCGCGCCGCCACTGTAGTAGCGCATGTTCAGATGGTAGGGCTGACCGATGTAACCCTGCCCGATTAACTCGCGCAGATAACGCGTGGCCGGCATGAAGCTGTAGGTAAAGGGCACCATGTGGCAGACATCGGCCTCCTTTGCCGCAGCCAGCATTTCCCGCGCCTGCGCCACGTCAAGGGCCAGCGGTTTCTCGCATAACACGTGCAGACCGCGTGCCAGCGCCGCCATCGTCAGGGGATGATGCAGACGGTTGGGGGTCAGGATGAGAACAGCATCCAGACCAGCATGGTCCAGCAGCGCGTCCGTGTCGGTAAAGGCGTTGCCCACTTCCCATCGCTGTGCAAATGCTTCCGTGCGACCGGTGTGGCGACCGCAAACAGCCACAACTTCGGCGCCCGGATGGGCCGACAATGCCGGCAAGAACATCGCGTCCGCCCACCAGCTCGTTCCGATTACGCCAACCCGCACCCTGCTTGCCACGGAGGTCGCTCTCCTCTACAATGCAATCAGCCGTAGAAGTGTAGCGGTCAATTGCCGCCACATCAATTTGTCGCCACCTGCGAGTGACGCCTGGCCATGCAGCGCCTTGCAAACGCCACCTGGACACGGGAACTGTTTGTCACCCTGCTGGCCCTGGGCCTGTTGCTCACGGGCTTTGCGACCTGGCGTTACATTAACACGGACCGCGAACTTCAGGGCAATCTGGCCCAGGTCATCGCCAGTCGGTCGCCGAATGTAGCCCCGGAGACTGGCACGGCCGTGCAGGGTTTGGTGGCGGCGGACGTCGTCCGCCGCGAAATGCTTTCGCAGCAATACGATACCCTGATGCTGGGGGGCAGCGGCCTGGTGATCCTGTCGCTGGGCTGGCTGGGCCTGAACCTGAGGCGACATTTGCAGAGGCGTCAGAACATTGCCCCCGGCCGGAAGGAGGCAAGTTTATGAGTGAGGGTGGGGCCCCGGCCTTTGTTCTCGGTGAGCCGCAACCGATCGGGATCAACACGCGCTATGCCTGCTGGCTGACTTCAAGCGAAGAACGGTTTTTCAAGGCAATTCTCAGAGTCGGCTGCGTCGCGTCGGTATCCGCACCGCACGACAACCGCGCCCTGGTGGAAATCCGCAACGACCACGACCCGGACGAAGCCTGGCACTGGGTTCGCACTGAACTTGAGGAGACCAGTCGTCGGGTCATCCTCGATCCCATTTGGGAAGAGGCCCTCTGGTTACTATAGATCAACCCCCAAATTGTATTCGCCTCCCTGGGTTCACCAGTTGGCCAAGGAACCGTCCGCGCGGTGCAGAATGTTACGCGGGCTCTCTCGCATGGGGTTGGCGCGGGCTGCATCGCGGTCAAAGGCAATGCCCAGGCCCGGTCGCTTTGGCGGAAGCAACCAGCCGTCTTCCCACTCGATTTGCTCGGGGAAGATGTCCTGCATGTGCGTGCCGGGCATGGTGGCCTGCTCCTGAACGCCGACCAGCGGTGACGCCAGATTCAGATGCAGGCAGGCGGCCGAAGACACCGGCCCCAGCGGATTGTGTGTCGCCAGCTTGATGTAGTGCGTTTCGCACCAGCCGGCAATCTTGCGCGCTTCCGTTAATCCGCCCACGATGCATAGATCAATCCGCGCGTAGTCGATCAAATCTTCCTCGATCAGTTGGCGAAACTCCCACTTGGAACTGAACTGCTCGCCGGCGGCCAGCGGCACGGTCGTGCGCGGCCGCAGGGCCCTGAAAGAGTCCGGGTTTTCGCAGCGCAGCGGGTCTTCCACGAAGAACAGATTGTAGGGCTCCAGTTCCTTGCAGAGCCAAAGCGTATCAGGCAGGTCCAGACGGGTATGGACGTCAAACGCCATCTCGATGTCCTCGCCCACTGCCTCCCGCACTGCCTGCACCTGTCGGACTGCCGCCAGGATGGAGGGTCTCGGTTCCAACGTTTCACCGTCATTCGGCAGGCCCCAGCGCACAAACTTCCAGCCCGCCTCCTTCGTCGCCAGACAGGAGTCGACCAGCGCTTCAACTTCCATCGAATGGCCGACGTTGTGCGGATAACACACGACGCGGTCCCGCGCCAGCCCGCCCAGCAATTCGTAGACCGGCACGTTGAGCGCCTTGCCCTTGATGTCCCACAGGGCGATGTCGATGGCCGAAATGGCCGCTGTCTGAATGCGCTGCGCCGGAAAAAACCCGCCGCGAAACAGGAGTTGCCAGATGTGTTCCGTGCGAAAGGGGCCCATCCCCAGCAGCTGTGGCCGAAAGTGGTCGATGGCGCCGATCACGGCGAGCTCGCGACCGGAAATGCCGGCCTCACCCACGCCGGACATGCCTTCATCCGTGTCGACTGTCACAAACAGGCTGTTGCGATTGCCATTCCACACCGGCCACACGTCAATGGCTGTGATTTTCATACCATTCTCCCTTCCAGCACATCGTGAATTGTAGCATCATGCGTTTGACGAAAGAGCAAACGCTACGTTTCCGCCAAAGTAAGGAAGGCATACCATGTTGACGAATGCGACCAAAGCGAAACTCCGAAACGGAGAGTGCGTTTTTGGCTGCTTTTTTCGTACGCCCGACCCGACACTGGCGGAATTCATGGGCTATCTGGGCTGGGACTTCCTGATCCTGGACGCCGAGCACGGTTCGCTGGACCCCAATCGCGCCGAAGACATGGTGCGCGCGCTTGAATTGCGTGGAGTCACTCCCCTGGTTCGCGTCACCACCAACCAGCCCCACGTCCTCTTGCGCTTTCTTGACGCCGGGGCCCAGGGCGTGCACGTGCCCTGGGTCGATTCGGCTGCCGACGCCGAGCGAGCGCTGCAGGCCATCAAATATCAGCCGCGCGGCATGCGCGGACTGGCAGGCGTGCGCCCTGCTACTTTCGCGCAGGACTTGAGCTTCCCGGACTACGTCGCTCGCGCCAACGAGGAAACCCTCGTCGTCCTGCAACTGGAAAGCGCCGAAGCGGTCGACAACCTTGAAGACATCCTTGCCGTGCCGGACATCGACGTCCTTTTCCTCGGACGCACCGATTTGTCGCATTCCCTGGGCCATGCGGGAAATACTTCGCATCCGGAAGTCGAATCTTTGGTTTCCCGCGCCGTCGAGCGCATTGTCGCCTCCGACCTGGCCCTTGGCGTGGTGGTGCCCAACGTCGAAGAAGCGCAACTGTGGCGCGAGCGTGGGGCACGCTACATCGCCACCACCTTCGAAGCGGTCGTCAGCGCTTCCGCCAGGGCCTGGCTGGCTGGCGCAAGCGACTGACACCAGGTCGTTACTCAGTCAATTATCCTGTTTGTCTCCCGTCAAACCTGACCGGCGAACTTGCCGTTTGGGCGCAGGTCCGGGCAACCCGGGTGTTTCTGCTATACTTGCCCTGCCAGATTCCAGTCTTGCGAAGGAGCATCCCGTGAAAGCGACGCTTACGCCCGGCCGCTGGCGCGGTCTGAAGACCACCAGCACCAGCGAACATGTATTCACCATCATGGCCTTTGACCAGCGCGGCAGTTACGTCGGCATGTTGCCCGAAGGCAGCGGCTACGACGACGCTGTTGCGATCAAGTCGGAAGTGGTCGGGCAGCTGTCGCCATACACCAGCGCCGTGCTGCTGGACGCCAACTATGGCCTGCTGCCCGCCATGCAGATGCACCGCAACAGCGGTTTGCTCATGGCGTTGGAAAAGTCGGGCTATACCGGCGACAGCACCATGCGTCGCGCGGACTTTGACCCGGACTGGACGGTCGCAAAGATGCGCAGGGCCGGGGCCGCTGCCGTCAAACTTTTGATTTACTACCATCCAGGCTCCGGTGCCCTGGCGGATGATATTGAAGGCGTAATCAGCCGCATCCTGGCGGATTGCCACGAACAGGACCTGCCGCTCTTCGTCGAGCCCATGTCCTATAGTCTGGACCCGGACGTGGCCACGGATTCGCCCGCCTTTGCCGAAGGCAAGCCGGAAGTCGTCATTGAGACGGCGCGACGCATCAGCGCTCTTGGCGTCGACGTGCTCAAGATGGAATTCCCGATGAATGCCAAATACCACGACGACGAGAATGAGTGGCTGCAGGCCTGCGAATCGCTCAGCAATGCCAGCAAGGTGCCCTGGGTGCTGCTCAGCGCAGGAGTGGACTTCGAGATCTTCGAACGGCAGGTGCGGGTGGCCTGCCAGGGCGGCGCCAGCGGTTACCTGGGTGGACGCGCCATCTGGAAGGAGTGTGCCGCCATGTCACCGGGCGAACGCCATGAATTCCTGCTGGGAACGGCCATGGAAAGAATTGGGGCCCTGAACGATCATACCTTGCAGCAGGGCCGCCCCTGGACCGATTTCTACGACCTGCCGCATGGCGGCGAAGACTGGTACCAGAGTTACGGCTAAAAACCTGCCTCAGGCGTCCAGTCTGGACAATTGATGGAATTGCGGCGCCAGCGCCGGATACAACCCGCGATACGCCGCATAAATTTCATTGTAGCGGTCCACCAGTGCGGATTGCGGCAGCGATTCGTCCAGACCTTGCACCATCGTCGCGCAGGCTGCAGACACGTCCGGGAAAGCGCCGACGCCGACCGCCGCCAGAATCGCAGCGCCAAAGGCGGCGCCCTCGCTGGTGTTGACGCGATAAAGCGGCAAATCCATGATGTCGGTCGTCAACTGCCGCCAGAGCGGGCTGTTGGCCGCCCCTCCCTGAATCACCGCATCGGAGGGGTCCAGTCCCTGCGCCTGCAACAGCTCCAGACTCTCCCGCATGCCGAAGGCGACACCCTCCATCACGGCCCGCACCATGTGCCCCAGGCCATGGCGCAAGGTCAGGCCGACGAATGCGCCGCGCGCCAGGGGATCGGGATGGGGGTGTCGCTCTCCGCTCAGCCAGGGCGCGAAAAGAAGACCTTCGGCTCCGGGCGGTACGTCTTCGGCCAATGCGGCCAGCTCGTCGAAGTCCATGTCAGGCGCCAGGGCATCGCGCAACCAGCGCAATCCCCCGGCGGCGCTTAGCATGACGCCCATGCTGAACCAGGTGCCGGGAATCGGACCGCAAAAGGTATGCAGGCGACCCTGCCGGTCCGGCTCGTAGCGGTCGCTGATGGCGTAGGCCACGCCCGACGTGCCCATCGCCAGACTGAGTTGACCGGCGTCCACCACGCCGCTGCCGACTCCGCCCGCGGGCTGGTCACCGGCACCACCCACAATTCGCGTGCCGACAGGTAGTCCACTGGCAGCGGCGCCGGCAGCGCTGATCTCTGCGCACACTTCCTGCGATTCCGTCAGGGCCGGCAACCAGTCGCGCGGTGTTCCCAGCGCGTCCAGCATTTCAGCTGACCAGTCACGGGCGCCGATGTCCATCAGAGCCATGCCTGACCCGTCGGCAACGTCGGTGACGCGCTCGCCACTGAGCAGGAAGCGCACGTAGTCCTTGGGCAGCAACACCTGCGCAATGCGCCCGAAGACCTCCGGCTCATGCTCGCGCAACCAGGCGATCTTGGGCGCCGTAAATCCCGGAAAGATCCTGCTGCCGATCAATCGATAGAGTTTTTCAGCGCCTATGGCCTCCGTGATCGCCTCGCACTCCGCCGCGCTGCGCTGGTCGTTCCACAGGATGGCCGGCCGCAAGGGATCATCCTGCGCATCCAGCGCCGTCAGGCCGTGCATCTGACCGGTCAGGCCAAGTGCGGTAACGGAGCCTTGCGGCAACTCCCCTGCGACCTGACGCAGGGAAGCGCAGCTGGCGCGCCACCATTCCGCCGGGTCCTGCTCCGACCAAAGCGGTCTGGGCGTTTCCAGCCGGTGGTCGTGGCTGGCCGTGGTGATGACCGCGCCATTGACGTCAATCACCACGGCCTTCGAGGCCGTCGTGCTGACGTCCAGACCGATGAAGTAATCGCTCATTTCAGCTCCACGTCCGGCGGGTCACTTGCTGACGTCGAGGTCGGGTTTTCACGGTCGTCCAGCAAACCCCGCAGGGCGTCTTCCCAAACATCATCCAGGGGATTGAAGACCGGTTCCTCGAATTCATCCGACAGTCGCTTCAGATAGTCGCGCACGCCGGCTTCCGGCGCCATTTTTTCCAGTTCATCGACCTTGGATTCGACCACTTCCACCAGTCGTCGGCTCTTTTCCTCAAGATCTTCAAGCGAAAAATCCGTACGCAACATGAAATTGACCCTGCGCATCACGCCCAGCCAGGCCGTAAAGTCGTTTTCGATGCGGATGGTGTTGGTCAGCTTGCCCATGTTGGAGAAATCGTAGGTGGGCACCAGGGCGTGCATGCCGGCGTATTCCAGCTCCCGCTCACTGGCCCGGCTGCACATGTAGGAGCCCATGCTGGCCCCTCCATGGTAATCGGAAAGGTTCACGGCCAGGCGCGCAAACTCGCCCGCCATGCGTTTCAGGCTGAAATTGCAGGAAACGATGCGTTCGCGATCAAAGGGCAATTCGCCATACACGCCACCCAGGCCGACGATGCGCTCAACCTTCAGATCTGCGGCGAGGTCAAAGAGCGCGTTGCTGTAGCGTTCAATGTCCAGATGGGGCTCGTCCCCCAGGAAAATCACGACTCCGCATTCGCCGCTGCGTGTGAAAAACAGCTCGTTGCAGCGGGTCTCCATCGAGCGGGGATAGCCGTTTTCGAAGCGCACCACCGGCCGCACCAGATCGTGCGTGCCGGGGATCTGAAACATGTAAAAGCCCTGGTTGTTAAAGCGACCGATCCGTTTTGCACTGTTCCGCTGGACCAGATACCTGGGCAGCCCGGAGGACAGCGAGCCGGCGTCCGCCCACTGGCGCCAACCGGCGAGCATCACCATGCGCTCCGCCTGCGGTTTGTCCCACAGTTCCACTATGTCGGGCATGATTTTGCTCCCCTTGTCGTCGGAGCGAGCGGGTTGCGACGTCCGTTACAAGACGGGTGCATTCGGCCGGCGAAGAATGTAGCGTCCGTCACCATTCTCGCCCAGCCAGTTTTCCCCATCCACGATCTTGCGACCGCGCAGCCAGACCTGCTTCGGCCGACCGCGGATCGGCATCCCCTCATACACGATGTAGTCAGTGCGCATGTGCGTCGTTTCCACGCTCAATACGTGGTTTTCCTGCGGGTCCCAAATGGCGATGTCGGCATCAGAACCGACAGCGATGGTGCCCTTCTTCGGATACATGCCAAAGATTTTGGCCGGGTTGCTGCACATCAGCTCAACAAAGCGCGTGGGGGAAATGCGTCCGCTGTTGACGCCATGTTCCCACATCACCATCATGCGTTCTTCAAGCCCGGGCATGCCGTTCGGGATTTTCGCGAAATTGCCCAGTCCCAGTTCCTTGCCCGGGCGGCGGTAGGCGGGGTCCTGCGCCTCGTAGGCGACCCATTCGCCATTGTCATGCGCCGCAGCCCACTCCTTCCAGGGCCCTTTGCCGCCCTCATACCAAAAGTTGCAATGGTCCGTGCTGACGTGCTGCAAGGAGCCATCGCGGATCGCCTGCCAAAGCACGCCATGGTCGGCAACACTGCGAATCGGTGGTGAGCAAATGAATTTGGCGCCTTCGAAACCCGGCATCGCAAGATGGTCGTCCACGGTCAGGAAGAAGTATTGGGTACAGCTTTCGCCCATCACCGGGTAACCCTGGGCCCTGCCGCGCTGGATCGCCTCGACCGCCGCGCGCGTGGTCACGTGGACCACGTACAGCGGACAGCCGGCCAGACCGGCCATAACCACGGCCCGGTTGGTCGCCTCGCCCTCAATTTGCGGCGGTCTTGAACTGGCGTGATACTTCGGCTCAACCTTGCCTTGCGCCAGCAGACGCGGCGTCAACTCGGCCTCCACGTCCCCGTTCTCGGCATGCACCATGACGATCATGCCATGCTGCGCGGCCACCTGCATGGCGCGAAACAGGGTCGTGTCGTCAACCTGAAATACGTTCTTGTAGGCCATGAACAGCTTCAGGCTGGTGATACCCTCTTCCAGCAGTGACGGGATCTCTTGCATGACCTCGTCGCGCAAGTCGGTGATCGCCATGTGAAAGCCGTAATCGACCTGCGCCAGATGCGTCGACTTGGCGCGCCAGGTCTCCAGACCGTCGTGCAGGCTGCCACCGATGGGTTGCACCACAAAATCAATGTGTGTCGTGGAGCCGCCAAAGGCCAGCGCCCGATGCCCGGTGTCAAAGTCATCGTTGCTGACCGTGCCGCCAAAGGGCAACTCAAGGTGCGTATGTACGTCGATGCCACCCGGCATCAGATACATGCCGTCGCAATCGACCACTTCGTGCCCCGCGCTTTCCAGTTCCAGGCCGATTAGCGTCACGATCTCGCCCTCGACCAGCACGTCCGCCTGAAGCATGTCGCTGGCGGTGATGACAGTCCCGTTGCGGAACAGGGTCCCCATGGCGTACTCCTTACTGAAAGTGCGGGATGACGTGCTCGCCGTATTCCGCGACGATGCGCTCCTCTTCGCCACACATCAAATATATGTTGAACTGGGTTACACCAGCTTCCTGCAAGGCCGACAGTTTCTCCACGTGTGCTTCCGCCGGGCCAAGGATGCTGAAACTCTCGATGACCTCGTCAGATATGAAACCCAGGTGGCCGGCATCCTTGCTGGCGTGTTCATGGTAATCGTAGCCTTTACGTCCCTCGATATAGCGGGTGAAGCTGTCGGGCACTTCGGTCGTCTCACTGCCATATTTCTCGACGATGTCCGCCACGTGGTTGCCGACCATTGCCGGGAACCAGCGCGTTTGTTCCCGACCCCGCGCCAGGTCGCCGACCCACACTGGCGCCGCCGCCATCACGCGATAGCCCGTCATGTCACGCCTGGCCGCCTCTCCAGCCTCCAGCGCCTGTCCCAAAAACCAGCGACAGAGCAGCGGCTCGGCCAGTTGTATGACCAGGCCGTCGCCATGTTCCCCGGCCGCCTTGAGCGCACGCGGGCCATAAGCCGCGATCCAGACCGGCAGTTCATATCCCTCGGCCCAGGGGATCTGGACGGCGTCCGGCAGCTCCGCATATCGCACGCTGTCGCCGCGCACCATGCCCTTGACGGCGTGCACAAACTCGCACATGCGGGCGATGGTTTTGGGCGTCTTGCCCATGACGCGCATCGAACTGTCGCCCCGCCCCAGGCCGATGTCCAGCCGACCGCCGCTTTGCATCGCCAGGGTGGCGTACATGCTGGCCGCCACGGACCAGTCGCGCACGCCCGGGTTGGTCACGCAGGGGCCGAAGCGGATGCTGTCCGTATGTTCCATGCACATCGCCATCGTCACCCAGGGATCGCGCCACAGGATGTGCGAATCATAAAACCAGGCGTAGCCGAAACCGGCCAGTTCGGCCTGACGACAAAGCGCGACCGTGCGTTGCGGACTGATGTCCCCCTTGAAGGTGATCGCGAATTCCATCTCGCCCTCCTGCTCAGGGACTGACCAGATTCTCGTAGGCATCAGGACGGCGGTCGCGATAAAACTGCCAGACCTGCCGCACTTCCTCCACCTGGTTCATGTCCAGGTCACGCACCATGAGTTCTTCCTCATGGGGGTCGCCGACGTCGCCGACGAATTCGCCACGGGGCGTGCAGAAGTAGCTCTGGCCATAGAAATCGTTGTCGCCAAGGGGCTCAATGCCGACGCGGTTAATCGTGCCGACGAAATAGCCGTTGGCGATCGCGTGGCTGGTCTGTTCGATGCGCCACAAATGCTGTGACAGCCCGCGACTGGTGGCCGAGGGAATGAAGACGATTTCCGCGCCGTTGAGGCCCAAAGCCCGGGCGCCCTCCGGAAAGTGACGGTCGTAACAGATGTAAACACCGATGGTCCCGACCGCCGTTTCAAAGACCGGGTACCCCAGGTTTCCGGGACGGAAGTAGAACTTTTCCCAAAAGCCGGCCACCTGCGGGATGTGAGTCTTGCGGTACTTGCCCAGGTAACGCCCGTCCGCATCGATGACGGCGGCGGTGTTGTAGTAGACGCCCGTCTGTTCTTCCTCATACATCGGCACGATGAGCACCATGCCGGTCTCTTTCGCCAGGTCCTGCATCAGGCGCGTCGTCGGTCCGTCGGGGATGGCCTCGGTGTAGCCGTAATACTTCGTGTCCTGCACCTGGCAAAAGTAGGGGCCGTAAAACAGTTCCTGGAAGCACATGACCTCCGCGCCCTGGCTGGCCGCCTCATGGGCGTATTTCACGTGCTTTTCGATCATCGTGTCCTTGTCGCCAGTCCAGGAGGCCTGTAACAAGGCAGCGCGTACAGTGCGAGACATCATTCCTCTCCCAAATCACTCGCCGGCGTGCTCACGGGCCGCGCGCTCCAGCGCGCGTCGCGCCTGCCGCACGTTGATGCCCGGCGCCACCTCACGATAAAAACGGGCGGCCGTACTGGCAACGCGCGCCTGACCGGATTCGCTTGTGTCCTCCAGGTCCAGCGCGTAATCATCTGAATCGAGGCCGTCGATGGCCTCCAGTGTGATTTCCAGCACGGCTTCCCGCCGAATGCGCATCATTTTCTGCTGCCGCTTTTCGCTTGCCCTGGCCCTGTCGCTGTCGCCGGCACGGCCGTAATAGTCCGCCAGGGCGCGCTCCAGTTCGATGGCCTGGGTCATGATGGCGCCAAAGGTGTTGAGCGGCGTCATCCGGCGAACCAACGTTCGATCACGACTTTGCGATCCGTGAAAAAGTCGATCGAATCCATGCCCTGGCCGTGCAGGTCCCCGAAAAAGGAGTCCTTCTGTCCGCCAAAGGGGAAGGACGCCGAGGGCGCTGCCACGCCGATGTTCACGCCGATGTTGCCGGCATTGACCCGGTACTTGAAATCACGGGCATGCGCGCCGCTGCTGGTGAAAATACTGGCGGCATTGCCGTAATTCGAGCGGTTGATCAACTCGACGGCCTCGTCATAACTGTCCGCGCGCATCAGGGACAGTACGGGTCCGAAAATCTCCTCGCGCGCCACGCTCATGTCGGGCGTGACGTCCTCAAGAATGGTCGGCCCCACGAACATACCGTCCTCGTAGCCCTCGACCTGCAGATCGCGACCGTCCAGTGAGATCGTCGCGCCTTCTCTTTCGCCTTCCGTGATCATGTCGACGATGCGCTCGCGCGCCTGGGCGCTTACGACCGTGCCCATCTGCGAAGTCTCGTCCAGGCCATAGCCAACGCGCAGGCCGGCCACCTGTTTCACCAGTTCGTCTCGCAGAAGATCGTAGGCATCGCCGACACCGACCGCCACCGCAGCCGCCAGGCAACGCTGTCCGGCGCAACCATAAGCAGCGCCCAGCACGTTTTTGACACTCGATTCCATGTCGGCGTCGGGCAGGACGGCGATGTAGTTCTTTGCGCCTCCCTGGGCCTGTACCCGCTTGCCGTTGCGCGTGCAGGTCTCGTAGATGATTTTCGCTACCGGACTGGAGCCAACAAAGGACACGCCGGCAATGCCGGGGTGTTCCATGATCGCCTGGGCCGAGGTAACGCCGCCATGCACCAGATTGACCACGCCCTCGGGCAGATCAAGCTCGTCAATCAGTTCGCAGGTCAGCTGCATGCTCAGGGGCGTCTGTGGCGAAGGCTTCAAAATGAAGGTGTTGCCGCAGGTGATGGCCGTAGGCAAGAACCAGATGGGCACCATGAACGGAAAGTTGAAGGGCGTGATCGCGGCGAAGACACCGACTGGCTGGCGCACCGTAGTCTCGTCAATGCCGCTGCTGATGTCTTCGACTCCGTCATTGCGCATCATGAAGGGCACGCCGATGCCGAAATCGATGCTTTCGATGCCGCGCCGCACTTCACCCCGCGCCTCGTCGAGGGTCTTGCCATTTTCCCGCACGACCACTTCGGAGAGGTCGTCAAAACGGTCCTCGACCAGGTTCTTGAAATGATGCATGAACTGGGCGCGCTCAAGCACCGGCGTGCGGCGCCATTCCTCGAAAGCCGATTGGGCGGCCTGCACAGCCAAATCGACGTCGCCGGCGCCGGATTCCGGACATTCTGCCAATAGCTCGCATGTGGCCGGGTCGTGGACCGGAGACCAGTCCCTGCTGCCGGTCTCTACCCATTCACCGCCAATGTAATTCTTCAGTCTTTCGACCATGACACTCCCGTCCTGCCGGTCAGGTTCACTGTGGCCCAACCGGCCAGATTCAATCGTGAAGCGCGGAGTTTACCACAGAAAGCGCCTCGCCACGTGTGGCGACCCTGCCCCTGACCCGGTATTCTGTGCCCTTGTCGCCTGCAATTGCAGGCGGAAGGCAATGTCAATACGGGAGCACCTTGCATGGCACAGCAGAATTCTTCGGGCGCTGCACTGATGGAACGCTACAAAAGCGTCATTTTTCCCGCAGTTGCGCCTTACTATCCGGACCAACCCCTGGTGGTGGACAGGGCGAAGGGCCAGGAATTGTGGGACAGGGATGGCAAGCGCTATCTCGACTTCTTTGGCGGCGTGCTGACGGTTTCAGTCGGCCACTGCAACGAGGAGATCACCGCCCGCACAATCGAGCAATTGCAGCGCGTGCAACACACCTCAACCCTGTTCGTCAACGAGATCATGGTGGAAGTTGCTGAAAAAGTGGCAGCCTTGACCCCCGGGGCGCTGCAGAAGTCTTTCTTCACCAGCAGCGGCAGCGAGGCCGACGAAACCGCCATTCTGGCGGCACGCTGCTACACAGGCAACAATGACGTCATCGCCCTGCGCCACGCGTATTCCGGCCGAACCTTGCAGGCGATGAGCCTGACGGCCCACGGCAACTGGCGCCTGGGCAACGTCATCGATCCCCACGTCAAACACGCCCGCTCGCCCTACACCTACCGTACGCCGCTTGACCTCTCGCCGGAAGAAGTCGTGGATCTTTGCATAGACGATCTGGAGGAGTTGATTGCCACCTGCACCAACGGTCGCATCGCCGCTTTCATCGCCGAGCCGATTCAGGGCGTTGGCGGCTACATCGTGCCGCCGCAGGACTATTTTGGCCGCGTGGCGCCGATCATTCGCGCGGCCGGCGGCGTCTTCATCAGCGACGAAGTGCAGACCGGCTGGGGTCGCACGGGAGATCACTGGTGGGGTATCGAGCACTGGGGCGTTGAGCCCGACATCATGACTTTCGCCAAGGGCATGGCCAATGGCACTCCGGTCGGTTGCACCACCGCCAGCGCCGAAATCGCCGATGCCCTGCCCGGCATGACCTTTTCCACCTTCGGCGGCAACCCGGTCACCATGGCCACTGCACTGGCGACCATCGAATACATGGAGCGCAATCAGGTCCAGACCAATGCCGCCGTGCAGGGGACCGTCCTGCGAGAAAAGATGGAAGACCTTGAAGCTGAATTCGACTTCATTGGTGAAGTCCGGGGAATGGGATTGATGCAGGCGCTGGAAATCGTCCAGCCAGGTCCGCAACGTGAACCGGACGCCGACCTTGCCGCCCGCATTATGTCCGAAGCGCGTGAACAGGGGCTCCTGATCGGCAAGGGCGGTCTGCATGGCAACGTCATTCGCGTTGCCCCGCTGCTGATCGTGGACGACGCCAGCGTGCAGGAGGGAAGTGAAATGCTGGCGCGAGCGGTCACCGCCGCCGCAGGCTGAGCCAGCATGAAGTGAGCGAAGATTCCTTAACGCAAGCGTATGACTTAACGGCGTTGCACTCCCTTCGCCGCCTTTTCCCCCTGGTTCTGACGCTTGCGGCTGCAGTGTTTGCGGTGACTCTGTTGCTGCGCCTGCTTGACGAAAGCAGCGTTGCTTCACTGGTTCCGGACAGCACGCCCGGCGAGTTGGGTCAATGGGTCGCCGACCAGTCCGAAGAGGAAGCGCCCCGCTCTTTTCTTGGCCAGTTGGCAAGGTCTCAGGCCCTGGCCGAAGGTCTGGCGGGCCTGCCCGCAGGTCGCCTGATTTCCTGGGCAAGGGCCTCGTTGCTTCTGTTCGCGATTGCGCATGTCGCCGCCATTGTGGCTGCAACGCTGGGTCTCATTCTTTACCGAAACTGGCGCAGACCTGTGCTTGTGACCGCCCTGCTGTGGACCATGGGCTGGCTGTTTCTCTTGCCTCCGGGCGAGCAGAACGAGAATCTCGCGCTCATTCTGCCCTGCGGCCTCACCCTGCTGCTGGCCCTAATTCTGCTGCAGCAAACCGCAACAAAGACATTGGGCTTTGTACTGATCATTTCCATGCTGCTGCTGGGCGTACAGACGGCCAAGCTTTTCGCAGCTTCCCGCAACTATCGCATCACCACGGCGCTTCCGCCCTGGCGCTACAGCGCCCTGGCCGACCTGGAAACCGCCCTGAATGCGCTTGCCGATGGTGAACTTGATGCCGTTCTCGCGGATCGCCGGGACCTGCGCGACATTCTGGCGCCTTTACCGGCGAATCCTGACGTCGACCCGGCCGAAACCGACTGGCCGGACCTGCGCTACCACACCCGCCTGGACAGCGATGAATCCCTGCTGGGAGTCCTGCCGGTCACCCCCCGTTTTCCCGGCCGGCTGGCCCTGGCGACACCGGCCGACAGTGACCTGGCCTCGGTGCGGGAGTTGCATTCGTTACGGTTAGGAACTGTGGCGGGTAACTTTGCGGATGAGCGCTACCTGGCGCAGGATCGTCACCTGGTCCTGCTGGACCTGAAGATTTTCAATGACATCAACCTGCCCCATCTGCAGCAAATCACTGAAGCGCTGCTGCAACCGGCGCGGCGCAACGGCCCTCTCCTGCTCCTGCGCATCCTGGTCGAAGCGGCCGGCCATACCTGGAGCGAAGCGATTCTGGGTTTTGTCTTCGGCGCCAGCCTGGGATTTGTGCTGGGCACAGTCTTTGCGCATTTCAGGGCATTGGAAAGAGGCTTGCTGCCCTATGTTGTGGCCTCCCAGACCGTGCCGATACTGGCCATCGCGCCCATGGTCGTCATTTGGCTTGGCGCCGGCCCTCTCTCCGTCGCCGCCATTTCGTCCTACCTGACCTTTTTTCCGGTCACGATCAACACCTTGCGCGGTCTGCGTTCGCCCCACCCGAACGCCTTCGAACTCATGGATTCCTGGGCCGCCGGTCGCTGGCAAATTATGTGGAAGCTGCGTTTCCGCGCCGCGCTCCCATACCTGTTCACGGCACTCAAAATTTCGGCAACGGCCAGTGTGGTTGGCGCCATCATTGGTGAGTTGCCATCCAGCATCCGCAGCGGACTGGGCCGCGCCATTCTGGACTTCAGCTCGGATTACAGCGCGATCTCCACACCCAAACTCTGGGGCGCCATCCTCGTGGCCGCGTCCGTGGGTATGCTTTCCTTCCTGATCGTCAGCCTCGGTGAGTGGCTGGCCCTGCGCAACAGCGGCGGGAGGACGCAATGACTGCAAGGGTGATAGAGGCCCGCCAGATTAACAAGGTCTTCAACCCCGCCCGTGAGGAGCAGGTCATCGCCCTGCAGGACATCGAACTGGCGGTGTCCGCCGGCGAGTTCGTGTCGCTCATCGGCCCCTCCGGCTGCGGCAAGTCCACCCTGCTGCGTCTCATTGCCGACCTGATCGAACCCAGCTCGGGCGAACTTCAGGTCAATGACAAGTCGCCGCATCAGGCACGCCTCGACCGGGATTACGGCATGGTGTTTCAGGCGGCGACACTGCTGGAATGGCGCAGCGTTCGCAAGAACATCGAATTGCCGCTGGAAATCCACGGCGTCGGCAAACAGGAGCGGCGGGAAAAGGCCCAGGCGGCGCTGGAGTTGGTGGAACTGGGCAACTTTGGCGACCACTGGCCCTGGCAATTGTCCGGAGGAATGCAGCAACGCGTGGCAATCGCCCGGGCCCTGGTGTTCCAGCCCTCGCTGCTGCTAATGGACGAACCATTTGGCGCGCTTGATGAGTTTACTCGGGAACGCATGAACATGGAGTTGCTGCGCATCTGGCGCGAAACGGATACGACGATCCTGTTTGTCACCCACAGCATCCCCGAAGCCATTTTCCTGTCCAGCCGCGTTGTGATCATGACGCCCCGGCCGGGACGAATCACATCCATTGTCGATATCGACCTGCCCAGACCTCGTTCCTTTGAGACCCGTGCCCTGCCCCGTTTTCATGCCCTGGTGGCCGAGGTGCGGGAGGTGTTGCGCGATGCCCACGTGCTGGAGTGAGGCGTGAAACGGGGGAGCCTGCGGGCCCGTGTTCACAGGCTGGCGCCGACCCTGCTCGTCGCCATCGTTTTCCTGGGCGCATGGGAACTGGGCGTTCACCTGCTGGGCATTCGTGAGTTCATTCTGCCCCCACCCAGCAGCATCCTGGCCGAATTTAGCGATGAGTTGAACATCTTCCTCGGCGCCAGCGGTGAATCGATTCTATTCAGCGCCGCCCGGGCGACCCTCTGGTCGGCGGTTGGCGGCTACGTCATCGGCTGCGGCGCCGGTATCCTGACCGCGCTCGTCACCTCTCGCTGGACCATTATCAGCGAAGCGACCATGCCCTTCGCCATCGCCGCCAATTCCATCCCCATCATCGCCTTCGCACCCATCATGAACAACTGGTTCGGCATCACGAACCCGGCCTCCAAGATGGCCATCGTCGCCATCATCGTGTTCTTTCCGGCCATGATCAATACCGTGCGCGGCCTCACACTGGTGGACCCCGGCCAACTGGAACTGATGGAATCCTGGGCCGCCAGCCCGGCGCGGATACTGCGGACCCTGCGCATCCCGAACGCGCTGCCTTTCATATTCAGCGCGCTGCGCGTGGCCAGTTCGCTGAGCGTGATCGGTGCGGTGGTCTCGGAATTCTTCGGCGGGCCACGCGCCACGCTGGGCGTCTACATCACCCAGGAGGCGTCGGGCTTCAACTTTGCCAGCGCCTGGTCCGCCATCCTGATGGCCTCCCTGATTGGAATCACCTTCTATGTCGTGGTGCTCCTGCTTGAGCGCTGGCTGATGCCCTGGCACCATTCCCGCAGTGAATAGGGTTGACACGGCTGCTGGTCCCGGGCCCTGCCTGACGTGATGGAATTAAGCCGTGCCCGTGACCAGGAATTGGCGGAGGTTACGGCGACCAATTGAGTTCCGCGCGAAATGTCGCCGAGCCAATTGACGACCAGCAGATGCAACGGCGTGATTGGCGCCTGCCCTGAGAGGAAATCAAATTAGGGAAGTACTGAGACTTATTTCGCTTGCAGCCATGTTATCATCAAGAATTGAAGGACTGGAAACGATATCGGCCGGAGTGCCAAGAGATGAAAACCGAAGAATTCAGATTCGACATAGACATAGAGGACGAATACATCACCGTTACATGGCAACGTTTGCCTCATGCGTTTGACGTGCTTTCTCGATATCCCGAATTTCGACTACGTTTTAAGTACAGCGATATCTCCTGCGACACAGTTGAGGCAATGCTTCGGGATATGGAAGTACCCGACCAACTTTCCAGATCGATTATCACCCGGATTGCCGCTGACCCAAACTGACATGGCGCGCGAATACATCATTCAGAAAGACTTTGGAAGCCAATGGGCTCAGGGGCAAAAGGTATCTAATGGACTTCTGCAGTTGACGCATGAATCTGCAGGCATGTCCTACCTGCCCGTGCACGGCGACCCGATACTGGACCAACTCGAAGACCACGATCTTCTTTGCTATTTTGTTTACACGTTGAGCAGTTGGTGGGAAATACCTCTCATTGACAGAATCAATTCAGGAAGACAAGACAATAATTTTGCCATTCTAATGGATGTCAACCCCGCCCCCGAAACCATCTACCGAATGGGCAATCGGGAAATTCGCAATCCTGAATTTCGCTACAAAACAGGCCTGAAAGAAATATTTCCAAGTTTGGAGACCGATGTGGCTGACGCCATGTACAAATTGCTCAGAAACGGGTTTGGGCACAATCTCTTCGGCAGGGAACCCGGTAAGATCCAATTCGACAACAATTATGTTTGTCCGCCAATACTGGACGATCACAATGTCCTGCTTGTTCCACCTGTGCGGTTGGCCTTGTCCATGATTAGCGCTTTCCTGCCGAAGATCGTGATGCTGTTGCTTTTCCCTTCAGATGACAGGATGCAGGTGTTCAAGACTTACATGACTAGCAAAGCCTGATTTGAAACATCAATTTGCAGGGCGGTACTGGCGCCAATGGCGCCACACCCTGGGCGGTCGGGTCAGTTCACCGCAGGGACAAAAGGTCACGGGCAATTCCCCATTGATCGGGTCAGTGCCCACCGGTCGTCTCTTGCCCAGTCAATTTTGCAGGAGCCTTATGGACACTGGGCCTTTAGCGAGGCGTTAAATTCTGGTTACCTGCTGCATTCCTTGCCAGCCCGCAATCCAGGTGGATACTATCCCCGCGCAGATTGCCCTCTCAAAACAAGAGTAAATTAAGGGATTGAATGGTGAAAATTCTTGTCATGGCCGACATGGAAGGCGTGAGCGGCATTGTCACCTGGGGACGGGTAGGCAGTGGCAAGCCGATGTACGACGAGGGACGAAGGTTGTACACGGCGGAGGTCAATGCGGCCGTGCGGGGCGCCGCCCGGGCAGGGGCAAAAGAAATTGTTGTGGTGGATGTACACGGCGCGGGCGGTGACAACAGGGGCAATTCCCTCATTCCGGAGATGCTTGACCCCGCCTGCGAGTGGGTGGCCCATCATCCGGGAACGCGCTACACAGAGTTTCTCGAGCAGGGTGTCGACGCCTGCCTGATGGTCGGTTACCACGCGCGCGCCCACACGCCCGATGGCGTGCTGAGCCACACCATCACCAGCATGAAGTGGCGCAATTTCTGGTTCAACGGAGAGCTGGTCGGCGAGATCGGAATAAACGCGGCGCTCTGCGGTCACTATGGCTGCCCGGTATTGCTGGTGACGGGCGACGTGGCCGCCTGCCGCGAAGCGACGGCGCTGCTCGGCGAGGGACTGACCACCGTCGCTGTCAAGCGGGGCCTGACGCGCTATTCCGCCCGCCAGATTCCGCCGCTCCGTGCCCGCGAAATGATCGAAACGGGAACATTCGGGGCCCTGCAGGATCTCAATGCGGTTCCGCCTTTCGAGTTGTCGTCGCCCGTTACGATCACGGCCGAAATTGCCATGGCGGAGATGATGGAAGATTTCCGTGGCCGGCCGGGGCTGGCACTGGACTATGACTCGCTAAAGGTCACCAGCCGCGCCAGCACCTGGATGGAGGCCTGGGACCAACTTTGGGACTGGTCTGTGTGATTTTGGGGCGGACCGGAATCAGCGACTGCGACAGATTGGCCGCAGTGGCAAGGGGCACGTGGGCCTGTCAGCGGCAACAATGCGCTTGTTCCAGCCCATCGGCAAATTGCCTTGCCAGCCTTCACCTGCGCCGGTTACCATCCCCGCAGATTTGTTTCTTCAACTCAAGACCAAATGAAGGGACTGCTTGATGAAAATCCTGATTATGTGCGATATGGAAGGCGTCAGCGGCATCGTCACCTGGGGACGTGTCGGCAGCGGCAAGCCGATGTACGACGAGGGCCGCCGACTGTACACGGAAGAGGTCAACGCGGCGGTGAGAGGCGCGGCCCGGGCAGGAGCAAAGGAAATCGTCGTGGTCGATAACCACAACGCCGGCGGCGACAACAAGGGCAATTCCCTTTTGCCGGAACTGATTGACCCCGCCTGCGAGTGGGTGGCGCATCATCCCTGGACGCGCTACACGGAACTGCTTGAGCAAGGCGCGGACGCCTGCATGATGGTCGGCTACCACGCCCGCGCCCACACGCCCGACGGCGTTCTGAGCCACACCATCACCAGCGTGAAGTGGCGCAATCTCTGGATAAACGGGGAGCGGGTCGGTGAGATTGGTGTCAATGCAGCGCTCTGCGGGCACTATGCCTGCCCCGTCCTGCTCGTAACCGGTGACGAGGCCGCCTGCCGCGAGGCTACGGCACTGGTCGGCGACGGGCTCACGACTGTCGCTGTCAAGCGGGGCCTGTCGCGCTATTCGGCCCGTCAGATCCCGCCCGTCCGCGCCCGCGAAATGATTGAGGCCGGAGCATACCAGGCGCTGCAGGACCTCAAGGCTGTCCCGCCCTGGGTGCCAGCTTCACCCGTAACCATCACGGCCGAGATCACCATGGCCGAGATGATGGAAGATTTCCGTGGCAGGCCGGGTCTGAAACTGGACTATGACTCGCTAAAGGTGACCAGCCGCGCCAACACCTGGCTGGAGGCCTGGGACCAGCTGTGGGACTGGTCGGTCTGACTGAAAGTCCGGTCAGCGCCGACCGTTCAAACAAAATCTGAAACAACCGGACATGCCAGAGGCTGTCTTGCTGCCTGCCTCAACTTTGTGCCAATTCACGCCAATTCACGCTACACTTGTTCACTTGCTGTTTCCCGTTCATTTCATCAATGGGAGGATGACCCAATGCGGAAAATTGCAGCACTGCTTGTTCTTGTCCTTTTGTTACCGGGAGTCGCCCAGGTCACGGCAGACGGCCATTTGACGCCGGTCAAATTGCAGTTGCAATGGGTAGCCCAGTCCCAGTTCGCGGGCTACTTCGCCGCCGTCGACCAGGGATTCTACGAAGAAGAAGGTCTTGACGTCACCATTCTTGAAGGCGCGGTCGAAATCGTGCCGCAACAGGTCGTGACCTCCGGCGGCGCCGAGTTTGGCCTCGCCTGGGTGCCCAAGGTACTTGAATCGCGGGAGGCCGGCGCCAACCTCGTCAACATTGCCCAGGTCTTCCAGCGCAGCGGCACCCTTGAGGTGTCTTTCGTCGATACGGGCATTGAGTCCGTCGAGGACTTCCGCGGCATGCGCATCGGCACCTGGGGTTTCGGCAACGAGCATGAGCTCTTCGCCGCCATGCGCGCCGCCGGCATCGACCCCAACAACCCTGAGGACGTCACCGTCGTGCAGCAGCCCTTTGACATGTCACTGTTGCTCAATGGCGAACTCGACGCTGCCGAGGCGATGACCTACAACGAGTACGCCCAGGTGCTGGAAGCCGTCAATCCCGACACCGGCGAGCTTTACCAGCCGGAAGACCTGAACGTCATCGACTTCAATGACGTCGGTACCGCGATGCTGCAGGACCACGTCTTCGTCAACGCCGACTGGCTGGCTGAAGAAGGCAATGAGGACATCGCGGTCTCCTTCCTCAAGGCCAGCTTCCGCGGCTGGATCTATTGCCGCGACAACCCCGACGAGTGCGTCGAGATCGTGCTGGAGAACGGCTCCACCCTCGGTGAGAGTCACCAGACCTGGCAGCTGAACGAAATCAGCAAGCTGATCTGGCCCTCGCCGGATGGCATCGGAATCATGGACGAGGACCTCTGGGCCCAGACCGTGGCTATCTCCATTGAGGCCGAGGTCATTGGCGAGGAACCCTCCGACGGCGCTTACCGCAGTGACCTTGCCGCGGCCGCGCTGGAGTCGCTGGGCATGAGCATGCCCGATACCGACGTGACCGGCGACATGTGGGAGCCGGTTGAGGTCGTGCTGCGTCCTGGCGGCGAGTAGAAATCGAGTTGTAATCTAAATCAGAGACACGCCCGTATGATGTGGGCGTGTCTTTTTTCGATTTTGGAGGACGAGAATCTTGCATAATCCGCCGGCGCCGCTGTTTCGCGACCCGATCTACGATGGCGCGGCCGATCCCACCGTGATCTGGAATCGGCAGGAGGGCGCCTGGTGGCTGCTATACACTAGTCGGCGCGCCAATGTGCTCTGCCGCGGCGTCGCCTGGGCGCACGGCACGGACATCGGCATCGCCAGTTCCGCCGACTGTGGACGCGAATGGCGCTACCGCGGCGTCCTGGCCGGGCTTGAATTCGAACCCGGCAGGAACACCTTTTGGGCGCCGGAGGTCATTTGGCACGATGGCCTGTACCACATGTACGTCAGTTATGTCCGCGGCGTACCCCACGACTGGTCCGGTTTCCGCGCCATCGCGCACCTGACCAGCGAGGACCTGTGGGGCTGGCGCCACCAAAGCGTCTTGACCTTGTCATCCGAACGCGTGATTGACGCCGCCCTGCACCGCATGCCGGCTGGCCATTGGCGCATGTGGTACAAGGACGAAGTCAACGGCTCGCATACCTGGGCTGCGGACAGCGACAATCTGTACCACTGGACTGTACGGGGTCCGGTCATCACCGACTGCGCGCACGAAGGACCGAATGTTTTCTTCTGGCAGGGCAGCTACTGGATGGTCATCGATCACTGGGACGGGCTGGGCGTCTATCGCTCGGCGGAGGCAGAAAGCTGGCAGCGATGCGCAGACATCCTCGACGCGCCTGGCAAGCGCAGAGATGATCGCGCGATTGGCGGCCATGCGGATGGATTGGTGAATGGAGAGCGCGCCTTCATCTTTTACTTTACCCATCCTGATTGGGATCGGATACAGCAGTTCGGCATGGACGAGATTCATCCACACAATGTCAAGCGAACGGCGCTGCAAGTGGCGGAACTGGAACTGAAAGACGAGAATCTCATTTGTCATCGTGATAGAGATTTCGACTTCAGGCTTCAACCCGGCTCCTGGACCCGGCCCTCCCTGATTTAAATTTTGGCCCGAACACCACATTAACTTCTCGTCACAATTGCCCCTTGCCCCCCCCCCCCGCCCGCTGGTACGGTCTTGGTCCCGCAAGTAAACGAAGCGAAAGAATGCAAAGATGCTAACCGCGAAGTTCCGTACATTCGTCACAATTTTGGTACTCGCGCTGTCGATAAGCGTCGCACCTCTGGTCGTGACTGCCCAGGGCGTTTCTGGCCCCCTGAGCTTCCTGAGCTGGATGCCGCTAACCCAGATAGAGCCGCTGCTGGATGCCTTCTCGGCGCACTATCCCGATGTGGAGATCGACTTCCAGAATGTGCCGGCAGGACCCGAATTTCAGCAGCGCCTGCAGCTTTTGGCGGGTGCCGGCGAGCTGCCCGATATGTTTCACATTCCGGCGCCGCTAACGCTGATGGCGCAAGCCGGTCACCTGGCCGATCTCAGTCATCTGGAAGTTACCCAGGGGCTGCCCGAGGGTTACACCTCCTATTACACCTATGACGGCAGTATCTATGCCTATGCGAACGATGCCTGGATAGGCGGCATCTTCTACGACAAGGATCTTTTCGCTGAAAACGGTCTCGCCGTGCCTGAGAGCTACGCCGATCTTCTGGAGGCGGCCGAGGTGTTCCATGGACAGGGCATCAAGCCGATTAGCTTCGGCTCCGGTAATCTGGTGGACTTGGTCTTCATGCTCCACGGCGCCGAAATCCTCCTGGATGACCCCGGCTTCAATTCCGGTATCGATAGCGGTGAAACCACATTTGCCGGGGGGTATCTGAATGCCCTGAACACCTGGAAGACGGACTGGGTTGATACCGGCTATGTCAGCCAGGACATGGCCGCGATTGATGACCCCCAGCGCATGGACGAATTTGCTGTCGGCGAAGCCGCGATGACCATCTCTGGTCCCTGGGCGGTTGGCGGTATCCTCGAAGCCAATCCGGAGCTTAATCTTGGCGTCTTCCCCTTCGTCGGGGAGACCGCGGAGGATGTGTTTACGCTCGGCGCCGTGAACGTCGGTCTTGCGATCAGTGCCAATGCGGAGAATCCGGCAGCGGCGGAAGCCTTCATTAGCTTCGTCGGTTCGGAAGAAGGCGTGCCCATCTTGCAGGCGGTCACCGGCAATTTCATTGGCGTCGAGGGCGTTGAGTACGAGGTGCATCCTGTCAATCAAGTCATGGCGCCCATCGCGGCGAAGGGCAATTTTTCCTTCCCGCCCGTCTACTGGACCCATTTTGGCACCCTGCATCCAATTTTCGTCAAAGGCACCCAGGAGATCGTGCTGGGCATTTTGACGCCGGAAGAACTCGTGGCAGAACTGGATGCCAAACAGGCAGAGCTGATGGAGAGCGACGGCTGAGGCAAGGGACCGAAAACAAGGTCATGAACACGGCAGGTCTGCAACGTGCAGACCTGTCACTTTTTCTGTAGCCTGCCAGCCAACAGTGGTCCAGGTCGATTGTACTGCAGGTACATTGGCTGACAGATGCGTGCCCCGCTTTCGTGACGAGCATCTGCTGACCCGATGGTGCGAATAATGCCGAACAAGACGCGGGTTCAATCCCTCAGAATCGAGCTTCCCTGGCTGTTGCTGGTCGCTCCGGCCTTCCTCATCTACACCATCCTGACCATCATTCCGCTGTTTCAGACCTTTCTCTATTCTTTCACCAATTTCAACGGCCTGGCGCCCAACCCGGATTTTGTGGGCCTGGACAACTACGTTCGGGCATTCTCCACCCGCGCCGTATCCACCTCTTTTTCCAATACCATTGTCTACGCGATTGCCGTTCCAATCATCATCACGCTGCTGGCGATTCCGCTGGCGCTGCTGCTGGATTCACAAATGCGAACGCGCAATCTGCAGCGCGCGATTTTCTTCTTCCCGTCTGTTATCAGCGCTCTGTTTCTGGGTTTTATCTGGAATTTCATCCTGTCACCGTCGTCGCAGGGACTGATCAACAGCCTGCTGCTTTCTTTTGGGCAGAAGAAAATGCTGCTGCTGGCGCATCCGCAGTCGGCCATGATTTTGCTGATCCTCGTGACAGTCTGGACGAGCACCGGTTGGCATGCCTGCATATACCTTGCCAACCTGCAGGTGATCGACCAGGCGCTTTACGAAGCGGCCGATATCGACGGCGCTGGCGCCATGCAAAGATTCCGCTTCATCACCTTCCCCAACCTGGCGCCGGCCATGACGATCAGCGTACTCTTCCTGCTGCTCGCCAGCCTGAAGGTTTTTGACTTGCCCTTTTCCTTGACTGAGGGCGGACCGGGTTATGCAACAACGATGATCACCCAATCCATCATCAGCGAAGGCGTGGGTTCCAGCCGCATCGGTTTCGCCTCGGCCATGTCGGTGATGTTTCTGGCGCTGATCGCCCTGGTGACCTTGTTCCAGGTCGGCGTCATGAGCAAACGCGAAGAGAAGCTGGCATGAGGAAGCGATACACGGCAAGGACGCTTGCCTCCGAGATCGTCATGCTCGCCGTCTGCATCGTGTTCTTCATCCCGATTTATTATCTCTTCGTCAGCACCTTCAAGACAAAGAAGGAGATTGTCGAGGCGCCGCTGGCTTTGCCAGGCAGCCTGAACCTCTCAAACTATTTACGAGCGCTGGAGTTGATGGACTTCTCCAGGCATTTCGTTAACTCGCTGCTCATCACCTCGGTCTCCGTCGTCCTGATCGTCGTGCTGGGCTCCATGGCGGCCTATGCCATCGCGCGGCGCCCCAACCGCTTCACGAGATTCCTGCGCTTGTACTTTCTGGTGGGATTCATGGTCCCGCTGCAAACCACCATGCTGCCCCTCTTCCTGATCATGAAGCACCTCGGCATGATCAACACCTATCAGGGGCTGATACTGCTCCACAGTAACGGCGCTGTCTTCGCGCTATTCCTCTACACCGGCTTCATCCGCGCAATGCCGCGCGATCTGGAAGAGGCGGCCTTCGTTGATGGAGCAGGCGTGTTGCGCACTTTTTGGCGCATTGTCTTTCCCCTGCTCAGGCCGGTCACGGCAACTCTGGTCATTTTCAACACGATCTGGATCTGGAACGACTTCCTGCTGAGCTTCCTGTTCCTTTATTCCAATGACAAGTCGACGCTGATCATGCAGGTCTACAACGGCGTTGGCCTGTGGTGGACCGACTGGTCGATCATGATGCCGGTGCTGGTGCTGGCGGTCACGCCCATGATCATCTTCTACCTCTTCATGCAACGACACATCGTCGCCGGCCTGGCCGCCGGCTCGCTGCGGGGATAGCCAAAGACCTGGGCCCTGATTCGCAGAGATTCGGGGAAATGAAGACACGCCCGCCTGCCGGTGGGCGTGTTGTGTTTGTGACCAGATACGCTAACTGCCGTGCATGGCACGAGTGCGCGCCAGCATCTTCTCCCGCATTTCCGGCGAGCCATCGTGGCTGGTGCCGAACCAGTGGTCAAAGGGGAACTCCGGTTCGCCATAGTTGCATTCAAAGTAGCGGTGGTGCAACTGATGAAAATACGAAGCGACCGGCAGCTTTACGTTGTCCCTGACCACCGCCTCGTCAAAGCCGACGTGGCCCTGGGCGGCGGAGAGCGCAGCGTGGTGCCCGATGAGAATTGCATGGATGGGATGCGCCGGAACAAAGAGGAAGATCAGCGGGCCGGTGAAGTAAAGCAGGTGCTCGATCGGGTGCATCGACAAGCCGGACCAGGGGCCGATGTTGATGTTCTTGTGATGCAGGTAATGCGCGGCCCTGTAAAGCGGCTTCACGTGCAGCAGCCGGTGGGTCCAGTAAAAATGAAACACGCGCCACATTGGAATCAGGCAGAGAATGACGATGAAGTAGACTGGCTGCTCGCGCGGGTCAATCCTGGGGAACAGCGTGTTGGCGTAACCCCAGAGCATAAAGACCTCGAACAGCGTCCAGATGGTGACGCCACTGGCGAGGCTCCAGAATATGTTGTCGCGCACCTGATCATTCCACAGGAACTGCCGCTTGCCCTTCCCCATCCAGTCCGGCGTGTACTTGAACTGATATCCCTGCACCTTGCGCGACCAGAACCAGATGTGCAGGGCGCTGGCAAAAACGGTCATCATGACCAGGTTGCGGGCGAAAATCTCCAGCATCCAGTCGAGGCGGAATTCGGCAGTACGCGACAGTTCCGGCGTCAGATACAGCCAGGTCAGCGTCGCCACGATGATGTAAAAGACATTCCACGGCCACAGGTAGTGATAGAGCCATTTCAGCACGGCCACGGGCCTGGGCGGCCAGGCGAACATCGGGTTGGGCGCGCCGATTTCCTTGTCCGGTTGCCAGTAGCCCCGCTCGTCGCGCGGCATGCCATCAGCCAGACCATCTCTTTCTGCGCTCTTCTGTGCCATCGAAAGTCACCTCAAAACTTCATCACTATATGTTGGCCTTATGAATATCCTGCGGTCACGGCGAGTTTCACCATGCGCTTCCCGCATGACCTAACTGCCATGCATTGCACGCATCCTGGCCAGCATCTTCTCGCGCGCCTCCGGCGAACCATCGCAGTTCGTTCCGAACAGGTGATCAAGCGGAATGGTTGGTTCGCCGTAGTTGCACTCGAAGAAGCGATGATGCAGCGAATGCCAGTAGTTACCGTAAGAGACCTTCAAATCGTCCTTGACGACAATTTCCTCGAAGCCTCCATGACCCGTAATAGAGCCAAAAGTCACCTGCTGCCCCTGAAAGATCATATTGATCGGATGCGCGCCGATGACCCAATGGATTAGCATGCTCGAGTACATGATGACATGTTCTATCGGGTGTTGCGACACGCCGGACCACGGCCCGACTTCGATATTCCTGTGATGCACGTGATGCACCGCCCGGTACAGAAACTTCGTGTGCAGCACGCGGTGTCCCCAGTAGAAGTAAAAGTTGTACCAGAGCGGTGAGAGAAAAAGGATCAGGAGGAAGGTCACCGGCTGCTCGCGCGGGTCAAAAAACGGGACGAAGCCGTTGGCGTAGGCCCAGTGCATCAGCACCTCAATTGCAGTCCAAATCGTGCCCGCGCTGGCGATACTCCAGAACATGTTGTCCCGCACCTGATCGTTCCATAGAAATTTCCGGCTCTTGCCCATCCAGTTTAACGACAGCTTGTATCGATATCCCTGCGTCTTCTTCGTCCACATGCTTACGTGAAGCGCTGTCGCGTAGGCGATCAACATGATCTGGTTGCGAAGGAAGATTTCGAGAATCCAGCCGGCGCGGAATTCGGTCATGCGCGACTTTTCCGGTGTCAGGTATAGCCAGGTCACCACCGCCACGAGCATGAATAGCAAATTGTAGGGCCACAAATAATCCTTCACCCATAACGCGGCTGCACGCGGCTTCGGCGGCCACGAGAACCACGGGTTGGGCACGATTTCCTTGTCCGGCCTCCAGTAACCGCGCTCGTCGCGCGGCATGCCGTCAACAAGGCCTTCGCGTTCTGACCTGATTTCCGCCATTTCCGAACTCCCTGACACCTGTCAGCTTTTGCCGGATTGTGATTCCAGCTTGCTATTTGCGCAACTGTGGGTCCAGCGCGTCGCGCAGGCCGTCGCCGATGAAGTTGATGCAGAGCACGGTGAGCGAGATCATCAAGCCCGGCCAGAACACCAGCGCCGGCGTCAGCGTCAGGTAGTCTTTGCCATCAAAGAGCAGACGACCCCAGGTCGGGAAATCCGGCGGAAAGCCAAGACCCAAAAAGGAAAGCGCCGACTCGGTGATAATGGCGCCGGCCATGCTGAAGGACGCCGCCACGATGACCGGGCTAAGCACGTTGGGCAGGATGTGGCTGCGAAGAATGACCGCGTCATTGGACCCGATGCTCAGCGCCGCGGAAACGAATTCCCGCTCCTTGATGGTGAGCACCTCGCCGCGCACCAGGCGCGCGGTTGGCATCCAGCCCAGCATCCCGATGACCACCACGATCAGCACAAATATGCCGACTTCCGGCCCAAAGGCCTTGCGCAGGGGCTCGCGAAACAGCAGCGTGATGACCAGCAGCAGCGGCAGGGTTGGCAGGGAAAGGAACATGTCCGTTATGCGCATGAGCAAGCCGTCCAGGCGACGGAAGTAGCCGGCCACGCAACCCACCAGCGTGCCCACGCTCATGGCGATGATCATCGCGGTCAGGCCGATGGACAGAGAAACCCGCCCGCCCCAGATGGTTCGCGCCAGCGTGTCACGACCCAGATTGTCTGTGCCAAAGGGATGCTCTGCCGTCATGCCGGAGTAGGCAGCGACGATGTCAATGTATTCCGGGTCGGTATGCCAGACCAGTGGCCCGGCCAGCACCAGCAGCACCACCAGCAACAGAACGCCCAGCGCACCCATGGCCAGCTTGTGTTTGCGAAACTGCCGCCAGGCGTCTCCGCTCAGCGTGCGTGGAGAGGCACTGAATTCACCACTTTCTTCCGGTCTGGTGAGCGATTGGCTGGTTCTGAAGAGTGGTTTCATGCGTCGTCGTCCGGTTACAGTCCGGGTGTCCTATGTATAGCGAATGCGGGGGTCCAGCACCGCATACAGCACGTCGGCGACAATATTAAAGAAGACGTTCAGCACAGCGAAAATAAAGGTCAGGGTCTGCACGGTCGGTAAATCGCCACCCTGAATGGCGATGATCAGCAACTGACCCAGGCCGTTGACGCGGAAAATCTGCTCCGTGATGATGGCGCCCTGAAACACGCCGGGAATACCCAGGGCGATCAGGGTAACGACCGGGATCAGACTGTTGCGCAGGGCGTGATGGCCGACGACGCGCCGTTCGGCGATGCCCTTGGAACGCGCCGTGCGCACGTAGTCCAGCTTGAGGTTTTCCAACATCGATGATCGGGTGTGGCGGCTCAGCAGCGCCATGTAAAAGAGGGCCAGCACCGTGACCGGCATGATGGACTGTCGCATCTGGAAGAGAAAACTGTCCAGGTCCGTCACCACGTGCGTTGTGTCGTAAATCGAGGGGAACCACCCCAGTTGCACACTGAAGAAATAAATGAACAGAAGACCAATAAAGAAAGTCGGAATTGAAAAGCCCACCGTGGCGAAAACAGTAGTAAACCTGTCGAAGTTTGAATACTGTCGATAGGCCTGAATGACGCCAATCGGCACGGCAACGAAGATTGCAGCCAGATAAGAAAGCCCGACGACCCACAGCGTTTGCGGCGTGCGCTCTATGACAAGATCGATGATCGGACTGCGGGTCTGCCAGGAAAGGTAACGCAGACGCGATTTGTTAAGCGGCAAGAGTTCGCCCTCCGCCACCTCGACGTTGTCGCTGCCGAGTTCCCGCCCGACTATGCCGTTTGCCATTTCGCCCAGAAACAGTGGAGAATCGCTGCCATCCTGCAGGAAATACTGGCGTTCACTTTTGAGGATTTCCTGCGCCTGACCGTCGACAATCACGCTGCGACCGGTACTTTGGACATCCGCAACGAGGGAAGACGCAAGTTCCTCGTAACCCTCCTCCCCTGTGCTGATTAAATCATCCTGACCCAGGGAAAGGGGTGGCGCAAAATTCAGTCCGGTTACTTCCTCAAAAATATTTAGCGGCTCGTTCACCATGAACTGCCGCAACCACTTGGCAAACTTCACCAGGAAGGGGTCGTTGACCCCCATCGCCTCACGAATCTGCTCGCGTACGGCCGGCGGAATTGTCAGCGGCAAATTGCCTACCGGGTCCGCGGGTGACAACTCCAGAATGGCGAAGACCACCAGACTGATGACCAGTAACGTGGGAATGGAGATGAGAAGTCTACGAACCAGGTACTGGCCCACAGCGGTCTCCAGTGTCTGCCAGCATGGTGGCAGGGCGAGTCATGCGACCCGCCCTGCCTGACTGTTTGTCTGCGACAGACTAACCCATTCGGGTCCAGTCAGCGATGTTCCACAGTTCAGAATCCCAGCCGTTCATCCGAACGCCTTCGAGCACGTTGGAATATGCAGAGGCAACACCGCGGTCAATTAGCGGGATCATGACGCCCGAGTTGACCAGCATGTCGTTCATCTGCATTGCCAGGCTAATGCGGTCCTCTATAGCTACCGTCTGGGCCATCTGCGCGACCAGGGCCTCGTAGTCCGCATTGCACCAGCGCGGGATGTTGTTGCCCAGCCAACCATTGTCAGGGCCGCTGATTTCTGCACAGACCCAGTTGCCCATATAAGTCTCGGGGTCCGTGCCGGAGAAACTGTTGGTGTACATCTCGATGTCGGCATAGAACTTGCCATAGGTGTCCGGGCTGGCGGGGTCACCGCCGAAGAAAACGCCCGCGTCGATGTTGCGCAACTCGGTCTCCACGCCGATTTCCGCCCACCACTGCTTGATCAACGCCTGGGTGCTCTGGCGCACGGCGTTGGTGGAAGTCTGGTAGAGAATACTCAACGGGACGCCGTCCAGTTCGCGTACGCCGTCTCCGTCGCTGTCCACGACGCCGGCCTCATCCAGCAGGGCGTTGGCGCCGTCGATATCCTGCACCAAGCATGAGTCGTTATTCGCTGAGGCATAGATTGCCGGCTGCGCAAGCACGTTGCAGGTTGCCTGCCCGGCCGCGCCATACAGCTGCTCGGCGATGATGTTGCGGTCGATCGCCATCGACAGCGCCATCCAGACCGCATCGTTGGTCAGGAAGGGATGTGGGTTTTCACCACCCATGTAGAGGGAGCGATTCTCTCCCAGATCGGGGGCGGGGTTGGTCTGGTTGATCATCAGGCGTTCCACGTCTGGATCCAGGACTGTGACGACCGTTCCCTTGCCTGCGGCCTCCATGGTGTTGAGAACAGCCGGGGCAATCTGCAAATTCCAGGCGTAGTCAGCCTCACCGGTCTCAAGCACTGCGCGCGCGGCAGACTCAGCGTCACCACCACCCTTGAGTATGACTCTCTGGAAGTAGGGTTTGCCTTCCTCACGATAGTTGGGATTGGGAACGTAGGTGACAACGTCATTGGCGCGGAACTCTTCAACCATGTAGGGGCCTGTGCCAATTGGGCCAAAGTTCTGGTCGGTGCAGTTTGGCGCATTGGCGCCCACGCAATCCGCAAACTGGGCCGCCTGAATAATGGGCGCGACGTGGCTGACAAAGGGGCCGTAGGGAAAGGGCTTGGAAATGCCAAAAGTGACCTGGACCGTGCGCTCGTCAACCGCCTCTACGTTCTCAACGTCGGCAAAATTCGACAGCGCGTTGCAGCCGAAATCCGGATGCACGCAGTATTCCCAGGTGAATACGACGTCCGCCGAAGTCAGCGGCGGCCCGTCGGACCACAAGATGCCCTCACTGAGAGTCCAGGTGATGCTCGTCAGGTCCTCGGAAATACCACCATTTTCCACCGTCGGCAGCTCGTCAACCAGCCAGGGGACCAGACCGCCATTCTCATCGTAACGAGCCAAGGGCTCAAGAATGATTGAGGATCCATGCAGGTCCTTGGTGCCACCGGACAGATAGGGGTTGAGTATCGAGACCGCCTGCCAGTAAAGGATGTTGATTTCATCACCCATCTGCGCGCTGACCGGTGCCAGAACGCCCGTACACAACACCAGCAATAGCGCCACTACTACAATTTTCTTGCCAAACATGATGCTCTCCTGTCAAATTGCCTGCCTGAATCGGGTCATTTGCCCACAGAGAGTATAGCCAGTCTGTAGCCCGGCGCAACTTGCCGTCAGGGACTATGCGCCATGGTTCAGGGTCCATTCCATCAAGGCGGCGGCCACCCAGGTGGGCGGCGGCTGATTGTAGAGTTCGCTGGAATCTGTATACGTTATGTCCAGTACCTGGCCGCTCATCGGCCCGCGCAGCCAGCGAAATACCTGACCGGCATCGCGCGCGTCGCTCCTGGCCGCCACGCAGTGCTGGTCGTACTCCCAATAATCACCGCGCCCCAGGATGGCCATGCCCTCTTCCAGTACCTGCTGCGCCCGCGCCAGGCCCTGTTCATCCGGCCACATGGCCTCCTCCGGCGCGTCGCCGTAGCCGATGCCGTGGTGGAAGGCGTCCGCCGTCGAAACGATCACGGCATCCTCCGCCAGTCGTGCCAGTTCCTCAATGCCGGGCAGGTCGCCCGGTCGGCCGCCCGCCAGGTAGGGATAACGCTCAATGACCTGCGGCATTCGCGACTCGTCGATCCCGCGTCGCTGCAACTCAGCCCGCCAGAAATGTCGCCAGCTGTACAGCGCGTGGTCGCCGCGCCACTCTTCGCGTCCCACAAGCCCCGGCCCCTGTATCCCCCACAGTTCCTCGTTTTGCGGGTCAGCGCCGCCGGAAACGCGCTGGCGGGCCTCCTCCATCGCGTCGCTGAAGGCGTGCAACACGCTGATGACCAGCACCTTGTCCGCGCCACAGTCGAGGCAGGCGCGCACGCAGGCCGCTATCTGGTAGCCGCAGTCCTTCACCCCGGCGTGTGGGAAGACAAGCACGCCGCCCGCGTTCAGGGTTTGGGCCAGCGGAAAGTCCGCGGCGCGTTCCAGCATGGCCAGCGTGCCGGCCGCGCCCAACTCCTCATGTTCACGTCGATAGTGTCTGTGGATGTCTTGCTGCAGTTTTTCGCGGTCCAGTTTCATGCCTGTTCCTTTGCGCCAGGCGCCCGGCCTTCAACGCCCTGGCAGCGCACAAACCTCCGCCAGATGTATGGCATGATAACCGCCGCTGTCAGAGGCAAGAGGTCGGGCGTAGACTTTCATGCGCCGACCGGTGTCACCTGCGCCTGTATCAATGACCGGTTGAATGAGGCCAGTTTTCCCGCTTCCAGGTCGGCAAACCTCTCCAGAACGGCGCGAATTTGCTGTTCATACATGGCGAACACCTCCTGCGCCTGGTCTGTCGGTCGGTAGTCCCCGGCAGACACGTCAGCGCTCAGCGCAGCCAGCTTGTTGGCCAGTTGAACACCATGGTTGAGAAAGTCGGGCCAGCCAGCTTTCAGGTCCGGCAGCATCAGTTCCTTCTCGATGTCCAGCACCTGATCATGCAGCGCCATCGCTTGTACGGACACAGAGTCGCCAATGTCCCTGCGCCCGGCCAGCGCGGCGAGGCTGGCGCGCAGTTCACGCATGCGATTCACGGCAGCGTGGGTTTCGGACAGCAAATCACGGATTTCAATGAGCAAATCGAACTGCGCCTGCAAGTCTGCCTGCTGCGCGTCGGAATGCGGATCTTTCACCACCTCAAAAACTTGCTCCAGAACGTCGCCGCCGACCCTCAACCGCAGCGTGTACCGACCAGGGTTGGCCACAGGCCCGTCCACCGCTCCGGAATGCACGTCATGGGCTGCCAGACGCGTCGCCTCTTCATGGCGAAGGTCCCATACGAAGCGGTTCCAGCCCTTGTTGGCGGTAAGAAACACTTCACGGGGCGCTCCTCGCGGCATTGACTTTTGCAACGCTCGCGTCTCGTCATCAAGACTTCTGAACTGGCGGACCACGGCTCCTCCGGCGTCCAGCACCTCGATTTGAATCGCCTGTTCAGGTTCGTCCGCCAGCCACCAGGTGAAGACGGCGCCCTTCGGTGGATTGCAGCCGGAATCGAGGAAAGTCCGGGTGACCTGATTCTCCTCAGAAGTCGTTTCGGTATATGGAGAGAGTACGCCCAGTACGCCCATGTAGGTCTTGCCCGGCACGTCGCCGAAACCGCGTTCAAAGACCTTCGGCGCCAGCCGGGTGGCAGGCCGCGGTTTCAGGAGCGTCGTTGCCGCAGGCGACGCGTCCAGTTGGCGCAGGGCCGTCAGGTCATCCAGAATCCAGAAGGAACGTCCGTGCGTGGCAGCGATGAGATCGCTACCCTTGACCAGCAGGTCATAGACCGGCGCGACGGGCAGGTTGAACTGCAAGGCCTGCCAACTATCGCCGCTGTCGAAGGACACGTAGACGCCCGTTTCGCTGCCGGCAAAGAGCAGCCCTGGCCGAAACGGGTCCTCTCGAATGACGCGGGTGAAATCGCCTTCACGAATACCGCTGTTGATGGCTTCCCAGCTGGCGCCGTAATCTCGCGTGCGCCACAACAGCGGGCGGTTGTCGTCAAGCTTGTAGCGGGTACAGGCCATCCACGCCGTGCCTGCCTCATGCGGCGACGCCTCTATTGTCGAAACCAGGGTCCTGGCTTCAAGATCGGAAGGTGTCACGTCTGTCCAGGTCCGGCCGGCGTCCCGTGTAATGTGCACCAGACCGTCGTCCGAACCGGCCCAAAGCAGCCCTTGCTGCAGGGGAGATTCGGCCAGGGCAAAAACCGTGGCGTAGGTCTCGGCGCCGACGGCTTCGCGATTGACCGGGCCTCCGCTGGCCTGCAGGGTCTCGGGGTCGGCGCGCGTCAGGTCCGGGCTGATCTCCTCCCAACTCTGCCCTTCGTTGCCGGAACGCAATACCTGATTGCCACCGACATAAAGTGTGTCCGGATCATGGGGCGAGATGACGATGGGATAGGTCCACGCAAAGCGATAGCGACAGTCAGCAGGCGCTTCCCCGCGCATAGTCTCCGGCCAGGTGCTGATCAGGCGAATCTGCTGTGCGCGGTGGTCATAGCGTTGCAGGGAATTGCCGCCGCCAGGCGAACTGCCGATGGCGCCGACGTAGAGCACGTCGGGGTTGTCCGGTCGCACGGCGATGTAACCGCTTTCCCCCGTTCCCGCCGGCCAGCAGTCCGCCCAGGTGATGGACGCAAGAGGACTTTGCGACGGTACTGCCACGCTGCTGTTGTCCTGCTGCGTGCCATACACCACATACGGGTTCCGGCTGTCAGCCGCCATGCGATAGAACTGGGACGTGGGCTGGTTAAACTGGGTTGACCAGGTAGAACCGCCGTTCAGCGACGCACAGGCGCCGCCATCGTTGCCCTGAATCATGCGCCGGGGATTGTGCGGATCGATCCACAGATCATGATTGTCGCCGTGGGGCGTCGAAATCTGCTGGTAATTGCGGCCCCCGTCAACGGATTTCCAGAGTTTCAGGTTGTTGACATAAACACTGTCGCCATCCAGCGGGTCCGGCGTCAAATGCATGTAGTACCAACCGCGTGAGATGAGTTCGTCGTTGGCGGCCACGTGTTCCCATGTGGCGCCGTAATCGTCGGAGCGGAACATGCCGCCACCGCCGGTGGCTTCCATCAGGGCCCAGACACGCCCGGGACGCGCGGGCGAGGCTGCGACGCCGATCTTGCCACGGATACCGTTCGGCAGGCCCGGGTTACGCGACATGTCGCGCCAGCTCTCGCCGCCATCTTCGGAGATCCACAGGCCGCTGTCCGGCCCGCCGCTCGAGATCTGCCAGAAATTGCGACAGGCCTCCCAGAAGGCGGCGTAAATGATGCGGGGGTTGTTTGCGTCCACGGACAGGTCGATGGCGCCGGCCTTTTCGCTCTTGAAGAGCACCTGCCGCCAGTTTTGTCCGCCATCCACCGTCTTGTAGACGCCGCGTTCACGGTTGGGGCCAAAGGCGTGTCCCAAAGCGGCCACCCAGGCGACATCGGGGTTGTCAGGATGAATGCGCACCTTTGCGATGTGGCGCGTGTCCCGCAGTCCCAGATGAGTCCAGCTGCGGCCGCCGTCGGTCGATCGGTAAACGCCATCGCCATGGGTCACGTCAAGGCGGATTGTCGTCTCGCCCATGCCGGCATAAATCACGTTGGGGTCGGCTTCCGACACGGCCAGCGCCCCTACAGAAGCGGTGTTGAACCAGCCGTCGCTGATGTTTTGCCAGTAGGTGCCGGCATCGTCACTCTTCCATACGCCACCCGCGCAGGCGCCAAAATAAAAGACATTCTGCTGCCGCACATCTCCGGCGACTGCCACCACTCGCCCGCCGCGAAAAGGTCCGATGCAGCGCCATTCCAGTATTCCGTCCAGATTCATGCGATCTCCAGAAACAAATCCCTTCCGCCAGCAGTCTGTTTTCTCCCGGTGTCACCGGACCGCGCCACAAGCGCCGCCGCCAGGTGATTTCCAATGTCATTGTCCGTCAGCCAGGACACGACGGTGCATGGAGAGGAGGATGAATTGATCGACAGCGACACGAATTCGCAGGGTCGCCGCATTACAGTCGTCCTCCATCTGTTGGGAGCACCTGCCCGGTAATCCAGCCGGCGTATGCGGACGCCAAAAAGAGTACGCCCTGCGCAATGTCGGCAGGACTGCCCAGGCGCCTTAACGCAAGGCTGTCAAGCAAGGCGCGTTGCCCGGAAAAGTCGTATTGCATGGCTCAGGGAAGGGTCCTGGCCAGTTCGTCAACGTTGGAGCGCACCAAAGAACGCTCTCCGGCCTCAATCTCGTGGATCATCGCCTTCATGCCTCGCGTCAGGGGCATGGCATGACCGAGTGCAGACCCCTCAGACAGCACCTGATCGTACATGGCGACTTCCGTGGGCCTCTTGCGCACAGCCAGGTCGCGCCAGATGCCGCTGTGTGTCCTGGGCGAACGACGGTTAAATGCCACCATGTCCGCCAGAGACCGTTCAACGACCTGCTCGCTGCCGCCCGGCAGAAAGGCCTGGGGATCAAAACCGTTGAAAGCTTCGGGCCGAATTCCGCTCGCGCAGGCGACCGCCAGCACTTCCCGCGCGATGGCCACGTAAACATCCCTGTGTTCGCGGTTGGCCAGCGCGTCTGCGATGGAATCATTGGTCAGGGCGGTCACAAACAGCATCGCGCCGTAGGCTTCCTTGCTCCACAGATAACCGAAAATGTTGTTCGTGATTCTGGCGTCCTCTTCAAAGGCGAGCAGCGCCGAACGCAGCGCCTGCACCCTTTGCGTCATTCGTCCGTCAATTTCGCCGACCACCACGGCGCCCCGTCCCCCAAAGTGAATGACGCCCGGCTCCAGATAGTCCGCCCCGAAGTTGACGAAGGCGCCCATCGACCGTTCTGCGCCAACTGCGTCAGCGACTATTAATTCGTTCAGCCCGTTTTGCATGGAAACGACAAAACCTTCCGGCGCGAGAAAGGATTTCAGCATCCCCAGCACCCGCTGGGTGTGTTGCGACTTTACGCAGAGCAAGATGACCGGAAAGCTGTCACTGAGTTTTTCAGGCGTGCATGCCTGCACAGGACTGCAAAAAGACGCCACCGGCCCACAGATCTCCAGCCCCCGCTCCTGCATGGCGGCGACGTGCGCCTCGTCGCGATCGACAAGGGTGACGTCATGGCCGGCCCTGGCAAGGTGGGCACCGATACAGCCGCCGATTGCGCCTGCGCCGAAGACCAGTAGTTTCATTTGCCCTGTCCAATGACCACGTTCAAGGCTTCGAGGCAGGAACGGCCGAAGCGCATGCAACCGTCCGCCAACAGGGAATCACCGAATCCCGGAACCTCCGGGAAGGGCATCTCCAGCGTCCAGGCGGGGCAGCCATAGGTGGTCGCAATGTAATTGACTGACATGCCCGCTTCGGCCGCGTCCTCACCCTCGATGCCTACTGGCGGCGGCATTGCTGACGGCAAACTCTCGTTTCTCGCCCTCAACGCCCTCGGCGCGAAAATAGAACCACTGGTAAAACGGCGCGTTGCTGTCCGGTCGAATTCTGAGCGATGCTGCAGGCCCTCGCACCTCGTCAACGAGGATGTTGCCGCCATCGAAATCTGCCGTTATTTCCATCGACCCACGCTCCCCATGCACTGGCGCAAAGCGTAGACCAGGTTGGCGGGTCGCGCAAACATCCCTGTCTGGCGCTTTCCCGCCCTGGCAGTATACTGCCAGGCAGGAATGGGACCCTTGCGCAGGGTTGTCAGGGATGCCGTTCCGCCCACTGCATTTACGGGGGAAGCAATGAAATTTTCGGTACACGTCGCGATTTATTGCTGGCGTTGGGCATGACCCTTAAGCCGGCGGCCGCTGACGCTCACCTGGCGCGACGTGGTGCGCGCCTGCCTGCCCACGCCCGGCATCATCGCCAATGACCTGCAGGCGCAGCTGGCCATGACCGGCCTCGAGGCCGGCGTGCAGGTGATGGAATCTGGCGCGTTCATCGACTCCGCGTTCAAGGGCAACGAACCGCTGCATTTGCCGGGCTGGCATGCCGACTTCCCGGATGCCTCCAATTTCCTGACCTGCTGCCTGGGCGAAAACCTGCACAATTTCGGCGACCCCTACCCCGACATCTACGAGCCGCTGGTCGCCGCCGGCCAGGAAATCGATCCGGCCCTTCGTCAGGGACTTTTCCGTGAAGTCGCGGCCGGCATTGAGGCCAACGACGTGGTGACCACCTGGCAGGCCGCCGGCGATGCCTGCAGCCCGCCGCACACCGGCACGGGCGAGGGTTTCGCCATCTACCTCACCATCTTCCAGCAATTCGTCAAAGTCGATACGGACTGCGGCCAGTCCTGTTGGAAATAGTCCTGGCGCCGGGCCTCCTGAATGTCCGGCGCATTCGTGTACAGGAGCAAACATGATCAGATTTGGTGTCTGTCAATGGATTATGGACTGCAGCGGCGTAGAGGCCCTGCCACGCGCCGCCGAACTGGGCTTTGAAGGCATTCAACTCGGCATCGCCGAAGAAAACAGGGCCATTCACGAGCCTGCCCTGCAAAAGGCCTACTTGCGGGCTTCACAGCAGACCGGCGTTGAAATCGTCGGCTTTGGCATCAACACCATGAACGTCCTGCCCCTCTTCAGCCCGCCGGACAGCGACGAAGGCCGCCGCTGCCATGACCTCATGCGCAGCGCCCTGGACACGGCCCTGGCCATGGGCGTCGGCCTGGTCTATTGTCCCGGTTTTTTCAAGGCAGAGATTCGCACGGACGATCAGCTTGAGCGGGCAAGCGCCATGTTGCGCCGGGGCTGCGAACATATCGAGGGCCAGCCTGTGTTGCTGGCCACCGAAAACACCCTGGACACAGACCGCAACCTGCGCCTCCTTGAACTAGTCGACCACCCTTCCCTGCGCGTGCTGATTGACAGTTACAACCCGGTCCTGTACGGCCACCAGGCCGCTGCACTGCTGCGCAACTTGCCCGCCCGTTACCTGTGCAACCAGATGCACGCCAAGGACGGTCGAAACCAGGTGATGGGCAACGCGCCCCTGGGCCAGGGAGAGGGTCGCTTTGAAGACTTCGTTCAGGCGCTGAAAGACGTCGGTTTCGAAGGCTGGCTCATCTCGGAGACCGACTACCGTGACAACGCCGACGAGCTCGCGCCAGCCGACCTCGCCACGATGAAGACCCTGCTCGCCTGAGGACGGGTCGCCGGAAGGCCACCCTGGTTGCGATTCAAACGCGGGTCCAGCCAGCCGTAAAGGACGTCGACGGCGAGCTTCAGCAACACAAAGCCGAAAGCGATGATCACAGTTACGCCCTGCACCAGGGAGTAATCGCGCGAGGTGATGCTGTCCACCAGGGTGCGTCCCACGCCCGTCCGGCCGAAGATCGTCTCCGTCAGCACCGCGCCGCTGATAACCAGGCCGAAATTCAGCCCGATAACCGTTACGACTGGCAACAGGGCGTTGTTCAAGGCATGCCGCATGACGACCAGGCGCTCGGCCAGACCCTTGGCGCGCGCCGTACGCACGTAGTCCTGGTTGAGCACTTCCAGCAGGCTGGAACGCGTCATGCGGGCGATAATGGCCAGCGGGATCGTGCCGACGGCGACGACCGGCAGGATGAGGTGCCGCAAGGCGTCAATCAGCAATTCCCCGTTCAGCGTCAAAATGGCGTTAAGCAGATAAAAGCGCGACAGGAAGACCTGGAAGGCATTGCCATCTGCGCCCTCTGCCACCAGCCCCCAGACTTCGTACCAGGGGGCAGGACTGGCTCCCGGAGTCAGGCGACCGGAGGGCGGCAGCGCCAGCGGCGTATCGCGGAAGATGACGCCAAATATGTAGGCCAGCATCAGGCCCAGCCAGAAGACCGGCATGGATACGCCCATGTTGGCGCCAACCATCGTGCCCACATCCAGCGCCGACTTGTGGCGACGCGCGCTGAGCACGCCAGGTGGCACGCCAACGACGATGGCGGAGAGCATGGCGCTGAAACCCGGCTCCATGGTCGTCGGCATGCGCTCCACCAGCAAATCGCTGACGGGGCGGCGGAAACGGAAGGAATCGCCCGGATCGCCCTGGGACACGTTGCGCAAATAGACGAGAAACTGCAGCGGCAGCGGCTGGTCCAGGCCGTTGCGCCGTTCGAATTCCTCGCAAATCTGATCCGTGGCGCGTTCGCCGAGGATGGCGCGACAGGGGTCGCCCGGAATGGCGCGCGCCAGGCCGAAAGTCTGCAGCAGGATGCCAAGCAACACCGGAATCGACAAGAGCAGGCGTCGCAAAATGAAATGGATCAATGGGTTGCCTTTCCGGCGACCGGTGACCTGCAAGTTTTGGGCGAGGCATGGACGTCCTGCCAGACACGCTGCTGGCGGGCCCTGCGTGGCTGCGCTACGCTTCAGCGCGTCGCAACAAAGGGACGAAAATGCGCGCGCGTTTTGGCCCACGTGACCTTGAGTTTCCGAATGCACAACTTGGCATTATGCGGGCCAGTCGGTCGACGGACAGGCCGGAACTGTTGCGCGAACGCATGGCCGCTGACGGCTACCTGTGGTTGAGGGACGCGCTGCCCCGCGCAGACGTGCTGGCAGCGCGCCACGTCATTCTTGGGCACATGGCCGCCCGCGAGGTGCTCTCCCCCGGAGAACCGGTGGCGGAAGGCGTGATGCCCCCGGGCGGCCGCGGATTGCCCATGAATGGCAACCGCGGCATCCCGCATCACCCTCAGGTGTTGAAGGTCATGGAGCATGAGGCCCTTTTTCGTTTCTTTGAAACCTGGTTTGGCGAAGCGGCCCTGACCTTCCATTTCAAGTGGCTGCGCGCGGTGGGCAACGAAGCCTACACCGGCGCCCACATGGACTACGTTTATATGGGTCGCGGTTCCGCGCGCCTGCATACCGTGTGGATTCCCCTGGGGGATATCCCCGTCGGGCAGGGAACCCTGGCGGTTTGCGCCGGCTCTCACCGGCTGGTGGGCTTCGCCCGCATCCGCGACACCTACGGTCGAATGGACGTTGACCGTGACGGCGTCGAGGGCTGGTTCTCACGCGACCCGCTGGATCTCTCCGCGCGCCACGGCGGTAGCTGGCGCAGCACGCCTTTCCGCGCCGGCGACGTGGTCGTCTTTGGCATGCATCTGATGCATGCATCGACCACGAACCTGACGCAACGCTTTCGGCTCAGTTGCGACGTCCGCTACCAGCCGGCCGGCGATCCGGTCGATCCGCGTTGGGGGCGGGACGGTAAAGGCCACAGCAATGAGACTTCGAAAAAGACAATGGAGCAGGCCCGCGCCGAGTGGCAGGTCTGACCCGCTCGAAGGGAAAGCGCATGAAATGTGGATTGAGCATGTACAGCCTGCTGGCGCCTGTTCGGGCCGGCCAACTGGATCTGTTTGGCTTTCTGGACTATGCCGCCCAAACAGGTTTCGAGGGCGTGGAACTGCTGGACATGTTCTGGACGGACGAAGTGAGCCAGGTCCCTGAAGTGAAACGTCGCTGCGCCATGCGTGGACTTGAACTGCCGGTCTATTCCATCAGCACCAATTTCTTCAGGCCTGACGCAGGGGCGAGGGACGCAGAACTCGCGGACCTGAAACATGGCGTCGACCTGGCCGCGCAACTGGGCGCGCCGCTGCTACGCGTGTTCAGCGGCGACCTGCTGCCCTCTTACTCATTTGAACAAGGCTTCGGTTGGGTCGTGGACAGTCTGTCCGCCGGCGCCGATTATGCGTCGCAATCTGGCATAACACTGGTGCTCGAAAACCATGGTCACGTCGCGGGCCGCAGCGATCAGGTACGCGCCATCATCGAAGCCGTCGGATCAACTGCCCTGCGCAGCAATCTGGACACCGGCAACTTTCTGCTGGTCGGGGAAGACCCGGTGCAGGCCGCCAAAGCTCTGGCTGACCTGGTTGCCCTGGTGCACCTGAAGGACTTCACCCAGGCCGGGCCAGATGAAGACAGGCACGTCTATGAGGGCCTCGATGGCGCTCTGTACACGGGCGCAATCGTCGGCGAGGGCCTTGTTGATCTGCAGGCGGTCCATGACGTCCTGTCGCAGCAGGGCTATAAAGGCTGGCTGTCGCTGGAGTACGAAGGCAACATCGAGCCCCTGCGAGACGCCGTGCCGCGCTGCCTGGCGGCGATGCGAACGCTGCTACAGCCTTGAGCGCCTGCTGGCTCAAATCAGCGGCGCATCCATGTTCACATCCTGATCAAAAAAGTCGCGGGCGACCACGCGGCTGACCCACTCGGCGATGACGTCATAGCCCCGTTCGCCGGTGCTGGCCAGCGCCAGGGCCGGGTCGCCGATGTGGCCGTAAGGCGTGTGAATGCGGTAGCTGCGTGTGGCATAGAAGATGCCGCCGCCGGTCTTGACGTGTTCCGGCCCCTGCACCTTGCGCATTTCTTCAGGGTCCACGTGGTGGCGTACGGAGCGCTCCAGCTTCACAAGGTCCGGATGCGTGACAAGAATCCTTGAAGTCTCGCCCTCGCCGCCGTGACCCTCCATTTTTTTCGATGTCTGGATGTGGTGATAGACCTTGCTCAGCGGCGCCAGCCAGTTCAGTACCATGACCTCGGCGTCGTCCGTGGCGTCCACCAGTTCCTGGGCCGCCACCATCATGCCCGGCAGGTTGCCGTCATGCCCGTGAACGAAGGCGAACTTGCGGAAACCGCTGGCATGCAGGCTCAGACAGACCTCTTTCATCAGGGCGATAAATGTCGTGGCGCTGAGCGATATGGTGCCGACGAAACCCATGTGAAAGCTGGAGGTGCCGAAAGGGATTTCCGGGCCGATGGTCACCGGACATCCGCGCGCCTCCAGCCGCAGCGCCGCCCGGCGGCAATTCTCACGCGCCTCGTAGGTGTCGGTCCCCAGCGGCAAATGCGCCCCGTGCGCCTCCGTCGCGCCGAAGGGCAGCAGCAAAACCCGGGACTCTTGCAATCGCGCTTCCAGTTCCGGCCCGCTCATTTCCGGCCACGCCGGCGGCCCCTTTTGCGAATAGACGATGTCTTCAGACATGGCAACCTGCCTGTTTGCTGGTTGTATCCGGCCATTGTAGCGACAGCGAAGGCGCGCCGGTAGAATCCCGCATGCGGGCAGGGGCCAACCTGTTCCTGTTGTGGCTACCCCTGTCGCCCGGCAAGAGCCTTAAAGTTTTCCGCAGGATGTCTTTCCATTGAATACGCGCACGTTGTTGTCACACCTGCATCCTGACGAACCCGTCAACCTGGCGCAGCAGATGATTCGTATCCCGTCCTTTCTGTGGCGGGAATCGGAACTGGCACACTGGCTGGCGGACTGGATGCGCAAACGAGACTTCGAAGTCGAACTGCAGGAAGTCCCGCTCGCCGGGGGCGGCTGCACGCATCAGGCGATCGGCGCCCTGCGCGGCGATGGCAGCGGACCGTCCCTGATGCTCTGCGGCCACACCGACACCAGCGACTGGCAGGGCGACGTGTTTCGGCGCGCTGACTGGCGGCACGACCCCTTTGCCGGAGAAATTGAGGATGGCATGCTCTACGGTCTGGGCGCCATCAACATGAAGGGCGGCCTGGCAGCGGCCCTGATGGCTGCGGAGACCTTGCGACGGGCGGCCCTGCCCCTGCGCGGAGATCTGGTCGTGGCCTGTGTCGTGGCCGAGACCGGCGGCGGCGCCGGCGCGCAGCATTTGCTGGCCAGCGGTCTGCGCACAGACTATTGCATCGTGACCGAGGCGGGCAATCTGGACGTGGGTCTCATATCCGTTGGCTATGTACAGGGACTCGTGAAGGTTGTCGGCGAGTTCAAACACCGCGTGCCCTACGTCAACCCGATCGAGAAAATCACAAGGGTCATAGAGGCCTTTGGCCCCTCTTACCGTCCCTTGCCACCAGTCGAAGATGGCGGCTGGCTGCGTTTTGAGAACCATCCACTCTTGCCCGGCTTTCCCGCCATGGCCGTTCGCGACATTTCCCATCACCAGGACGTCACGACCCTGGCATTTGACCTCCGGATCGTGCCAGGGATGAGCGAGGAAAGCGTTCGCGAAGACATGACCGGACTGCTCGACGGCATCCGCCAAAAGGACGCGGATTTCCGCTATGAACTGGTCATTCCCCAGAGTGAGCGCCACCAAAGCATGCCGGCACAGGTGGCCACGGACCCCGACCTGCCCCTGGTGCAGGCACTGATCGCCGCGCATACTCGCGTTCACGGCCGGGAACCGCGGGTCGGGGCCGGCCATCGCATTGGCGCAACGGCCGACACCTGCCACTTCAAGGGCGCCGGCATCGCTTGCGTGGAATACGGGCCGGGGTATATTCCGGTCTGGCCCATGGTGGACGAATGCATTGAAGTCGATCAAATCGTGTCCGCAACACGCACGATCGCGCTGACGGCCGCGTCACTTTGTCTGGGAGAGACTGCACCATGACTGAGCTCCAACCGGGAGTTGTGCTGGACATTTATCGGCGCATCCTGAATATCCGCCGCTTCGAAGAAGAAGTTGGCCGACTCTTTACCGCCGGCGAATTGCCTGGCGTCGTGCATCTTTACATTGGCGAGGAGGCCGTCGCGGCGGGCGTTTGTGCAGCGTTACGCGACGACGATTATGTGACAAGTACGCACCGCGGCCATGGCCACGTGCTTGCCAAGGGGGGCGACCTCAATCGCACCATGGCCGAAATCTTCGGCAAGGAGACCGGCTACTGCCGCGGCAAGGGGGGCAGCCAGCACATCGCCGATTTCAGCATCGGCATGCTGGGCGCCTGCGGCATTGTGGGCGGCGGTATCCCGATAGCGACCGGAGCCGGCCTGAGCATCAAACTGCGCAAGACGGACCAGGTCTCCGTCCCCTTTTTCGGAGACGGCGCAGCCAATGAAGGCAGCTTTCACGAATCGCTCAATCTGGCGTCAGCCATGACGCTGCCGGTCATTTTCGTCTGCGAGAACAACCAGTATGGCGAATTTACGCCGGCGCAGGACACCATGAACATTGAGGACATCGCCGTGCGCGCCGGTAGCTATGGCATGCCCGGTCACATCGTGGACGGGACCGATGCGCTGGAGGTCTATGCCGTTGTGCACCGGGCGGTCATGCGGGCCCGTAACGGCGAGGGCCCGACTTTGATTGAGGCCAAGACCCACAGGCGTGGCGGCCACGCCGAAGGTGAGGAAGCCTTTCTTGCCGGGCAGACCTACCGTCTGCCGGAGGAAGAGGAGTTGGCCAGGTTACGCGACCCGCTGCTCATTTTGCACGAACGCATCCTGCATGAAGGTGTGGCAGATGCCCATGCCCTGGAAAACATTGAACAGGAGACCACCCAACGGGTGGCAGACGCCGTGACTTTCGCGCGCGAGAGTCCCTGGCCCGCGGAGGAAAGCGTCCTCGAAGACACCTGGGCCTGACAGGGAAAACAAGGGGAGTTCCGAAATATGCCACGGAAAGCGTCCGTCGATGCCATACGCGAAGCCTTGCGCTCGGAAATGCAGCGTGACGAAAGCGTTGTCGTCATGGGGGAAGACGTGAAACTGGCAGTCTTTGCCGGGACGCGCTGGCTGCATCGCGAATTCGGTGATGAGCGCGTCATAAACACCCCGATCTCGGAACTGGCCGTGGCCGGCGCCGGCATTGGGGCGGCTGCAACCGGCATACGCCCTGTGATCGACCTGATGTTTGGAACTTTTTTGTACCTGGCCCTCGATCAGATCGCCAACCAGGCCGGCGCCATGCGCTACATGTTCGGCGGTCAGACGAAACTACCGCTTGTGTTCATGACAGTGAACGGCTCCGGCATCAGCGCCGGTCATCACCACAGCCAGCCGATGCATCCATTGTTCATGAACATGCCCCTGATCAAGGTGGTCGTGCCTTCCACACCCTATGACGCCAAGGGCCTGCTCATCACAGCCATTCGCGACGACAATCCGGTGCTCTTCCTCAGCCCGCTTGCGCTCGGCAGCCTGCGCGGCGAAGTGCCCGACGAAACTTACACCATCCCGCTCGGCGAGGCGGCCATCCGCCGCGAGGGCGATGACGTCACGATTTGTACAGCCGGCGCCATGTCCAGGCGGTGCATGGAGGCTGCCCGAACGCTTGCGAAAGAAGGCATTGAGTGCGAGGTAATCGACCTGCGCACGCTGAAGCCCTGGGACGAGGCCTGCGTGTTGCGTAGCGTGCGCAAGACTGGCCGCTTCGTCGCGGTTGACGAAAGCTTCCCTGTCTGTGGCGCTGCCAGCGAATGGGCGGCGACCGTGGCGGAAAAGGCCTTCCAGCATCTGCGTGCGCCGGTACAACGGGTGAGCAATCTGGACGTGCCCCTGCCCTTCAGCCCGGTGCTGGAGAGTGCGGCGGTCCCGACGACAGAACGCATCGTCAATGCCGCGCGACGTTGTATGCAAGCGGAGCCGGCCTGACATGGCGCGGATTGCGGTGCGCATGCCGCGGTTTGGCATGACGATGGAAGCGGGCATCATCGTGGAGTGGCTTTCGCAGCCGGGTGATTCCCTCGCCGCGGGCGACGGTTTCGCCGTCATCACAACCGAAAAGGTCGAGGTTGAACTGGAATCGCCCGTGGCCGGCAAGCTCGCCGAGACTTGCGTCGAGCTTGATGTCGAAGTCCCGGTTGGCGATGTAGTCGCCTGGATCGAAGAGGAGTAGGGCCCATGGGACGCCTGTCAGGTAAAAGCGCCATCATCACGGGCGCGGCCCGTGGCATCGGCGCCGGCATCGCCCGGCGCTACGCCGCCGAAGGCTGCGCGCTGGCGCTTTGTGACCTCAATGACGCGGGTTTGCAGGCCTTCGCCAGCGAGTTGCGCGACCGGGGCACAAACGTGCTGGCCCTGGTGGCGGACGTCGCGCAGCGGGACTCGGCCCAGTCTTTCGTGGATGCAGCCCTTGCAGAATTCGGACAGGTCGACGTGCTGGTCAACAATGCCGGCATTTTTTTCAATGCCGTCTTTGAAGACATGGGCGACGAACAGTGGGACCGCATGTTGCAGGTGAATGTGACGGGTGTTTCCCTGATGTCGCAACTGGTCATCCGTCACTGGCTGGCCGATGGCATTCCCGGCGCCATCGTCAACCTTGCCTCAATCAGTTCGGTGATTGCCTTCACCCATTCGGCAGCCTATGGCACGTCCAAGGCCGCCGTCGCCGGCCTGACCCGCCACCTCGCCCTGCAGTACGGGCCGCAGGGAATCCGCGTCAACGCCATGGCACCGGGCATCATCCACACCGACATGCTGCCAAATCTGGAAGACATGCAACGTTGGGCACAGGAACGCATCCCCTTGCGCCGGCCAGGCACGCCGGAGGACGTGGCCGCCCTGGCCCTCTTCCTGGCTTCGGATGATTCGCGCTATATCACCGGAACGGTGATTCCCGTGGATGGCGGCTGGTTACTCGATTGACCGACAGATCCATGCAGGACAAGGTCGTCATCGTGACCGGTGCCGGGTCCGGCATCGGCGCTGCCAGTTGTCACATTTTTGCTGGCGCCGGCGCCAGGGTGGTCTGCGCCGGCAGGACTCTGGACAGTGTCCAACGGACGGCCGCCGGAATCGGCGGGGACGCCCTTGCCGTCCAGACGGACGTTAGCAACGACGACAGCGTGTGCGGCCTGGTCGAAACGACCATCGACCGCTATGGACGCATTGACGTCCTTTTCAACAATGCCGGAATCAGCCCCTCCGGTCGCATAACAGATATTGCAGTGAGCGACTGGGAAGAATGCCTGGACGTCAACCTGAAAGGCGTCTTTCTGGCGGCCCGCCGTGCAATCCCCCACATGCGCAGACGCGGCGGTGTGATTTTGAATACTGCCGGCACCTTCGGTCTGCGAGCCTCTTCAAACAAGGCCGCCTATGCCACGGCAAAGGCCGGTGTGATCAACCTGACGCGCAGTATCGCGCTCGATTACGCGCGCGATAACCTGCGCTGCAACGTCATTTGTCCCGGCTTCGTGGATACGCCACTGAACGCGTCGCTCGGCCGCCCGCAGCGCGATGCCTTCCTGGAGCGAAGCCAACCGCTTCCCGGCGTGATTCAGCCGGAAGACGTCGCCCAACTGGCGCTCTGGCTGGCATCCGATGCCGCGCGCATGATTACCGGTCAGGTGTTCATCATTGATGGCGGGCAGCAGGCCGGGTTGTTTTCGCCGTGAGGGACAAACGCCACATCGTGCATGCCGGTATCGGGCTGGTGAACGATGGCTTTCAGCGCGACGTCGCGCTGCTGATTGAAGGGGCGAGCATCCTGGAAATCAGCGGACGTGCCGCGCTGGCAGAAAAACACCCGACTGTCCCGCTATTCGGCAGCGAGGACCTGCTCCTTTTGCCCGGTCTCGTCAACAGTCACGATCACGGTCGCGCCCTTGGCTCGGTCGCGCTCGGCCTGCCGGATGACCTGCTGGAGGTCTGGCTGGCAGGCCTGGGCAGCCTGCCACGCATTTCGCCCCGGCTGGCGGCGGAATACGAAGGGTGGCAACTCATTCGCGCCGGCGTCACCTCGGTGGCCCACAGCCACAACCCGGCCAGCCTGGCCACCTTGTTTGAGGAGATACCGGAGACTCTGGCAGGCTATCGGCAGGCCGGCCTGCGCGTTGCCATGTTCCCGCCGCTGCTGGACCAGAACACCCTGGTCTATCTCGATGAGGAAGGCTTCCTCTCGTCCCTGCCGGCGGATCTGCGAGAACTGGCAAAAGCGAGGGCGAGTCCGCCTGCCCTCAGCCTGGACGCCTGGCTGGATGGCCTGCAACACCTGTATGACCGCTGCCATGACGCCAGGGAGCATCGGGTTCACATTCAGGCCAGCCCGGTCGGCGGGCAATGGGCCAGCGATGCGCTCATTCAGGGCGCTGCCGAGTGGGCCCGGGCCAACGGCACCCGCGCCCAGATGCACATGCTCGAGTCACCTTATCAACGGCACTACGCCTGGCGGCGCTGGGGCCGCGGCTTCATCAGGAAACTCGACGAACTGGGCGCGCTGGGCGACTGGCTAACCCTGGCCCACATGGTATGGACGGAGGCGGACGACCCCGCCCTCCTGGCCGATCGCGGGGTCAGCGTGGCGCACAACCCCTCCAGCAACCTGCGCCTGCGCAGCGGCATTGCGCCTGTGGCTGGTTTCCGCAAGGCCGGTGTAAACGTGGGCATCGGTATGGACGGACACACCCTGGACGACGACCAGGACTATCTGCGCGAAATGCGCCTCGCCTACACGCTCGGCAATCGACCCGGAGCGAACGCGGACCATTTGCCCCCGCTCGACGTTATGAATATGGCCACGCGTGGCGGCATTATTGCCACTTTTGGCCAGGAAGTTTCCCTGGGTTCCCTTAAGCCTGGCTGGCTGGCGGACATGGTATTGCTGGACTGGCAGGCCATCCGCGGCGACTGGGCGCCGCCACAGTATCCCTCCGCAAGTCACCTGCCCGAGTTTCTGTTGCGGCGCGCCAACAGCAGCCACGTCCGGCACGTGATGGTGCATGGCGAATGGGTGCTGCGTGACGGCGTGCACATTCGACTCGACGAAAATTCGCTCCACGACTCCATGAAAGAGGCGCTGACGCAACAGGCGCCATCTTCGGCCCACCCCCTCGGACCCCTGTTGAGGCATTTCTATTCCACCTGGCCCGACTGAAGGCCGGGGCTGGCGTGAAGACAGGCAGAGTCGCAATTCTGCCCGGCAATTGCCATAATAGGATCGGAATATCGCAAGATTGATTGTCAAGGAAAAGGAGCGTTCAAAATGCGAAAACTGTTTACCTTGTCGTTGGTGCTCATTCTGGTCCTGGTTTCGGGCGCCGTCAACGCACAGGAACCGCGCCAGGGAGGCACTCTGGTCGTTGCGGCCGAGATTATGGGTGATTCGCTGGACATCGGCTTCTGGCACGGCTTCGGCGGGCTGCACGTCATCGATTCTATTGGTGAGGGACTGGTCCAGGCTGACTTTGAGACCGGCGCAGCCAAACCCGGGCTGGCCGAAAGCTGGACAATTTCGGACGACGGCCTTGTCTACACCTTCAACATTCGCCCGGACATGGTCTTCCATGACGGCGAGCCGGTGACTGCCCAGGCCGTGGTGCGCAGCATGTTGCGCCCCGTCGCCACGGATGACCCCAGCTACATTGAGGGTATGTACATGTACTTCAACCAGGGATTCGAAAACTGGGAATCTCTGGAAGCGCTCGATGACCTGACTGTGCAACTGACCCTTAAACAACCAAACGCTACCCAGTTGCTGGTCTTCACACGTCCCGACGGCTACATCATCAGCCCGAAGGCCATGGATGAATACGGACAGGAAGTGGGCCTTAACATGTCCATGGCCGGTCCTTATCGCGTGGAGCGCTTTGTGCCCGGTCAGGAAGCTGTGCTGGCGGCCAACGAAGACTATTGGGCCGGCCGACCCTGGCTGGATCAAATCATCATCCGTGCCTGGCCGGACGAAGCCTCGATTTTGGCAGCGCTGGAGGCCGGCGAGGTCGATCTGACCTTGTACGCCCCCTTCACCTCGGTCGATCGTATCACCGCCGACGAGGGAGATGACCTGCGCATCGAGGTGGGAGCGCCGCTTGTCAATCTCTTTATGCCCCTCAACGTGACCCAGGCGCCGCTTGACAACGTGCTGGTGCGCCGGGCCGTCAACCACGCCATCGACCGCGACGCCATCATTGAGGGCGGCCTCAGCGGGCTGGCCCAACACCCGGCCAGCATCCTGGGCCCCAACGATCTGGGTTTCGACCCGGCCGGCATGGAGACCAGCCGCTACGACCCCGATCTGGCCCGTGAACTTCTGGCTGAGTCGGGTCTGGAGACTCCGATTCCCGTAACGGTTACCTTCGAAAACAACCGTTTCTGGCCCTTGCTGGCCGAGCTTGTCGCGGTGGACCTCGAAGCCGTCGGCTTTGACGTCACTCTCGACCGGCTCGACACCGGCTCTTTCCTGGGCAAGGTCAACGAGGGGCTGGCGCAGATTTCGATGACCCAGCGCTCAACTTTCCTGCCTGATCCGCATGACAAGGCCATCATCCTGAACACCGTCTACGGCGGCGGGCAGACACACCACGCCGGTCTCGAAGAGGCAGACTATCTGAACGAACTGGTTGACATGGGAATCGCCGTGGTGGACCCGGCTGCCCGCTCAGAGGTCTACGAGGAGATCCAGGCGCTGGCCCTTGACATGATGATCATGGCTTATCTCGGTTACCTGCAGCCGCCAATCTTCGTGCGCGAGCACGTTCAGGGCGTGGATACGCAGGGTACCGCAGCCGGTCGCGCGAATTTCCGCAACGTCTGGCTGGACCAGTAGAAACTACGGAGTCGCCAGTGGCGACAATGCAGGTCGGGGACGGGGCTGACGCCCTGTCCCCGATTTACAAATCACGGTCCCCTTTACTCCTGCGCCTGTGGCGCACCTGGGACATTGCCCTGCCCGGCGCCATTTTTTTTGCCTTTATTTTGCTGGCCAGTCTGCTGGCCACGACCATCGCTCCGCGGGACCCGGGGCAGCGGGACATCAAGAACCGCCTGAAGGCGCCTTCGCTTGAGTATCCCTTCGGCACGGACGAAATCGGACGGGACGTCTTCAGTCGCGTCCTTCACGGTGGTCGCAGCGTGTTGGGCACCGGCTTCCTGGCCCTGGCGCTCTCGTTTGTCTTCGGCCTCGGTATCGGTATACCCGGAGGCTACCTGGGGGGGCGGCTGGATGTCCTGCTGATGCGTTGCATGGACATCATGCTCAGCTTTCCGTCCATTTTGCTGGCAATTCTCGTGGTTACCACGCTGGGCACAGGGCCCGGCAACCTGATTATCGCCGTTGGCGTGGCCCAGGTGCCGGTTTTCGCGCGGCTCGCGCGCGCCGTCGTCCTGCTCCTGATGAATCAGGAATACGTGGTCGCCGCCCGCGCCCTTGGCGCCAGGGATCCCGCCATCGTTCAGCGTCACATCCTGCCGAACATGCTGCCGCCCGTTCTGGTGCACGCCAGCGCCATGCTGGCCGTCACCATCTCTTCCGCCACCGCACTCAATTTTCTCGGCCTCGGCGTCGAGACCGGAACCCCTGACTGGGGCATGATGATTGCCGACGGCCAGTCCCTGCTCTTTGACGCGGCCCACGTGCCCTTTTTTCCCGGGCTTTGCCTTACCCTGACCGTGCTCAGCGTCAATTTCATCGGCGACGGCTTGCGGGACCGCCTCGATCCCTATATGCGCAACCAGTCCAGGTGACTTGTGCTCGCCTGGTTTATTCGTCGTCTGATCTGGCTACCGATCGTCCTCTGGGCCGTTACGACCCTCACCTTCTTCGCCCTGCGTCTCGTGCCCGGCAACCCGATTCAGTCCATCAGCAACCAGCTTGTGGACCCGGTTGCCATTGCGCGCATTGAAGCCCAGTGGCACCTGGACAAGCCGATTCACCTGCAGTACGTGAATTTCATGCGCGCCCTGCTGTCCGGCGACACCGGCATTTCCATGAGTTCCGGCGTACCAATCAATCGCCTGCTGTTCGAACGCGTCCCGCCAACCATCGAGCTGGCGCTGGTCGCCATGGTGTTCAGCACGATCGCCGGCATCGTCATCGGAGTCCTTGCGGCAGTGACGCGCCGCCGTCTGGTCGATAATGCCCTGCGCCTGCTGGCTATCACCGGCATGTCCCTGCCCTGGTTCTGGGTCGCCATCATGCTGGTGATCGTCTTCGCAGTTCGCCTTCGCGTCGCGCCCACCAGCGGTCGCATCGACCCCCGCCTGAGTTATGAAATCATCACCAATTTCATGCTGGTAGACCATTTGCTCACCGGCAACCGTGAAGCGCTGCTGAGTTTCCTGCACCATCTCATCCTGCCCTCCCTCGCCATCGGCATCACCTCGACCGGTTTCGTTACCCGTCTGACGCGCGCGGCCATGCTGGAGGAACTGCACAGCTCCTATGTTCGCACGGCCCGGGGCAAGGGACTGGGAGAACGCAGCGTGGCCTTGCGCCATGCGCTGCGCAACGCCATCCTGCCGGTCATCACCTTGCAGGGCCTGCAGTTTGGCGCCCTGCTGGGCGGCGCAGTCATCACCGAAGCGGTCTTCGCATGGCCGGGGCTGGGCAGGCTGCTGCTGGAAGGGATTCTTTCGCGAGACTATTCTGTGGTGCAGGCCGCCGTCATCGTGGTGGCCCTGGCCTATGTCCTCATGAACACACTGGTAGACATGCTCTATTACGTCGTCGATCCGCGCCTCAATCAGTCCTGAGAACGAAGCAAGAGACAACTCACGCTGCCTCCCGGCACGCGCACAATTGCGCAGGTCTGCGACTCTTGCAAGATCGCGTCTCCCGTCAGGTCGCCAATCAGTCCCAGGCCTTCCAGCCCGACCACTTCTTCACATGCTTCCGCGGCGGGATTGACAAGGAACCAGGCATGTTCTCCCTCCAGCTGTCGCCGCCGCCGCAACAGGCCGCCACATCGGTCCGGCCTCACTCCTGCGCCTTCAAGCAGGCGCAGGACAAATTCGTCCGTGCCCGCATCTGCTACGCGGTGAGCCATGGCGCTCATCCCGAGGAAGCTGCCCAGCAAGATGGCCTGCCCTTCACCGCAAGCGTTTCGCGTCGCTGCGACCCTTTCCCCTGCCCGCAAGATGGGCTCCGCCCGTTCCGGCCGCAAGGTCTGCAGCCAGAAGTTTGCCAGCACCTGGGCGCCGTCAAAGTCTTCCACGCCCTGCAAAACGGTCGCGGCTTCAAATTCACCATAACGTCGCTCCTGCGGCATCCAGCGGCCAGGCCGCGCCGGTTCATGCACCAGCGTCAGACTTTCATGTGATGCGCCAAACAAGGTTTCAGCTCCATCGGCCAGTTGCGCGCGCGTCGTCCAGCCGAGGCGGTCGTAGCGGCCGGGGCAGGCTTCGCTGATCAGGGTGCCGCCCTCGTCAACAAATCTGACGAGATGGGCGAACCAGTCCGCTTCCAGTGCCAGAGGCATACACAGCACGGCCGCGCTGTAATGTCGCAATTCCCCGGCGCCGACGTCGGCAGCGTCGACAAAATCGACGGGGATGCCGAGGCGCCACAAACGCGCATACCAGCCCCGCAGGTTGTACATGTAGTGATATTGCACGTCGCCATTGCAGGCCTGAAAGAAGTGATACAGGTCCTCGTTAACCAGCAGCGCGACCCGCGCCCGTGGCGCCTGGCTTTGGGAGAAAAAGCGCGCGTGTTGCTGAATGCGGCGGCCGATTGCGCTGGCGGCAGCCATGCGTTCGGTGCTGTCTCCAAAGTGGTCCAGCAGGCCGAAACCGTTGCCTTCCTTCCAGAAGCGCTCGGGCCGGTGATTCCAGAAACTGATCCCGGTCATGCCGCAGGCGAGTCCCGCCAGCATCCAGCGGCGCAAGTCGGCTGCAGTCGGCGTGCGGCTGATATGCAGCGACGTCACGATCGGCCCGCCCTGAAATTCCGCGCCCCACAGCGCGCGGTCGCGTCCATTGTTGCAACGCGCCAGGTCGGTGCACATCATCATCTCTTCCCACAGCTCATTGCAGCGCGCACCGGCTTCATCAGTGACCGGGTCGTCCCAGGCCTGGCCGTTGTTCCACATCGGGTAGTTGCTGGTGCCGAAGAAATCGGCGGCGCGCGCCCAGCGCCACTCCGCGCCCGAAGCGATGCGCGGCGTGTCGGCATGGCTGAAGACCGGCCGCTGCAGTGGGTCATGCGCGCGCAGGGCCGCCGTTTTGAAGTCGAGATTGCGCGTCAATGTGACGTCATCCATGAAATAGCGCCAGTCGATGAAAGGCGCAACCGGTTCCTGACGCCTCGGCGGCTCGACGTCCTGCCAACTGGCGTGATTCAATTGCCAGGCGGCGTTGAGTGCGGACAGCGAGCCATAGCGCGCTCCCAGCCATTTGCGAAAGCGTGCCAGTGTGTGGGGACAGTAGCAAAAGCCGGTCTTGCCCGCCTGATTGGGCCAGAAGCCAATCTCCTGAAAGGTGTTCCAGGCCCATATGTTTTCGTGTCGGCCCAGGCATTGCGCCAGTTCGGCGATGAAGCGTTCCGCCGCATGGCGCGCTCCCGAGTGGTCCCAGCAGGGGCCCGGTTTGCCGTCCATGGGGATTGTGTATTGCGTGGGAGTCATGTGGCTGCGCCCGTCCGCAGCGACAAGGTGGCAGTCCGGGAATTTGCGCCAGAGCCACGTCGGCGCCTGTTCCATCGTCAAACCCAGATAGACGCCCAGCCCAAGTTCGCCGGCGTGGGCGATCACGCGGTCCACCCTGCCAAACTCGTAACGGCCTTCTTCCGGTTCGTCCGTGCTCCAGTGCTCCTGGATCTTGATCATGTTGAACCCCAGGCGCTTCAGCAGCGGCAGGTCCGCCAGCACGGCTTCCAGGTCCAGACAGGGTTCACGGTAAACATGGGTCCCAAAGGGGAACCGCCCGCCAAAGTCTGGTTTTACTGACATAAGGTCCCTCGCCTTGCTGACGGTCGCCCCTATTCCTTCACGGCGCCCAGACGGATGCCGGCGATGAAGTAGCGTTGCAGAAAGGGGTAGACCAATAGAATTGGCACGGTTGCCACGATGATTTGCGCGCCTCGAATCGCCCGGTCGGAGAGGCGCAGCAAGTCTTTCGGCGTAATGCCCACCCTCGTCAGGTCCAGTTCAACCACCACCGTGCGCAAATAGGTCTGCATCGGGTAGTTGCTCGAGTCGGTCATGTAAATCAGACCGTCAAACCAGGCGTTCCAGTGACCGACCGCTGCAAACAGCGTAAGCGTGGCGATTGCCGGAAGTGACAGCGGCAGGTATATGTGCCACAACACCTGCCAGTAGGAAGCGCCATCGATCAGGGCCGATTCCTCCAGTTCAGGCGGGACATCGCGAAAGAAATTCATCATCAGGATGACGCTGAAGATGGGCACGGCGTTGGGCAAAATCAGCGCGCCCAGTTTGTTGATCAGACCCAGGCTGCGAATCACAAGAAAGGTGGGGATTAGCCCGCCATCGAAGAGCATGGCGAAGACGAACAGCCAGATCAACAGGGTTCGACCGCGAAAAACGCGCGGCGACTTTGAAAGCGGATAGGCGCAGAGCACAATCAACGCCATGTTGAGACTCACGCCCAGAATGACGCGTTGCAGGGAAATGAAGAGGGAGCGCAGGAATACCCTTGAGCCAATCACCTGGTCGTAGTTTTCCAGCGTGAAATCCAGCGGCCAGAAAGAAACAAGGCCACCGTTGGCCGGACCGCGACCACTGAGCGACACGGCAAAAATATGAATCAGGGGCAACAGGCAAAGCAGGGCAAACCCGACCAGAAACAGGTGATTGCCAATATCAAAAAGGCGGCTGGAGAGACTGTTTTCGCGAATCACCGCAACACCTAGAGAATTCGATAGCCCGCGTAACGGTCCGCGAGCCAGTAGGAAGCGACGATGAGGACGAAACCGATGACCGACTTGAACAGACCCACGGCGCCGGCAAGGCTGTACTGCGCGGAAACCAGACCCACGCGGTAAACGTAGGTATCGATGATGTCGCCGGTGCGGTAAACCGCCGGGCTGTAGAGCGTCAGAATCTGTTCGAAACCGGCCTGCAGGACATCGCCCAGGCTGAGCGCCGCCAGAAGCACAATCGTCGGCCGAATCCCTGGCAGGATGATATGCCATATTCGTCGGAAACGTCCGGCGCCGTCAATCGCTGCCGCTTCCTGCAGTGTTGGGCTGATGGCGGTCAGGGCAGCGAGATAGACGACCGTGGAAAAGCCCACCCCTTTCCAGAGGCTGGAACCAACGATAGTGATGCGAAACCAGTCGTTGCTACCGAGGAACAGTTGCGGCTCCTGTCCCAGTGCCCGCACAAGATTGTTGACGATGCCGAAGGGCGAGAGGATATCAAGCAGAATGCCGCCCAGCACAATCCAGGACAGAAAGTGAGGCAAATAGATCAGGGTCTGGATCGACCGGCGAAACACCAGGTTGCGCGCCTCGTTGATCAACAGGGCCAGCACGATGGCGCCCAGCTGGTCGAGGGCCAGCTTGAGTACGGCGATGATTACAGTGTTGCCGAGAATGCGACTGAATTCCGGCAGGGAAAACAGAAAATCAAAATTGTCAAAACCGACCCAGCGGGACGCGGCAAAGCCCCTCGCCGGGCTGAAATCCTGGAAGGCAATGATCACGCCATACATCGGCAGATAGCGAAAGAGCAGGATGAAAAGCAGGCCCGGCAGAATCATGGCGTACAGCGGCCAACTACGCCTCATGTAGGCGCGCAGCGGCTCATGCCTTTTGGTTTGGCCCGCAATCACCAGCGCTTGTCCCTGCCAGAAAGGGGAAAGGCCGGGGCTGGAAACGCTACCCCGGCCCGTCAGTTCAGCTTCCGTGGTACCACTCGTTGACTTCGCCGGTGATGCGGTCACCGCCACCCGAGCGCCATTCTTCGACGAAGGAGTCGAAGCGGTCCAGCGGCTCCTGCCCGATGATGATGTTGAACAGCGTTTCCTGCTCCAGACCATCCAGCGAGGTGCCGGCACGCTTCATGGTTTCCGTGGGTAAGGTGGTGAAGTGGTTGCGAATGCCGTCATGCTCCCAGCGATCAATGGCGAATACGTTGGCCTGATCCCAAAGTTGCGACAGCGGGTCCTTGCCCAGGAAGGCGTCCATTATGGCGTCGCGCTGGTCTTCGGGCGTGTTGGGCCACTCCGCCTGGCGGTACTTGATCGAATTGGCCTCGAAGAAGGGATCGGTGCGGCTGCCACCATTGGTCCCGGGGGGGCCGAAGAAGTGCTTGGAGCTGTCGTAGCCGTTCAGGTCCAGTTCGTCTCCATTCCAGAAGTAGTCCGTGCCTTCCCAACCATGGTAGCGGTTGGCCGGGTTCTGCATCAATTCTGCCCACCAGCCGATCTGCTTCAAAACCAGGTCGACGTGTTCAAAGCCCTTGCGGAAGCAGTAGACGGTGTTGGGCACCGGGTTGCTCCAGGACTTCTTTTTGATGCCGGTTGGACCGGCCGGGATGTCGGCAAAGGTCCAGCGCGCTTCCGATTCATTGGCGACGCTGTCCGGCAAGCCAAACACGGCGGCAAAGGCGGGCGAGAAGTGCAGGCCGACGACGTTTGCGCCCACGTGGGCGAAGGCCGTCTGTCCGGGGCGCAGCGTGAAGAAATCCTGCGCAAACAGGCCCTCCGCATACCAGTCCCGCAGCACGGAGAGCACTTCCTTTATTTCCGGCCGCACGCTGTTGTACTCCAGGTCGCCATTGGCATCAGGCGTCCACGAGCCAGGCATGACACCCCAGGCGCCAAAGACCGGATCGAGCGAGCCATACCAGGCATCCAGCGTGTTGCAGGCTACCAGCCCCAGAGTCGTGCCGTCACCGCCCTGCCCAAGGTCCGCATTCTTGAAGGCGCTGGCCACAGCGTGCAGTTCTTCGACCGTTGTCGGTGCGCCCATGCCCACCGCTTCCAGCCAGTCCTCACGCAGCCACATGACCTTGTCGTTTTGCGCTGCCTGTTCGATATAGGGAAAGCCCATCTTGCGACCATTAACTTCCGCCAGTCGCCAGGCGACGCCCCCACCAAAGGAAAGCGGGTCCTTGATCCACTCCTGGCTGGCAGCCTCCTCATAAACGTCCGTGATGTCTTCCAGCAGGTCGTTTTCCAGCAGGTCCGAGTAGACCTGAAGCGGCACTGTCTCCATGAAGTCTGGCAATTCCCCGCTGGCGACCGCCAGATTGTATTTCTGCAAGCCTTCATCTTCATCGACCCAGCTGAAGGCCAGTTTCCAGTTAATGCCCAGCGCCGCCGCATCTCAGACGCGTGAATGGTGAATTTTCGATGTCGTCGCCTTCCGCGAACTCCCAGGGGGCGCGTCGGCTGCCGCTAATGGTCACCGGTGGCGACACGGGCATCCCCTCGGGAATCGGTGGCAAAGTCGTTGTCCAGCCCCGGGGATGACCCGGGCTGCCCGGGATCAATTCCTGTGGAATACCGGACACATCCTGAGCCATCGTCAGGCCGTAGCGACTGGTCATCGCCGCGGCAAGACCAATACTGCTACCCCGCAGGAAGTCCCTGCGGGAAAAGGAACCTTGCGATATCGGTAATTTCCTGTTCATTTCAATTCTCCCTTCTTCATGTTCACCCTGAAGAACCGGAACATTCCGTTCGGCCATTCTCCCTCCTTCCCTGGCTATTCCTTGCCGGCGGTAAGGGAAACCATGGTCTGCCAGACTTCCGTGGTGAACCTGATATGTTGGCGCATGGCACTGGCCGCCGCCTGACTGTCGCCATTGGCAATGGCGCGGTAGATATCCTGATGAGACGCGCCACCCTCTGCCTGGGCCGGCATCTCGTCGAATTTCGCTTCCTGCAGGACTTCCTCAAGCAAATCCGTCAGGTTACTGACAAACTGCCAAATGATGGCATTTTGGCTCGCCTGGGCAACCCGTCGGTGGAATTCCATGTCACCGGCAAGGTATTGGCGAATGTCGTGCTGTTGCACACCGCGCTGCATGCGCTCCAGTTCCTGCCGCATCAGGCCAAGATCCTCTTCCCTGGCACGTTCTGCAGCGGCGCGGGCAGCTTCAACTTCAATGATTCCGCGCGCGTCAAGAATCTCAATTATGGGCCCGCCCCATGCGGCCAGACCCATGCCAAGAATTCGCCCAAACTGTTCTCCGGTTCGCCGGGCCAAAAAGGTACCGTCTCCCGGCCGGGACTCGAGCAGGCCAACCGCTTCAAGGATCGTGATCGCCTCGCGGACGCTGTATCGCCCCACACCCAGCGCCTCGGACAAGGCGCGTTCGGAGGGCAAGCGGCCATCCGGCCCCAATTCTCCGGAGACTATAAAATTCTTGAGTTGTTCAAGAGTTTGATCTCGGACACTCGTTCTGTTGATTCTTTCCAGTCCCTCAATATTTCCTTGAGTGTCGCTTACGCTTCTCACAAGTGAATCCCAAATTGGTCAGTGGTGTTACCAATTCTTTCGCGACATTGCTGATCTGTCAAATTTCAATTGAGTTTGGGTTCACATATCTTGAGCAATCGTACAGCCCAATCCTTTCAAAAGGGCCGGCCATCCGCATGCCGGGAGACTTGATTGCATGCGGCGTCAATCAAAGGGAGCAATGCATTGCAGGTTAAACCGGGCCAGTCAATCAGACTTCGGGGCTGGCAAAAAATGTCAAATCTGCGCCGTGGTTGTCCATCGAAACAATGGAGTCGCCGGCCAAACGGGCCCTGATGTCACGAGTCTTGTGTTTCAGGACAACAGTCTGCTGTTCCAGCGTCAATGGCAGCTCAAGCAGGCAGGGAGCTTTCTTCGCCTCGAATCGCCAGTATCCGTCGGAGAGGAGCAGATTGTTGCCAGGGGCAAACGCCACCGGGTCTTCCGCAAACCAGTTCGGCACGCGGATTGCAATGCCACCTGGCTCCTTCAGGAGAATAGCCAGAATGTCCCCTGCGTAGGGCGTTCGCACCTCTATCGCCCGTCGATCAAGTTCAAGCAGGCAATGCAGCCAGAAAACACCCTGGCCGTCCTGTACCACGGCTCGCCGACAATACTCGCAAAGTGAGGCAACGGTGCCACCAACGATATCGAGGTTGAACTGGACGCCTTGCTGGCCCGGCGGCTCATGGCCGTAGGGGGCAGGAAAGCCCCAGGCGCCCTGCAGGCGAGCAAATACCGAGCCTGGCGGCAGGTTGCCATCTTCATGGGCTGCCGACCAGCCGGGCGCGAAGGAGATGTCGCGCAACTGTGAGGGCAGGATGTGGCAGCGCAGGATGCGCTCGGCGTCGCCATAGAACCTGGAATCGTGGTGGGCGCCCAGGATTAGCACCGTCTCAAGAATGTCGCCGCTGGTGTTCACCTCGCCCCGGTCCGGGTTTGCGTCCGGCCTTGTGGATTCGATGGCCCAGCCTGTTTCGTCCCTGATCTCCCACAAGCCGCGGTCATAAAACGTTGCAACCCTCTGCAAGAGCGCAGAGTCGCCGGTCAGCTCGGCAAGCCGTGCCAGGGAGCACAGGGTCGAGGTTATGGAATGGACATGGCTTCCCAACTCTTCTGCCAGAAAACGACCGTCTTCCGGAAAGAACTCCAGTGCGGCCCCCGCAATATCCTGCGCCAACTCCAGCGCCGGTCGATAGAGCGTGTTGCTGTAAATCTTTACCAGCGGTCCGATAGCCCTGCCGATCCCGCTGACTGTGTGATTGGGCAGGAAACCGGAGGGAGCTTCCGCGAAGGACCAGCCGGATCGCGGATTCCAGTTCTTTCTTGTGAAGTCGACAGACCGCCTGGTCAGCTCAAGGGCCCGACTGTCTTCATACCCCAGGATGAGCGCGTTCAGGCCGTGGAAGCCTTCCCGCAGGTTGTGTGCCAGAAAAACATCCGGTTTGCCTGCCTTGACTGAACCCCGATTCAGGGGAAGCGGTATGTCTCCGCTGTATGAAAAAAACAGGGCATCGGCATGTTTGCGCACGGCCTCCTCGTCGATTTCGACGCCGAGATAAACTTTGGCTGCGATCAGGGCATTGAGATGGCGTCCCGGCACGTGTGCATCCGAATAATGGCCGCTCCAGCCGAGGCGCGCTGCCGGACGAACGAAGGCACTGAAAAATGGCCGGTCCGAGTCATGTCGATTGAAGCCCCTGGCCATTGTCTGGCAACCGCTCCGGATGGCATCCATGACGTCATGTGTATTGACCTGTAGTGGACGCATCATCGCGGCTATTCCCTGTGGCACTCTGCGGACATTTGGATCAAGGTCGACCGCCCGGCAAGTGGCGCAGGCCAAATGGCTCGCCAACACTGCCATTTGAGCCGGAAAGTGCCGCGCTCATCGACTCGCCATATCTCCGGTTTATTGGAATTCGGACCTGCAGAAATGAAACAGGTGCAAGCAATTTGCCTGCACCCGCTACGGGAGCGACGGGATTCGAACCCGCGATCTCCACCTTGACAGGGTGGCATGTTAACCGCTACACTACGCCCCCTTACGAAGGCCCATCATGACTCGGCATGGCCTCCGTGTCAAGCCCCGCAAACATCTGACATTGCAAAATACACTGGCCCGGCCTGATCCGGATTCGCGCAGGATGCGACGGCTCGTCTTGCCTGTGTTGTTTTTGCTTTTTCTGTGCGCGCCAGCCGCCAGGACTCTGGCCCGAACCCCCTTGCTGATCTTTGCAGCAGCTTCCCTTTCAGACGTATTTCTCGCACTTGAGGCGGAGTTTGAGCGACGAAACCCTGAAGTCGATATTGTCCTGAACCTCGCCTCTTCCTCAACCCTGGCCAATCAAATTCTGTTGGGAGCCCGGGCCGACGTGGTTGCCAGTGCGGACCAGACGCAAATCGCGCGACTGCGGGAAGCCGGGCTGGTCGACGACGCGCAAGTCTTTGCCTACAATCGCCTGGCGCTGGTTGTACCATCCGACAATCCGGCGCGCCTCATTGCGCCCGATGAACTCGCCAGGCCGGGCCTGAGACTCGTGTTTGCCTCTCCCGGCGTTCCGGTGCGCGGCTATACGGACCAAATGCTGGAACGGCTTGCCACGCGGCAACACATTGAAGTGGAGGAGGTCCTGGCAAACCTTGTGTCCGAAGAGAACAACGTGCGGCAGGTCATGTTCAGGATCGCCTTTGGCAGCGCCGACGCCGGTGTTGTCTATCGCAGCGACATCACACCCGACCTGGCGGACAGGATCGCTGTCATACCACTGGCCGACGAAGTCAACGTGAGAGCAACGTATCCGGTGGCTGTCCTTGCTGACAGCGCCAATGAGCGCTTGGCCGACGCGTTCGTCGCCTTTCTGCTCTCATCCGCAGGCCAGCGACGTTTGCAAGACCACGGCTTTATCCCTGCGATTCCGGAGACTACGCCCTGGAACTGGTCGTCCTGCCGGACGGCAGCACCTGCATGAAACGCTTGCCTGCCGCCTCGCTCCTGCTCTTCGCCATGGTGGCGGCCGGATTCTTGCTACTTCCCGTTCTGGTGTTGCTGGTCCAGGGCCTGTCGGCCCGTGCCGATGGCAGTCCGCCGGACCCTGCCCTGCCCCAGGCGCTGGCGCTCAGCCTTGTTACGACCGGCATCAGCATGCTGCTGGTGCTGGTATTCGGCACGCCTCTCGCCTGGGTCCTGTCTCGCTGGCACTTCCCGTTTCGTCGGCTGGTTTCCATCTTGCTGCAATTGCCGCTGGTTTTGCCCCCGGCCGTTGCGGGTCTCGCCTTGCTGCTGACGCTGGGACGACGAGGATTGCTCGGCAATGTTCTGGCTTCGCTGAACGTTGACATTGCCTTTACGGCGACGGCCGTGGTGCTGGCCCAAGTATTTGTCGCGGCCCCCTTCTATTTGCGCGCTGCCCAGGCCGGTTTTGCCAATGTACCTGCTGAAATCGAAGCGGCGGCCCGCGTGGATGGCGCCACCGGTCTGGCCTTGTTTGTCAACATCTCACTGCCCCTTTCGCTGCGCGCGCTGGGCGCCGGTTTGACGCTTGCCTGGGCCCGTGCCCTGGGAGAATTCGGCGCGACCATTCTTTTTGCCGGCAGTTTGCAGGGCCGCACCCGAACCATGCCCCTGCTGGTTTACAATGCGCTGGAGCGCAATCTTGATACGGCGATTCAGACTGGTCTGATCCTGGTTTTCCTGGCATTGTGTGTCCTGTTGCTGGCCAATCGCCTGCGCGCGCCTGATGCCTCCGCTTACATTTAGTCGCAAGGACCATTTGCCTTGATTTCATTGTCCGGGAAAGCCATTCCGAAGCAAGCGCATGAACGTTGACCTGGTGGCCCTGGACCTGGAGACGACCGGTCTTGATCCGCAGCGGGACTCCATCATAGAGATTGGCGCCGTGCGCATGCGCGAGGGCCAGGTGGTTGACGAGTATTCGCAACTGGTAAACCCGGGCGTGTCCCTGCCCGGGGAGATCACTGACATCACCGGCATCCGGCCGGAACAACTGGTCGGCCAGCCCGCTATCGAGGAAGTATTGCCGCAAATCGTTCGCTTTGTCGCAGACGCTCCCGTCATCGGCCATAACGTCAACTTCGACATGGACTTCCTTGCCCGCCAGGGAGCCCTGCGTGGCAACCTGCGTCTGGATACCGCGGAACTTGCGCCGGTGCTGTTGCCGGCAGCCTCGCGTTATTCTCTTGGCAACCTGGCCGCCGAGACCGGCATTGAGTTGCGCCAGGCACATCGCGCCCTTGACGACGCGCGCGCCACGGCCGGCCTTTACTGGCATTTGTGGTTGCAGGCCCTGGAACTGCCGCTCGCCACGCTCAATGAAATCGTCAGCGCAGCAAGCGGCATGGCCTGGAGTGCGGAACCCGTTTTCCGCGCCGCACTGGAATCCCGGGACCTGCTGTCATCGGTGGATGTCATCCGAACTGGACATGGCAGCACGCTCTTCCCTCCCCTGCAGGAAGGCCTGCCCCTGCTGACCCCGGAAGATGCGCCCGTGCCGCTGGACGTTGAGCAAGTACGGCAGGAACTGTGCGAGGGCGGTCCGCTGGCAAGGCAACTTCCTGGCTTTCGCGAACGCCCACAGCAGATTCAGATGGCACAGGAGGTCGTCCAGGCTTTCAACCAGGGGGAGCATTTGATGATCGAGGCCGGCACGGGGGTCGGCAAGTCTCTGGCCTATCTGCTGCCCGCCGCCCGCTGGGCCCAGGTGAATTCGCGGCGCGTGATTATTTCGACCAATACCATCAACCTGCAGGAGCAATTGCTGAACAAGGACCTGCCGGACATGCAAAAGGCCTTGTCGGAGCCCTTGCGGTCCACGCTGCTGAAGGGACGCGGCAACTATCTGTGCCCGCGCCGGTTTGCTGCGCTGCGTCGCCGCAAGCCGGTCAACGAGGACGAATTGCGGGTGCTGTGCAAATTGATCGTCTGGCTGCTGGACAATCGAAGTGGCGACCGCAGCCAGATTTCCCTGCGCGGCCCGGGAGAACGCCATGTCTGGTCACGTCTGAGCGCCGAGGACCCCCTGTGCAGTCTGGAACGATGCCGCAGCGAGATGAAAGGCAGTTGCCCCTTTTTCAAGGCGCGCAAGACTGCCGAAAGCGCACATCTTGTGGTCGTCAACCATGCCCTGTTGTTGGCAGATGCCGCCAGCGAACATCGCGTCTTGCCAAACTACAGTTCTTTGATACTGGACGAGGCCCAACATCTTGAAGACGCGGTTTCGGATGCCTTTGCCTTTCAGCTCGATGAACGATTGCTCCGCCTCCAGTTGGCGGAACTGGGGTCGGCCAACAGTGGCGTGCTGGGAGAACTGTTGCGCGCATCGCAGGGACAGGTTTCAGGGGCTGTCAGGCAACGCCTGAGAGAGATGATCGATACCATCGCCGAAGCGGCCACGCTGCTGCAACACCATGCCGGCAGGCTGTTCTCGGGCTGTCGCTCTTTCGCGGACGACGTCGCTCCTTCCCGCAGCAGCTACACGACACGCCTGCGCATCGTGCCACAGTTGCGCGAACACAACAGCTTCGATGCCGTCGTCGAACAGTACGAGACCCTGTCCGGCTTCTTCTACGGCATCTGCGACGCCCTGCGTCGACTGACAGAACAACTCGGCCCCCTGGCCATGGGCGCCGACGGAGATTTACTGGACAGCCTCAACACGATCGAAAACATCAGCCGCTGGTTCGTGATGGCACGTCAGCAACTGGAGGCATTTGTAGAGAAACCGCAAGAGAACCGGGTCTACTGGCTGGAAATCGCCGCCGCTCGCGGCAATCCGGTGACCATGCACGCAACGCCCCTGCATGCCGGGCCGCTGGTGGAAGAACATTTGTGGGAATCGCTTGAAACCGTCGTGTTGACCAGCGCCACACTGCGCAGCGGCGGCGATTTCAACTTCCTGCGTGAAAGGCTCAATGCCGACAACCTGCGCACCGTTGACCTTGGTTCTCCCTTTGACTATCGCGCCTCCACGCTGCTCTTTGTCCCCTCGGACATCCCCGAACCGGCACAGAGGGAACAATATCAGGTGGCGGTTGAAAGGGGCCTGGTGGAATTGGCTGCCGCGCTCGACGGTGGCCTGCTGGCGCTCTTCACCAGTTACAGCCAGCTCCGCCAAACGGCGCAAGGGATCACGCCGCGGCTGGCCCTGGGCGGCATTGAGGTGCTTTCCCAAAGGGGCGGCAGCAGCCGCAGCGGTCTGTTGAAGGCCTTTCGCCAGCGCGAAAAGGCAGTGTTGTTGGGCACACGCAGCTTTTGGGAAGGCGTTGACATTCCCGGCGATGATTTGCGCGCCCTGGTCATCGTGCGCCTGCCTTTTGCCGTGCCCTCGGACCCCGTCTTTGCGGCCCGCTCCGAGACCTTCTCCGATCCTTTCAACGACTATTCCGTGCCGGATGCCATTTTGCGCTTTCGCCAGGGTTTTGGCCGCCTGATTCGAAGTCATGAAGACAGGGGCGTTGTCGCTGTCTTCGATCGACGCGTGCTCAGCAAACGATACGGCCGGCAGTTCCTCGATCACCTGCCGGACTGCACAAGGGTCTCTGCGCCGCTCGCAACGCTGCCACATGAAGCCCGTCGCTGGCTGTCGGTCGGTGAATAACTGGCGCAAGCCCCTGATTCGGGTCATACTGATTGCAGGCAGGCGGAGACCAACATGCGTACACCAGCCGGCAAGGAATGCCGCCACTATTTCCAGGATTTTCACCGCGGGCGAAATATTCAGCAATGTCGCCTGATCCGCAACAATCCGGCATCCCAACCCTGGAAAACGGCGGATTGCGAACGCTGTGAGGTGCCCGACATTCTGAACGCAAACGCAAATCCGGACTTGAGTCTTGAGTTGACCGTCACCACCTCACTGCTTGGTTTGCGTCGCGAACTGAAGTTGCGGGCGTGGTGTCGGGAAGAAGAAATCCCGGTCGCCGAGGCATACACCGGCTGTGTTTCCAGTGACGTAGACCGCAGGCTGGACGTGTTTCGCGCGGCCCTGGATGCGCCTGGCAACGATGGTGTGGAGACCTGATTCGGCTACTACGTGAACTTTCTTGCGATACTGCGGCAGAGTGAAAGACCGGGCGCTGGCCTGTGACAGTGGACAAACAGAGAGCAAGGATGAATACAGCGCAGGGTTTGGAAGCCGTCGAACAGGCGATGTACCAGGCGATTGACAGCGACGTCAGCGTCCTGCGCGATGCCAGCAGCCACATCCTGCAGGCCGGCGGCAAGCGAATTCGTCCTCGCCTGGTGCTGCTTGCCTGCGAAGCGGCAGGCGGCAACGATCTTGCGCGCGTGATTCCGGTGGCGGCGGCGGTGGAACTTGTACACACTGCCAGCGTCGTTCATGACGACATCAATGACCATGGCGTCATGCGCCGCGGTCGTCCCTCGGTCAACTCGATCTGGGGGCGCACCTTCGCGCTGCTAACCGGAGATTTTCTCTTCACCTGTGTCTACTCGCTGATGGCCCCATACAAGGACCTGAACATCATTCTGTCTGACGCGACGACGGCATTGGTCGAGGGGGAAACGCTGCAGGCGGCGGCGGTGCGCGATGGAGATTTTACGCGCAAGTCTTATATGAAGATCATCGGGCGGAAAACCGCCGCGTTGTTCAGTGCCAGCGCCCGCCTGGGGGCTGAACTGGCGGAAGCCAGGGGCGAACAGATAGAGGCGCTCGCCCGTTTCGGTTTCAACATCGGTCTCGCCTTTCAAATCATCGATGACATACTCGATCTGACCGCCAGCGAGGACCAACTGGGCAAGACGGCGGGTCTCGACCTTGCCCAGGGCAAGGGAGTCGCCGCCGTGCAGGTCAATGCAGGCAACAATCGGGCAACGCCCCACTCGCCAGGTCAGGACCCGCTCGCCGAATTTCGTGAGCGCCTGCTTGAAGGCGATACGCTTGAGGAAGCCCGCTCGCAGGCAAGGTATCTCAAAAATATGGCCGTTCAGGAACTTGAAGTCCTGCCGCCCTCGGCCGCCCGCGACGAATTGGCAGACCTTGCGCGAGCCACTGTTGAACGCGATTCCTGACCATTCCATTTGTTCGGCAATCCTGTTTGCGGCCACCGAAATCCAACAATGATTCCCATCGTCAGCGTTGCCCAGGTGCGACGCATCGAGGCTGAAGCTGATTCCTCTGGCCTGAGTTTCTCGCAAATGATGGAGAATGCCGGCCAGGCGCTTGCCGACCGCGCCAGGGCACTCCTCTCCGAACGGGAAAGCGCGCATGTCCTGCTCCTGATCGGCGCCGGCAACAACGGCGGCGACGGACTCGTCGCAGCGCGGACTTTGGCGGGAGGCGGCCGAATGCGCGTCAGTTGTTATCTCTTGCGCGGCCGTGCCGGAGACCCCCTCCTCGCCTCCGCCCGCAGCGCCGGCGCAACCATCCTGCTTGCCACGGAGGACCCGCAGCGGGACAAACTGCGTGCGCTTTGTGCCGATGCCGACCTCGTCGTCGATGCCCTGCTTGGAATTGGCCTGCGCTTGCCCTTGCGGGATGATGTGGCCCTGCTGCTGGAGACCGCCGGCAAGACCATAGCGCCGCGCCGCGCATGGCAACAGGCTTCTCCACGCATCCCGGAAATGCCGCAGCCGCGTGAATCGCATGCCGTGCCCCTTGTGCTGGCCGTGGACTGCCCCTCCGGCCTTGACTGTGACAGCGGTGACATTGCACAACAGTCGCTGCCAGCGGATGAAACCCTGACCTTCATTGCCGCCAAACCCGGTTTGCTTCGCCCGCCTGGTGCGCTGTTCTGTGGCCGCCTGTCTTATGCCAGCGCCGGTGTTGCGGCAGACTCTTTTGCCTTGCCTGATAATTCCCGCGTGCTGGCGGACCCCTTGCTGGTCCAGTCGCTTCTCCCGCCGCGCCCGCGAGATTCCCACAAGGGAAGCTTTGGCAAGCTGCTCATCACAGGCGGCAGCACAAACTACCGTGGCGCGCCAGGTTTGAGCGCTCTGGCCGCCCAACGCACAGGGGCCGGCCTGGTCACTGTCAGCGCGCCTGAAGACGTGATCAATGCGCTGGCCGCCCAACAACCGGGCGTCACCTGGCTGCCGGATTCAATCGCTGCCCTGCGCGAGGCCCTGCCCGGCTACACCGCGCTGGTGCTGGGCCCGGGCCTGGGCCTGTCCGATCGATCCTGCGATCTGCTGGAACGTTTGCTTGCACTGGACTTGCCGCCCCTGCTGGTCGATGCGGACGCCCTGAACCTGCTCGCCAGACGGCAGGAATGGCACAAACTCTTGCCGCCCGGCACGATCATCACACCCCATCCTGGTGAGTTGGCGCGGCTGGCAAACCTGACCCTTGACGAGGTGCAGCAGAACCGCTGGCAACTGGCCCCGGAACTGGCGGCACGCTGGAACGTCACACTGGTGTTCAAGGGAGCTTTCACGCTTGTCGCTTCACCAAATGAGCCCGTCACGGTGATGCCATTCAACAGTGACGCCCTGGCCCGTGCCGGCAGCGGCGACGTACTGGCTGGCGCGATTGGCGCCTTGCTGGCCCAGGGATGCCCGCCGCAGGCAGCGGCGATCGCCGGAACTTACCTGCAAGGCCTGGCCGGGCTGCTGGCGGCGGAAAAGGCGGGCAGCAGCCGCAGTCCTCTGGCGACAGAAATCGCGGATGGCCTCGCTGCGGCGCTGAAACGCACGGAACCGAAATGGTCAGCGTGGCCGACTATGGGAACGCGTTAGCAGGTGAACCAGAACCAGGGCGACCAGGGCACAAAGACTGGCCGGGCCAAGGTGAATCTCCCCGACCAGCAGGACGCTCAAATCAAGCGAGATCGCCATCAATTGGCCCAGGGCAAACCCTGCCCAGGCCGCCAGCATGAAGAGGGCCAGACGCCGCACGTCCCCTCCGACGATGATGTGGAAGATTGCGCCGTGCAAGGTCGCCAGGATAAAACCAAATGTGAAGACCGGCCCAGGCACCCGCCCGCTCCCCGCATCGCCTTTCGGGAGCGAGCAGTGTAGCACAGACCATCGCATTGAACCGGCAACGGGAAACGCTATACTGTTGGCATGAACCAACTTGATCATTCTGTACTCATAGCTGCCGCACCTGAAGCAGTCTGGTCATTCCTGAGCGACCTGAACCAGAATTCCTCGTGGCAAAGCGATTGCCAGAGCGTGGTCTTTCTTTCCAAGCAGCGCAACGGAAAGGGCGCGCGCTGGCGCTACCGCAACCTGTCAGGCAAGGAATTCGAACTGGAAGTAACCGCCTGGTATGACGGCCTTGGATACGAATACCGTTTCCTGGACGGCAGCGCGCATGGCCGTCTGCGTCTGCAGGAAATCGCAGAAGGCACGACGGTGCAATGGACCTTCAATTATGAACCCAGGGGTCGTCTGGGGGGAATGCGCAATGCCCTGGGCCTGAAACGCAAACTGCGCAAATACATGGACGAGAGTCTGCTGGCCCTGCAGTCCTCGGTCAAACGCACAGTGGGCGAAGATGGAGCGTACGAAGCGCGGTCTCTGATGCGTGATGTGATTTCCTACGATGCGCGCCTCAACTACCGGCCACGCCATCCCTCCCGGGCACACGTGGAGCCGGAACTCCTGCCCGGCCTGACTTTCGACGAGCCCCCGCTGCGCGAGGAAGACACGCGGCCCAACCCGGCCTACGTCGCGGCCAGCGAAAACAGTCCCCTGCCCCGTCAACCTGTGGAATCTGAACCTGCGACGTTTCTCGAAGACCTTGAGACTCCGCGTCCCCGGCCGCCACGACCCGGCCAGATGGAACTCAGCATCTGGGAAGTTTTCGGGCTGGAACGGCCGGAACCGGTCATTTATCAACCGGAACCAAAGCCTGCCCCCCGTCCCTTTCCGCCCCTGGACATTTCAGTTCCGGCTGCGCGCCCGGCGCCTGAGTCCAGCGCCAGCCCGGACAGCCTCTTGCCCGGCCATCCAGGATGGCGTCGCCTGCAGCGGCGCCGGCGATCGGGGAAGTGAAATTCGGCTGAAGGGGCAAGAGATTCAACAGCAGACGTCTGGGTGGGTGATGGGGCTCGAACCCACAACACTCGGAACCACAATCCGATGCTCTACCTTTGAGCTACACCCACCGTGCGCGCGCAGTTTACCACGCCCGTCGTCGAATTCCAGCCGCAGTAAAGCGCGGGCCTCACTTTAGACAGGCCAGGATTCGGTCCGGATGATCGCTGACAATTCCATCGACACCCAGGGACCATAACTCACGCGCCCGCGCTTCATCATTGACAGTCCAGGTATTGACCAGATAGCCGCCTGCCCTGGCGGCAGGCATGAAGGCTTCATCGACTTCATCCTGTGCGGGATGCAGCACCTCGCAGGGGACATTCTGCCATATGTCGATCAGTTCGGCCGGCATGCCGCTGAAGGTCAGGCGGGCCTGGGGCACGTGCGGCAGGATGGCGCGGAATCGTTGCAGCGCCAGGGGATTGAAGGAAGAAACCAGGACGCGGCCTTCCATCCCGGCGTCGCAAATGTCCTTCGCAACGACCTCCTCTATGCCATCATCCTGGTACGGCAAGGTCTTGATTTCCACGTTAACCAGCAAACGCCGTCCTACCGACTCAAACACTTCCGACAGCGTGGGTATCTCCGTCCCGCGCCAGGCCCCGTCGAACCAGGAGCCGGCATCCAGCGCTTTCAACTGCGGCAAACTCTTTTCCGAAACCTTGCCGCTGCCATTGGTGCTTGCATCCACCGTAAAATCATGGATGACGACGGCGTGACCGTCGCTTGAAAGCTGGACATCGAGTTCAATCCCGTCCGCTCCTGCGTCCGCTGCCAGTTGAAAGGCGGCCAGTGTATTCATCGGAGCAGCGGCGCTGAACCCGCGATGCGCGTAGACCATTGGTCGCTCCCGCAGCCAGGTCGCCAGATTAGTTGACATCCTCGACCTCCACCTGAACGCTGCCTCCCACGATCCGGACGGGATAGATCTTCAGGGGACGGACTGCCGGCGGCACGGTCACCGACCCGTCACGCAGGTCAAAGCGGGCATAGTGCCGCGGGCATTCGATTTCACAGCCCAGCAGCCGACCGTCCGCAAGCGGGCCATCGTCGTGCGTGCAGACATCCGCCACGGCATAGTGCTTGCCTTCCACGTTGAAAAGGGCGATGACGTGATGCGCCACCTCAAAGACGATGCGATCGCCAGGCGCCAGTTCGTCGATAGCGGCGACGTCAACCCAGACCATTACCTCCACCCTTCCGACCCTTCGGACAGGGCCTGTAGCGGCAACAGCCCGCACTTGATGCGGTTCAGCGCCAGCGGAATTCCGATCATGTCCAGCATTTCCTCACGGGTGATCTTGCGGGCCTGGGCCAGGGGCTGCCCCAGTATGCGTTCTGCCAGCATTGAAGCGCTCGCCTGGCTGATGGCGCAACCCTCGGCGTCCCAGGCGAGGGCGCGAATGATTCCCTCGTCATCCAGTTGCATGGTCAGCCGCAGGCGATCGCCACAAAGGGGATTGCTCGCTTCATGGTCAAGGTCGGCCGGCACCAGAATGCCGGGGAAGCGCGGGTTGCGGGCATGGTCAAGGATGATCTCGCGCTGCAGATCGTCCATCGCGCTCTCCTTCAGCCGTCGCGGCTCCAGATGCTCGCCAGTGGCCAGACCGTCAGGGAGTGCAACCGCGCCTCACCACCGGTGCTGAATAGCTCCAGGCCATCGCTGCTTTCGTCCGGGAACACGCGGCCGCTGATAACAGCCTTGCCCTCATTGGCAAAGACTTCAACCGACGAGTGGTCCACAAACACGTGCAAGCTCAGCCTGCCTTCGTCCAGCGGCAAGGGCGCTTCACAGGCCAGTGCAAAGTTTGGATTGAAATCATCCTCGCCCGCCCCGTAACGGTCCAGAAACAGACTGCCGCGGTCCACATTGTAGCGCAGCTCGGTCGCCTCATTTTCTCCCTTCAACACCCGCAGTCCAACGGCGTCGGCATCCGCTACTTCAATATCGGCAATGATTTCCAGCGTCCTGCCGCTCACCCCTGTCAGCAGGTGTTCGCCCTGGCGCATCATCTGCGACGGCAAATGCCATGCAGGGCCGCGCAGGGCGCGCAAGGAGGCCACCGGTTCCTGCGCCAGGCGAAGACCGTCGTTGCCGCGGACCAGACGCAACTCACGGGGCAGGGTCATCGCCCCCCGCCAGGTGGAGGTCGGGATGTCGCCGGCGTAGGACCAGTTGTTCATCCAGCCGATGTACACGCGGGCGTCATCCGGCGTGTCATTCCAGGTCGTCCCGGCATAGTTGTCCGGGCCGCAATCCAGCCACAGTGTGGTTTGCGGCGAATTCTCGTTGATGAATGTCTGGCCGTCGAAACCGCCGATGAAGTATTGCACCCCCAGGCCCCCGGGGCCGCCGCCGGCGCTGACCAGCAGGACCCAGCGTTCCACACCGTCGATTTCCAGCGGAAACAGGTCGGGCACTTCCCAAATTGTGGAGACACTGCCATGTGTGCCGCCAAATTCGCCGCTCATGGCCCAGTTGATCAGGTCCGGCGAACGATAAAACTGGACAAAACGCCCCTTCGCGATGGCCATGACCCACACCTGGTCGCGTTCATACCAGAAAACCTTCGGGTCGCGAAAGTCGGTGTTCGGCGTAGGGATGACCGGATTGCCGCCATACATTGTCCAGTTGCGGCCGCGGTCAGCGCTCCACGCGATTCCCTGACTCTGATCTTCGTAGGAGAATATGGCGACCAAAGGGCCTTCGGGCAACAGTCCGCTGCTGTTTCCGCGATCGAAAACCGCCCCGCCCGACCAGATGGAGCCAATGCCGTCAGGGCGCAGGGCGACAGGCAGGTGTTGCCAGTGGACCAGGTCCGGACTTACAGCGTGGCCCCAGTACGTGGGACCCCAGTTCATGCTTTCAGGAATATGCTGATAGAAAAGATGGTATTCGCCATCGTACCAGACCAACCCGTTGGGGTCATTCATCCACCACGCCGGCGGCGAGAAGTGGAACTGTGGTCGCCACATTTCATCAAACTGTGCCTTCACCATGGACCCCGGTCCCGTCGCCAGAATCAACAGTGCCGCGCTGAAAATTGTGCGAATGAGCAACTCAACGATCTGTGCCGTTGCTGCCCACAATTTTGCTTTCGACCCTGGCCTGCAGGCGCTCCCGCACCCGCTCAAAGGGCACTCTCTCCAGCAACTCGTCAAAAAAGCCCCTGATGACCATGAGTTCTGCCTCGGGGCGAGAAATGCCACGGCTCATCAGGTAGAAGATCGGCTCTTCCTCAAGCGTGCCGAAGGTCGCGGCGTGCGAACACTTTACATCGTCAGCCTCTATTTCCAGGCCGGGAATGGCGTCCATGCGGGCCTCGTCGCCCAGCAACATGTTGCGGCAGACCTGATAGCCATCGATGCGCTGCATGCCGGGCAGCGACTTGATCATGCCCTGCCATAGCGTACGCGCGTGATCGCGGGCCGCGCCCTTGAAGAGCAGGTTGGAATTGGTCAATGGCGCGTTGTGGTTTTGCTGGGTGTCGAGATCGAGCATCTGCCGGCCGTCTGCGAAGAAGAAGCCGGACATTCTGCCGTTCGCTCCCTGACCGTCGATGTCGAGCTCCAGAAAGGCCTTGGTAAGGTGGCTGCCAGTGACGCCCAGGACCCAGTCCAGGTTGGCATCGCGGCCAACGCGCGCGCGCTGGTGGCTGAACTCCCAGGTGTTGCGGTTCCAGTCCTGCAGCGAGACATAGGTCAGATTGGCATTGGCTTCCAGCAGCAATTCGGTCGCCCCAATCCAGGTCGCCTGTTCATCAGTCTCCGCCGAAGCATATTCGACCTGCAGCGTGGCCTGGGCGCTTTCTTCCAGCACCACCAGCACGTGGCCGAGACCGACGCCCGGCCGCGTGTTGTACATCACGACGTGGAATGGCAATTCCGCCACCACGTTGCGCGGTACGTAGAGCAGCACACCGTGAGTCCACAGGGCGGCATGCAGGGCAGCGAACTTGCCGTCACCAGGGCGTACGGCACGGGTCAGCAGGTGTTTGCGTAGCAGGCCGCCATGTTCACGGGCCGCACTGCCCAAATCCTGAAACAGGACACCTCTTTCAGCCAGTGACGTCGCGAATTCACTGCGCTGCAGGCGACCGTCCACGAACACCAGCGAGCCGCCTTCTCCAGCGCCTACCAGAGGTTCAAGATTGACGGCGGGCACGGCATCCAGACCGGCATCGGATGTCGAAAACCGTCCAGCTTCGGCCCAGCGCAGGCCGCGAATGTCCGTGCGTCGCCATTCCTCGTCATTCAGTGTGGGCATGGGCGTTGCAGCGGCAATTTCCCAGGCCCTGAGACGGTCATCCAGCAGCCATTGCGGCTCATCAAGCGATGCGGACAGCGATTCGACGTCCGTCCGCGTCCAGGCAGGTCCTGTGCGCGCGTCACCACGCCTTCTGGCGACTACAACCATTGACTCTCCCGAAGTTTCAATCCGACGTGCAGGTCAATTTGTTCGAGTTGATCGCTCACAGACTACAATGCGGGTCCGATCAACCGATGGATCCTTCCAGTTGGATTTGCACCAGCCGGTTGAGTTCGAGCGCATACTCCATGGGCAATTCCTTGACCAGCGGCTCGATGAAGCCGTTGACGATCATCGCACTGGCCTCGTCTTCGCTGAGGCCGCGGCTCATCGCATAGAACAACTGGTCCTCACCGACCTTGCTGACCGAGGCCTCGTGCCCCATGGTGACCTTGCGCGAGTCGATTTCAATATAGGGCCAGGTATCGGAGCGGCTGTCATCGTCCAGCAGCAACGCATCGCAAACGACGTTGCTTTTGATATTGTCCGCATCCTCGACCACCTTGAGCAAGCCGCGATAGCTGGCGCGCCCGCCATCCTTGCTGATGGACTTGCTGATGATCTGGCTGGTGGTGTTGGGCGCCAGGTGCGTAATTTTTGCGCCGGCGTCCTGATGCTGCCCGGCGCCGGCAAAGGCGATGGAAAGCACCTCGCCATGCGCGCCTTCTTCCATAAGCAGGACGGCCGGGTACTTCATGGTCAGCTTGCTGCCCAGGTTGGCGTCAACCCACTCCATCGCCGCGTCGCGGTAGGCCTGGGCGCGTTTGGTCACCAGGTTGTACACGTTGTTGGACCAGTTCTGGATGGTCGTGTAGCGGCAGCGACCGCCTTCCTTGACCACGATTTCCACCACCGCGCTGTGCAGGCTGTCGGAACTGTAGGTAGGGGCGGTGCAGCCCTCGACATAATGCACCCAGGCGCCCTCGTCGACAATGATCAGGGTGCGCTCAAACTGTCCCATGTTACGGGTATTGATGCGGAAATAGGCCTGCAGCGGCATCTCCACGTGAACACCCGGGGGCACGTAAATGAAGGACCCGCCGGACCAGACGGCGGAATTCAGCGCCGCAAACTTGTTGTCATTCCAGGGGATGACCGTCCCGAAGTACTCGCGCACCATCTCGGGATATTCGCGCAGGGCACTGTCCATATCGAGGAAAATGACGCCTTTGCTCACAAGGTCTTCACGAATGTTGTGGTAGACCGACTCTGAATCGTACTGCGCGCTGACGCCTTGCAGGTATTTCTGCTCGGCCTCCGGAATGCCGAGGCGGTCAAAGGTGTCCTTGATCTCCTCCGGCACGTCGTCCCAGTCACGTTCCGTTTGATCTGTGGCGCGCACGTAGTAATAGATGTCTTCGAATTTGATGTCATTCAGCAGGGCCGTGTTGCCCCAGTCCGGCATCGGTCGCGCGCAGAAATGCTCATAGGCCTTGAGACGGAAATCGGTCATCCAGGCCGGCTCACCCTTCATCTCGCTGATCTGGCGCACCCGTTCGGCATCCAGCCCTTTCTCGCTGACGTAGCTGTAGTCCACGTCATCGTCATAAAAGCCGTAGGTGCTGTCGTAATCGCCACGCACTTCGCGCAGCGCACTTTCCTCGGTCGTGAGATTTTTTTCGCTCTTTACCAGTCCGGTCATGTCGCTTCTCCTGCCATGATTTCAGCGTCACCGTATTTGGTCCGCAGCCATTCATAGCCGCTCTCTTCAAGCTTGAGTGCCAGTTGTGAGTCGCCACTTTCGACGATCTGGCCATTCATCATGATGTGTACGAAATCCGGCTGAATGTAGTTCAGGATGCGCTGGTAATGTGTGATGACCAGCACGCCCAGTTCGGGCCCCCGCAAGCGATTGACCCCTTCGGCAACGATGCGCAGCGCATCAATGTCCAGCCCGGAATCGGTCTCATCCAGGACTGCCACGCTCGGCTCCAGCGTCGCCAGCTGCAGAATCTCGGCCCGCTTCTTTTCACCACCGCTGAAGCCTTCGTTCAGATAGCGGCCGGCGAAGCTCTGGTCCATGTTCAGTTCCGTCATTTTGCGACGCAACAGCCTGATGAATTGTGGCACCGGCATGCCCTTGCTGTCCGGATCCGCGGCCTTCATACGTGAACTCAGGGCGTGGCGCAAAAAGTTCGCAACCGTTACGCCCGGAATGGACACCGGATACTGAAAGGCCAGAAAGAGACCCGCGCGACTGCGTTCGTCCGGCTCCATGTCCAGCAGGTCCTCGCCGTCAAATTGAATGCTGCCGGACAGCACCTCATACGCCGGGTTGCCCATCAGCACGTTGGCCAGGGTGCTCTTGCCCGAGCCGTTGGGGCCCATCAGGGCATGAATCTCTCCCTGTTTGATCGTCAGGGACACGCCGCGCAGAATGATTTCTTCCGTCTCCTCCACGGCAACGTGCAAATCGCGGATTTCAAGCGCCATGCAGTGGCCACTCCCTTGTTTTATGCAGCAGTTAATCGGGTAGGATAACCCTGTGTGAACAATTCCAGTATAGCAGTCTGACAGACGTAATGTCAACGGGCAGCACCTGCCGTCGTCTGGCCACCGTGGCCGGCCATGTGGTAGGATCAGCGGTCTGACAGATCTATCGCTCGCGCGAACGGGGACTCGCCATGACGGAACAGCAGGAAGTCCAAACCCGGGAAGAGGGCCTGATGCAGGCGCTGCGTCAGGTGATCGACCCCGAAATCGGCATGAACATCATCGAACTGGGCCTCGTTCGGGGCACGGAAATCCACGACGATCGTGGGCACGTGACCATGATCATGACGACGCCCTTTTGCCCCTACGCCCCCCAGTTGCTGGAGCAGACGCGCCGCACAGCCCAGGATTACCTCAACCTGCCAACGACCATCGAAATGGGCCTCGAAATGTGGGACCCCTCCATGATGGAAGAGGGGCTGGCCGACGACTGGGGACTGCTCTAGCCGGATAACCCCGACCCGGCAGGCCGGTGACCGGCGATGAAATCCAGCGGGTCGATGTAATTCCGAATCAGGGACAGAAAGTTGCGGCCAGGCCAGTGACCGGGCTGGCGTTCCAGCGCCGAAGTCGCGCAAAGGTCAAAATGCAATCGATAGTCCTGACCGCCGGTGGCACGGGCGGCGCTGGCGATCTGCTCTCCGCGTCGCACCCGATCGCCGATTTGCACCTGTATGCCTTCAATGTGCATGTATCGGCTGCAGAGCACCCTGCCGCTTCCCCGTAACGGGTCGTGGCGGATGATCAGGGTCGGGCCCTTTCCCGGCAGGTGACCCGCGAAAGTCACGACACCGTCGGCGCAGGCAAATATCGCATTTCGCGCAGCCGAATCGCCGTGACCGAGATTGACTCCCGGCAAGTAGCCTTCCTCGCAGCCAGGACGCTCCGCAAGTTGGCCGAATGAATCGCTGGCCTGCCAGGCGCCGGGCCACATGCGGGACCCGCGTCGTTCCCCAACTGCCCCCACGGGCGAGTCGTATCCGTCCGCAAGTTCGCTTGAATCCTTGCCACTTGCAGGATTAAGGCTGCCGCCGGGCAACTCGCGCCAGCGTACGGCGTCAATGGCGAGCTCGCGGTCGTCTTCGCCGGTCATGTCAGTGACGAATACGCTGCCGGCGCCGCTTTCAGTGGAGTCCAGTGCATAAACTCCCAGCGTGACCCACTGGTTGTTGTAGCGTGACTGATCGACTTCGACGGAAACCGGCGAGGTCGCTCCGCGCACGCCCTGCAACTGATAGCTGGCGTTTTGGGTGGAGGCATGGTCCTCGGGCACAAACACCGCCACCTCGCAGGTGATTGAGCGGTCCAGGGTCGGGGTCCAGTGCGCCCACGCCAGGCTTCGGCTCGCCTGCGTCGGCCGGTACCACACCGGCCAGCCCAAAGGCCCCGAAAAACTGCCAAAGCCTTCTCCGCCCAGGTAACTGCCCTTGGCGAATCCGGCGTCGTCCGGCCGCACCATCACCATCGCGCCATTTCTGACCACGGGATTTGCCGGGGTGTCATCCACCGGACTATCTGACTCGCCGACTTCCCTGAACTGTGCCTCGCCAATAACGCCCAGGCGCCACAGTGCGGTGCCAGGCGCGCCATATCGCCGTTTCGCAAGTGTATGGGCCACGCGGATTTCCGCGGAGTCCGCATCGCCCTGCAGCACGGGAATAATGGGCAGGCCGTAATCCTGCCAGACGTCCCAGGCCTCCCTCAGCGCAACTTCCGGCAAGACCCCAAAGGTCACCCAGTAGACCTGCGGATGCACACTGTCGACAAAGGGCCGCCACTCCTCCGGCCAGATGTGACGAAAGTGATGGCGTCGCGGGTCCACCGAGATGCCGATGTGAAAATTACCCGGAATCTGACGCCGGATGCGCAACATGAAAGGGCGAATGCCTTCACGACCGCCGGACCAGAAACCTGCGTAGGGCTCCACGTCCAGGATCATCGACCGCACGCCAGGCCGTTGGCAGGCCTGGACAATGAGGTCCGTCTCGGCTTCGCTGTCCAGACCGCGCGCCACGCACCAGGCGTGGAAATTCATGCCGTAGCGTCCCAGCGCGCTCACCCAGCGGTCAATGCTCTCCGGACCCGTCAGCGCCAGCTCCCGGTTGCTGTCCCAGCGGCCCTGCCAGGCAGCGCCGGTTTGCTCTGTGCTGTCACAGACCTTGACGAATATCTCCGTCACATGCGGCGCGATGCGGTTCAGACGTTGCGCCAGCTCGTCGATGCTCTTGTCTTGCAGGACTCCGCCCTTCCAGTGCCAGACCGCAACGCGTCCGTCATAGGGCGTTGGAAGTTGCTCCGGCTGACCGGGCCAATCCTCAATGGGTTCGAAGTCCACGACAAACGCTGCCAGCCAGCCGGCGCGCCAGGATTGCTCCACCCAGACCCAGTCGTTCTCCGTTCGGCTGTGAGGGAAGTAACGAAGAATGCTCTTGTCTTCAATGTCACCGATGACGCGATACTGGTCGCCAGGGCCGGCCCGCAGGTAGGCCCAGGCGCCATTGACATTGGTGAGGGCCGTCTGTGGCGCGCCGGGCTCCTGCGGCCGGACGACCGCAGCAGGGCCGGGGCTCATTCGGCCACCTGAATTGAAGGAAAGGTCACTCGCACGTCAGCCCGGAGAGTTCCCGGCACCTGGTTCAGAGCTTATGCGTACCCGCCCGCTGCCCGGCACGACGCTACCAATCAGGCGGGCGGCTTCGCCTGCTTCAAGCAAGGCGTGCAAGAGTCCCCGCGCCCGCTCCGCAGGCACCGCCATCAGCAGGCCGCCGGAAGTCTGCGGGTCATGAATCATGGATTCTTCAATTTCACCCAGGTCCGGAGACAGCGAGGTCCACCCGGCAAAGTACTCGCGATTGCGCGCAGTTCCTCCAGGTGACAGGCCGGCTTCAGCACAGTTTCGCGCGCCGGGCAGCCACTCCAGGGCGTTGAAATCAATGGCGAAGTCCAGGCTATCGGCGCGCAGCATTTCGCGCGCGTGTCCCGCCAGGCCAAAGCCGGTGATGTCTGTCATGGCGCGCACGCCATGCGAACGCGCAAGTCTGGCAGCCTGGCTGTTGAGTCGGCTCATGCTTTCAACAGCGACCGCCAAATCAACCGGGTCCGCCTGCCCCCGTTTCAGCGCCGTGGTGATCAGTCCGGTGCCAAGGGCCTTGCTCAGGACAAGCCGGTCCCCGGCCCGGGCGCCGCCCTTGGTCAGCAACTGCTGTGGCGCCACCAGCCCTGTTACGGCCAGACCATACTTCGGCTCGTCGTCAGTGACCGTGTGGCCGCCGGCAATGACGGCGCCGGCTTCGCGAACCTTTTCCGCTCCGCCGCGCAGTATCTCGGCCTGGACGTCGGCATCCAGCGATTCCGGAAAGGCCACCAGGTTGAGCGCGAGGACGGCCTCTCCACCCACGGCGTAAACGTCACTGAGCGCGTTGGCAGCTGCAATCGCGCCAAAGTCATAGGGGTCATCGACGACCGGCGGGAAGAAATCCACTGTGGTGACCAGGGCGCGGTCGTCGTCCAGCCGCCACACGGCGGCATCGTCCGGCTCACCCAGGCCGGCGAGCAAATCCGGATAGCTTTCTGAAGCGAACAGTTCTTTTAGCGGCTGCAACACGTGCGCCAGGTCACCAGGACCGCATTTCGACGCTCAGCCGGCGCTTCCGGCCAGACTGGTAAGCCGCACTTCGTCGCGTGTCATCATGTGCTCCTTTTCAATGAAGAAAGTATAGGAAGGAGTTCCATTCCTGACAAGCAGTACATTCGCCAGAAAACGTCAATTGCCTGCATGCTTGCAAGGCAAGTTGGTAAAGGGTATGCTGGCGGCATTCGGGGCGTGGCGCAGCCCGGTAGCGCGCTTGCATGGGGTGCAAGAGGCCCCCGGTTCGAATCCGGGCGCCCCGACTCGCCTGGACCTTTTCCTTCCGACGACGTGGTTTTCGGTCCAGGCGACAGAAGACCTCGTCCGGTTCACCCGAAAGCGACCATCAGGAGAATAGCGATGAAATTTGCATTGAGAGTAACCCTTGTATTAGTCGTATTGTGTATGTCTTCACTTTCGGCCATGGCCCAGGAAGGCGGCATCGTTGTCCGGGGCAACGCCGGCGCCGACCCAACAGCCTTCGACCCGCTGCTCATCAACGAGACCGTGACCTCCGACATCCACGCGCTCATCTTCCCCGATCTGCTCAGCGTTGACCCCGCCACGGCCAGTATCGTCAACGGTCCCGGCCCCAACGCGCTCGCGACCGGTTGGGAACTGTCCGAAGACGGTCTGACCTACACCTTCAGCCTGCGAGAGGACATGTACTGGACGGATGGCGAGCAGATCGACGCCGATGACGTCATGTTCGTCTGGGACTTCATCCAGAGTGGGGCAGTGCCAACCCACCTGAGTTTCGTCGCCGATGAAATTGCCAACGTTGAAAAGATCGACAATTTCACCATCGCAGTTTCCTTCGCCGAGGCCGATTGTGACGCCATCAACAGCATCGGCTCGCTTGAGCCCTACCCCTCGCACATCGCGCCGGAAGACCTGACCACCATGCCCGACCAGGAATTCAACCAGAATCTCTACGTGAGTTCCGGTCCCTATACCTTTGGCGAGGTGCGGCCTGCCGAGTCCATTTCCCTGCTGGCCAATCCGGATTACGTCGATGCCGAAATGGGCTTCGTCAACAACGACGCTTTCGTGTTGCTCAACGTGCCCGACCTGACGGTGATGGTCGAACGCTTCCTCGCCGGTGAACTCAGCATCATTTCCGGCCCGCAGGAAGCGCGCCGCGCCGAAATTTACGCCGCCGAGGAAGAAGGCAGGGTACAAATCTACACCTACCCTGGCAACTCCTGGGACTACCTGGCCTTCAATCTGGCCGACCCGGCCAACCCGCAAAATGCCACCGATGAAGACGGCAACGCGATCGACCAGGGTATGCACCCAGTCTTCGGTAGCACCGAGGTGGGTCGCGACGTGCGCCGCGCGCTGAACCTGGCGCTGGACGTCGACGACATCATCGAGCGCGCCACCTTCGGTGAAGGTACGCGCATGGCCTCCCATCTGGTTCCCGCCAGCTGGGCCTTTGACCCTACTATCGAGCCGATTCCCAGTGATCCTGCGCTCGCCGCCCAGATGCTGACCGACGCCGGCTGGGTCAACTCGGACCCGGATGACCCGAGCAGCGTACGCGTTTGCCAGGGTTGCGCCACGGCTGAAGACGGCACCGAGATGCGTTTTGTGCTCAACACCAATGAGGAAAACGCGCGCCGCACCGCCATCATCACCATCGCCCAGGAATCCTGGGACAAGATTGGCGTGAAGGCCGACATCCAGACTCTGGAGTGGGGCAGCTATCGCGAAGCGCTCTTATCGCAGACGCTCGATGCCTACGTGATCGGTTGGCGCAACGGTTATCCGGACCGCCCGGACGCGACGCAATTGTTCACCCCGGCCAGCGACGTCGTTGGTGGCTGCAGCAACTGCATGTCCTACGACAACCCGGAATTCACGGCCATCAACGAGCAGGCCCGCATTCTGCCGGGCTGCAGCATTGACGAGCGCAAGGCGCTTTACGCCGAGGCGCAGCGCATCATCCAGGCGGACACGCCCTACATCTTCATGTTCGTCCGCAACGGTTTCTATGCCGCGGGCAGCGAAGTCAACGGCTTCGACCCCTTCCCGTCACAGATGCTCTGGAACGTCGACACCTGGTCGATCGCCCAGTAAACTGAGTCGGACCGATTTGTCACATCCCCTCCAGATGGAGGGGATGTGCAGGTTCGGTAAAGGGGCCGTGCGCTCTTGACGAAATTTGTTGTTCGTCGCATTCTCCAGGCAATACCGACCCTCTTTGGCATCAGCCTGCTTGTCTACGCCATTATGCTGGCCACGCCTGGCGGGCCGGTGGCAGCGCTCACTTTTAGCCCCACGGTTACGCCCCAGGAGCGGGCCGCCCTGGCCGCCCAACTTGGTGTCAACGATCCTTACCCCGTCCAGTACCTGCGCTGGCTTCTCGGCGACGACTGGATGCGCTTCGACAGCGACGGCGACGGCATCTCCGACACCGCCTACCTCATCCCGCTCGATGCCGATGGCGACGGTGAACCAGAGCCGCCCGGAAGACGTCGCGGCATACTGCGTGGTGACTTCGGCAGCTCCTTTTTTCACGGGAAGCGTCACGTGGTTGATGTCATTTTTGAACGCCTGGGCGCGACCTTTGAACTGGGTATTGCCTCGCTGGTGGTCGGTTTGACCATCGGAATTCCGGTGGGTGTGCTGGCTGCAGTGAATCGTGGCGGTTACTTCGATAATTTTACGCGGGTTATGGCTGTCGTTTTCAACGCCTTGCCCAGCTTTTGGCTGGGATTGCTGTTGCTGCTGGTTTTCGGTGGGACCGGCCTGGGCCTGCTACCAATGGGCAATCGCTGTGGCATCGTGCTCGTGGGCGGCTGCCCGCCTTTTTATGAAAGACTGGAGTACCTGTTCCTGCCCACCTTTGTCATCGCTGTCGGAGGGGTCGCCGCCTACTCACGTTTCATGCGCGCTTCCCTGCTGGATGTCAGTGGCCAGGACTACATTCGCACCGCGCGCGCCAAGGGACTCTCCGGTCGCATGGTCTGGTTCCGTCATGGCCTGCGCAACGCATTGATCCCCATTGCCACGCTACTGGGACCCACAGTCACCGGTGTGCTCAGCGGCGCCGCCATTACAGAGCAGGTGTTTTCCTGGCCGGGCGTCGGCCGCCTGGTTGTGAGCTCGATCACCCAGAAGGACTATCCGACCGTGATGGCCGTCGTCATGTTCGCCGCCATTGCCACGATCCTCGGCTATTTGCTCTCTGACATGCTCTACGCGCTCATCGACCCGCGAATCCGTTTGCGTTGACCGTGTCGTCCCCACCCGTCAATCTCCGCGATCCCGCAGGTGAAGCCCATGAGGCGCAAGTTAGCCCCTCGCTCATGCAACTTGCCCTGCGCCGCTTCCTGCGCGATCGACTTTCGATGGCTGCCATCGGCGTATTGCTCTTTCTTGCGCTGCTTTCCTTCGGCGCTCCGATCATCAACGCCCTGACCAATACCAACAGCCGCAGTATCGCCGCCGATTCTTTTTTGCCGCCCTTTTCGCCCGGTCATATTCTCGGCACGGATGACCTCGGACGGGACCATCTGGCGCGACTGCTGGAGGCAGGCCAGGTGTCGCTGTCTATCGGCTTTCTGGCTGCGCTGCTGTCGCTGGTCATCGGGGTCACGATTGGTCTCATCGCCGGATTCATCGGGGGACGACTCGACGACACTGTAATCTGGTTTATCACCACACTGAATTCTGTTCCGCTCTTCTTCATCATCCTGATCATCGCCGCATTTCTCTCACCCAACGCCACCACCCTGATTCTTGCCCTCGGCTTTTTCGGCTGGACCGGTACTGCGCGCCTGGTGCGCGGTGAGACCTTTGCCCTGCGCGAACGTGAATTCGTCATCAGCGCGCGGGCAATTGGCTCCTCACGCCTGCGTATCATGTACAGTCATATTTTGCCCAACCAACTGTCAATCATTCTGATTAATCTGGCGATCGATATCGGAATCATCATCCTGGTCGAGGCTGCGCTGAGTTTCCTGGGTGTGGGCGTACAGCCACCCCAGGCGACCTGGGGCAACATGCTGACCTTTTCACGCAGTTTCTTCTCACACGGGCCGCATCTTGTCTTCTGGCCGGGATTCCTGATTTTTATCACCGTGCTTTGTCTCTACGTGCTCGGCGACGGCCTGCGCGACGCCTTCGACCCCACGACGATCGACTGAGCAACGCCGGGTTTCCGCTACGGTACCTTTCTCACATTGGGTTGCTTGCAGGGTTGATAGTCCTCACCAATGATGACTTCATAGTCAACTTCTCGCAGGGCGCTGGGCCGGACGTGAAGTCGCCCTTCCCCGATTCCGATTAGTCCGGCGATGCGCTGATTCAGGCTGCCCTTGGTCGCCCCGCTGTAATCGATCAGAATGGACTCCGGATGTATTCCATCCTGGGAGAGGCCAGCCGGACTGGCATTCAGGCCCTCACGTACCAACTGACTGGCCCCAATCCGGTCGCTTCCTGGGCGGGAACTGCCGTTCAACACGCGTATGGACGGCCCTTCCAGGCGCAAGCGCTTGTCCCTTGACGGCGAGTAAAATTCTTTCAGAACGGGAAAGAGACCCTCATATACGGGCAACAAGACGTCCGCCCCTGACGGCGCTCTCCAGGGCATGGTGTGCCTGTTCAGTTGCAGTGAGTAATAGTGCACGTCATCCGGCCCCAGGCCCAGGCCCACGGGCAGCAGACTGGCCAGCACGTCAATGCCCAGGTCCGTACGCACCAGCGTTTGCGCCAGCTGCCACAGTTGAAACAGTTCGCCCGGATTCGCGAGTTGCCCGCTTTCGCGCAGCCGGCTCCACACACCGCGCAGAATCTGCTGTTGCCGCCGGCTGCGTTCCAGGTCCGTGGCGCCGCGTCGCGAACGCGCATACCACAGGGCCTCCAGCCCGTCGAATTCATACACGCCCGGGTCCAGCAGCCAGAAATCGCCGTCGACCTTGCGCGCTTCATCCGGGACGCGGGTGTCGTCGTGCTCCTTGTCTCTGATGGCGCATTCCACGACAATCTCAACCCCGTCCACAAAATCGACAGTTTGCTGCAAGCCTCCGTAGTCCACCAGCGCGTGGTAGTGGACGTTCATGCCAAAATTGTAGAGAAGAGTCTGCCGCAACAGGTCAAAGCCCCCCAGGCGCCAGCCACCCAGTTCGCCATGGCCGTATACGCGATTTAGCCGGCCCATCCGCCACGCAGGCACCCAGACCAGCAGATCCCGGGGCAGGCTCAACATGGACGCCGTCCCGGTCGTGCGGTTGACCGAAAGTACGATGATGGTGTCCGTGCGCTGGTTGGCATCGCCCAGTTCGGAGTCGCTGCCAAGCAGCAGAATGTTGACCAGGTCCTGGCCCTGCCGATCGAGGGGCTTGACCCGGCGCGGAACGGCCGTCACGTCGACGTGGTCCGGCGCCGGATCCCCGACATAGCGCAGCGTGGGCAGGGGCGGCGCCTGGGGAACGAATGTTGGCGCGGCAGGCGCCTGCAAGGGAGACGACAAGGGTGCTCTCGCCGCCAGCAAGTGGCTTGAGGGCGAAACGGCCTGGCGCGTCAACGCAATTTCCGTCGCAATCGTAGCGAATTGTTCGGCCTGGCCCTCAAACCAGGCCCGTTCTTCCACCCAGCGACGCAATTCGACGACGATCAATAGCAAGGTGAGCACGATGAACCCGAGCAGAAGCAGGGTCAGTGCCCACCTGAACAGCTTGCCGATGCTTTGGCGCCGACGAGCTTCGGTGGCAGGGCGGGCTTGCATCCGCACAGTATAACGGTCGCCTGGCGGCAAGTCAGTGACCTTCGCTGCGGCAGTTGCTGCGACGTTGACGGGCGGCCAATGCATCGTTAGACTCGCCGCCGGCCACCTGGACAGGGACTTGCATGGCGAGCGCTTCCAGCGTACCGGGCCGGCGCCGTGGCAACCGTCTTCCGCTGCTGCCCATCCTTTCCATCCTGATGTTGCTTGGCGCCATTGCCCTGTTCATCATCGAGTTGCTCAATTTCAGCCGTCAGCAGGACCGACTTGGCGCCAGCGTAAGTATTGCCGGCGTGGAAGTCGGGGGCATGCTACCGGGTCAAGCGGTGGCCGCCTGGGAATCCACCTTCTCCCGTCAACTGACACTCTGGTATGACGGCAGTCCGATCCTGCTTGAACCGGCAAGCATTGGCTTCCGCGTCAACAATGCCGCCATGCTGGCCGAGGCGCGCACAGCCAGTTCCGGCGGGACCGCAAACTGGATGCGCTTCTTTTCCGGTCTCATCGGCGAGGAACTGCGAAACACCGTCAACATTGAACTCAGCGCCACCTGGCAGAATTCCCTGCTGGAACAGCTGTTGCGTGAAATCGCCCTGCGTTACGACCGGCCGCCGGATGACGGCGCCTGGGACCTGGAAACGCTCACCATTACCCCAGGTGCAGGCGGTCGCACACTGGATATTGCCGGCGCCCTGCCCCTTGTCGGGGAAGCCTTGCTCAGTGCGGACCAGCGTGACGTGGTCCTGCCCCTGGTTGATACGCAGGCAGGACCGGTCCACCTGGGCATTCTCGAGGAACTGATTCGGACCTGGCTGGATTCCCGGGGCTTCATTTACGATGGGCAAACCACGATTGCATCGGTCTACATCGTGGACCTGCAAAACGGACAGGAAATCGGCCTGAACGCCGACGTAGCCATGTCGGCCGCCAGTACTGTCAAGTTGCCGATTATGCTGGATTACTACCGAACGCTAAATCTTGCGCCCACGGACGACGAAGCCTGGCTGATGGCCAATTCGCTCCTGTGCAGCAACAACGCCTCATCAAACCTCATCATGCAAATCATTGGCGGCGGAGAAAACATATTCCGTGGCCTGCTCAGCGTCACCGGGAATGCGCGTCATCTCGGTGCGCGCAATACCTTCATCACGGCCCCCTTTGATCTCGGCGTTGAAGGCCAGCTGCTTGGCTCCAACGTTCCACCGCCTACTTCACCCAATGCCCGCTTCAACACGGATCCGGACCCCTACAATCAGACGACGGCTGAAGACCTGGGCGCGCTGCTGGGCATGGTATACGACTGCGCATACCTCGGTTCCGGCCTGCTGGCGGCCAGGCCGGACGGCGAATACACACGCAATGAGTGCCGCCAAATGATTGAATTGATGAGCGGCAACGACCTGCTGCGCCTGCTGCAGGGCGGCCTGCCACAGGGCACGCGCATCGCCCACAAGAACGGCTGGCTGGAGAATCTGCACGGGGACGCGGGCATCGTCTTCCCGCCCAACGGCCACAATTACATCATCGCCGTGTTTGTGTGGGAAGACAGCGACTTCTTTAGTTATGAGCGCGCATGGCCCCTGATTGAGGGAATCTCTCGCGCAGCCTGGAATTACTTCAGCCCGGAACGGGCCTTGTCGGCGCCGCGTGATGATCTGCCGTCTACCGGCGCTGCCGAATGTGAAGGGCCGGACGGCTTCCTGCCGCCCTATGGCCAGGTGAATCTGAACGATATCGACGCCTGGCGGGGTTGACCTCGTCGCAAGGCGTTCGACCTGCCGCTACAATCCTGGACCTGAGACGAAGGGGAAGACTCCCATGAACGCGGGCGTGATCCTGCTGCTGACCCTGGTGCTGGGCGTCATGTTGTTCCTGATTCAGCGCGCGGAAAAGCGGCGGCGGCGGCTGGCCACCATTGTCATGGCGGGCCTGGGTTTCCTGCTATGGTACTGGGCCAGCTATCGCCAGCTGGGCAGCGAATTCACCGCGTCCCTGCTGTTGGCGCTGTTTCTGAATTTGCTGTTCTGGCTCTTGATCGGTCGCTACAACCCGGTGGGTGACAGCGAATCCGGTATCCGCGTGCTCGGCATGGATGATTGAACCGACCTAGCCGATCACGTCCACAGGAATGACGTCATTGCCCTGCAACATCAATACGCTGGCGCGCGCAGCGACGGCCTGCGCCACGGCGACAAGGGCCTGACCGGCAGCGCTGTCCGGCGCAGTCAGCACCAGGGGTCGGCCATAGTCGCCACTTTCACGCAGCTCCGCAGCCAGCGGGACGCGTCCCAGGAACGTCAAGTCAAGCTGGCCCGCCAGTTTTTCGCCACCACCGCTGCCGAAGAAATCGCCACTCATGTTTTCAACCACGCCCAGCAAGGGCACTTCCAGCGTTTCGAACATGGCGGCGCTGCGCAGGGCGTCCGCCACCGCCACGTCCTGCGGCTGGGTGACGACAACAGCGCCCGTCAGCGGGAAGGACTGCGCCAGTGACAGCGGCGCGTCTCCGGTCCCCGGCGGCAGGTCCACAATCATGTAGTCCAGCCGACCCCAGTTAACGTCGGTAAAAAACTGGCGAATGGCGCTGTGCAACATGGGGCCGCGCATGATCATGGGCTTGTCGGGTGGCGTCAGGAAACCGGTGCTGATGATCTTGACGCCCCAGGCTTCCAGCGGCTGCATCTTGCCCTCGACCACCGTGGGACGACCGTATCCCAGCCCGGTCATGACCGGCACGTTGGGGTTGAGTATGTCCGCATCCATCAGACCGACCTGAGCGCCGGCTTCCGCGAGGGCCACGGCGACATTGGTGGCGACCGTCGTCTTGCCCACACCGCCCTTGCCGCTGGCCACTGCGATAATACTGTGCATCGGCACGTCGAGGCGGCCGTGAATGCGCCGGTCCGTCGGCACCTGCGCGTCCCAGCGAATGTCCAGGCGCTCTATGCCCGGCACCACGCCCAGGACGGCGGCGTTGCAGCGCTCGACGAAAACGTCCTTGAGAGGACAGGCCGGCGTTGTCAGGACAATGGTGAAGCGCGCGACCGGGCCGTCGATCTCCAGGTCCCTGACCATATCCAGCGACACGATGTCCCGGTGGAGTTCCGGCTCGATTACTGTGGCGAGCGCCTGACGCAGGCCCTCTGTTTGATTGCTCATTTGTGCGCCCGCTTCAGGACGACTGTTTCAAGGCGGATTTGCGTGCGCGGGCCGCGGCGCGTTCTGCCTTGGCCTTTTCCTTGAGAATATCCTTGTGTTCCCAACCACCGCGGGCCTGCATCTCTTCAAGTGCGGTGGTCGGCGCAATGCGTTTCCAGTGGCTCATTTCTTTCGAGAGCTTTTGCTTGTCAAAAATGTGCGCGCTGGTCCGGTCATAACTGGCCAACTCGTAGTCGTGGTCCATCTTGATGGCGTCGAATGGGCAGAATTCGGAGCAATAGCCGCAATTCATACATATGTCGATGTCGATGTAGAAGGCGTCCGGCTCGGGCACCGGCCGGCCGGTCTGCGGGTTTCTGCCGCGCACAATCCAGATACATTGCGGCGGACATACCTTGGCGCAAATGCCGCAACTGGTGCACCAGTCATGGCCCGGCCGCTCCGCATGATCGTGGTCCTCAATGACCAGGAAGGGAATGAAGCGGAAGCGCTCCGGCACCGCGACCTTCTCGTCCGGATACTGCACCGTATAGGAGCCGGTCGCCTGCATGCCCTGGCGAGCGCCGAAGTTGCCCTCGCCGCTGTACTTGCGGCCGGCGTAGCGAATGTCATCCATATAGGAGCGGGCGATGTGCTTCATCGTGACGAGCAACCCGCGCGCAATGCCCTGTCCGTACATTCGTCCTCCCTGCCCGATTACGCCTGTCGCCTAACGGTCCGTCTCGCCCAGCACAATGTCAATGCTGCCCAGAATGGTCACGACGTCGGCCACCTTGTGCCCCACGCACATGGGGCCCAGCGCAGTCAGATTGATGAAACTTGGCGCCCGCACGTGATAACGCCAGGGATTCTGGGGCCCCCTGGGGTTGCCTTCGGATACGACATAATAGCCCAGTTCGCCCTTGGGGTTTTCCACGCGCCCATAAGCTTCACCAATCGGGACGCGCGGCGTGTGACCCACCTTCGTCACCACCTCTTCACCCTGGGACTGTTCCAGACGCGGCAGGACCTGCTTCAAAATGCGCACGCTCTCGCGCATCTCCTGAAAACGCACCAGAAAACGGTCGTAGATGTCGCCGTTCATGCCGGTGGGAATGTCGAAGTCCAGTTCCGGATAGATGCTGTAGGGCTCCGCGCGTCGCACGTCGTAGGGCACGCCGCTGGCGCGCAGCAAGGGCCCACAGGTGCTCAGGGCGATGGCGTCCTCCGCCAGCAACACGCCCACGCCAACAGTCCGCTCGCGCAGAATCTCGTTGCGTGTCAGCAAGGTGTCGTATTCGTCAAGGAAGCGTGGCAGGCGCTCGTTCACCATCTCGGTGAGGTAGTCCATGGTGTTGTAGTCGCGCACCTTGTCGTTGACCAGGTTGGCCACGCTGCGAATGCGCTCCGGCAGGTCGCGATAGACGCCGGCAAAACGCATGTAATTGCACATCAGGCGGCTGCCCGCCGTCGCCTCGAAGAAATCGAGAATCTTCTCTCGTTCGTTGTTCGCGTAAAGCATGGGAGTGAAGAAGGCTCCCAGATCGTTGAGCAGGAAGCCCAGCGACCACAGATGATTGACAATCCGCGTCAACTCCACCATCAGGACCCGCAGACACTCAGCGCGATAGGTAGGCGGTGAGTAACGCGCGCCCTGGGACAGCAACTGCTCAACCGCCAGGGCATAGCCCAGGTTGTTGCTCATGCTGGAAATGTAGTCGAGGCGGTCCGTGAAGGGCATGTTGTGCAGGAAGGAGTTGCGTTCGCCGATCTTTTCGTGATTGCGATGCAGGTACCCCATCACCGGGTCCAGCGAGGCGATCGTCTCACCGTCCAGCGTCACCACCATGCGGAAGACGCCGTGCGTGCTGGGGTGATGCGGCCCCAGGTTGACCACCAGGCGGTCCGTGCGCAGGCCATCGCTGTCCAGCGCCTGCACGTCCACACCAAGGCCCAGGCCCTGATACAGGTCCGACTCCGACACGTCGCTCAGTCTGCCAAGGTCAAAGTCGTCCGGATATTTGACGTTTTTGCCGAAGACGTTTTTCTCCTCGGCGCGATACACCTGACCGCCCGGCCAGCGGCTGTCGAAAGGCTTGTGTTCTTCCTCAAAGTAGGCTTCCTGCCAGTCCTTGCGCATCGGGTGACCGTCGAATCCGTCCCACAAGAGGATGCGTCTCAAATTGGGATGACCCTCAAAGTGAATGCCATACAGGTCGTAGGCCTCACGTTCCTGAAAGTCGGCGCCCGGCCAGACCGGCACCAGCGAGGGCACGCGCGGTTCGTCGCGGCCCGTCTGCGCCTTGAATACCAGCGCCGGGCCGCCGCTGGTACGGTAGGCGTGGTAGACCACTTCCATGTGGTCAGAAACGCCAAGGTAGTCCACGCCGGTCACGCTGGACAGATAGTCAAATCCCAGCTCGTCCCTGATGGCGAGGGCGACGTCATCCAACTGCGCGGGATCGACGATAATGCCGCTGAAGCCGTCCCGGTTGTCATGATTAATGGCCTCAGGCCAGCGCTCCCTGAGCAATTCGATCGAAGCGCTGATATCCAGTTGCGTGTTGTCAGCCACAGCGTCCATGCTCAACCGCCTTTCGCAGCGCGCCGCGCCGCCAGCCGCGCCAACGCTTCTTCGCGCCTGCGCATACGCGCAGCCGTGGCGGGGTCGATGCCATCATCTGCGCCGTCCTGTGTTTCTGTGGCGGCGGTTTCTTCCTGCGCCATTTCGGCGGGGTTTACCCATGCCGGCAACTCGCGCGCACCAAAAGGCGCTTCCAGCGCCGCCTGTTGCGCCTGCTCGCGAATCAGTTCCATCTGCCGTGGATCGATGATGTCCGGTCCCAGCACCGGCACCGGCGTGGGTTCCGAAGGGCCGACACCGTACCAGGGCACGTCGTCCAGGTTGGCCAGCGACTGACCGTCGATTTTTTTCTGCAGCGTGATCATGCCGAATAGCAGGGCCTGCGGCGTGGGCGGGCAACCCGGCACATAAACGTCAACCGGCAAATACTTGTCCACGCCGGAGACGACGTTGTAGCCCTCCTTGAAGGGGCCGCCGCCGCTGGCGCAGGCGCCCATGGCCAGCACGTACTTGGGCTCCGGCATCTGGTTATAAAGCCGGACGATGGGCACGATCATCTTCTTGGTCACCGTGCCGGAGACGATCATCAGGTCCGATTGCCTAGGGCTGCCTCGCATCACCTCGAAGCCGAAGCGCGAGAAGTCGAAACGGGATGCGGCCGTGCCAATCATTTCGATCGCGCAGCAGGCCAGCCCGAACAGCAAGGGCCACATGGACGAGCGCCGGCTCCAGTTGTAGATCTTGTCCAGACTGGTGATTGCGATGTTGGCCTGTAACTCTTCCGGCACCGGAAATTCCGTATCCTGCAATGCCCGCAGGTCAGTTTGCGCCATCCAGCGTGACCTCCTCATACCAGTCGCGCAGTACGTCAGTCAGAATCCCGTCATTGACCAGGTGCGGGTCGTCCGCGAAGTCCGGCAGATCAAGGATCCACGCGTTCAACTGTTCAAGACCCAGCGAATCCAGGTCCGCGTCGGGATGCACCAACATCAATGCCCGCGCCAACGCGTGGCTGGACTCCCAGTCCAGCATAATCTACCGCAATCCTCCGGGCATCACGAATCGCTATCCTCGTCGCCCGCATGCTCCAGCATGGCTTCGGTGTCAATCTGCGCCCGTTGCAAGCGACCGCTGTAGTCCACGTAGACCGTCTTCCATTCAGTGAAGCTGTCCAGTCCTGCCTGGCCGGCCTCGCGCATGCCGTTGCCCGTCTCACGAATCCCGCCGAAGGGAAACTGGATTTCGGCGCCGCTGGTGCCGTGATTGATGTATACGATCCCGCTCGCCAGGTCCCGCATGGCGTTGAAGGCCAGGTTCACGTCGCGCGTGAAAATGCTGCTGGACAGACCGTAACGCACCTCGTTGTTGAGTTCGATTGCCTCGCTCATACTGTCCACCGTCATCAGCGCCAGTACGGGGCCGAAAATTTCTTCACGGGCCACACGCATGTCGCGGGTAACGCCGTCCAGCAGCGTCGGCTCAAAGAACCAGCCCTGCCCCAGGTCCGCCCGCGCGCCGCCGATTAACATCCCTGCGCCCTCTTGCCGCGCGATGCCCATGTAGCGTTCGACCTTGCACAAGGCCGCCTCGTTCACCAATGGGCCCACGTCAACATTCTCGTCCAGGCCGTCGCCCAGTTCCAGCGCGCGCGCCTTCTCCACCAGCGCTTCCGCCAGTTGTTTGTGAACGCCGCGCTGAACGATCAGACGGCTGGCTGCCGTGCAGCGTTGCCCGGTCGTGCCGAAGGCGCTCCAGGTGATGGCCTGCGCCGCCAGGTCCAGATCGGCATCCTCAAGCACAATGATGGCGTTCTTGCCGCCCATCTCCAGCGATACCTTTTTGCCCAGGCGCGCGGCCCGCTCGTAGACCTGCAGGCCCGTTTCCGTCGACCCCGTGAAGGAAATGACCCGCACGTCCGGATGCGCCACCAGTGCCGCGCCGGCCTCGCCCGCGCCGCATACCAGATTGAGCACGCCCGGCGGGAGACCCGCCTCCGCGCAGATCTGTACAAACAGGGCCGCCGTCGCCGGCGCGTCCTCGGCCGGCTTGAGAACGACCGTGTTGCCTGCCACCAGGGCCGGGAACAGCTTCCACGAGGGAACGGCCACCGGGAAGTTCCAGGGAGTTATCAACCCGACCACGCCCACCGCTTCGCGCAGCGCCATGCCGAATTTGTCCGGCATCTCAACCGGCGCCGTGTGACCAAAGAGACGGCGACCCTCGCCGCCCATGTACCAGGCCATGTCGATGGCTTCCTGCACGTCGCCGCGCGCTTCACTGATGACCTTGCCCATCTCCCGCGTGAGCAGACGGGACAATTCTTCCTTGCGCTCTGACAGCAGTTGGGCAGCGCGAAACAGAATCTCGCCGCGCGCCGGCGCAGGCGTCCTGCGCCACGCCGGGAAAGCGGCCCTGGCTGCCGCCGCTGCGGCATCGACGTCGGCGGCCGTGCCCGCAGCAACCCGGGCAACCAGGCATTCGTTTGCCGGGTTAACGCTGGCAAAGGTCCTGCCATCGCAGGCCCTGCGCCACTCCCCGTTAATGAAATTCTGGACCTGAGCGATCATGTGCGCCGGTAACCGGTATCTACCTGCGTTAACCAGCCGCAGTATAGCCTGTTGCTACGAATTTCACAATGTGGATTACAGCAGACGCGCGCCCGCCGGGTCTACCTGTGTAACACGGGTTTCACAGGGGATGTCCGCCTCCTGATAAACGGCCCGCAGCGCCATCTCGACTCCTCTTGCCCGGTCCGCCGTGTCGCAGACTGCGCAGAGCGTCGGCCCGGCGCCACTGACGAAGAGCCCCAGACCGCCGGCAGCGCGCGCGGCCAGACGGGCTTCCGGCAACATGGGCATCAGGCCCGAACGGGCGGGTTCCACCACGCCATCCGCCTCCATCGCCTGCGCCAGCACGGTCAGGTCCGCGGTAAACAGCGCCGCAACCAGGCGCGCGGCTGCCGACGTTTGGGCCACCATTTGCGCCAGCGTGACGTGGGTCGGCAGCACTTCGCGCGCGAGCCTTGTCGGGACGTCGACCCCGGGCGTGACCAGTGCAAGGTGCAGATTGTCCGGCGCCGGCAAACTGTGAATCTGACCCGCTTCCGTGCCGGCGATCAAGCGGATGCCGCCCAGCAGGGACGGGGCAATGTTGTCCGCGTGCCATCCGCTGACGATGGCCTCCGCTTCCAGACAGGCAGGCAGCAATTCCTCGCGCGGCAGCGCTTCCCCCAGGCAGGCGTTGGTCGCAAGGGCCGCCGCCACGGCGCTGGCGGCGCTGCTGCCCAGACCGCTGTTTAGCGGAAGCCCCTTGTGCAGGTGCATGTCCAGCCCCATATCCACACCCGCCAGGCGCAGCACAGCCGCGGCAGCAACGGTGGCCGTGTTGCGTTCCGTCTCGCGCGGCAGGCGCCCGTCATCGCCGCTGACGGAAAGCAGGCTTACGCCAGGTTCGGGGCGCAGCGCCACGTCGACGACGTCACCTGCGCCCTTCACAGCCATTCCCAGGATGTCGAAGCCGGCGCCAAGGTTGGCGATGGTGCCTGGTGCGTATGCCCTGACAAACGCCATGTAAACTGTTATCCTGTGCCCGCGCTCACCCGTCAACGGTACCGCCAATGCAGAGTATCCTGCAATGCATGGACTGCGACCGTCAATACCCGGTTGATCAGGTCGCCTACACCTGCATCACCTGCGGGGGTTTGCTGGACGTACAGCATGACCTGCATGGCCTGCGCAAGACCGTCTCCCGCGACACCTTCGACCAACGCCTGGGCACGCTGGATCCGCCCTGCAACAGCGGCGTCTGGCGCTACCGTGAATTGATCTATCCCGATCTTGCCGACGACCAGATTTTCACGCGGCCGGAAGGAAACACCAACCTCTACCCCAGTCCAAAGCTGGCGGCCTGGGCCGGGTTGGCCAGGCTGTGGCTCAAACATGAAGGCGAAAATCCCACCGGTTCCTTCAAGGACCGTGGCATGACCGGCGGCGTTACCCAGGCGCGCCTTTTGGGTATGCAACGTATTGCCTGCGCCTCAACCGGCAACACCTCCGCCTCGCTGGCATCCTATGCGGCCCTGGCGGGTCTGGAAGGCATCGTTTTCTTTGAGAACCGGGAGATCGCCCTCGGCAAGCTGGCCCAGGCGATCGCCTACGGCGCAACCTGCATCCAGGTCTCCGCCGACTTTGACCGCAACCTCGAACTGGTGCGCAGAATCAGTGAAGAACTGGGCATTTACGTCCTCAACTCGGTCAATCCCTTTCGGCTGGAAGGACAAAAGAGCATCGTCTTTGAGGCGATTCAACAACTGGGCTGGCAGGTACCGGACTGGATCGTTTGCCCGGGTGGCAACCTCGGCAACAGCGCCGCCTTCGGCAAGGCGCTTCACGAGCTGCTGGAACTGGGACTGATCGACCGCGTGCCGCGTGTCGCCATCATCCAGGCGGAGGGCGCCAACCCGCTCTATCGCGCCTGGCGCAACGGCTTTGATCACTTTGAAGCCTTGCAGGCCACCACGATCGCCACGGCCATCAAGATTGGTAACCCGGTCAACTGGAAAAAGGCCGCGCGCACCATCCATTGGACCGAAGGCGTGGTCGAAGAGGTCAGCGATCAGGAAATCATGGACGCCAAGGCGCGCATCGACGCCCAGGGAATCGGCTGCGAACCGGCCTCGGCCTGTTCACTGGCCGGGGCGCGCAAACTGGCCATGGCAGGCGTCATCGGCCCTGACGAGAGCGTGGTCGGCATCCTCACCGGGAACGTGCTCAAGGACCCTGACGCCACGATAAACTACCATCGCAACACCTTGCCCGGCCTGCGCGCCGCCTGGCCCAATCACCTGCATCAGGCCGAGCCCTCTATTGAGGAAATTTCGCGCATCCTGCAGCCGGACGAACCGGTCCCCGCCTGAGAAAGGAGCAAGCGGCATGCCACCCAAAATTCCGGATGAAGGTCAGGGCCTGGTCGAATACGCGCTCATTCTGGTGCTGGTCGCCGTCGTTGTGATTGTGATTCTGGCCCTGTTGGGCCCGGCAATCGGAGACCTCTTTGCGGACCTGGTTGACGGCCTGCAGACAGGTTAGCCCCTTTACAGTCGCGCCAGTGCCTGTTCCAGGTCGCGAATCAGGTCGTCGACGTCCTCAATCCCGATCGAAAAGCGCACGAGGTTGTCCCTGATGCCCAGCGCCTGGCGTTCCGCCGGCGTCTGCTCGTAGTAACTCATCAGCGCCGGCTGCTCAATCAGGCTTTCGACCCCGCCCAAACTCGGCGCGATAAAAGGTATCTGCAGGTTGTCGACAAATCGACCGGTGCCCGCCAGGTCCGCCGCCACTTCAAAGCTGACCACACCGCCGTAGCCGGTCATTTGCCGCCGCGCCGTCTCGTAGTCTGGGTGGGAGGCAAGCCCCGGGTACCAGACGCGTTCGATACCAGGATGGCCCTCCAGGAACTGCGCTACTTCCTGCGCGGAGCGATTCTGCTGCTCCACCCGCATACCCAGGGTGCGCAGGCCGCGTTCCAGCAGGAAGGCGTTTTGCGGATCCACCACGCCACCCAGGACTCCCCGCGCCTCGCGAAAGGCCGCGATGCGCTCACGACTGCCGCATACCACGCCCGCCAGCAAGTCATTGTGGCCGGAGAGATATTTGGTCGCGCTGTGAATGACCAGATCGATCCCCCATTCCAGCGGGCGTTGGTTGATCGGCGTGGCAAAGGTGCTGTCAATCAGCGTGCGCACGCGGTGGCGTCGGGCGATGTCCACGATGCGCTCAAGGTCCGCCACCCGCAGGTAGGGGTTGGTGGGACTCTCGGAGATGATGTAACGCGTCTTGCGGTGGCTGCGTACCGCCGCCTCCAGCGCTTCATAGTCGCCCATCGGGACGACGCTGGTCTCGATTCCCAGGCGGCGCAGGAAAGTGCCGCAGAACTGACGCGTGCGCCGGTAGCAGTCGTCGGTCATTACCACGTGCGTGCCGCTGGAAAGTGAGGCGAGCAACACGGTCGTCACGGCGTTCATGCCCGAGGCAAACAGGGCCGCGTCTCCGGCGCCGTCCAGCGACGCCAGACGCCGCTCGACCGCCGCCACGGTCGGGTTGCCGTAGCGCCCGTATTCTTCGTTGTCAACGCCATCGCCCCAGGTTTTGGCCTGCATAAAGTCGACCAGCGCCTGGGTATCGGCAAAGGTGTAGGTCGCCGTCTGTACGACAGGCGTGGTCAGGGAATTGAAGGCCTTGCTACGGAGCGCACCGCTGTGGATGGAGCGTGTGCTGTTGCCGCGCGCCAGCGCCGGCGCTTCCTGCTCGCGAACTGTATCTGTCATGCCTCACCTCCCCGCCATGTCAGGAAAAACAAAAACCCGGACGGGTCCGGGCCACCTGACGACTTCCCAATGAAGTCCCTGTATTCGGTTGCTGGCGGAGAAACCTCACTTCCGCTTTCATCTCCCGACGCCTCGCACGCCGACGGAGTTGGCACCTTCCCGATCTACAGGGGTTGCCGTGGCTTCACAGGGCCGTTCCCTCCACCACTCTGGATGAATCTGTGAGCTTGTCAAGCTGCTGGCCCAGCCTGACACAGACGGTCGTCGCTGTCAAGCCGCAGGGCTGTCAGATACGCTCGAAAATGGCGCCGGCCATTTCTTCCGTGCCCACCGCTGCCGTTCCGGCAGGCGCGATGTCAGCGGTGCGCACACCGGCAGCCAGTGCGCCGGCGACTGCCTCTTCCAGCGCAAGGGCTTCCGTCTCCAGCTGCAGGCTGTAGCGCAGCAAAAGGGCGGCGCTGAGAATCATGCCGATCGGATTGGCGATGCCTTTGCCCGAAATGTCCGGCGCCGAGCCGTGGATGGGCTCGTAGATGCCAAAAGTACCGGTGCCCAGCGAGGCGGAAGGCAGCATGCCCAGCGAGCCGGCCAGCACGGATGCCTCATCGCTCAAAATGTCGCCAAACAAATTGCCGGCCACGATGACGTCGAAATCCGCCGGGCGCGTCAGCAAATGCATGGCGGCCGCGTCCACCAGCAAATGCTCCACCTCCACACCGCTGTAGTCTTCCGCAACGCTCATCACCGTGCGTCGCCACAGTCGCATGGAGGCCAGCACGTTGGCCTTGTCGATCGAGGCCAGCTTGCCGCGTCGGCCCTGCGCAGCGCGAAAGGCGACGTCCGTCACGCGCTTGATTTCGTCGGTGCTGTAAAACATTGTGTCGTAGGCGCTGTCGCCACTGCCGGGTTCCTGCCGCTCACCGAAGTAAATGCCGCCCGTCAACTCCCGCACGAAAAGCATGTCCACGCCTTCCAGCAGGTCCGGGCGCAGGGGCGCATGTTGCGCCAGCGCCGGCCAGGCCTTCACCGGGCGCAAATTGGCGAAGAGACCGAAGTGCTGCCGAATCTGCAACAGGCCCTGTTCCGGCCTGACACTGGCGGTCGGGTCCGACCATTGCGGGCCGCCAACGGCGCCCATCAATATGGCATCGGCTTTCTCTCCCTTCCGCAGGGTCTCTGCCGGAAGTGGTTCGCCAGTCCGGTCGATGGCGATGCCGCCCATCAAGGCTTCCTCGAAGCGAAAGTCGTGGCCGAAGCGCTTCGCCACGCGTCGCAAGGCCTCGCACGCCTGGCCCGTCACCTCCGGGCCGATGCCATCGCCCGGTAACACCAGAATGTTCGCTGACGCCATCATTTCTCCCTGTTTGAAAAGTTGGGCAAGGGACCAGACCGTAGCTCAAGTTTCAGACCGGGCCGCAGAAGGCACGATGCGCAGGCCGTATTCGATGCTGTCCACCAGGGCCAGCCAACTCGCCTGGATGATGTTGGTGCCGGCGCCCACCGTGCTCCAGCGCCGGGTCCCGCACAGTGTATCGATCAAAACGCGCGTGGTGGCGGCAGTGCCGCTGGCGCCATCCAGAATTCGCACCTTGTAATCGACGAGGTGAAAGTCATCGAGGCGAGGGTAACGGTTTCGCATGGCCTTGCGCAGGGCTTCATCAAGGGCGTTTACCGGCCCGTTGCCTTCGGCGGCGGTGTGCGCGATCTCGCCATCCATCTCGATCTTGACCATGGCTTCGGCCACTGACCCCCTGCCCTGCCGCTGCTCAACGATGGTCGTGTAATCGATCAGGTTAAACAGGGGCTCGTAGCCCGGGCGCGCCCGGTGCAGGCGGATGGCGACCGAGGCCTCGGCGCCTTCAAAGACAAAGCCCTGGTTTTCCAGCTCCTTGACCTCCTGCAACACCTGCACCGCCTCGTCGCGGGTCGTGTCCAGTCCCAGCTCTTCCGCCTTGCTAAGCAGATTGCCGCGACCCGACAAGTCGGAGACCAGCACCCTGGATTCATTGCCGACCAGCGTGGGTTCAATGTGCTGGTAACTGTCGGCATTGCGTCGCACGGCCGCGACGTGAATGCCGCCCTTGTGAGCAAAGGCGCTGCGCCCGACAAAGGCGTGGTGCGAGTCCGGCGCCAGATTCGCGATTTCAGCGACCGTGCGGGCCAGCCTCGTCAAGGTGGTCAGGTTGTCGGGCGGAACGCAATCGTAACCCATCTTCAGTTGCAGGTCCGGAATGATGCTGCACAGGTTGGCGTTGCCACAGCGCTCGCCGTAACCGTTGATGGTCCCCTGTACGTGAGACGCGCCTTCCTTCACGGCAGCGATGGTATTGGCGACCGCCAGTTCACTGTCATTGTGCGTGTGAATGCCCAGCGAGACCTGCGGGAATGCTTCCTGCATCATGCGAAACAAACGCGCGATTTCCCAGGGAAGCGAGCCGCCATTGGTGTCGCAAAGCACCACGCAGTCGGCGCCGCCGCGGACGGCCGCGGCCACCGTGTCCATGCCATACTCGAGGTCCAGCTTCAGGCCGTCAAAAAAGTGTTCGGCGTCGTAGACCACTTCGCGCCCCATCGATTTCAGAAAACCCACGCTGGCCTCGATCATGCGCAGGTTTTCCGCCGGCGTCGTCTGCAGCACGTCGTTGACGTGCAACATTGACGTCTTGCCGACCAGGGTCACGACCGGCGTTTCGGCCTCCACCAGCGCGCGGATGTTGGCATCCCCGTCCGGCTCAACGCCCTTGCGGCAGGTGGAGCCAAAGGCCGCGATGCGCGCGTGCTTCAGGTCCAATCGGCGCACCTGGTCAAAGTAGGCGACGTCACGGGGATTGGAGCCCGGCCAGCCGCCCTCAATGTAGGCGACACCCAGGTCATCCAGCAATTGCGTGATGCGCAGCTTGTCCGCCACCGACAGCGAAATCCCCTCGCGCTGCGTACCATCCCGCAGGGTCGTATCGTAGATGGCGATCGCCATGTCAGGCACTCCGCTTTCCTTGCAGTAAAGCTCAGGCAGTAGCCAGGGTGTTTACCCGCGCCGGATGGCTTTCTTCCCAGGCGAGGATCTCATCCTCCAGGCTCTGCAAATAGCCCAGTTGGTCGATGCCGTTCAGCAGGCAATGGCGCGCGAAGCCGTCAATCGGGAAGGTCACTTCGCGACCGTCGGGCAGGGTCAGGGTCTGTTGCTCCAGGTCAACGCGCAAGGTCGTGCTCGCGTCTTCCTGCGCCAGACTGATAAGTTGCTGCTGCGTCTCTTCGTCTACCTGCAGGGGCAACAGCCCGTTTTGCAGCGCGTTGTTGCGAAAGATGTCGGCGAAGCTGGTGCTGACCACAGCGCGAAAACCCGAACCCTTCAGCGCCCAGGGCGCATGTTCGCGCGAGCTGCCACAGCCAAAATTGTCGCCGGCCACCAGCACCGTGGCGTTGGCGTGCTGCGGCTGATTCAACACGAAGTCCGCTTTGGGCGTGCCATCGGCCTCGTAACGCCAGTCGGCAAACAGGTTCTTGCCAAGGCCGGCGCTGTCGGTCGTCTTGAGAAAGCGCGCCGGGATGATCTGGTCGGTGTCGATGTCATTGATCGGCATGGCCACGATCTGACCGGTGAAGGGCGTAACTGGCTCCATCAGGCGAGCTCCGTTTGCAGGGTGCGGGCGTCGGTAATGGCGCCGTTTATGGCGCTGGCGGCAGCCGTCAGGGGGCTGGCCAGGAAGCTGCGCCCGCCCTTGCCCTGGCGGCCCTCGAAATTACGGTTGCTGGTGCTGACCGCGTATTGGCCGGGCTGCAACTGGTCGCCATTCATGGCGATGCACATCGAACAGCCGGCCTCCCGCCACTCCGCGCCTGCCGCGCGGAAGACCTCGTCCAGCCCCTCGGCCTCGGCCTGCCGCTTGACCAGTTGCGAGCCCGGCACGACCATCATGCGCACGCTTTCGGCAACCTTTCGTCCGCGCATAATCCGCGCCGCTTCGCGCAGGTCGGAGATGCGCGAGTTGGTGCAACTGCCCACAAAAACCACGTCAACCGCCTTGCCCAGCAGACTTTGTCCCGGCTGCAGGCCCATATAGGTCAGCGCCTTGTCGAGCGCCAGTTTCGCCGCGGGATCGCCAAGACGGTCGGGGTCGGGCACCCGCTCCGTGATGCGCATGCCCATTCCGGGGTTGGTGCCGTAAGTGATCATCGGAGTCAATTCAGCCGCGTCCAGCACAACCTCCCGGTCCCAGGTCGCGCCCTCATCGCCCGGCAACTGCCGCCAGGCAGCGACGGCCCGGTCCCAGTCCTCGCCTTGCGGCGCGCAGGGACGTCCGCTGATGTAGTCGAAGGTCGTGTCATCCGGTGCGACCATGCCCGCGCGCGCACCGCCCTCGATGGACATGTTACAGACGGTCATGCGCCCTTCCATGCCGAGGCTGCGAATGGCCTCGCCCCTGTATTCGATGACGCGACCGGTGCCACCGCCGATGCCGATTTCCGCGATGACGGCAAGGATGATGTCCTTGGCCGTGACGCCGGATTGCAGCCGGCCCTCGACGCGGACCGCCATCGACCCTGGCCTGTCCTGCAGCAGGGTCTGTGTCGCCAGCACGTGCCCGACCTCGCTGGTGCCGATGCCGAAAGCAAGGGCGCCGAACGCGCCATGGGTGCTGGTGTGACTGTCGCCACACACGATGGTCATGCCCGGTTGCGTCAGCCCCTGCTCCGGGCCAATGACGTGCACAATGCCCTGCTTCTCATTGCCCAGCTCGTAAAGCGGAATGCCGAAGTCTTCGCAGTTGCGGCGCATCACGTCCAGTTGGGCCGCCGCCAAGGCATCCGGCACCGGGATGATGCCCAGCTCGTTACGCGGCGTGGTGGGCGTGCTGTGGTCCATGGTCGCCAGCGTGCGGTCCGGCCGTCGCACCTTGAGCCCTCGCTCCCGCAAGGTGGTGAAAGCCTGGGGCGAGGTCACCTCGTGCACCAGGTGCAGGTCGATGTACAGCACGGTCGGCGCGCCTTTCGAGGGCGCACGGACCACGTGCTTGTCCCATACCTTTTCGAAAAGCGTCCGGGGACGCCTGCCGTTTGCGCTCATGCCTGTCTCCTCAAGGTCAATGCTGCGGGCCGGAAACCGCCAGTCAGTGAAGGCTGACGGTGGCAGCCACGCCTTCGGGCGTACGCCCTCCCATGCCTGTAACCGCCAGCATGCGGTTGACTGCCGCCAGATAGGCGCGCACGCTGGCCACAATGATGTCGCTGTCCGCGCCATAGCCGCCGAAAGATTGATCAATGCCATCCGGGCTGATGCGCACCGTTACCTCACCGACGGCATCAATCCCTTCAGTGACGCTGTGCACGTTGTATTCAATCAGGGTGTTGGGCGCGCGAATGACCTCGTCGATGGCCTTGTAACAGGCATCGACGGGCCCGGTGCCCACCGCCGGTTGCACAACGACCTTGCCGTCTTCGTCGGCCAGCTTGACCGTTGCCGTCGGCAAGCCCATCGTGCCGCAGGACACTTGAATGTCTACCAGATGAAAGTACTCCTGGATGCCCTGTACCTGGTCATGCACCAGCGCTTCCAGGTCAGCATCCGTCACGGTCTTCTTGGCGTCCGCCAGGTCCTTGAAACGGACAAAGACCTGCTTCAATTCTTCACCTTCAATCTCGTAGCCCAGTTCGCGCAGGCGCGCGCGCAGGGCATGGCGACCGCTGTGTTTGCCCAGCACGAGTTCGCTGGATGTCAGACCCACGTCCTCCGGCACCATGATCTCGTAGGTGCTGGCTTCCTTGAGTACGCCGTCCTGATGAATGCCGGCTTCGTGGGCAAAGGCGTTGCGCCCCACGATGGCCTTGTTGGCCTGTACGGCAAGACCGGTGTAATTGCTGACCATGCGGCTGGTCTTGATCAATTCGCGCGAATTTATGTTGGTCGACACGTGGTAAAACTGCGGCCGCGTACGTATCGCCATGACCACTTCTTCCAGGCTGGTGTTGCCGGCCCTTTCGCCGATGCCGTTGAGCGTCACCTCCACCTGGCGGGCGCCGCCCAGCACGCCGGCGAGGGTGTTGGCCGTCGCCAGACCCAGATCGTTGTGGCAGTGCACGGACCAGATGACGCCACTGCCCGGGCCGCCGCCCGGTGTCTCGGCAATCAGCGCAGAAATCGTCTCCTGCCACTCTTCCGGCGTCACGTAGCCCACGGTGTCCGGGATGTTGAGAGTCGTTGCGCCGCACTGAATGGCCAGGGCACACACTTCAACCAGATAGGCCTTGTCCGTGCGGCCGGCGTCCATCGGGCTAAATTCAACGTCCTCGCACAAACTGCGCGCCAGGGAGACGGACTTGCGAATGGCCTCCAGACCTTCCTCGCGCGTCAGGCCCGTTTGATACCTGAGGTGTATGTCCGAGGTGCCGAGGAAAGTGTGGATACGAGGTTTGGCCGCCGCCGCCACGCCTTCCCAGCTGGCCAGAATGTCGGATTCGACTACTCGCGCCAGGCCACAGATGACCGGGCCATCGGCCGTGCCTACCTCCCGCGCAATGCGTTGCACGGCGGCCATGTCATCCGGTGAGGCTGCCGGGAAACCGGCCTCGATGATGTCGACGCCGAGGACCGCCAGTTGCCGCGCGATCTCCAGTTTTTCCGCGCTGCTGAGCGTGGCGCCAGGGCTTTGTTCGCCGTCGCGCAGGGTGGTGTCGAAAATCCTTACGACATTGTCACTGTCCATGGGGCGCGTTCCTTTCCGCTGGCAGGGTGGGCAAATGAGTCAAGAAAAGAAGGTCGGCAAGACCGTCTTCAGACATCGCATTCACCCCCTTCCCATTCACGCCGGCCAGTGGATTCGCTCAGCCGCTGCCGGACCCCTGACGCACCTTCTTCGCCGCCAGAAAGCTCATCATGTCGCGCAGTTCTTCCCCGACCTCTTCGATCAGCAGGTCATGTTCGCGCTGACGGCGTTGCGTAAATTTGGGCAGGCCATCGCGGTTTTCCTGCACCCATTCGCGGGCAAACTTGCCGGACTGAATGTCCTGCAACACGCCGTCCAGGTCTTCGCTGACCATGCCCTCGATGCGGTCGCCGATCTCGTACCCGCCGTATTCGGCCGTGTTGCTGACGCTGTACCACATGTAACTCAGGCCGCCTTCGTAGAGCAGGTCGACGATCAGTTTCAGCTCATGCATACACTCAAAGTAAGCCACCTCCGGCTGATAGCCGGCCTTGACCAGAGTTTCGAAGGCCGCCCGAACCAACGCCGTCACGCCACCACAGAGAATGACCTGCTCGCCAAACAGATCGGTCTCGGTCTCTTCCCGAAAGGTCGTCTCGATAACGCCGGCGCGCGTGCAGCCGATGGCGCGGGCGTAGGCCAGGGCCATGGCCTTTGCATTGCCGGTGGCGTCCTGCTCCACCGCCAAAAGGCCCGGCGTACCGGCGCCCTCGGTGAAGATTTCGCGCACCCGGTGTCCGGGCGCCTTGGGCGCGATCATGGTGACGTCGACCTGGGCGGGCGGTTTGATCTGGTCGAAGTGGATGTTGAAGCCATGGGCGAACATCAACATGTTGCCCGGGGCAAGGTTCGGCTCGATTGCCTCTTCGTAGACCTGCGCCTGCAAGGTATCGGGGATCAACACCATGATGATGTCGGCAGCGGCCGCGGCGTCGGCGACGGACATGACCTCCAGTCCCTCGGCGGCGGCCTTCGCACGGCTGCTGCTGCCCTCGTGCAGGCCAATGATGACGCGTTGCCCGTTGTCGCGCGCATTCAGCGCGTGGGCATGCCCCTGGCTGCCGTAGCCAATCACGGCAATGGTCTTGCCTTCCAGCAGGCCCAGGTCCGCATCCTTGTCATAGTAAAGTGTGGCCATTCGCTTCCTCTCTGAGGCCCGGCGCAATCGCCGTGGCTCGTGCCCGCCGACGGCACCATACCGCCGGTCTACAGGATGGTCTGTTGCACGCCGTTGTCGCGGGTGCCCGCGCGCACAATCGGGGGCGTGTACTGTGTGTCCTGGATGCGCACACCGCGACCCATGGCCACGACCCCCGTGCGCACCATTTCCACGATGCCAATCGGCCGAAACTCCTCGATCATGGCCTCGACCTGCGATTCATGGGCCGTGACCTCGACAATGGCCACCTTGACGCCCATGTCGACAATCCGACCCGGATAGCGCTCACAGATTTCAGTCACCATGTTGCGCGATTCCGGGTCATCGGTGCGCACCTTGATGAGCGCCAGATCGCGGCTGACGTGCGGTTCGTCCGATACGACGCGCACTTCAATCACGTTGACCAGCTTGCGCAAATTGGCGGCAATGATATTTACGTTTGCCAGACGCGCATCGACGACGATGGTCATTCTGGACACATGCTGCCTGTGGGTCCGCCCGACCGTCAGGCTGTCGATATTGAAGTTACGCCGCCGAAACAGACTGGCGATGCGGTTGAGAACGCCAGGCCGGTTGTCTACCAGCGTGACCAGGGTGACCTTTTGTTCCGTCCGGTTTTCGTCGCTCATGCGTTTTCCCGTTCCCCTGGTTTCGGTCGACGGATCATGGCGTGCAGGTCGGCGCCGGCGGGGACCATCGGATACACGATGTCCTCTTTCTCAATGACGTATTCGATCAGTACCGGTCCCTGTACGCTGCGCGCAAAGGCCACCGACTCCTCGACCTGCTCCCGTTTCGTCACCCGCATGTTGGGTACGCCGTAGGCATCGGCAAAGAGACAGAAGTCCGGGTTAAACATCGGCGTCGCGTGGTAACGCTCTTCATAGAAGAACTCCTGCCACTGGCGCACCATGCCCAGAAAGGCGTTGTTCAATATGGCGATGTTGACATTGGTCTTTTCCTGCACGGCCGTGGCCAGTTCGCACATTGTCATCTGGAAGCCGCCATCGCCAACAATGGCCCAGACTTCTTCATCGGGCAGACCAAATTTGGCGCCCATTGCCGCCGGAAAACCGAAGCCCATCGTCCCCAGGCCGCCGCTGGTGATCAGTGTGGAAGGGCGCTGGTGCGGATAGTACTGGGCCTCCAGCATCTGGTGTTGACCCACGTCCGTGACGGTGATGGCATCGCCGCCGGTGTGCAGCCACAGATCGTTAATCACCTGGGCGCCAAGCAGGCGGTCACCCGTGTCATGATGCAAAATGTCGCGCTCGTCATCGTCTTCCTGCCAGTCGCGGATGCGCGCCATCCAGTCGACTCGCTGCTGCTTTTCGACGCGGGGCAACAACTGGGTAATGACCGTGCGCAGGTCGCCTGCGATGCCAACGTCAACAGGGACGTTCTTGTTGATTTCCGACGGATCGATGTCAACGTGGATCTTGCGGGAATGCTGCGAATAGGTGGCCAGATTGCCCGTGACCCGGTCGTCGAAACGCATGCCCAGGGCGATCAGCAGATCAGCCTGCTGGATGGAATGGTTGCTGGTGGCCGTGCCGTGCATGCCCATCATGCCCAGCGAGAGCGGGTGATTCTCCGGCAAAGCCCCCTTGCCCAGCAAGGTCAGCGCGACCGGAACGCCGGAACGTTCGACCAGATGCAACAATTCGTCCATGGCGCCGGACATCAGGATGCCGTGCCCGGCCAGAATGACGGGGCGCTCCGCCTCGTTGATGAGCCGCGCCGCGGCATCCAGTTCGTCTTCATTGGCTGTGGTGCGCGGCTGGTAGCCAGGTAAAACAATCTCGCCCTCCGGATAGACAAACTCCGTGCTGGCAGTCTGAATGTCCTTGGGGATATCAACCAGCACCGGACCCGGCCGGCCGCTGCGCGCGATGTGAAAGGCCTCGCGCACAGTCCAGGCCAGTTCGTCAACGTCCATGACCAGAAAGTTGTGCTTGGTCACCGGCAGGCTGACGCCGGTCACGTCCGTTTCCTGAAAGGCGTCCGACCCGATGGCCGCCCGCGGCACCTGACCCGTGATGCATACAATCGGTGACGAATCCATCATCGCCGTGGCCATGCCGGTGACGAGATTGGTCGCGCCCGGCCCGCTGGTCGCAATGGCCACGCCGACCTTGCCCGTTGCACGCGCGTAGCCGTCGGCCATGTGCGAGGCGCCCTGTTCGTGCCGCACCAGCACGTGATGAATTTGCGGATACTTCGTCATGGCGTCGTAGGTCGGCAATATGGCGCCGCCGGGGTAGCCAAACATGACGTCGACACCCTCGCGCAGCAGGCATTCCATCAAGATCTCCGAGCCTGTGAGCATCATGTTGCCCTCCCCCAACGTTCTAGACGACCGGACGCGTCACCCCTACCGGGGTCAGCCAGCCGTGACGGTCTGTCACCTCGCCGGACGTGATTGCAAAAAACTGATCCTGCGCCTCTTTGGTAATGGGACCGCGCTTGCCCTCGCCAACCTGCAGGCGGTCGATCGATCGCACCGGCGTGATTTCAGCCGCGGTGCCGGTGAAGAAGATTTCGTCGGCCATGTACAACAAGTCGCGGGCAATGGTCTCAAAGCGCACTTCCACGCCCATTTCATGCAGGATGGTCAGGACGCTGTCACGCGTAATGCCTGGCAGGATACTGGCCCAACTGCCCGGCGTATAGACGACGCCATCAATGATGACAAATACGTTTTCCCCGGCGCCTTCACTCACGTTGCCCGAGGTATCCAGCGCCAGCCCTTCATCGAAGCCATTGTCGCGCGCTTCCATACTTATCAGCTGGCTGTTGACATATTGCCCGCCGATTTTGGCCATCGAGACCGCCGTACCAGGCGCAAGACGCCGCCAGGAACTGATTTGCACGTCCACACCATTTTCCAGCGCTTCCTGGCCCAGATAGGTGCCCCACTCCATGGTCATGATGATCACATCGACAGGATTCTTGCGGCCTTCCAGCCCAAGCGGGCCGGCGCCGCGATACACCAGTGGCCGGACATAACAGGCCTGGTGGCCGTTGCGGGCAATCGTTTCCAGAGTGGCGTCGTTGATTTCCTCCTCACTGTAAGGCAAATCCATCCGCGCCGCCTTGCAGGAATAGGCAAGTCGCTTCGTGTGTTCGGCAAGACGAAAAACGGCCGGCCCATGCGGCGTCGTGTAGGCGCGGATGCCTTCAAAAACGCTGGAGCCATAGTGCAGGGCGTGAGTGGAGACATGGACGTTCGCCTCATCCCAGCGCTTGAATTCACCGTTTTGCCAGATCCACTCCGCGCTCATTTTCTGCTCCTGTCCCGATTACCCACAGTGTGTCTTCACCAACAAAAAACCCCCTCTGCGGGGGTTTGCCTTCGTTTTGCCGCTTCCCGGCAAGAGCAACCACCCGCTTCGCTATGCGACGCCAATAATGACAAGAAGCAGGAGGCCGATAATCATGAATATGGTGGCGTTACCACGATTGCGGCGCACAGAATCGCTCCGACCGACTTCCATATGCGAGACCATTGTAGCGCGGCGGCGCGGGCTGTCAAGCATTGGCCAAGGGTACGTTTGCATCGTGTCGATTTCAGGCAATTTGCCGAAGAAACCCGGGTACTTCCGCCAGGTCAACTCTCCAGGGCCGATCGCGCCGCCTTTAGTTGATTCTCGACGGCAGCGGGTGCCGTACCGCCGGCCGAATCCCGGCTCCTGACCGACTTGCCGAAGTCAAATACGTCCTGCGCATCCGCGGAAAACAGAATGTGGCACTCCTGCAGGGTCGCCAATGGCAACTGCGACAGTGGCAGACCGGCATCTGCCGCAGCCCGCACGGCGGCGCCAACGGCATGGTGGGCTTCCCTGAATGGCAGACCACGCGCCACCAGATAGTCGGCGAGGTCGGTCGCCAACATCTCTTCGTCCAGCGCTGCGCGCATTTTGTCCTGGTTGACCGACAAGGTGTGGACGACGGCAGTCAGCACCGGCAACAAGGCATTTAGCGCGTCCACGGAGTCGAAGAGTGCTTCCTTGTCCTCCTGCAGGTCCTTGTTGTAGGTACTGGGCAGTCCTTTCATGGTCGCCAGCAGACCGGTCAGATTGCCGATGAGCCGGCCGGCCTTGCCGCGCGCCAGCTCCAGCGGATCTGCGTTGCGTTTCTGCGGCATCAGGCTGGAGCCGGTGCTGTAGCGATCGTCCAGTGCGAAGAAGCCAAAGAGCGGATTGCTATAAAGAATGACGTCCTCGCCGAGGCGACTGAGGTGAATGCCCGTCAATGCAAGCGCAAACAGCGTCTCGGCCACAAAGTCACGGTCGCTGACGCTGTCCAGGCTGTTTCGACTGATCGACGTAAACCCCAGTTCCTGTGCCATGGCGAGGCGGTCGATGGACAGTGGCGTCCCGGCAAGCGCACCGGAACCCAGGGGCAGCACGGCGGCATTGCAGCGCGCCACGGCCAGGCGGTCCCGGTCCCGCTGCAACATCCAGAAGAAACTCAGCAGCCAGTGCGCCAGCACCACGGGCTGCGCCGGCTGCAGATGTGTGTAGCCGGGCATCAGCGTTTCCAGGTGGTCTGCTGCCCGCAGCACCAACGCGTCCTGCAATTCTCGCAACCGATTGCTGACCGCCTCACAGGCGCCCATGCACCATAGTCTGAAGTCCGTCGCCACCTGATCGTTGCGGCTGCGGCCGGTGTGCAGTTTGCCGCCAACCGGCCCGACCAGTTCCGTCAGACGCCGTTCGACGGCGGTGTGGATGTCCTCGTCGCCAGGCCCTGTCTCGAAATTGCCTTGCTCGAATTCCTCCAGAACCTGTTGCAGTCCGGTCACCAACTGCTCAGACTCTTGCCGCGTAAGGATTCCGGCGCCGACCAGCGCGCGCGCCCAAGCCTGGCTGCCGATAATGTCCTCGCGATACATGCGGCGGTCAAAGTGGATACTGTCGTTCAGCGTCCTCAGATCATCATCCGTCGGCTCCGCAAAGCGACCGCCCCACAAGGCCATTTCAACCTCCCGAATTCCTGCCGTTTTCTGCTATTGGCGGTAGTGGCTGCGCCCCGTGCGTTCGATGTCCTGCTGCGCTTCGACTTTCAGCGGCAACCCGAAAAGACGAATAAAACCCTCCGCGTCCTTCTGGTCGTAGACATCTTCCTCGCCAAAGGAGGCGTAGTCCTCGCGATACAGCCCGGTCGGGCTCTTGCGCCCCGCCAGAATGAGGTTGCCCTTGTAAAGCCTCAAACGCACCGAACCGTTGACCTGTTGTTGCGTCACGTCGACAAATGCGTCCAGCGCTTCCCGCAGCCGCGTGAACCACTGACCGTTGTACACCAGCTCCGCATACTTCGAGGCCAGCAGGTCCTTGTATTGCATCGTCTGCTTGTCCAGCGTGATGCTCTCCAACGCCCGGTGGGCCCGCAGCAAAACCGTGCCCGCCGGTGTCTCGTACACGCCATGGCTCTTCATCCCGACAAGCCGGTTTTCGACGATATCGCTGCGGCCGATGCCGTGCTCGCCCGCGATCCGGTTTAGTTGCTGGAACAATTCGACGGGCCCGACTTTTGCGCCGTCCAGCGAGACTGGAAAGCCCTTCTCGAAACCCAGCTCGATCAGCCGGGCCTCATCCGGTGCGTCCTGGGGGCTGCGCGACAGCTTGTACATCTCTTCTTCCGGCTCGTTCCACGGGTCTTCCAGCAACCCGCCCTCGTGACTGAGATGAAAAATGTTGCGGTCCCGGCTGTAAATGTCGCGTTCGCTTTGCGTCACCGGGACGTTGAATTCTTCCGCATAGGCCAGCGCGTCCTCACGACTGCGGATGTCCCACTCGCGCCAGGGCGCGATAACGCGAAGCCTGGGGTTCAGGGCCATGACGGTCAACTCAAAACGCACCTGGTCGTTGCCCTTGCCGGTGCAGCCGTGGGCCACCGCATCCGCCCCTTCCAGTTCGGCTATGTCGACCAGATGCCGGGCGATCAGGGGACGGGCGAATGAGGTGCCCAGCAAATATTCCCGCTCGTAAATGGCGCCGGCGCGCAAGGTCGGCATGGCAAAACCGGACAGAAATTCTTCGCGCAGGTCACGAACGTAGAGTTTGCTCGCGCCGGAGGCGCGCGCTTTCTCGTCAAGCCCCTCCAGCTCTTCTTCCTGGCCCAGGTCCGCGCAGAAGCAAATGACCTCGCAATCACTGAAGTTGTTTTTCAGCCAGGGGACGATCACCGAGGTGTCAAGGCCGCCGCTGTAGGCCAGTACAACCTTGTGGACTTCCGTTCCGTTTGTCATGTTGTCCTCTTCGTTTTTCAGCCCGTCTCTTCCGATTATTTGTGGCCAGGGACGACTGTTACAGTTGCGGCGCCATCGCCCGATGCCGTTCGACCAGGGTGCGCAGATGATAAACCAGACGCTCCACCTGCGCCGCCGTATTGTGTTTGCCCAGCACAAATCGCATCTGGCCCATCAGGCGGTCGCTGTCCACGCCGCAGGCCAGCAGCACGTGGCTGGGTTCCTGCTGACCGGAGGTGCAGGCGCTGCCGCCACTGGCGCAAATGCCCAGTTCGGCCAGATCCAGCAGAATCGAGTCACCATTCAGCCAGCGCAAGACGAAGCTGCTGTGGCCGGCCAGGCGTTCCTCAGGGTGGCCAGTCAACGTAGCCTCGGGGATACCGGCCAGAACCCGCCGAATCAATTCGTCGCGCAAGTCGAGCAGTCGGGCGCAGGTCGCCACACGTTCGGCTTCCGCCAGTTCCAGGGCGCGCGCAAGGCCCACAATCAAAGGCAGGGGTTCCGTGCCGCTGCGTCGATGGGCCTGCTGGCCGCCACCCACAATCTGTGCCTTGAGGGCAATGGCGCGTCGCACCACCAGCACGCCGATGCCCTTCGGGCCGTAACACTTGTGGCCGGCAAGACTCATGAGGTCCACGTTCAGTGCCTGCACGTCCAGCGGCAAGAGACCGGGCGCCTGTACGGCATCGGTATGAAAAGGTACACGCCGGTTTTTGCCCTTGATCGCGGCGCCGATGTCGGCGATCGGGTTGATGCTGCCAATCTCGTTGCTGGCATACAAAACGCTTACCAGCACCGTTTCCGGCCGCATGGCCTCCACCACCTGCTCCGGCGTGACCCGTCCATATGCATCGACCGGAAGGAAAGTGACGTCGAAGCCCTCACCCGCCAGCTCTTGCGCGACGTCCAGCACGGCATGGTGCTCGGCGGCCGTCGTGATGACGTGATTGCCGCGGCCGCGCGCCCGCATGGCATGGGCCACACCTTTGAGAGCCAGATTGTCGGCTTCTGTGCCGCCGCTGGTGAAGACCAGTTCCGGCGGCCCGCCGGCGCGGCAGTTGACCACGCCTGCGATGGTGTCGATGGACTGTTGTATGGCCGCATCGGCGGCCTTGCCCTCGGTGTGCAAACTGGAGGCGTTGCCGAAGACCTCGCTCCAGTAAGGCTGCATGGCCTCGACCACGCGCGGATCGGTCGCCGTGGTCGCGCTGTTGTCCAGATAAATCAAATCGCTCATGGTTGCCCCCCGGCCTGCACCGCCGGATCATCGGTCCGGTAATGCGTGCCGCGACTGGTCGGGTTGCGCAAGGCCGCCCAGGTCACCATACGCGCCACCTGCACGGCATTGCGCAGCCCCACCAGTTGATCGTTCAAATGTGTGGTCCGGTAGAATTCCTCGATCTCATGCCACAGGTGCCGCAGTTCACGCTGGGCACGTTGCAGACGATCACCGTTGCGCACCAGACCCACATAATGCCACATCAGGTTGCGAATGGTGGTCATGTCGCCCTCGAGCAGACCAGGATCCGGCAGCTGCGTGCTGCGCGCCACCCAGCCGGGCACGCGCGCGTCATCAATCGGGTCGGCCAGATTGCCGGAGATGTGTCGCGCCGCGCGGTCACCCCATACCAGACCCTCCAGCAAGCTGGTGCTGGCAAGTCGGTTGGCGCCGTGCAGACCGGTGCAACTGACTTCTCCCACCGCATAGAGACCGGAAATGCTGCTGCGTCCCCATTCGTCCACCAGAACGCCGCCACAGGCATAGTGGGCGGCAGGCACGACCGGTATCGGCTCGCTGGTGGGGTCCACGCCGTAACGTGTGCAGTTTTCGACAATCTGCGGGAAACGGTCTCGAATGAAGTCGGCGGAGTGTCGTTGCGAAATGTCGAGCCAGACGTGCTCCAGCCCCTGCTCGAGCAATTCGCGGTGGATGGCGCGGGCAACCACGTCGCGCGGCGCCAGGTCACCCCAACGGGACTCGTGGCGCTTCATGACGGGCTGACCGTCCGGCGTCAGCAGGACGGCGCCTTCGCCGCGCAGGGCCTCACTGATGAGCAGATTCGGCGCGCCACGCACGCTTAGCGTGGTGGGATGGAACTGGATGTATTCCATGTTCAGAATGCGGGCGCCGGCGCGGCCGGCCATGGCCAGACCGTCTCCCCGCGCCCCGGGCGGGTTGCTGGTGTTGCGATAGATCTGTCCGATACCGCCAGTGGCCAGGATGGTTTCCCCGGCCAGAACGCGCAGGATCTCACCAGTGTCGCGTTGCAGTACGTAAGCGCCATGGCAGACAGGCGGATCATAGATGGCCAACGGGTCCAGCGCATGGTGCGGAAACGTAATCAGGTCAACCGCTGTGTGGCCGCTGAGCAGCCGGATATTAGGGCGTTCCGCGAGGGCCTGCAACATGGCGTCCGTAATGGCCGCGCCCGTGCGATCCCCGACGTGCACGACCCGACGCGTGCTGTGCGCCCCTTCCAGCGCGAACTCGAACTCGCCAGGGGCTGTCGTATCAAAGCGGACGCCCACTTGCTCCAGCAGCACCTTGCGCACCAGGTCCGGGCCTTCCCCGGCCAGCAGACGGGCAGCGCGCGGCGAACTCAGGCCGGCGCCGGCGCGCAGGATGTCGGCCACCAGCATTTCCGGCGAATCGTCCAGCCCGCGCGTGACAATGCCGCCCTGGGCCCAGCCGCTGTTGCTGTCGGCGGCATCGTGGGCGCGGGTAATGATGGTGATGTCGTGATTGCGGTTCTCACTCAAACGCAGGGCCGCTGTTGCACCGGCGATACCGCAGCCAATGATAAGCGTATGCGTCTGAATCCCGTCCACAGCGCTTACTTGGGGATGGACAACATGCGATTCAGGGCCAGGCGCGCGTTGTGCTGGACGTCTTCGGGAACGGTAATCTGGTTGATGACGCGGCCTTCCACGAGATTCTCCAGCACATTCGCCAGGTCCAGCGGGCTGATGCGATACATCGTGCTGCACAGGCAGGAAAAGGGCGACAGCAACTGGACCATGCGATCGGGATTGTCATCCTTGAGGCGGTTGACCATGTGCATCTCCGTGCCAACCGCCCACTTGCTGCCGGGCTCCGCCGATTCGACCTGGCGAATGATGGAAGCCGTCGAACCCACGTAGTCGGCCTTTTCCACCACTTCCATCATGCACTCCGGGTGCACGATCACATTGATGTCCGGGTGGTGACGACGCCACAAGTCCACGTGCTCCGGGCGAAACTGCTGGTGCACGCTGCAGTGCCCTTGCCAAAGCAACACACTGGCCTTGAGAATCTCCTCATCGCTGAGGCCGCCATAGGGCTCGAAGGGATTCCAGAGCGCCATTTCCTCCAGCGGGATGCCCATGTCCCGGCCGGTGTTGCGCCCCAGATGCTGGTCCGGGAAAAAGAACACCTTTTCGCGTTCTTCAAGAGCCATCTCCATCGCGCCGCGCGCGTTGGAAGAAGTGCAGACCGTGCCGCCATGTTCACCGACGAAAGCTTTCAGGTTGGCCGCGCTGTTGATGTAGGTCACGGGCATAATGCTACTGGCGGCGTCGCCCATCAACACGTCGCCCATCAACACGTCGCCCAGTTCCTCCCAGGCGGCGAGCACCTGTTCAAGATTGGCCATGTCCGCCATACTGCAGCCGGCCTTCATGTTGGGCAGGATGACGACCTGGTCCTCCCGGCCCAGAATCACAGCGCTTTCAGCCATAAAGTGCACGCCGGCAAAGACGATGACCTTCGCCTTGACTCGGGCGCCTTCCTTGCTCAACTGGTAGCTGTCGCCGACAAAGTCCGCGAATTGCACCACTTCGTCACGCTGGTAATGGTGGCCCAGGATGACCACCTCGTCGCCCAGAATGGCGCGCGCCCTGCGGATGCGGTCCTGCGCGACCGCTTCCTGCTCGATGAGCGTTTCCTCTGCGGTTGCGTCCGCAATCATTAACTGGTCCATCTCGCCTCTCCGTTCGTGAGCATCCTCATCGAACAGTCCAGCGCCGGCGCTGAATGCGTCAGCGCGCCGACACTTATAAAGTCCACTCCTGTCGCTGCTACCGCCGGCACTCGCTCCAGGGTCATGTTGCCGGATGCTTCCAGCGGCACACAACCGTCGCTGCGCACGACAGCTTCACGCAGTTCGCCCAGGGACATATTGTCCAGCAAAATGCGCTGCGGTGCCAGCCCCAGCGCCTCGTCAAGCTGGGGCAGACGCTCCACCTCAACAATGACCGGCAGGCCCACCGCAGCCGAGCAGGCCCGTACGCGCAACAAGGCGGCGGTAATGCCTCCGGCAGCAGCGATATGATTTTCCTTGATTAAGAGCGCGTCATGCAAACCGCTGCGATGGTTGCTGCCTCCGCCCATTCGCACCGCATACTTCTCAAGCTGGCGCCAGCCGGGCGTGGTCTTGCGCGTATCGAGAATGGTTGCGCCGGTGCCGGCCACAGCGTCGACAAAGCGTCGTGTCACGGTGGCTATTCCGCTCAGGTGCTGCAGGAAATTCAAAGCCGTCCGTTCAGCGCCCAGTAGCATGATGGCCCGACCCTCAACCTCGCACAGACTTTCCCCTGCCGCGACCCGCTCGCCATCTGCCTTGAGTAAACGGACCCGGATTCCTGCATCCAGTTCGCTGAATACCCTGGCCAGCACTTGCAGGCCCGCCAGGACGCCTTCGGCCCTGGTGTAGACCAGGGCCTGCGCGCGCGTGCCGGATGCCAGCGTCGCCAGCGAGGTGACATCGCCGCGTTCGCCAAGATCTTCAGCCAACGCCATACGAATCAGGTCGCCAGAGCAGTCCACGACGGTCATGGATGCATCCTGCATGGAAACAACGGGTTTACGATGTGCATTGCGGCCGGTAATGACCTGTTTTAATCCTATTCTCCGGGGCCTTCGCTGTCAAGCAGGCGCGCTGCTTCACAACATCCCCTGGCGCAATACGTCACTTGCGACGCGCATCGCGCCGGATACAACGCCTGCCGTCGATTGCCCGGGAAACACCGAGTCCCCCACCAGGCGCAGGTTGGGCAGTCCGGTACGGGCCCCGCGCGCTTTCAGGAGTGACGTGACCGGGAAGCCGCCCACCAAACCCATATGTCTTCCCGTGTAGTACTGCCAGGTCATGGGCGTCCCGGCCAACTGAAGTCGCAATCCTGCACGAAAGCCTGGCAAGGCACGTTCCATGTGTTGCAACATCCGCTCGACGAAGCCGGCCTTGCGTGCCTCACAGGCCGCAGGGTCGGCCTGTGACAGTCCATGCCAGTACGTTGCGCGCGTGTGCGTGGACACGGTCACCGCGCGACAGCCGGCCGGCGCGCGGGACCCGTCCCAGGCTGGTGAAATCGAGATGAAAAGGCTGTTTCCCTCGCCCAGCGGTCCATCAAGACTGGTTACGACCTGATGATGGTCCGCCACGCCCTCCGGCAGATACTGCTTATCCAACCCCAGATGCAACACAAATGCGCTCCAGCCCGGTTTGCGCACCCGGGTTTCACGCCTGAGCCCGTCTGGAACCGCGTCACCCAGGAGTCTGGCAAGGTTCCAGGGCGTGACGTTGGCAACGACGAATTCCGCCGGCAGAAAGTGTTCGGTGCGAGCGCGACGGCCACTTCGCACGAAGACTCCCTTCACCCGACCTTTTTGCACGACGATGCGCGTGACCTGCTGCCGCAAAAGCAATTTTCCGCCAAGGTCCTGCAATCGCCTGGCCAGGGTCTGCGCCAAAGCGCCCATGCCCCCTTCCACCTGCATGGTGCCCTGACGCGCAAGATCCAGCGCGGTGGCGCCCCACAGGGCGTTTACCTCTTCGCTGGTGGTCTGGGCCGAAATGAGCAGTTGCGCATCAAGCAAACGGCGAAATTCGTCGTCTTCTCCGGGCAGGTCCCTGTCCATCCAGTCCGCAACACTGCGGAGCGCGAAGGGCCAGTGGCGGCTTGCTTCAGGTGCATGATCAAACAGTGCGCACGCCAACTGTAACATTTCACTGCCGTCAGCAGGGGGCCATGGCAGACCGCGGCCCCCCAGTTTCCAGCCAAATGCGGCCAGTTCGCGTTGCCGTCGCCAAAAGGTCGCGCTGTGGGGAAACGCCCGCAGCAGGTCACGCTGGTCCTTGCCGAAGACGACGCTGCGCCGGGGCAGGTGCACGACCCAGGCCGGCTCCTGCGGGCGCACCGGCCATTCGATTTCCAGCAGTCGGGCAAGCCGGTCATGCGGGCCGTCCGGCTGAAAGCCACCCGCCACCGTAGCGCCTGCGTCAAAGCGGAAACCCTTGTGAAAGTAGGTGCCGGCGCAGCCACCGGGATAGATGTGCGCTTCCACCACGGTGACGTCGCAGCCGGCGCGCGTCAGCAGGGCGGCGGTCGCCAGGCCGCCGACTCCCGCGCCAATGACCAGAATCCTGCTTTTGCTCAGGACGGCTCTTCCAACGCCTTGCGCGTGCGCCAGTGGCGATAGCGAAACAGGAGTGAAAGGGCCGGGCCGTCGAAAAGCAGCCGCGTGAGGAGCCCACGCCAGCCGGGTCGATGCTCAAGCGAAATCCGGTCGATCAGGGCGACACCCTGTTGCAGCGGCTCAAATATGTGCTGATGTTCCCAATGTGCCAGCGGCCCGTCCACCAGACGGTCTGTGAAGGAACAGGCCGACGGGCCGGCTTCGTGGCGCGCCAGCCAGCGCAACGAAAATGGTCCGGCGCCCATTTGCAACAGCACGTCGCCTTCCGTCAGCGACCGGCGCCCGTCTTGCACGACTTTCATTGGCAACCCGGGTGGGGTCAGGCGTTGCAGCGCGTCCGGTCCCTCATGAAATGCCCACAGCGACTGCACATCACTGCGAATCTCGCTGCGACGAACAAAAACCCTGCGTCCGCTCATGACAGGCTTCATGATAAACTCGCATGAAGAAAGGTGAACTTCTTTTTCATTTTATGCGTAGTCCGGCATGAATGGCATTGACAAAGGGAGCTTGTTCATGATTTTCACATTTCGGAGTGCCTTGCTGCTGGTATTGCTGGTTTCGTTGGCCGGAGCCACACAGGCCGACTATCGCGACCTCGTCTTTTGCGGAGAACTGACGGAATCGGACTGCGCCCTGCTTGAGCAGGCCAGTGAGAATTCTGCGGGTCAAACGGCGGGCAGCTACAACCTGGACATGGACCTGGATCTTCAGGATTTCGAAACGGGCCCGTCTGGCGTAACCGGTGATTACAGCTTTTCGCTGGACGTAGACACGGTCTGGAACGGCGACCTCTCCGGCTTCGAAACCATGGGGCTGGAAGCCATGAATATGATGACCGACCCGGAAGCCATGCTTGTCATGTTCGCTGAGTTGCTGTCGGAATTCGGTGGCAGTGCCACCATGACGCTCGTGGCGCCACAAGGCTTGCCAAGTGTGCCGGAGGATGAATTCCCCGCCGCGCTCATGGACGGAGTGACCATGGAAGTGCGATTTGTCGACGGACTCGTGTATCTGGACCTGTCCAGCCTGGCCACCATCATGGCGGCGGAGGACGGCGTCCCCAGCGGCTGGTTTGGCTTCCACATGATGGACTTGCTGGACACCATGCTGGAGTCGGGCATGATGGATATGGACATGAATGGCGCCGGGAGCAAGTCGGCGGATTCCGGCAAGGCCGACGATGGTGACATGGCGCAGGACATGGCGGCGATGGAGGAGATGCTCGCCGACTGGTCCGACCCGGAATTCCTGGGGACTTTTATGGCTGTGGAACGCCTCGAAGACCAGATCCTGGATGGCAAGGGCGTCGCGGTATTCCACACCAGCATTGATCTGTCAGCCCTGTTTGGCAGCGCCGAATTCCACGAAATGTTGAATGCCGGCGCTGTACCCGGCGGCGAAGCGGTCGATGAGGACGAATTGGGGATGATGGGCATGATGGGCACGATGCTGGGCATGGTCGCGGACGCCATCGACGTTGAATCCACACAGTACATTGGTCTGGAAAACAGGTTGACCTTGAGGGAAGACACGTCGATGTCCTGGGACATGGCGGCCATGATGAACCTGACCGGCGAATCGTCGGATGCGGCGACCTTCATTGCCATCGACGCGCGCGTGGACTACGGCTATCCGGAGGAGGATCCTGTCATATCCGTGCCGGAGAGCGCCTTCATCATCTCGCCCGGCATGTTGCTGGCCGGTGCCGACGCGTAGCCGAAAAACGGTCTGGACTGATCGGGCGCGCCTGACTCACGGGTGCGCCCGTTTGTTTCCCAGGTTACCATCCTCAACGCTGACAGTTGTCACCGACCACAGGGGGTGCCATGTTGCAGGCCAGCGCGGTCGCCGCCAACGGCGACCTGCTCACTGAGGACGATATTCGCAATACGCTCCACAAGGGTCTTGCCGGTCGCTTCGCCGGCGCGCGCGTCCTGGCGCTCATCCCGGACCGCACGCGCACCCTGCCCATGCCCCTGCTCTTTCCCATGCTGGTGGAGTGTCTGGCAGACACGCGCCAACTGGACTTCATGGTCGCGCTTGGCACCCATCCACCCTTGAGCGAACAGGAACTTTGCGGCCTGGTGGGCCTGACCACGGACCAGTACGAGGAACGTTACTCACACGTGAGATTGCTCAATCACGAATGGGACAACCCCGCCGCCCTTACCGAACTGGGCGTCATTAGTGACGACCAGCTGCGCGAACTCTGCGGGCCCGCATGGCATCATTCCCTCGGCGGCGATGTGCCGGTAAACCTCAATCGCAATGTGCTGAATTACGACCAGATCCTCATCGTGGGGCCCTGTTTCCCGCACGAAGTGGTCGGTATATCCGGCGGCGCCAAATACCTCTTTCCCGGCATATCCGGGCCGGAACTGATCAACCGCTTTCACTGGCTGGGCGCCCTCATCACCACCATGAAAATCATCGGCATCAAGGACACGCCGGTGCGTGACATCATCCACCAGGCGGCAGAGCTCGTGCCGACTCCCCTCAATCTGTTGGCGCTGGTCGTCATGGAGGACGGGTTGGCCGGCATGTTCATCGGCGACCATCTCGAGGCCTGGGACGCGGCCGCCCGTTTGTCGCAGGAAACCCACATTCGAATACTTGACCATCCAGTTCCTCGCGTGCTCTCCTGGTGCCCGCCCATGTACGACGAACTGTGGACCGGCGCCAAGGCCATGTACAAGCTTGAGCCCGCCGTCGCCGAGGGCGGTGAGCTGGTGATTTATGCGCCGCACCTGGACACGGTCAGCGTGTCCCACGGCCGTTACATCTACGAACTTGGCTACCATGTCTTGCCCTGGTTTCTGCGTGACTGGTCGCGCTTTGCCGATTACCCGACCAGCGTCATCGCGCACAGCACGCACGTGAAGGGCCTCGGCAAGGTCAGCGAAGGCGTGGAGCAGCCGCGCATCCAGGTCACCCTGTCGTCGCGCATTTCACGCGAGGACTGTGAAACGCTTAATCTGGGCTATCGTGACCCCGCCACCCTGGACCTGCAGGACTGGCGCGAGCGGGATGACACGCTCTTTGTGCCAAAGGCCGGCGAAATCCTGTATCGGGTCAAGGATGACCCGAGCGCAAGCGCGCTGTAAAGATCTGTCTGTGCCTGACTTCAGCGTCGACGAACTGATCTCGGTCTGCATCTCGCGTCAGGTTGACGATGGCGAGGTGTTGGCCCAGGGCATCAACACCCCGCTCGTTCTGGCCGGATTCATTCTGGCAAAGTGTACCCATGCGCCCAACGTCCATTTCGCCTGCGCCATCGGTCAATCGCTGTGCCAGGACTGGGCGCCGCTATCCGTGTCCCGCGTGGAGGACCTGTGGCTGGACAAGTCCCTGCTGAACGTAGGCTTTGCCACAGCCGCCGCCGACCTGTTGCCAGGTTACCATCCCAGGGAATTCTTCCGACCGGCGCAAATTGATTCCGCCGGCAACAGCAACAACCTCGCCATCGGTGCCGACTACCGGCGGCCGCGTCTGCGTTTGCCAGGCAGCGGCGGCATCCCGGACGTAAGCCCCACGGACCGACCGCTCTACTTTTACGTGCCGCGCCACTCACGGGTGACTTTCGTCGAACGCTGCGACTTCGTCAGTGGTGTCGGCCACAGGCCCTGGCGCAAGCCGGGCACGGGGCCCCGTTACCTGATCAGCGACCTCGGGCAATTTGACTGGCACGAGGGACACATGCGCCTGACCAGCTGGCACCCGGGAGTCTCGCTGGAACGGATTCGACGCCGAACGGGCTTTGCCTTGCCAATGGCGCCAGACGCCGCTGAAACCCCGCCGCCCACGGCGGAAGAGTTGCGCCTGTTGCGCGAGGAAATCGATCCCCTCGGCGTAAGGCGACTGGAAACGCTGGGTGGCAGCGGACGCAAGGACTTGCTGCGGGCAATTCTTCAGGCGGAAGGCACCCTTTAGCCTGTCCTGACCGGCCAGATTTCCAGACTCTCGAAACGATTCGCAGAGATTCCCGTCCTGTCCAGTTGAATGCCGCCGACGCCCGGGCCAGTCGCGTAAACCACGACAGGATAGTAGAGCGGAATGGCGATGACCCGTTCCGCGAAGGTCTCCTGCATTTCCCGGTACAGTGCAGCGCGGTTGACGCTCCAGGGCTCGCGCCGGGCTCGTTCCAGCAATTCGGAGAGGCGCCGGTCGTCAACGCCGCCGTAGTTCAGGCCGTCCGGATACTGTCCGACGTGCCAGAACGGGTAGATGTCAGGGTCTGGACTGTGCCCGGCCGAATATTCAACCAGTGCTGCATCGAAGTTTCCCTCAAGCAAGGCCTGGCGGTAGCCTGCATCTGGCAGGGCTTTAACTGTTACATCAATGCCAACCCGGGCCCACTGCGCGGCAATTGCCCGCAACATGGCTTCCAGAATCGTGTCTTCGAAGGTCAGCACGCTGAAGTTCACTGTGGCGCTGCCCGCGGCGTCAACGTCATCTTCCCTGGCGCGCGCCGTTTCCAGTAGCCAGCGGGCCGCGTCAAGGTCTTCTCCAGGCCAGACCGGTTCTTCCGTCCATGCCCATGCTCCGGGCCAGAGCGGACTGTTGGCAAGCACGGCCCGATTTCCCAATGTTTGCGTGATGAGCGACTCGCGGTCCAGACTGCTGGCCAGCGCCAGACGAACGCGCTGGTCACGGAAAAAAGCGCTTGCCTCACGCTGCCAGTTGAAAATCAACATACCGACGCGCTGGTCGGTAGAAAACGCCAAATGCAGGTTGCTCTGGTTGGCCAATGCAAGCAGGGCTTCCTGCTGCTGCAGGATGCGGGCAGCGAGACCATCTATGGCGCCACGCGCCAGTGCTTCCAGCGCCTCGTCGAAACTGCGAAACAGCTCAAATCGCAAACGACTGCCCGCAGGTATGCCTGTCTCCCCGGTCCGTCCCGGCCAGGTCGGCGCCAGACGCAAATCCACCTGACCTGGCTCTCCATTCTCGCCACGGCGCAGCGCTTCAAGTTGCCAGCGCCCTGTGCCAACCGGCGACCAGTTGAAGGGGTGTTCTCTCAATCGCGCCGGGGGCGTCCCCTGCAGGGCATGCCAGGGAAGTATCGGAAGCGTCAGGCGGTCCACAAAACTTCCCAATGGCTGTGACAGGCGAAATCGCAAGGCATTCGCTGCCAGGACGTCGACTTCAACGGTCCGCCAAAAGCGAGCGCCATCCGGGTCCCCCGGAAAGTCCTGCGCCTGCAAGAGCGACAGCGTGAACTTCACGTCCGTGGCGGTGAAGGGCACGCCATCCTGCCAGAGCACATCCTCACGCAGGGTGACGACATACTCCAGGCCGCTGGCCGTCACAACCATGCCGGCTGCCAGGTCCGGCACTGGCTCGCCCTGGTTGTTCAGTCGCAACAGACCTTCGAAAATCAGGCCGCCAACTTCCGCTTCCAGCGAACCTGGCGCGGCAAGCAGGGGGTTGACATGCGACAGTGAGCCAACCAGCCCCTCCCGAAAAGTGGGGATGCCGGCGTCGCCAACTGCCACACTGTTGAACGCGATGGTGGCAGGGGCCTGGTCTGGTGAGGACGCGGTTTGCGTGGGATCTGCGCTGGTGCCACCGCCCTGTGGATCGGGGCCGGTCCCGACGCTTGTGCGCCAAACCAGACCTGCTGCCAGCGACAGACCGGCCAACAGGAACAGCAATGCCTGCCAGCGACAGCCGCGCAGCATTGCCTCTACCCGAACGCTTGCCAGTTGTTATCTACTGGAATACCAGCACCGCGACGATGGAAATCGCGAGGAACAGGACCGCGATGATGATCGTAATATGGTAAAGCGTCTTCTCAAGTCCGCGCCGCGTCCGTGCGATTCCGCCGCCGGCATCGCCGCCCAGCAAGGACCCGAGGCCGCCACCCTTGACCTGCAGGAGAATCAGCACAATTAACAAAATCGAGATGATGACCGCCGCAATTTGCAGCGCAGCCTGAATGTCCATGCCTGGCTCCCGAACTTTCCAGGAGCAGTGTAGCAAGTTGAAGCAGGTTCTTCAAGCGTGGACACCGGGCAGCCCCCGGGATATGCTGCACCTGCCCGCTAACACCTGTCAGGGAAGCCCATGCCAGCCCCCGTTTTGTTGCTCATACTTGATGGCTGGGGCGTCCGCGCCATGCGGGAGGGGAACGCCCTTGCCCTTGCGAAAACGCCGCGCCACGACACCTGGCTACGACAGTTCGAGCGTTCCATTTTACAAAGTTCCGGCGAGGCCGTCGGGCTGGTGCCAGGGCAAATGGGCAACTCGGAGGTCGGTCACCTCAACCTGGGCGCAGGACGCGTTGTCTACCAGGACATCAGCCGCATCGACCGCGCCATCGCCGATGGCAGTCTTGTGCGACACCCGGCCCTGCAAGCGGCCCTGACCCGCGTTCGCGCTGAAGAGCGCAACCTGCATCTGATCGGACTGCTGGGCCCCGGCGGCGTCCACAGCCATCAAAGGCATTTACACGCCCTGTTGGCCATCGCCGCCGACGCCGGCGTCAGCCCCGTGCTGCACGTCATCACCGACGGTCGGGACACGCCGCCGGACGACAGTCGAAGCTATCTCGCCGACCTGGAGGACGCGATCCTGGCCACTGGCGCCGGGCAAATCGCCACTGTTTCGGGGCGTTACTTCGCCATGGACCGCGACAGGCGTTGGGACCGCACACAGCAGGCCTTCGATGCCATGGTCCATCGCAGGGGGCCTGGGGCGGAAAGCGCAGCCGCTGCCTTGCGGGCCGCCGTGCAACGCGGGGAAAGCGATGAATTCGTCACACCCACGGTCATTGGCGACGCCACTCACGCCATCCGGGACGGCGACGGCCTGCTCTTTTACAACTTTCGCGCCGATCGCATGCGCCAATTGCTGCAGGCATTCACCGCTGACAGCGCGGATGGCGACTTCGAATCTCTCCCCCCTGCAGACCTGGACCTGTTAACTTTCACCCAATATATGTCGGGTACGTCGGCCACGGTGCTTTTCCCGGTTGAGCAATTGACCAACACCCTGGCGGAATGGCTCAGCGCGAATGGGCGCAGCCAGTACCACAGCGCGGAAACCGAGAAGTACCCGCACGTCACCTTCTTTTTCAACGGGCGCCGTGAAGAACCCTGGCCAGGTGAGAGCCGCGTCATCATCCCTTCGCCGCAGGTGTCGACCTATGATCTGGCGCCGGCAATGAGCGCGCCCGCCCTGACCAGGGCCACGCTGGATCGACTTGAGTCCGGTGAAGATGATTTCTTGCTCGTCAATTTCGCCAATCCGGACATGGTTGGCCACACCGGGTCCTTGTCCGCGGCCATCGCTGCCGTCGAATGCGTCGACGACTGCGCCGGTCAACTGGTGGACGCGGTGCTGGCAAAGGGCGGTGTTGCAGTCGTCACGGCTGATCATGGCAATTGCGAACGCATGATCGACCTGCGCAGCGGCGGCCCACATACCTGGCATACACGGGGGCCGGTCTCCCTGTTTGTGATTGACGACGTTTATCGCGAATTGCGGGATTGCGGCATTCTGGCGGACGTCGCCCCTACCATCCTGGAGCTGCTGGGCATTGAACCTCCGCCGGAGATGAGTGGGCAGAGTCTCTTGCAGCCCTGAACACCGGGACTGCTTCAATATCATCATCTGGCACGCGCCATTGCAACAGGTTAACCTGTGTTTCACAATCATTGTGCTAACGGAGGTGATCATGGTCAGGGCCCTGATCGTGCAAGGTGGCTGGCAAGGTCATGAACCGGAAGGCGTGGCCAACCTGCTGGACGGTTCACTCAAGAGCCAGGGCGTCGACGTTTGTCTGGAAGACAATCTGGATGCCTTTGCTCACCAGGACCTGACCGGTTTTGATCTGCTGGTGCCAATCTGGACCATGGGTGAAATCAGCAATGAACAGATGGTCCCGGTATTGCAGGCCGTGCATGAACATGGCGTTGGCATAGGCGGCGTGCACGGCGGCATGTGCGATGCCTTTCGTCAACAGACGGAATGGCAGTACATGTGTGGCGGTCAATGGGTCGCGCACCCCGGCAACGATGGCGTTCAATACAGCGTGGAGATGAACCCGGCCGAGCCGGACCCGATTACTGACGGCGTGCCCACGCTTCAGATCTGCTCTGAGCAATATTACATGCACGTCGACCCCTGCATTCGCGTTCTGGCCACCACGACTTTCCCTGACGGGACCGTCATGCCTGTCGTATGGACCAAGCACTATGGCGCGGGCCGTGTGTTCTATTGTTCACTCGGGCATCACGTTGATGTCATCGAGCCGCCCGAGATCCTTGCCATGATCACCCGCGGTTTGCTCTGGGCCGCCGACGGTCACCGCTGATACTGGCTCAAGGGTCGCTGGTCGCGGTCCTGTTAAGAATGGCCAAAACCTGCCGGGACGATTTGGGCGCGACGATGGATTTCATGCGAAATTTCGTAAATTGCAGTCAAATGTGGGCTCAATGCGTCGCGAATTGCCAAAAAAGGCAAATTGTCGGCACTTCTGTTGTGTATTTCTTACAGTGAATTTTTGCACGAACTTTTTCAATATGGAGTTTGTCCACAAGTAAGAGGGGGATCGATTCATATGCGCAACAGGCGAATCGGATTCAGGCTTTTGATCCTGTTTGTCCTGGCCTGGGTCGTCGCAAGCACCCTGGTCGGTGCTGTCTTCGCCCAGGAGGACGCCGCGGCGGATGACGCTGCCGCGGAAGAGACCATGGAAGTCGCCATGGCCACAGCGGAAGATCTGGGGGGAGTAGTCAGCAATCTGGACACTGTCTGGATGCTGCTGGCCGGTTTCCTCGTTTTCTTCATGCAGGCCGGTTTCGGCCTGCTTGAGGCGGGACTCGTGCGCGCCCGCAACGTGGTCAACATTCTGATGAAGAATGTCTTTGACCTCTCCATCGGCGCCATAGGCTACTGGGCCATCGGCTTTGGCCTGATGTTCGGCACAGGCAATGGCATCTTCGGCCAGGAATGGTTCTTCCTGAGCGATGTGCCGGAGATTTATCCAGGCCTGAGCGTGCCGAGCTACGCCTTCTTCTTTTTCCAGTTCGCCTTTGCGGCCACGGCTGCCACGATTGCCAGTGGCGCCATGGCCGGACGAACGGAATTCAAGGGCTATCTGCTGTACAGCCTGGTCGTTACCGTCATCATTTACCCCATCGTCGGTCACTGGATCTGGGGCGGCGGCTGGATTTCCGAAACCGGTTTCCATGATTTCGCCGGCTCGACCGTCGTCCACTCGACCGGCGCCTGGGTTGGCCTGGTCGGCGCCATCTTTCTTGGCCCGCGCCGCTACCGCTTTGGCACTGACGGCGCGCCCATCCGCGGTCACAGCATGACCCTGGCTGCCATTGGCACGCTCATTCTGTGGCTTGGCTGGTTCGGCTTCAACCCGGGCAGCCAGCTGGACTCTGACGCCGTCAGCATCGCGCGCATCACGGTCACCACCAACCTCGCGGCAGCGGCCGGGGCGCTGGTCGCCATGTTCGTGGGCTGGTACCACGGCGGCAAACCGCAACTGCTTTGGGGGCTGAATGGCGCGCTGGCGGGGCTCGTCTCCATCACGGCGCCCTGCGCCGTCGTCACGCCCGTCGAGGCCATCATCATCGGCGCCATCGGTGGCGTTGTCATGTACATCGGTGTGAACGCGCTGGAGCGCAGGAAAATTGACGACGTCGTGGGTGCAGTGTCGGTGCACGGTTTTTGCGGCGTATGGGGCACGCTGGCTGTAGGCCTGTTCATGGAAGGCGCAGGGCTGTTCCACGGCGGCGGAATCGACCAGTTGATCACCCAGTTGGTCGGTGTCGTGGCCGTCGGCATCTTTGTGATGGCCGCCTCATGGATCATGTTCAGTATCATTCGCTCGACGGTGGGCCTGCGCGCATCTGCCGAAGCCGAAGACCTGGGCCTCGACATCTTCGAACATGCCGCCGTGGCCTACCCCGAGTTCACCAACTCACCCAGCGAACCAACGCCGGCCAACAGCTGAAAGCGAGGTGTAAGTCATGATCAAGAAGATTGAGGCCATTATCCGGTCTGAAAAGCTCAGTTCCACGATTCGGGAACTGTCCGCCATTGGTATCGTCGGCATGACCGTGCAGCCCGTCAAGGGACGGGGGCGGGGCGTCGGTTTGCAGCTCCGTTGGCGCGGTTCGCTTTACAACGTGGACCTGTTGCCCAGGACCATGGTCACCCTGATCGTCAGCGAAGGCAACGTGGACGAGACCGTCCAGGCCATCATGCGCGGCGCCGCCACCGGTGAACATGGCGATGGCGTGATCTTTGTGTCGCCGGTCGAACACATCATCCGTATCAGCAGCGGCGAGACAGACCGCGAAGCCATCAGCTATCAGGGCGACATCGACACCCGCAAGGAACAGCGCGCCTGAATTCCAGGATACCGCGTGCATATACAGGGGCTGGACTATCCAGCCCCTGTATTTATTTCGCCAGTGGAGAACGAATATGGAAATCCAGGTGATCTCGGGAAATCTGAAGGATCGTACGACAGGTACGCATATTCTTCCCGTCGTTGAAGGGGAGCACTTTGCAGAACAATGCCATCCTTCTTTCGCAGGACCCATTGCCTCCTTGCTGGCCAGCGGCGACTTCACAGGATCTGACGGTCAGGTAACTACTCTCTACCCGGCGCAGCCCGGCCCTCGTTTGGTTTTGACCGGACTGGGTCCATCAGAGACGATTTCGCCAGTCTGCTTACGCAGGGCAGCGGCGCGGGCGCTGCGCGCGGTCTGCAAGACTGGCGCGGAGGAAATCGCCCTGCTCCTGCCGGCCTGTTTGCCCGCTGCTGCCTCTGCCGAGGCGGTATGCGAAGGCGCCCTGTTGGCCAGTTATCGCTTTCACCGTTTCGATGCCTCTGGCTTCAGCCCCGATTCACCGCCCAAAATGGAAATCGTCGTTGCAAGAAAAGAGGAACTTGACTCCGCCCGCGAAGGCGCCGGAATTGGAGTCGCCATCGCTGCGGGCGCGTGCCTGGCGCGCGATCTGGTCAACACGCCGGCCAACTTTTGCACGCCAGCCGACCTCGCCGCGGCAGCAACCGCCATCCCCGGGCTTCGAACAACCGTACTGGAACGCAGCGACATGGAAGCCCTGCGCATGGGCTCCCTGCTGGGCGTCGCCCAGGGCAGCGAAACGCCGCCGAAGTTCATCATCATGGAACACAACGCCGACCGGGCTGACTCACTCGATACCCTGGTGCTGGCCGGCAAGGGCATCACTTTCGACACCGGCGGCTACAGCTTGAAAAGCGTCACGGGTATGGTCGGCATGAAGAGCGACATGGGCGGCGGGGCTGCCGTCATTGGCGCCATGCGGTCAATCTCTGCCCTGCAGCCGGAGCTGCACGTGGTCGGGTTGGTGCCGGCCGTTGACAATCTCGTCAGCCCGCATGCCATCCGCCCTCAGGACGTGCTGGTGGCCAGCAACGGCCTCAGCATAGAAATCATCAGCACAGACGCCGAAGGTCGCCTGATCCTCGCCGATGCCCTTGTCCACGCTGCGCGCTTCAGACCGGCTGCCGTCATCGACATCGCCACGCTCACCGGTTCCTGCGTCACGGCTCTCGGCAGCGCCGCCGCCGGTCTGTTCAGCAACCACGACGGCCTGCGGGATCTTCTGCTCGCGGCCGCCAATCGCAGTGAGGAACGTCTGTGGCCCCTGCCCCTGTTTCCCGAATATGACAAGGCGCTGGAATCGCAGGTTGCCGACCTCCGCAATAGCGCTGCGCCCAACACCGGCGTTGGGACCTCGGCGGCCTTCCTGCAGCGCTTCACGACCTGCCCGGCCTGGGCCCATCTGGATATCGCCGGCGTCGTCGGAATCGAAGGCCTGGGAAACATCGACCGCGACAACCCCCTGCTGCCGAAACAGGGCGCAACCGGATTCGGCGCGCGCCTGTTTGTCGACCTTGTTCGTCACTGGCAGTCACCTGGCTGATTCATCCGCCCCTGCGTCCAGTAATCGTATTCCATGTGTCGAGCCGTTTGGGCCGCGTGCTCGCTGCCCAGCAGACGCGCGACAACGTGCAACGACATGTCAATCCCGGCGGCGATGCCGGCGGAAGTGATGATGCGCCCGTTGTCTACGTAACGCGCGTCGTCCAGCACCTGGGTGGACGGCGCCATTGCCGCCAGCAGGTCCAGCGACCCCCAGTGCGTGGTAGCGCGCAGGCCCTCAAGCAGGCCCGCCTGCGCCAGCAAGAGGGAGCCAGTGCAAACCGAAAGCGTCAGTTCACAGCGCGAATCTTGTTCGCGAATCCAGTCAAGCAACGTTTTGTCTTTCAGCAAGGGTCGCGTGCCTTGCCCGCCGGGGACAATCAACAGGTCCGGCGCCGGACAATTCTCCAGTGCGTAATCGGGATTGACGCTCAGACCATTGCGGGCGATGACCGGACCCGCCTTGCCGGCCACTGTGCAGACCTGAAACGGGGCCGGGTCGCGGCGCGATGAGGCGACGGAAAACACCTCGTAAGGACCGCAGAAATCCAGGATTTCCACGTCGTCGAAGATCAGAATGACCACCGTGCGCGTGTCAAACACGGGCCGCAGCCTCCACAGGCGCGCCTTCCAGACGCAACAACCAGCGTTTGCTTTCGATGCCCCTCGCCCCGCTGTAACCGGTCAATTTGCCGTCGCTGCCGACAACCCGATGACAGGGCACCACGACGGGCACAGGATTGCGCCCCAGCGCCTGGCCGACGGCACGACTGGCGCGTGGCGATCCCACTTCGCGGGCGATTTCACCATAGCTGCGCAATTCACCGGCCGGGATGGCGCTTGCCCGCCGCAACACGCGTTGCTGAAAGCGGGTCATCTCGCCCAGATCGACAGGCAGGCGAAAGCGGACCTGGCGACCGCCAAAATAGGCGTCGAGCTGCTTGCGCGCCTCGCGCAAGGAATCGGGGTTGCGCCGCGACTTTGCCCTGGACGGCAGGAGGGCGCGGAAATCGTCTTCCGTTCCACCAAAAGTCAACCGGCACAGACCCGCCCCGCTTTGGGCCAGGTACAGCACCCCCAGCGGCGAGACCATTTCAGACCACTCAACCAGCGGCGCTGTGCGTGAGAACCAGTCCCGCACCCGCTCCCGCGATTGTTCCACGCCTGTTGCAACAGCATTTCCGTTCATTTTGCCTCCAGTTCCCGACGCAGACGACGAACGCCCAGCGACACGTTGGCCCGCGCGCTTGCCTCGCTGCATTTCAACGCACTTGCCAGCTCCGCATAGCGCAGTTCGTGACCGTAACGCAAGAGCACTGCCGCGCGCTGTCGGGGTGGCAAAGCGCTGATTTCTTCCAGCACCAATTCGAGGTCTTCGCTGTCTTCCAGTTGCTCGTGAGGCAATCGCGCTTCGTCCGGCAGGTCCGCGTCCTCTTGCCAGGGGTATTCACGCCGACCCTTACGCAAGGCATTCAGGGCACAATTGGTCGCGATGCGGTAAAGCCAGGCGCGCGCGTTGCTGCCCGGACGCAGCCGGTCGAAGGCCTGCCAGGCCCGCAGCCAGGTTTCCTGCGTCAGGTCGGCAGCGTCGGATGTTGAGCCATGCGTCATCCGCCGCAGGTAGAAATAGAGTTCATCGTGATGAAGTTCGATCAGGGTTTCGAAGCGGACCAAGGCCACAGTTCCCGTTGTCTGACTCTATAACCCGCTTCGGGCCCGTTTGTGAAAAGTCAGGTCGATTGTCCGCGCCATGAGGCGGCGCCGCCGCGATCCGCTGCCCGATTGTCCGTAAGACTATGCAGTTTCAGACCCCGGCCCTGCTTCACTCGGCCGGAGCAACCGACTTGTCCGCCACCAGGCGGACGAACCGGCGCTTGCCCACCTGTAACACGACCGGCAACATGTCCGACGTCACCAGGGCCTGAACGTCACGGACCTGAACGTCATTGAGTCGAACGCCGTTTTGCTTCATCAGGCGCCGCGCCTCTCCGCCGCTGGTGACCATGCTCAGGCGGCGCAACAGGTCCAGCACGCGTTCCTCACCCTCCAGCACAACCTCATGGATTTCCTGCGGAATACCGCCGCCGCGGAAGACCTCGTCCCAGCGCGCGCGGGCGGCTTCGGCGTCAGACGGGCTGCAGAAGATGCTGACAATTTCCTGCGCAAGTTGCAGCTTGACCTCGTTGGGATGCAGGCTGCCATCCTGCAGTCCCCTCGCCTGGGCATCCAGTTGCGCCGGCGACCAGCCCAGAATCAGCTTGTGATAGGCGGGCATGGCCTTGTCCGGCACGCTCATGACCTTGCCGAACATGTCCCAGGGTTCGGCCAGCAAGGGAATGTGGTTGCCCATACTTTTGCTCATCTTGGCGTCACCGTCCGTGCCTGGCAACAGTTCACCCATGATGAGCGCAATTTGCGGCTTTTGACCCAGCGCCTGTTGCAACTTGCGTCCGGCGACCAGAATGTTGAAGAGTTGGTCCTGCCCGCCAACCTGTACGTCGGCCTCCTGGGCGACCGCGTCGTAGCCCTGCATCAGGCCGTAAAACAGTTCATGCAGGAAAATGGGAATGCCCGCATCCAGTCGTTTGCGAAAGTTTTCGCGGACCAGAAACTGCTGCACGGTGAAGTTGCTGGCCAGACGAATGATGTCCGCGAAGTCCAGCGGCGACAGCCACTCGTCGTTGTAACGCACTCGCGTCAGTTGCGGGTCGAGAATCTTGAAGGCCTGTTCGGAATAGGTGCGGGCATTCTCCTGCACCTGCTCACGCGTCAACTGTTCTCGCGCCTCTTCCTTGTCGGAGGGGTCGCCGATCAGACTCGTGAAGGACCCCACCAGAAAAGTGACGTCATGCCCCAGAACCTGAAACTGGCGCAGTTTGCGCATGGTGATGGTGTGGCCCAGATGCAGGTCCGAGGTGCGCGGATCATAGCCGCAATAAACACGCAGCGGGCGCCCTTCCTGTTCCGCCTCCGTCAGACGCGCGCGCAACTCCGCGCGCATGGTCTCTGTAGTTTCAGCGTCGCCGGATTCCGCGCCGGACATCAGCACGTCAACCTGTTCGTCGATCGTCAAGGTGGCATTCGCAGTCGTCACTCTTTGTCACCCTCATTTTCCGCTGGCCAGGCGAGTATAGCACAAGGAATATTCAATCATTCGGCCTGCGCTGCAGCCACAGGGTCGAGAGTGCCGGCAGATCCAGCAGCAGGCTGAAAGGCTGGCCAAATTGCGGCTGCGGCTCCGCTGCAGGATGGCCCCTGGCGCCGGTTCCGCTTCCACCATACTGCTCGTCATCGCTGTTGAGCAGGACTTCATAGTAACCGGGTTCCGCCACGCCCAGCCGATAATTGCGCAAGGGCTCGTGGGAAAAGTTGCAGAGCGCCAGCACCGGCTCTGCGTGGTCATTTCCCTGGCGGCTCCAGGCCAGGGTGCTGTGGCGCGCATTGTGCACGTCGATCCAGCGGAAGCCCTCGTCCCTGAAATCCCGTTGCCACAGCGCCGGCAGCGAACGGTAAAGATGATTGGCCCGGCGCACCAGTTCATGCAGTCCGCGATGGTGCGGCCACTGCAACAGGTTCCAGTCCAGTGCCCGCGTTTCGCTCCACTCCTGCCACTCCCCCAGTTCAAGGCCCATGAAGGCCAGTTTTTTGCCGGGGTGCGCCAGCAGGTACAGGTACAGCGCCCGCAAGGTGGCAAACTGCTGCCACCAGTCGCCGGCCATCTTGCCCAGCATCGAGCCCTTCAGATGCACGACCTCATCGTGCGAGAAGGGCAATACATAGTTTTCGCTGAAGGCGTACATCAGGGAAAAGGTGATTCGTTCGTGCAGCAGGTGACGGTCTGCCGGATGCGCGCGAAAATAGGCCAGCGTGTCATTCATCCAGCCCATGTTCCATTTCAATGTGAAACCCAGGCCACCGGCATCCACCGGCAGCGACACGCCTGGCCATGAGCTCGCCTCCTCGGCGATTGTGATGGCGCCCGGGACTTCCCGGTGTACGGCCACGTTGAAGTCCCTGAGGAAGCGAATGGCTTCCAGGTTTTCATGGCCGCCCTGCTCGTTGGTCAGTGACTCACTGTCCTGACGTCCGAAATCGAGATACAGCATCGACGACACGGCGTCGACGCGCAGGCCGTCAATATGATACGTCCGCAGCCAGAAGAGCGCATTGGACAGGAGAAAGTTGCGCACCTCGTTGCGACCGAAGTTGAAAACGCGCGTGCCCCACTGCGGCTGTTCCCCCAGGCGGGGATCGGCGTGGGAGTAGAGATGAGTGCCATCAAACTGTGACAACCCATGCTCGTCGCGCGGGAAGTGCGCCGGCACCCAGTCCAGCAATACGCCGATCCCCGCCTGATGACAGGCATCGACGAAGGCCATGAAGTCCTGCGGTTCGCCATAACGGCTGCTCAGGGCGTGGTAGCCGCTCACCTGGTAACCCCATGAAGCGTCCAGCGGATGTTCGGCGAGGGGCAAAAACTCCACGTGGGTGTAGCCCATGTCGCATAGCCAGGGGACCAGTTGCTGCGCCAGTTCGCGAAAATTGAGAAGCCTGCCATCAGGACCGCGGCGCCAGGAACCGGCGTGCATTTCATAGATGAGAAGGGGGCCATGCAGCAGCGCGTCGACGGATCGCGCTTCCGTCCAGGCGTCATCGCCCCAGGCATGGCCGCTCAGGTCCGTGACGATGGACGCCGTTTTGGGCCGCAATTCGCTGCGGAAGCCGTAGGGGTCCGCCTTTTGCGCGTTGTAATCGCCATGTCCGACGACGTCGTATTTGTAGGCCGTGCCGGCGCCGGGCCCCGGGACAAACAATTCGTGAATGCCGCTTTCACCCCGCGGCTGCATGGGGTGCAGCCGCGGATCCCAGCCGTTGAAATCACCAACCACGCTGACGCGCCAGGCGTTGGGCGCCCAGACTGCGAAGTTGACGCCAGCCACATTTTCGCAGTTTCGCAGTTGGGCGCCGAGTTTCCTGTAGCTGTCGTGCCAGTTCCCCTGGCCGTACAGATAGCGATCGTAGTCCGTCAGCAGGGGATCGCGAAAGGCGTAGGGGTCGGCGAAACGGTAACTCCAGCCCGCCACGTTGTGTTCCTCGAACTGATAGCGCGACCAGTCGCCCTCCACCCTTGCCGTAAAGTAGCCGTCCACCTGTGTTCGTTGCAGCGCGACGCGCTCGCCCGTTTTTTCATTGCAGGCGAAGAGTTCCCGGGCGCGGGGGCGAAAGGCCCGCAAGCGTGTGGGCCCGTCGCCTGACCGTTGCGGCCCCAGGACCTCGAAAGGCAGCCCGCAGCTACCTTCCGCGAGCGCCGCAATCAGGTCGTCATGCCTGTTTGTACCCTGCGTAGCGTCCATCATGAGCCGGATTATGACTGCCCGCCCTTCCCTTGTGAAGAGTCGGCAATTTGCCTATACTTTTGGCCTGTCAAATCGTCCTCCCCACAGGGCTTCCCCTATGAAGCGTATGAGCAGCAGTGAGGCGCGCGCAGCCTTTCTGGACTATTTTGCCGACAGGCAACACCAGGTCGTTGCATCGTCCTCCCTGGTTCCCGGAAATGACCCCACCCTGCTCTTCGCCAATTCAGGCATGGTGCAGTTCAAGGACGTCTTTCTCGGGAACGAGCGGCGCGACTATCGTCGGGCGACCACTTCGCAGAAGTGCCTGCGCGTCAGTGGCAAACACAACGATCTCGAAGAAGTGGGCCCCTCACCGCAGCATCACACATTTTTTGAGATGCTGGGGAATTTCAGTTTCGGCGATTATTTCAAGCTGGAGGCCATGCAAATGGCCTGGGAGTTGCTGACTGACGTGTACGGCCTGCCGGCGGAACGCCTGGCCGTCACTGTGTACGAGAAGGACGACGAAAGTTACGATCTGTGGCGCGACACCATTGGCATCGATCCGCGACGAATCGCCCGCCTGGGACCGGACGACAACTTCTGGCAAATGGCGGAGACCGGGCCCTGCGGCCCCAACAGCGAAATACACTGGGACAGGTATCCGGAACGGGGCGAGGACGGCATCATCCCTTCGCTGGAAGCCGATGACGGTCGCTTCGTCGAACTCTGGAACCTGGTTTTCATGCAATTCAACCGCACACAAGCGGACCCGCAACACAGCGGCGCCTTTGACGCGCCTTTGCCCGCACCCGGCGTAGACACCGGCCTCGGCCTGGAGCGAATCACGAGCATCCTGCAGGGCGTGGAGGTCAACTACGACACAGACCTCTTCCTGCCCTTGATTCGCGCCTTGCAGGCCCTGACCGGCCACAGCGATGCCGAACGGGATGACAATATCGTGCCCTACCGGGTTATATCGGACCACATGCGGTCGGCAGTCTTCCTGATCGCCGACGCTGTACTGCCCGGACCGAGGGGGCGTGACTCAGTGACCCGGCTTCTCATTCGACGGGCAGCGCGTTTCGGACGCAAACTGGGCTTCGATGGTCCTTTCCTGGCGCAAATCGCGGACGCCGTCATAGACGTTATGGGCGGTCACTTTGTGGAACTGGTCGAGCGCCAGTCGGCGATTCGCAGCGTCATAACCAGGGAGGAAGAACGCTTCCACCGCACGCTGGGGCGTGGACTGGGCGAACTGGATGACATGCTTGCGGCCCTGCAGGACAGCCAGTCCGGCACGCTGCCCGGAGAGCAGGCTTTTTACCTCACAGCCACCCGCGGCCTGCCGCTGGAAGTCATTCGCGACGTGGCCTCGGAACGCCAAATGGACGTCGACCTGGCCGGCTTCGAACTGGCCCAACAACGACATGCGCGGGTCAGTGGCGCGGGCCAGGCGATGGGCGAATTGCAGGGCAACGATGCCTGGCAAGCCCTGCTGGCCGACCTTCAGCAATCAGATGATCTGGTCTACGACCCCTACGGACCCCTGGAACGGAAGACGCGGCTGCTGGCCCTGTTGCAGGGGGCGCAACCCCTTGCCGAAGTCATCGCCGGCGATCGCGTGGAGCTTGTGCTGGCGGAAACGCCCTTTTACGTCGAGGCGGGCGGGCAGGTCGCCGATCGCGGAGTCATTGCCGGCGAAGGCTGGTTGATCGAGGTCGAGGACACGCGTCAGCCGGTGCACGGCCTCATCATTCACCTGGGCGAGGTCATGGAGGGTCGTCCCCGGGTCGGTGACCCGGTCAAGGCTTCGGTGGATGCCCTGCGGCGGCGGGACGTTACGCGCAACCACAGCGCGACCCATTTGCTGCATGCTGCCTTGCGCCATCAACTGGGTGATAGCGTCCGGCAGCGTGGGTCCCTGGTCGCGGCGGACCGGCTGCGCTTTGACTTCGCCCATGACGGCCCGGTCAGTGACGGAGAACTACGTCGGGTAGAGGCAGAGGTCAACGACGCGATTCTGTCTGACCTTCGCGTAAAGGCCGCCATCAAACCCCTGGCCGAGGCCCGCGCTGAAGGCGCAATCGCACTCTTCGGCGAAAAGTACGGCGACAACGTGCGCACCATTCGCATGGGAGACCGGGACCATCGTTACAGTTTTGAGCTATGCGGCGGCCTGCACGTCGCCAGCACCCAGGCGATTGGGCAGTTTCGCATCCTGTCCGAAGGCAGCGTGAGCGCCGGTGTACGACGGGTTGAAGCTGTCACCGGACGCGCCGCCCTGGACCATGTCCAGGATGCTCTCGCGCAACTGGGAGAAATCGCCAGATCCCTGGGAGGCAGCAGGCAGGAGTTGCCGGCGCGTCTCGCCGCCCTTCAGGAAGAACTGGGCAACAGTCGTCGCGAACTCATTGCGCTGCGACGCGAGATGGCCCGCAGCAAATTTGCCCGACGATTGCGTGAAACAGAATACGCGGGCGAATTGCCCTTCCTCATCGCCCGCATGGACGGCCAGCCCATGGAAGCGCTGCGGGAACTGGCGGACATTTTTCGTCAGCAGGTGCCAGGTGGCGCGCTTGTGCTTGGCAGCGTTTATGAAGGGCGCCCGCTTTTGCTGGTGTCAATTGCTCCCGAGAGCGTCAGGCAGGGTATGCACGCCGGCCAGATCATTCGTCCCCTGGCCGAAAAGGTGGGTGGCGGCGGCGGCGGTCGGCCCAACCTGGCCCAGGCGGGCGGGAAGAACGCGAAAGCATTGCCGCAGGCGCTCGCGGACGCCCGCGCCCTGATCACGGACCACTGGCAACCCACGTAACATGTCCCGCCCGGAATTGCTGCAACTTGAGCGCAACGAAGACGTCGCCTCCGTTCGCAGTCGCCTGCTGCCCATGGCGAGCAATCAGTTGCTGCTGGTCTGGCCCGTTCGCGGCACAGCGCTCACCCGTCGTCTGGATCTGGTCCTCGTGCAACGTGAGGCCCAACGCCTCGGCATCCAGCTCGCCCTGTTGACCCAGGACCCGGACGTCATTCGCCACGCACGGGAACTAAACCTCAGCACTTTCGCAACGGTTGGCGCCAGCGAACGCGGCCGCTGGAAGCGGGGTCGGGCCCGTCTGTTTCTGCCCCAACGACAGGTTACGTCCAACGGGTCGCAGCCGGAGAGCCTCGAGGAATCTGCCATTGCCCGCCTGCAGGCTGCCAGAAAAGAGCCGCCAAAGGTGCTGCGCCTGACGGGCGGTGTCGTCCTTTTGCTGGTCGTGCTGGCGCTGGGCGCAGCAGCAGCGTTGTTAATCGTCCCGGAAGCGACTGTCACCTTTCTGCCGGCCCGAAACCTTGTCCATACTGAAGTCTTGATCACTGCCGACCCCGATGCTGCCTCGCCTGATCTGGACAATGCAATCGTCCCCGCCCTGCCCCTCAACATCATTGTTGAGGAAAGCGCCAGTATGCCACCGGGAGGCAGACAGATACTTTCATCCAGCCCGGCCAGGGGCAGCGTCACATTTGTGAATTTGGGCAGCGACCCCGTGGACATACCCGCGGGTACCCTGGTGGGTACCGGCGGGGCCAGGCCCGTCTGGTTTCACACGCTCACCGGCGGCGCGCTGGAAGCGGGAGCCGGCAGTCAACTGGAACTGCCGGTTGAGGCGACGGCGGATTTTGCGGGAGCAGTGGGCAACGTTGACAGCGGTCACATTAACAGCCTTGGCAGCCAACTGGCGCTTCGCGTGAGCGTGCGCAATTCGCAACCCACCAGCGGTGGCAGCAGCCACTCCGTCGGTATTGTGTTGCCGGAAGACCATGAACGTCTGCTGGCGACAACCCGGCAGCAAATCAAGTCACAAGCCTACATCTCCCTGCTCTCGCGCCTTGACGACAACCAGTACCTCATCCTCGAATCGATCAATCTGGCAACAGAACGCAGCGACTGGACCCGCTTCAGCGCCTCGCCCGGCGACGCGGCAGAATCCCTGAGGCTTGACATGAAAGCGGTTGTTGAGGCCGTAGCCATCGACGAAAGTCATGCGCAACAGATCTTGCTGAATCGCCTGGAGTCCCAGGTCGAAACGGACAAACACCTGCTGGCCCACACGGTTCATCACGATCGCGGTCCCGTTGTCAGCGATTACGCCGACGGCTTGATTCGCTTTTCCCGCAGCGCGCACGGCCTTACGGAAAGCGTTGTCGACACTGATGCCTTGCGACAGCAACTCGCCGGTCTTTCCCTTGTCGAGGCACGCCGCAACATACATCAAAACTGGCCCCTGCAACCGGGAACGACCCCGCTCGTTGAGGTGACGCCAGGGTGGCACGGTCGCCTGCCCTTTTTGACCATGCGCATTCAGGTCCTGTTGGCGGAGCAGGCATGAAACTGCTGGCAATCGACCATGGTGAGCGCCGCCTCGGCCTTGCGATCTGCGACAGCAGCGGGCTGGTTGCGCGCGAACTGACAGTTCTGGACCGTCGCTCTCGTGGGGAAGACTTCTCGCTCATTCGGGAACTGGCGGCAAGGGAAGGTGCCGAAGCCTTGCTGGTGGGGCTGCCACTTAACGATGCTTCCGCCTCGCGCGAAAGGGAGCGTTGCGCCATCGTGCGCCGTTGGGCCAGGCGTCTGGCGCGCGCGACCGACTTGCCGGTTACGCTCTGGGACGAGCAACTCTCAAGCGTCGAGGCGCAAGACCTGGCCCGCGCGCGCAAACGGGGCCCGCGCGAAGCGATCGACGACCTGGCCGCCCGCGTCATCCTGCAAAGTTACCTGGATGCCCTGCGCGATGGACTGGCCGGCGAGCCTGAGCAGATCCCGGCGCAATCGCCGCCGTCCTGATCAGGCATTCAATTCGTCAAGGGCCTCCGCCAGTCCTTCCGCCCAGGCAAGCAGGATTTCATCTGCGCCATGGCGACTGCAGACCTGCAAACCCAGTGGCAGGCCGTTGCTCGCCCGGCCGGCCGGCAGACTCAGCGCAGGCAGGCCGGCATGCGTCCAGGGCAGATTCATCACAGGATTGCCGGTATGGCCGATACCCGCGGGCGCCGGCCCGGGCGCCGGTGGGCTAAGCCAGAGATCAATTCCGGCCGAATCCATCCGGTCATGCAATGCCTGGCGCGTCCGCAACTGGCTGGAACGGGCACGTTCGGCAGTTTCTGAATCAACTTGCTGACCGCCGCGGATGAGATCGGCAGTGCCGGGTCGATACAGACACCCGTACCTTTCAAACCAGTGCCGATGTTCCCGCGCCATCTCGTACGCCATCAGCGCCCGGTGCAGATCTTCCATGGGGCCAAAGTCTTCAAACAACGGCACTCGTTGAACCGCGTATCCGGCGCGCTGCAACTGCACCAGCTGCGATTCGTAACCGGCCCTTCCCTCATCGTCCAGCAGCTCCAGCATGGGGCCGGCCAGCGCCCCGAGACTGGGCTTTCTGGCTGAACCAACTTCCCGCCAGTTGCGACACAGCAGGGATGCAGTCAGACGCATACCTGTGACATCCTTGGTAAACAGCCCGACGTGATCGAGTGAGCGCGCCACGTAGACCACGCCTTCGGCATCAATACGACCGAAGCCGGGCTTGAATCCAACCACCCCGCAGTAGGCTGCCGGCCGAATCACCGAGCCAATAGTCTGCGAGCCCAGCGCCAGCGCGCACTCACCGGCTGCGACCGCCGCCGCTGATCCGCTGCTGCTGCCCCCGGGCGTATGCGCCGGATTGTGCGGGTTCCTGGTGGGCCCAGGCTCGAAACAGGCAAACTCGGTCGTGACAGTTTTGCCCGTCACCAGCGCGCCGGCCCGTTGCAGGCGGGTGACGCAGTCCGCCTGGGCGGAGTCAAAAAGGGCCGCCGGCAACTCACTGCCGGCCTGCGTAGGCAGACCGTCCACGCGGTAAATGTCCTTGACGCCCAGAGGAATACCAAACAGGGGTGGCCGTGTTGCCGGCTCAGGCCAGCGTTCCAGCAGCGCCTCCGCCGCGCGCGTGACCCGTTCGCGGCGTCCCGCTTCCGGCAAGAAGGCCTGAAGTTGCGGTTCCAGGGTTTCCAGCCTGTTCAGGATCTTCCCTGTGAATGCGGCCAGTTCAATTTCGCCCCGACGCAAGCGCAGGGCGGTTTGCGCCAGGGGCAAGGGCTGTTGCATACAACACCTTTCCACAGAATCTGAACAATTGTATCGTGTCAGCAATTCCTGCCAGAATACCGGCGGGATCCCGGCAAAGGGAGTTTGCCTTGGCAAAACGTGGCGCCTGTCTGTTGTTCGCTGTGGCGGCGGTCCTGGTTTTGCTCGTCGCACTGTCCCTGCCCCTGCTGCTTTCCGGCAATGTCGGTGGCATTGGCGGGCTGCTGCGACGCGGTCTGACCCGCGTGACCTTGCTTTCTCGCAGCGATGATTTGACCCGCGCCATCGGCAGCGACTCAACGCCTGTTCGCTTCGAGGTGCAACATGGCGACAGCGCTGCATCTGTCGCGCAGCAGCTTCAGGCCGCCGGGCTAATCCTGGACGAGCAACTCTTCGTCGACTATGCCTTCGCCAACGGTCTGGACGTCCAGTTGCGTGCCGGCGTCTACTTCCTCAACCAGGCCCAGACCATTTCCGCCATCGCGCAACAACTGGCCGACGCCTTTGGCGGCGCGCTGCGCCTGCGGATTTTCCCTGGCTGGCGCGTGGAACAGGTGGCCGCCGCCATTGATAACCACAGACGTCTGGGCTTTGGCGGCGCGGAATTCCTGCAACTGGTTGGGCCGAATTCCTGGCTGGACCCGGCGCAGGCGGCGCTTACCGGCCTGCCGCCAGGCGCTTCGCTGGAGGGCTATCTCTTCCCGGACGATTACCGCCTGCCGCCCAATCTGACGGCGCTCGGCCTGCGCCAGGCTCTGATCCAGCAACTGCTCGCCCGGGTGACGCCGCAAATGCTGTCCGACGCAGCCGCCCAGGGGTTCACCCTGCATGATGTGTTGACCCTGGCGTCAATCGTGGAACGCGAGTCGCTGCGAGAGGACGAGGACGCGCGCATCGCCGGCGTTTATCGACGCCGCCTTGCCATCGGCATGAGACTGGAAGCCGACCCCACCGTGCAATATGGTCTGGCCCCGCAAGAAGGCAACTGGTGGCCGCAGATCACCCAGGCTCATTACCGTTCGGTGGATTCGCCCTGGAACACCTATCTCCATGGCGGGCTGCCGCCCGGGCCAATCGCGAGCCCGGGCCTGTCCGCCATCCACGCGGCAATCTATCCGGCCGAAGGCGACTCACTCTACTTCCGGGCAGCCTGCGATGGCAGCGGATACCACAACTTCGCGCGCACTTTCGAGGAGCATCTCGCCAACGGCTGCCCGTCCTGATGACTCAGGTCGCCGGTGAGTCCCGCTGCTGTCTCCGACCGTGAACGGTATCGAACACCAGGGGCAGCGGCGCGACTTCTTCGTCGACCAGCGGGATGAGGCCTTCCAGTTCGGCACGGCAGCGCGCGAGGCTTTCCTCGCTGTTGGCATGAATTGACACGAGGGGATCGCCTTCCGCCACGCGCTGGCCCACCTTGACCTGCACCCACAGACCGGTGCCGTGGTCAAGTGCATCGGCCTTTGCTTCCCGGCCGACGCCGAGGGCAAAGGCCGCGTGAATCACGCCGCGCGCCGGCACGGACTGCACCACGCCCGCCCGGTCGGCCGCCAGCGTTTCGACGAGGCGGGCTCCCGGCAAACGATGGGGCTCATCCACCATACGCGCGTCGCCATCCTGGGCCACCACCATGTCCCGGAACATTCGCAACGCCGCGCCGCAATCCAGGCTCTCAAGCAAGGCTTCACGGGTCTCGCCAGGTTCGACCCAACGCTTCCCCTGGCCCGCCAGACTCAGCATGTGGCCGGCGATAATCAGGCAGTGCTCGCGCAGGTCATCCGGCCCGCCACCGCGCAAGGTCTCCAGCGCCTCTCTCACCTCCAGGGCGTTACCGACAGCGCCGCCCAGCGGCTGGTTCATGTTGGAAATCACGGCAATGACGTCGCGTCCGGCATCCTCCCCGATTCGCACCATCTGTTGCGCCAGTTCGCGCCCCAGGGCCAGTTCAGTCATGAATGCGCCTTCGCCGACCTTGACGTCCAGCACAATACCGTCGGCGCCGGCGGCGATCTTCTTGCTCATAATACTGCTCGCAATCAGCGGAATGCAGGGCACGGTCGCCGTGACATCGCGCAGGGCGTAAATCAGTCCATCCGCCGGGGCCAGTTCCTCGCTTTGCCCGGCAAGCACGAGTCCAACTTCACGCGCCTGACTGGCGAAACGTTCTGTGGCCAGGGTGACATTGAAACCCGCGATGGACTCCAGTTTGTCCAGCGTGCCGCCAGTGTAGCCCAGCGCCCGACCGCTCATTTTGGCCACCGGAACGCCGCAGGCGGCCACCATCGGCAACACCACCAGCGAAGTCTTGTCACCCACGCCGCCCGAAGAATGCTTGTCCACCGCATAGCTGCCCAGCATATCCCGCAGGCGCAACTCCCTGCCGGAGCGGACCATGGCCTGGGTCAGTTGCGATATTTCAGCCCGCGTCATCCCTCGCAACAGAATGGCCATCAACAGCGCCGACATCTGGTAATCGGGCAGGCTGCCGTCTGTGCAGGACTCGATGACCCAGTCGATTTCGGCTTTCGTCAGTTCGGCGCCATCACGTTTGCGTTCCAGAATGTCGATCATTCGCATGTTGCGGCCTCCAAATGGCTGCGCCGACTCTGGCGCAACCCGCGGCGACTCGCAAGACTCTGCTATACTGCCGCGAGTCCCGGACGGGGGTTTGCCATGCCTGAAGAGAAGCGCCCGATCACCGCCAGCGACCTGTATCGCATCGTCGTGGTTGAAGAGCCACGCATCAGTCCGGATGGCCAACATGTGGCCTGGGTGCGACAGCAGGCCCGGGAATTCAGCAACGATTACCGCCGCGACATCTGGTTGTCGTCCCGGGATGGCGCTTCCAGCACTCAGCTGACTCGCGGCGGCGTGGACAGCGGTCCGCGCTGGTCGCCGGATGGCAGGTCGCTGGCCTTTGTCTCGTCGCGCAGCGGCACAGCCCAACTCTATCTACTGCCCGTCGCTGCGCCGGGCGGCGAAGCCCGGCAGTTGAGCGACATGCCTCAGGGCATCAGCCAGCCCGCCTGGTCTCCGGACGGACGCAGCATCGCCTTTCTGGCGACGAGCAATGAAGAAGAGCGGAAGCGCGAGGATGAGGGCGAAGGTCCGCCGGACGCAGCGGATGCACTTTCCGCGCGGCAACTGGAGGAAATCAGGGCTCGGGAAGAAGACCTCAGCCACGATCCGCTCGTCATCCGCCACATCCCCTATCGCGAGGGAACGACTTACAGGGACGGCCGCCACGCCCAGATTTATGTTGTCGATATAGACGATTCCGCCCCGGACGCTCCCGCATCTCGCCGCCTGACCCATGTTGCCACGGACTACAGCGCTCTCGCCTGGTCATCGGATGGTGAAAGCCTGCTCTGCATCCGCAGCGCGTATCCCGAACGCCCCGAACCGGCGCGCTGGTCCAGTCTGTATCGCATTGACCTGAAGGACGGCGGTGAACAGCGCCTGACCGGCGATGAGATCACCTGCGCCGACGCCGCGCCCGCCCCTGCCGGCGACCAGGTCGCCTTTTTGCTCAAGCCCGCCAGTCGCCGACCGGAGCGGCTGTTTCACCTTGCAGTCATGTCATCAAAGGGTGGCGGCCTTCAGGTGTTGACCGAGACATTTGACCGCCAGCCGGATGAAGGCAGCCTGCGCTGGACTTCGGACGGGTCCTCTATCGTCTTCAGCGCCCCGGCCGACGGGTCGCGCCGACTATGGCGCTTGCGGCCCGGCGACACACCGGAAGCGCTGTTTGAAGGAGTCCTGGAAGTCCTGGCCTGGGACCTGGCGCCCGACGGTTCCGCTGCCTGCGCGATCAGCAGCCCGCAGGACCCGTCGTCCCTGCAATGGCTGGACGCCGGCAGCCGCACACTGCGCCCACTATATCGGCCCAATGCGGAACTGCTGGACGAGATTGAAGTACATGTCCCTTGCGAACAACGCTTCAGCGCTGACGACGGCACAAACCTGCAGGGTTGGCTTCTCCTTCCGTCCGGCCCCGAAACGGGCGTGAAGCACCCCTTGGTCGTCCACATTCACGGGGGGCCGCAAATGATGTACAGCCCGGCGAACCCGCCTCTGTGGTTCGAATGGCAATTGCAGGCCGCCAGGGGTTACGCCCTCTTTTTCTGCAACCCGCGTGGCAGCGATGGCTACGGCGAGGCCTTTCGCATGGCGCTGCACAACGCCTGGGGCGAAGTCGCCCAGGCGGATATAATGGCCGGCGTCGACCACGTCATCGCCGGCGGGCAAATCGATGCTGACCGTATGGCGGTCACCGGCGGCTCCTACGGCGGCTACATGACCGCCTGGATCATCGGTCACAGCGACCGCTTTCGCGCCGCTGTCGCCCAGCGCGGCGTCTACAACCTGCTCAGCTTCTACGGCGTCACGGATATCCCGCTCTTCCTCAGCGACCAGTTCGACGGCACACCCTCGCAGGACCCCGAGCTTCTGTGGCGGCATTCGCCCCTGGCCTACGCCGACGACATCAAGACTCCCCTGCTGATCATCGCCAGCGAAAACGACTTTCGCGTGCCCTTCTCGGAAAGCGAACAGCTCTTCGCCTGGATCAACCTGCGCGGCGGCACGGTGGAACTCCTGCGCTATCCGCGTGAAGGTCATGAACTCACGCGCAGCGGGGAGCCGCATCACCGCGTCGACAACATGAACCGGACGCTCGCCTGGTTCGACCAATACTGCAGGAACGCCCCTTGACCTGGCCGACTTCCACCTGCGTTGTAACCGGTGGCGCCGGCTTCATCGGTTCGCACATTTGCGATCGCCTGTTGCGCGACGGCCACACAGTTCGAATCGTCGACAACTTTCTGACCGGCTCGCCAGACAACATCGCGCATCTGCAGGATAAAGATCGCCTGACGGTGCACGAACTTGACATAGCGGACCTTGATTCACTGGTCGGCGTTTTTGAAGGCGCCGATTTCGTCCTGCATCAGGCCGCGCTGCCCTCGGTGCCGCGCAGTGTGGCGCAACCGCAAGAGACCTGGCAGCATTGCGCCAAGGGCACGCTCAATGTGCTCGAAGCTGCGCGCGCAAGCGGCGTCCGGCGTGTGGTCAACGCATCCTCATCGTCGGTGTATGGCGATTCTCCGGCAGACAGCAAACACGAAGGTCTGCCCTTGCGACCGCTTTCCCCCTATGCCGCCGCCAAACTGGCCGGGGAGGCCCTCTGTCAGGCCTGGAGCACAAGTTTCGGTCTGGATACCGTTAGCCTGCGTTACTTCAATGTCTACGGGCCGCGACAGGACCCGCACTCGGACTACGCGGCGGTGATCCCGCTGTTCATTTCGCTCATGCTGAAGGGTCAGCGGCCTTCGATTACCGGAGACGGTGGCGAGACCCGCGGATTCACCTACGTCGACGACGTGGTCGAAGGCAACCTGCTTGCGCTCAATGCACCCCGCGCTGCGGGCCAGGTCCTGAACATCGGCAGCGCCGGCAGCACCTGCATCCGGCAGCTGGTCGACGTCCTCAACGAAGTCCTGGGAACACAACTGCCGCCCGTGTTCGTGGCACAACGCCCGGGGGACATTCGTCACTCACGCGCGGACATCGGCCGCGCACGTGAATTACTCGGCTATAACCCGACTGTTGACCTAAAAACCGGGTTGCAACGCACCCTGGCCTGGTTCAGGGAACGGGCCGGCTGACTTAGCCGGGGTAACCGCCGCTGGCTTCAATCGTGCCCCTTTCGCGCGCCACCCGCTCGCTGTAATCATCCGCCCGCAAGACTGCCAGCGGGTCAGGGTCGCGTCCGGTCTCGATGCGCGCCTGGGCCAGCAGCGGGCGCACGTCCGTCTCAAAGGCAGCGGCCAGAACGGCATGTCCACCCAATACGTCACCGGCCAGTTGACGCTCGCGCAACGCATCCTGATCGACCAGCAGGGCCTTCGCAAAGGCAGTCTGACAATTGACCACGCTCAGCACCATGGCTTCCAGTTTGGGCTCGATGTTGTGGCTCTGGTCAATCATGTAGGCCACGTCATCCGCCCTTGACCCGGCCCCGACCAGTTCGCAAAAGATCTCAAAGAGTTCGAAAGGGTTGTTGGTGCCGACGATCAGGTCGTCGTCGGCGTAGCGGCGGGCGTTGAAATGGAATCCCCCCAGGCGTCCTTCGTCCAGCAGGAAGGAAACAATGTGGGCGATATTGGTCCCCTGGGCGTGATGGCCGGTATCCACCAGCACCTGGGCCTGCTCGCCCAGCTTCAATGCCGTGGCGTAAGCCATGCCCCAGTCCGCCAGGTCCGTGTGGTAGAACCCGGGTTCAAAGAACTTGTACTCGATCAGCATGCGGCCACCTGGCGGCAGGTGGCGGTAGGTCTCGGCAAAGGCCGCTTCCATCCGTCGCTTGCGTTCGCTCATGCTGTCCTGACCGGAATAATTGGTGCCGTCCGCGAACCACAGACTGAGCAGATCGCTGCCGGTCAGCGCCATGATCTCGCAGCACTCCACCATGTGCGCCACCGCTTCCTCGCGCACGGTCGCCGAGGGGTTGGTGATACTCCCCAGGCGGTACTGGTCCTCCTGAAACACGTTGGGGTTAATGGCGCCGATTGCTACGCCCTGTTCTTCGGCGAACTGCGCCAGCGCTCCCCAGTCGTCCACCTTGTCCCAGGGAATGTGCAGGGCGACCGTCGGGGCCACGCCCGTCAGACGCTGGACGTATCCGGCGTCCGCCAGTTTCTCGTGGATGTTGCGGGCCGCGCCTGGCCAGGAGTAGACCTTGAAGCGCGTGCCGCTGTTGCCGTAGCCCCATGAGGGCGTCTCGATATGCTGCGCCTTTAGTCTGCGTTTGACGTCCTCCACGTCGATGCCCTGTGCGTCCAGTCTTGCCGTCAGCCCTTCGTATGCTGCCTGGTGATTCATGGGTGTGGACCTGCCTGTTCTGGTAAACTGTCATCCATTAATGCGGCAGAGGCTAGCGTTCGGGCATTTGACTGTCAACCGGCCCGCGAGAGTCTTCGGGAGACCACCAACAGTGACGAAATCCTGTGAAGTGCTGGCCATAGACATTGGCGCCGAATCCGGCCGGGTCATGCGCATTGGCTTCGACGGCGACAGCTTCCACATATCGGAACTGCATCGCTTTCCCAACGTGCCGGTGATGGCGGGGGGCACGCTTTACTGGGACGTATTGCGGCTCTGGCATGACATCCAGACCGGCATAGAGGCCGCCGGCCCGGGGATGGCCGGGCTGGGCATCGACACCTGGGGCTGTGACTATGCGCTGCTGGACCGCGACGGTGAATTGCTGGGCAACCCGGTCCACTATCGCGACCCCCGCAATGAAGGGATGAGTGACCGGGTTTTCGAACAGGTGCCCTGGCGTACAGTCTATGAACGCACCGGCATCCAGCTCATGGCTCCCAATACCCTGTTTCAACTGGCCGGCATGGTAAGGTCCGACAGCTGGCAGCTGGCCAATGCCGACTGCTTTTTGCCCTTTCCCCAGCTGTTCAATTACTGGATGACCGGTAACCGCAGCGCCGAATTCACCCACGTCAGCACCATGCAGATCTACAGTCCGCACAGCAAGGACTGGGACTACGAGACCCTGCAGGCGATTGGCGTGCCGACCCACATTTTCGGCGATATCGTGCCGCCGGGCACCCGCCTGGGCGAGTATCAGGGCATTCCGGTCTTTGCGCCCGCCAGTCACGATACCGCCAGCGCCGTCGTCGGCGTTCCCGCCACAGGTAGCGACTTCGCCTATTTGAGCAGCGGCACCTGGAGCCTGCTGGGTCTGGAAATCCAGGAGCCGATTATCAACGAGGCCTCCTTTGCCGCCAACCTCACCAACGAAGGGGGCGTTGAGGGCACTTTCCGTTTCCTGGTTAACGTCATGGGGCTGTGGCTGGTGCAGCAGTGCCGTGCGACCTGGGCGGCCGCCGGTCACGAGCTGGACTACGGCCAGCTAACCAACGAGGCACGATCCGCAGCGCCATTTGTCAGCCTGATCGACCCGGATGACGACCTTTTCTTTTCGCCAGGCGACATGCCGGCCCGCATCTGCGATTTCTGCCGCGCCACCGGCCAGCCGGTGCCGGAGAGCGTCGGCGCCATCATGCGCTGCGTAAACGAAAGTCTGGCGCTGAAGTATCGCTACGCACTGGAGCGGCTGACCGCCGTATCGGAACAACCGGTGGCGCAACTGCACATCATCGGCGGCGGCTCGCAGAATGAACTGCTCAACCAGATGACGGCGGACGCGACCGGACTGCCCGTCGTCGCCGGTCCTGTAGAAGCGACTGCCCTGGGAAACGCCATCGTCCAGTTCATCGCTCTGGGAGAAATCGCCAACGTGGCCGAAGCCCGCAACATTCTCGCCAACACCGCTGGCAGCGTTACCTTCGAGCCCCAAAATGACGAGCTCTGCCAGGAAGCCTTTGTACGCTTTTGTTCGCTGCTCGAAAGTAAGCCAACGCCGTTGTCCGGCTGAAGTTCTGCGTTAACGTCTCTTCCCCGAACGCATCAAACAGGACCGCTCCTTGACCACCAGCACGCAACTTTCATCCGAATCTGGCGAAACAACAGGGCTTGAATACTGGCGCAATCCGGCCGGTGTTTCAGTCGCTTTCGACAGCCTGAAGTTTCTCTACATTCCGGACCATGTTGAATCCCGTATGGTGGCGGACCTGGCGCTGAAGGTATTCGCCTGGCAAAAACAGCATCGCGCCACAGGGGGCCAGATCACGCGGGCGGTTATGGTGACCATGGGCGGCATGTTGCCCGGAGTCCTGTTGCACGATCACCTCGCCTGGCACCCGGACCCGGACATCCCGCCCGTTGAGTTTGGCACGCTGGGCGTCAAGTACTATGCCGGCCCCGGCAAACCGCTGGAACGTCCGATCATTGTTCAAAACATGACCATCAATGTGCGCAACCATGTCGTCGGCGTGGTGGAAGACCTGGTGGACCTGGGCGGCACGGCGCGCTTTGTCGCCGACTATCTGGCGATTCACGGCGCCCGCGCCACTGTGCTCATCGCACCCTGGCTCAAGACCCGCAAGGTGCTGGACGACATGCCGGTCATCAACTTCGGATTCGTGCCGGCCGACACCTGGATCATCATGCCTCGCGAGCGGGTGGAGACGCTGATTAAGCGCGTGCCGCACTGGCGCAGCAGGGGCGCTGACCTGGCCGCCTGTGAAGCCAACCTGCGCAGCATCGGCTACCCGGATTATCTCATTGAGCAATACCTGCAGGCCGCCTTTGAAGCGTGAACCGGCGACCTGTGCCCGTCACCCACTGCTAGCGATGCAGATAGGTGGACCAGCCCAGATACTTGTTGAAGGCCTCGTCTATCGCGCCCGACACCCGTGCCTGGTTGACGCTTACGTGATGTTCGTAGCCGTTCTCGCAGATGTAGGCCAGCAGCTCCTGAAAACGCGGCACCCGCGCCACGCCGTAACCGCCGAAAGTGTGGACCGGGTCGTTGGTGAATTCGCCCTCACCGGCGTAGGCCACTATGCGCCCGCCAAAGTCGTCCGTTGAGATGCGCAGGTAGGTGAAGGGCGAATCGCTGATGCGTCCGTAAATCGTGCCGTAGGTGTTTTCGGCGCCCACCGAACCCGCGATGATCTCCTGATAGTCCATCACCGGGATGTCGTCGGTAAAGACGTCCTTCGGCAGGTTGGAGCAGTGGAAGACCACCGCCTTGTCCGGGTCTTCGCCGTAGTTGTTGTTCCAGTCCACCAGGGCGCTGGGCCGTCCGGAGGCCAGTTGCAGCGCCAGCATGGCCAGCGCACCCACAATGTCGGTCTCGCAGGCCGAGGGGTTCAGACTGTTACTGCTCATGCTCATCAGCGTGCAGGGCACGATGCCAAAATACTCTTCCATTGAGGTCCAGCACTGGATCGCCGTGGCATCCAGCTGGTTGTCCGCCATCCAGCCGTCCAGCACCACGCCAAATTTCGCCATGCGCATCAAAGACAACTCCGGCACGCCTTCCGTCCGCGCGTAGTCGCGAATGCCCGCCAGACGGGCCTGGACCGAGCTGTCGCCATCTTCCAGACCTTCCACCCGGCCAAAGACTTCGGAGAGGTCCAGCGTTTCAACACTGATTCCCGCCTGGTCCAGCAGTTTCTCGCTGAAACGCACGGTCTTGAAGGCCTCCGGGCGCGCGCCCATCATGCCCAGGCGCGCCGTGCGCATGCCCCGCACGACCCGGCAAATGGCCGCGAATTGTTCCAGGTCGGCGCGAAAGGCCGCCCCGGACGGGTCCATCGTGTGCTGGCCGGTCAGACTGTAGGAAATGCCGTACTGACGCAGGTTGTTGCAGGCGCTCATCTTGCCGCAAAAACTGTCGCGCCGGTCGGCGATGCCCATACGCGTGGCGTCGTCGGGAAAGGCATGGATCAGCACGGGCACGTCCAGCTTCGCCCAGCGCAGCGTATTGGCGATGGCGCGTTCGTCGCCGAAATTGGGCAGGGTCACCAGCACACCATCGATCTGGTCCTGATGTTGACGGAAAACGTCGGCGCAAAGCCGCGCCTCGGCCAGCGACTCGATGGCGCCGACGTTGGAATCGCCCGCCGCCGGAATGACGGCGCGGATGCCGGCCGACTCGAGTACCTCCAGCACCTGTTCGCGCCCGCTCTCTGCCAAATGCGCAGGGAAGAAACCGCGGTTGCCAACGATAACGCCCAGCGTCACCGGCCATTCGGTCAGTGTCGCCGCCGCCTGTGGCATGGGAAGCGTTGCGTTCATGATTCGCTCCTGTGCTCGATTTTCCTCGTCTTCACGCCGTTGACCGGGTCAACCTGCCCCCGTTTGCCGCTGTGACCTGTTCCTGCGCCAGTTGCTCTGGCGTCCGGCCCTGCAGGCGGGCCGCGCCACGCCAGTCACGTAGCGCAACGCGCGTGCCTTGCTCCACATGGGTGGCCAGTCGTTCCCGCGCCGCCGGAACGCAGTCCGCGTAATTTGGCAGCCACTGCGCCTGGGCCGCCAGCATCTCGTCCGTCAACTGCCAGATTTCTTCCGGGTTGCAAATGGCGCCGACCAGCGGATCATGCAGCATGGCCTGCTTCAGCAGGGTCACGTCGCCATGCACCGCCGCTTCCATCGCCATTTCCTGCACGCGCACACTGGCCGAGCAGGTTGCCGCGCAGGCCAGCGGCAGGTCGCCCACCAGCGGCATGTTGACGCCGTTGCCGTCCACGTAACCCGGAATTTCGACAACACAGCCATCCGGCAGATTTTGGATGTGTCCCCGGTTGATGACGTTGAAGTGCCCCCGGTAGGGCCGCCCGGTCTCCAGCCCCTCAATGATCCAGGAGCCGTGTTCCTCGCTGCGGTTTTCCGCACTGAAGACCGGCGGCGTCTCTTCGAGCCAGGTCGGAAAGTCCGTCTCAAACCAGTCGCGCCGCTCGCTGCAGACGCGCAGGTAGCCGCCCGTCTCGCCGTTGATCCAGCGCGACAGGTCGATCCACCGCGGAATCTCATCCTCGCGCTTGCGATACCAGGGCAGGTATTCGCTCAAATGGCCGTTGCTCTCCGTGCTGTAGTAGCCAAAGCGGCGCAGCACGTCGATGCGCAACTTCTCGGTGACGGCGTACTCCGGGTGTGATGCAAACAGCTCGGGCAATAGCGGCAGCATGTCCCGGCCCTGCCAGCGCACCTGCACGTACCAGGTCTGATGGTTGATGCCGGCGGCGATGATATCAACGTCGTCCTTGTGCAGCTTTTCATCCCCCGCCAGCAGACCTTCACGCTGCGCCCAGCGCTCGATGCACCGCGTAATCTGCCAGTGGCCGCCCTGCACGCCGTGGCACAGGCCGATGGTGTTCACGCCACCATATTTGTTGCAAGCCCAGGTGTTCATGGCCATGGGGTTGCTGTAGTTCAGAAAGAGCGCATCCGGCCGGGCCAGTTCGCGAATGTCGCGGCAGATGTCCAGCAGCGCCGGGATGCTGCGCTGGCCGTACATAATGCCGCCGGCGCAGAGCGTGTCCCCCACACATTGATCGATGCCGTAACGCAAGGGGATGTCGATGTCCAGCGCGAATGCCTCCAGACCACCCTGGCGAATCGTGCAAATGACATAGTCTGCATCCGCAACGGCCTCGCGCCGGTCGGTGGTGGCGTGAATCTGCGCCGGCAGACCGTTGGCAGCGATGTCGCGTTCCGCCAGTTGCGTGATCATGGAGAGGTTGCGGGCGTTGATGTCCATGAAGGCAAACTGCGTGTCCCGGAATTCCGGCACGGCCAGCAAATCGCCCGTCAGTCGCCGGGTAAAGCCAATCGAGCCGGCCCCGATCATCGCGATTTTTAGAGGCATCTGGTCAGCTCCGATCTTCCGGTTGCCCGTACACGTTCTGATAGCGTTCGTACAGACTGTCGACGGCCGGCTGCGTCAGCGGGACCGGCGCTCCCATTTGCAGCGCCGTCCACACGATAGCGGCGTTGTCCTCGGTCATCACCGCCGCCTTGACCGCCGCCTCGGCCGACTTACCCAGGGCAAAGACGCCATGGTTTAGCAGCAAACAGGCCGGGCTGCGGCTGTCCCTAAGCACCTTGACCACCTCGCGGCCGATGGCTTCGCCGCCAATCAGGGCGAATCCGCCGCAGGGAACCTCCCCGCCAAATTCGTCCGCCATCGCCGTTGTCACACAGGGGATCGACCGGCCCAGCACCGCAAAGGCTGTCGCGTGACGCGAATGCGTGTGGACGATGCCCTGCACCTCGGGCATCTGGCGATAAATGGCGCAATGCGAGGCCGTATCCGTCGAGGGATTGTAATGCCCTTCCACGACCGCTCCACTATCCTCCACCACGACCATGCCGGCCGGCGTCAGGGCTTCGTAACGCAGGCCGCTGGGTTTGATCACAATGAGGCCGCTGGCAGGGTCGCGGGCGCTGAGGTTGCCGCTGGTCCAGGCGACGAGATTGTTGCGCGGCAGTTCCGCGTGCAATTCGCAGACTTCCTCGCGCAGCGCCCGGAGCTTCACCTTGCGCTCCGCACGGCATGCCGCAAGTGGCGCAAGCGTTTCATGACGTCATTTTCGCCGCGGCCGAAGTAATCGTGCAGCCGTCGGTATTCGTCGTACATCTGGTCATAGACCGCCTGATTGGCTGCGACCGGCTGCACGACTTCATCGCGCAGCTTGCCCATAGGGCCCGCCGCTTCCTCAATGTTGGCGTAAATGCCGGCGGCCACGGCGGCGTGCATGGCGGAACCCAGCGCCGGTCCCTGCGTAGAGCCTGAAAGCCGGATGGACTTGCCCGTGACATCGGCGTAAATCTGCAGCAGCAGACGGTTTTTCTCGGCCAGACCCCCGGCCGCCACGATGTCCTCCACCGGGATGCCGGAGTCTTCGAAGGCATTGATTATCTCGCGGGTGCCGAAGGCGGTCGCCTCGATCAGTGCGCGGTAGATGTCCGGCGCGCGCGTCCCGAGCGTTGCCCCGATCAGCAGACCGCCCAGGTCCGCATCCACCAGCACGGAGCGATTGCCATTCCACCAGTCCAGCGCCAGCAGTCCATGTTCGCCCGGTTGCTGCAGCGCGGCCTGCGCTGTCAGGTATTCGTGCAGGTCCATGCTCGCCGCCTGCGCTGCAGCGTGGTATTCGGGTGGAACGGCCTCATCCACAAACCAGGCGAAGATATCGCCGACGCCGCTCTGGCCCGCCTCATAGCCATAGTAGCCGGGCAGGATGCCGCCATGCACCACGCCGCACATACCGGGCACTTCGCGCAGTTCCTCGCTGACCAGCATATGGCAGTTGGAGGTGCCCATGATGATGACCATACTACCCGGCCCCGTCACCCGCACGGCCGGCACAGTGACGTGGGCGTCGACGTTGGCGACGGCCACCGCCGTGCCCTGCTCCAGTCCCGTCAGCGTGGCAGCGGTCTCACTCAGGCCGCCGGCGCGCTCGCCCGGTTGCGCCAGGTCGCGGCTCATCTTCATGTCAACCACGTCCGCCAGGCCTTCGTTCAGGGCCGCGAAATAGTCCCGCGCCGGGTAGCCTTCGTCCTGCACCAGCGCCTTGTAGCCTGCGGTGCAGGCATTGCGCGTCTCCACGCCGCAGAGCTGCCAGATGACCCAGTCAGCCGCCTCGATCAGTCTGTCGGCGGCCTGGTAGACTTCCGGCGCCTCTTCCAAAATCTGCAGCGCCTTGCTGAAAAACCACTCCGATGAAATCTTGCCGCCGTAACGCGGCAGCCAGATCTCACCGCGGGCCTCGGCCACCGCATTGATGCGGTCCGCCTGAGGCTGCGCGGCGTGGTGCTTCCAGAGTTTGATCCAGGCGTGAGGTTCCCCGCGCCACTCCTCCAGAAAGCAAAGCGGCGTGCCGTCCGCCCGCACCGGCAGCATGGTACAGGCGGTGAAGTCGATGGCGATTCCCTTGACCTCCGCTGCTGCTACGCCGCTTTCCCGCAGCACTGCCGGGATGGTGGCGCCCAGCACGTCCAGATAGTCCTGCGGGTCCTGCAGGGCCCAGTCCGGCGGCAGGGGCCGGTCACTGCCTGGCAGATGGCGGTCGATCACGCCGTTGGCATAGTCATGCACTGCGCCGGCCACCTCGCGGCCGTCGCGGGTATCGACCAGCAAGGCACGCCCCGATTCAGTGCCAAAGTCCACGCCAATCGTGTACATCACAACTCCAGGCAGCGACACATCGAGGCAAGTCTAGCACCATCAGTAAAAACTGCCATTTGCACAGTATCCGGGGTAACATTGGGACGATCCTGATGAGCGCGAAAGGCTCCAGCGTGCCGCCGATTTTCCTGCCGGAAGACCGCTATCTCGAGCCCGCCAACCGTGACGTGGCCCTGCGTCTCTATCATCAGGTCAGGGACCTGCCGCTCATCTGCCCGCACGGTCACGTGGACCCGCTGCTCTTCGCGGACCCGGACTACCGCTTTGGCTCACCTGGCGAACTGTTCATCACGCCCGACCATTACGTCTTCCGCATGCTGCACTCGCAGGGCATCGCCCTGGAAAGTCTCGGCATTCCCCGCGTTGACGGCGGCGCGGTTGAAACGGACGGGCGCAAGATCTGGCAAAGCTTCGCCGACCACTACCACCTCTTTCGCGGCACGCCCACCGGCAGCTGGCTCGACTATTCCTTCCACTTCGTATTTGGCGTGGAAGAGAAGCTGACGAGCAACAGCGCCCGGTCCATTCATGACCAGATCGCCGCTTGCCTGCAGGAGCCCGAATTTCGGCCGCGGGCCCTGTTCGAGCGATTCAACGTGGAAGTCCTCACCACCACCGACGCCGCCACCGATCCCTTGCAGCAACACATGGCCATTCGGGAGTCAGGCTGGCAGGGGCGCATCCTGCCGACCTTTCGGCCGGATACCGTGGTCAATCTCGACACGCCGGACTGGCGCGCCCATGTCGATCAGCTGGGTGAGCAGAGCGGAATCGACATTGTCTCGTATCGGCAGTACGTACGAGCGCTGGAACAGCGACGCCAGTTTTTCCGGGAAATGGGCGCCACAGCCACCGACCACGCCGCCCTGACGGCGTACACGGAGACCATGGGCCAACGGGAGGCGGAAACGCTCTTCGACAGGGCACTGCGCGGTAATGCAAGTGCGGAGGACGCGCGACGCTTCACCGGTCACATGCTGGTTGAGATGGCGCGCATGAGTGTAGAGGATGGTCTTGTGATGCAGTTGCACGTCGGGTCACTGCGCAATCATGACCCTGACCTGCACGCGCGTTTCGGCAGGGACAAGGGCGCGGACATCCCGATCGCCAGCGAATGGACCCGAAACCTGCGCCCGCTGCTGACGAAATATGGCAATCATCCGCGCTTTTCGCTCATCCTTTTCACGCTGGATGAAAGCGGCTACGGCCGCGAGATGGCGCCCCTCGCCGGTTACTACCCGGCCGTGAAGCTCGGTCCACCCTGGTGGTTTTTCGACAGCGTCAACGGCATCGCCCGCTTTTTCGACCTCGTGATGGAGACCGCCGGAATCTACAACACGGTCGGCTTCAATGACGACACCCGCGCCTTCACCTCCATCCCCGCGAGGCACGACGTCTGGCGCCGCACGGCGGTCAACTGGATCGCCGGCCTGCACAGGCGCGGCTTCATCGACGTGCAGGACGCCGAAGACATGGCGCAGGAAATGGCCGTGGGACTGGCGCGACGCGCCTATCGCTTCGATTCCTGAGCCTGGCTCAGATGTCGATCAGCAGTTTTTGAACGCCCGTTTCCCAGGCCGCGTAACTGGCGAAGGCTGCCGCCGTCCGGTCCAGGGGATAGCGGCGCGAAATCAGGTCTTCCAATGCAATGGCGCCACCCTGCGCCAGGCGAATGGAGCGCGGATAAGTGTGCTTCATGCGCCGCGACATGAGCAAGGTCAGCCCCTTGCGCCGCGCCGTTGAATGTTTCATGGTGAGCACGTCTGCCGAGGGGATGCCAACCAGTATCACCCGTCCGCCCGGCCGCGCCATCTCAGCGGCCTCGGCGACAGACTCATCGGCCCAGGCCGCCTCGAAGACCGCGTCCGCGCCGCGACCAGCCGTGAGTTGATCGACTCGTTCGATCGAGTCTTCCTCCAGGCAACACCAGGCCTCGCTGGCGCCCCAGGCACGGGCAGCGGCCACGCGCCAGGGGAAGCGGTCGCAGGCGTAAATCGGCTCCGCGCCAGCCAGCTGCGCCAGGCGGATGATGAGCAGGCCGATGGGCCCGCAGCCAAGCACCACCACACTCTGCGCCAGACGCAGCCGCGCCAGGTCCACCGCATGCAGGGCCACACCAAGCGGCTCCAGCAAGGCGCCTTCGGCATCGCTGAGCGCATCCGGCAACGGAAAACAGCCATGGGCCGGCACCAGCATGCGTTCGCACAGGGCGCCGTCGTCCGGCCACAGACCGCAAAAGTGCAGCCGCCGGCAGAGATTGGGGTGCCCCTTCAGACACAGTTCGCAGCGCAAACAGGGTTGCGCCGGATCGACCGCCACGCGCTGCCCCGCTTGCAAGGGATCGTCGTTGCCGTCGCGCGCTTCATCGCCGCAGGCCAAAATCTGACCGGCGAATTCGTGGCCCAGAATCAGGGGCTGTTGCACCACCGTGTCGCCGATGCGACCGTCTTCGTAACTGTGCAGGTCCGAACCGCAGATACCGACGGCTGTGACGCGGATGAGCACTTGACCGGCGTCCGGATCGCCAGGTTCGTCAACCTCATCAATGCGGATGTCCCGCGCGGCGTGCAGTCTGGCGACCCGCATCGTCTGACGTCCGCTGCCTAGCAACTGACGTCCTTGCCTTCTTCACCAAAGAGACGCAGGCGTTCGCTATCGTCCGGCAGCATGTCAACACTGCGCGGTCGATAGTGGAATTGCAAGGCACGTCGACGTAGAGGCGAGTGGCTGGGGGGTGTGCCATGCTGCAACAGACCGTCGAAGAACAGGCAGTCGCCAGGTTGCATCGGCAGGGCCAGGCAGCGCCGGGTCTGCACCTCAGTGTCACATATCTGCCAGTCGCGACGCTGGAAATGCACAACCGGTCCTTCAATGTGTGAGCCAGGAATGATGTGCATACAGCCGTTTTCGACCTTCGCCTCGTCCAGCGCCAGCCAGACACCGACCACCCTGGTGCCCTGGGGCAGGTCAAAGTAGGCGCAATCCTGGTGCCAGGGCTTCTCGCGACCAATGCGTGGTGGTTTCAGCAGCGCCATGTCCTGAAACATCTGCGGCTCGTCCCCGATCAATTCGCGCAGTACGGCATGCAGGCCCGCGTGCCTGGAAACAGCCAGCAGGCGCGCTTCGAATTGCACAAAATCGCTTAGCTTGCGGATAGTGTCCTGGCGCCATGCCGGCTCCAGCGAGTCCAGTTGTCCGCGGGCGCCGGCTTCATAGCGCACGTGGAAGTCGCCAGGCACCTGCCCGGCGCAAAGCGCCTCAATGGCCGCCAGGGCATCATTCACATCTGTCGCTGACAGGGCCTGGCGCACAATCAGAAAACCCGATTCGCGAAACAGGGTGAATTCCGCATTGGAGACAGCAGCGAGACCGGTCGCGCCACCCTGGTAAACTTCGCCGGGTTCGTAGAGATGCGGGGGCGGCTCCGCAATCGCCGGTTCAAAACCCGCCGGGTCGGTCGGTGCCGTGTTGGCCAGATATGGCTGCGTATTCACCATTGCCTCGTCCATGGTTGTTCCCTCATGCGCCGGAGACTCTCGGCATCCAGAACGGTTCGGCCGCCATGCGCGCAAACTGCAGCGCCAGCAACATGCGGCCGCGTTGAGCGCTGCATTCCGGATCGGCCCAGCGGTCAATGCCGGGCGACCCGGGATACTGGCCCGTGTCCAGCAATTCATAACGATCGTTTTCCGGGTCCACCGTGATGCGCCAGCGGCCGGCGTCAAGGGTCTTTGTATACATGCCCGCGGCCTTGTTGGGCCAGGCGAGGCGCTCGTCGTCAAGCGCTTCTTCCTGCGCCATCTGGGCCAGTAACATGCGTTCCACCAGCCAGTCCTTCAGCCAGGCGGAACCGGAATCGTACCAGAGATTGCGTTCTTCGCCCGGGTCGCTCTCCAGATCGAAGAGTTCACCATAGTCGCGATGGCAATAGACCGTCAGTTTGTAGCGCTCCGTCACGAGGGTTCGGGCATGCAGGGTTGTCGGTTGGTGGTGGTTTTCGACCAAAACCTCATTGCGCGCCGCCGTCATCCTGCCGGCCCATACCTCGCTCTGGTCAATGGCGGTCATGTCAACTGGCACGTCAAGGCCGCAGGCGCTGAGGAAACTCACCGGCAGATCACTCAGCAACTGCAGCGCCTCCGAGCGAGCGCCCGCCTGGCACACGCCAGGCCAGCGCACGATCATCGGCACCCGAATCATGTCCTCGTAATGAAAGGGTCCCTTGGCAATCAGTCCGTGCTGGCCAAAGAAGTGACCGTGGTCGCTGGTGAAGACGACCAGGGTGTTCTCCGCCAGACCCAGTTCCTCAAGGCGATTGAGGATGTCTCCGATGTACCTGTCCATGCAGCTGACCATGCCGTAGTAACAGGCGATGTCCCGCGCCAGTTCGTCTCGATCGTGCAAGTGGCAGTGACAGCCATGCAGGCCGTTGCCGCCCTCCTCCAGCCAGGGTGTGAAATCGGGATCAGGTTGCTGGGTCAGGCGGAAGTGCGGCGGATTAACCTCATGCTCGCCGGGCGTCACCCGGGGCACGGTCACGGAAGCCGGTTCGTACATCGTGTCCCAGGGTTCCGGCACAAGGTACTTGGGGTGCGGATCGAAGAAACTGGACCACAGGAAAAAAGGCTCGTCGTTGTCAGCGTACTTTTCCAGCAGGGCGTTGCTGCGTTCGGCGATCCAGGCGTTGTAGTGGAAACGCTCGGGAATCAGCCACTTTCGCACCTGGCTGTCGTTGTTGCCGGTCGGCGTCTCGTAATAATCGCGCCAGTTGTCGAGGCCCTTTTCTTCCATCCAGATGGCGTAGTGCTGGCCGACGTGGGCCTCGGTCGTGTGGTTGCGCGCCAGTTCGATGTGTTCGAAACCGTAAAATGGGCCGTTGAAATCGCGCCAGAAATCCAGGTCCTGCAGGATCGGCCAGGCTTCAAGAGAAGGATAGTCCCCGGTGCCCTGCAAGGGCTGAAAATGCGCCTTGCCGACCAGCGCCGTTCGATAACCGGCCCGCTGAAAAATGTCGCCCACCGTCGGCTCGTGCTCCGGCAGTTTCATGCCCAGCGAGACCGCGCCATGTTGCGCCGGGGCCTTGCCGGTGATCATTGATGATCGCGTGGGCGTGCAGGTCGGGTTGGGGCAATAGGCGCGGGTATACAGCGTGCCCTCTTCCGCCAGTCGATCGAGCGCCGGCGTGCTGATTTCCGGATTGAGACAGCCCAGGGTGTTCCAGTGCTGCTGGTCACTGCTGATGAGCAGGATGTTGGGCCGGGTCATGGGCCGTGCGCCTTTGCGCTTCGTCAACTGGGCGTATTATATTGTGTGGCGGAAGCGAAGACCAAATGAGGTGCGCGTGACTTACGATCTGGTTGGCAGTGGTACAAGGCGGCGGCTGCGCATCCGTGGAGATCTGCCCGCCGGCTTTCATGGCGAACAGCAGGGCGACTGTTGGCTCTGCCCCCTTGATGCAGTCAATGCCGCCGCCTTGCGCCGCGAACTGCCATGGACTGCGCCGCAGCCGCTGGGCCTGCGCAAGTCCATCGGTTGCGGCGACCGACTCGGCCTGGCGACGCCGGGCCACGTCCGCGCCGTTCGCAAGGGAGACATGGCCGGAGTCTTCGCGCAACAGTCCATCCGCGAAATGCAGCGCTGCAATCGTAGCGCGCAGGACGTCATCGACGACGCGGCATGGGGCGTGTTGCAAATGGACTATCGCGATGGCTACGGCAGCGACGCGGACCACGTCAAGCATATCGCAGACATTGACACCTGTATCGAGGCGGGCTTCACCGGCTTCACGCTTGACCCCAACGAGCACGTTGACAACGCAGCCCACGGCGACGACGCAGCCACCTTGCAGACGAAGTTCGAGTCGCTGCCTGCGGATCAACTGGAAGCGACGCCCGGCGACCTGCGTCGTATGTATCTTGCGGCCGGCGCTGCCAACCCCCTGGGCGAGGAAGCCCTCTTGCGCGCCAGCGGCAAATACAGTCGCGCCATCATCCACGTCAAGAACCTGGCGCGTCACATCGAACAGCGCTTCGCCGGTGAACCATTTGACCTGGAGGTGTCGGTCGACGAGACTGACACGCCGACCAGCCCGGCCGAGCACTGGTTCATCGCTGCGGAACTGAAGCGACTGGGCGTGCAGGTGGACGGTCTGGCGCCGCGTTTCATTGGCGACTTCGAGAAGGGCGTGGATTACATCGGAGAACTGGCGCAATTCGAGCAGGATTTCGCCGCCCATGCCCGCATCGCGCGGGAAATGGGCCCCTACAAGCTGAGCATTCACACCGGTTCGGACAAGTTTGGAATCTACCCGATCATCCACCGCCACGCCGGGCCCCTGGTGCACCTCAAGACGGCCGGCACCAGCTGGCTGGAGGCCCTGCGCGTGATTGCCCTGCGGGACGCGTCGTTCTTCCGCGAGATTCTGGCGCTGGCCCGTGAGCGCTTTGAGACCGACCGCGCCAGCTATCACATCTCCGGCCGGCTGGAGCGCGTGCCCGTCAACCCGCCAGACGATCAATTGCCGGCCCTCTTCGAACAATTTGACGCTCGCCAGGCGCTGCACGTGACCTTCGGCTCGCAGCTGGACAGGTTTCGTGACCGGCTATATGCCTTCCTGCATGAACACGAGGGCGATTACCAGGCGGTGCTTGAGACCCACTTCGACCGACACATCGCGCCATTCCAGGGCGCCACAGGAAGCGACTGATGCCCTATACAATTGACCTTTCCGGCAAGGTGGCCGCCGTGACCGGTGGCAGCGGCGTGCTCGGCAGCGCCATGTGCAAGGGACTGGCCGCGGCCGGAGCGACCGTTGCCGTCATGGGTACCTCGCTGGAGAAAGCCGCCAGGACCTCGGATGCCATTCTCGCCGAGGGCGGAAAGGCCATCCCTCTGGCCGTCAACGTGCTGGAGCGCGAGACCCTCGATGCGGCGCGTGAGGAAATCCTGTCCGTCTGCGGCAACATCGACATCCTGATCAATTGCGCCGGCGGCAACAACCCCAACGCCATGACCTCGCCCGACAACACGCGCAATTTGTTCAACATCGACCAGGAAGCGCTGCAGTGGACCTTTGACCTCAACTTCCTTGGTACCTTACTGGCCGCGCAGGCCCTGGCGCAGCCCATGGCCGAGGCCGGCCAGGGCGTCATCGTCAACATCTCCTCAATGGCCTCCCAGCGCCCGCTGACGCGCGTCGTGGCCTACGCCGCTGCCAAGGCCGGCATCGACAACTTTACGCGCTGGCTGGCGGTCTATTTCGCGCATGAATACAGCCCGCATATCCGCGTCAACGCCATCGCGCCCGGTTTCTTCCTTACCGAGCAGAACCGCCTCATCGTCAGCAACGAGGACGGCTCGCTGACGCCGCGCGGCCAGCAAATCGTCAGCAACACGCCCATGGGTCGCCTCGGCCAGCCGGAGGAACTGATCGGCACACTGCTCTGGCTGGTGTCGGACGGCGCGCGCTTCGTCACCGGCACGGTCATCCCGGTGGACGGCGGCTACAGCGCCTACGGCGGCGTTTAACGGAAGACGCCCGGGCACAATGGCCCGGACGCCAAATGAGAAGCGATGGTTACTGCTTGTTGGCCGAAGGCTCGAAATCCAGCGCCACCGAGTTGATGCAGTAGCGCAGACCGGTCTGGTCGCGCGGGCCATCCTCGAACACGTGGCCCAGATGTGAGTCACAGCGACTGCAGGTGACTTCTGTGCGACGCATGCCGTAGCTGTTGTCCGGCCGCCACTCCACCGTGCCTTCATCGATCATGTCCCAGAAGCTGGGCCAGCCGCAATGCGAATCGAACTTCGTGCCAGAGGCGAACAACTGCTGCCCGCAGGCCGCGCAACAGTAGGTGCCGTCCTCCCTGTGGTCCACGAACTCGCCGGTAAAGGGGCGCTCGGTCGCCTGGCGCCGCAGCACCGCGTACTGCTGTGGTGTCAACTGCTCGGCCCACTCGGCCTCGCTCTTGCGAACCTTGCTTGTGTCGGCCATGACATTGCTCCTGACTTCCCGCCTGTCTCCCGCCAGTATGCGCCGCAAATCTTGCCAGATTCTGAACATGACATCAGTGTCGCATCAGAATTACAGCGTGCCGCCGAGGTTCCAGGGGTTGAATTCCGCCTCGCCCACGCCCTGGGCCTCGCTCTTTGACGGCGCGCCGGATGCGACCGAAATCATCAACTCCAGCAACTCCTGCGCCGCGTCTCCCATGGAAAGCCCGTCGAGAATGCGTCCGGCATCGAAGTCCATGTCCTCTTCCATGTGCCGATAGAGGGCCGAGTTGCTGGCCAGCTTGATGCTCGGCGCGGGCAGGAAGCCGAAGGCCGAACCGCGCCCGGTCGTGAACAGCACCAGGTTGGATCCACCGGCCACCTGGCCGGTCACCGCCACCGGATCGTAACCCGGCGAATCCATGATGGTGAAGCCGCGCGCCGTCACCGGCTCGGCATATTTGTAGACGCCGGTCAGGGGCGTGCTGCCGCCCTTGGCTACCGCGCCCAGCGACTTCTCGTAAATCGTGGTCAGGCCGCCCAGCTTGTTGCCCGGCGACGGATTGTTGTCGATTTCCATGCCGTGCTTCACGCTGTGCTCTTCCCACCAGCGGATCAGGTCCAGCAGGCCTTCGCCCACCTCGCGGCTCACGGCGCGCCGCGTCAGCAACTGTTCCGCGCCGTAGATCTCCGGCGTCTCGCCAAGCACCACCGTCCCGCCCTGGCGCACCAGCAGATCGGACGCCGCGCCGACCACCGGGTTGGCCGTCACGCCGGACCAGCCGTCGCTGCCGCCGCACTGCAGGGCAATCATCAATTCGGACACCGGTTGCGGGCTACGTTCGCTGGCGTTGACCAAAGGCAGCAATTCTTCTACAGCCGCCACGCCGGCCTCAATCGTCTTGCGGATGCCACCTTCCCCCTGGATGGTGATGCCGGGCGCCTGTCGGCCATTGCCATTCAGGTCATAGTTGGACACCAGGTCGGCGACCTGGTTGGCCTCGCAGCCCAGGCCGACGATGATGTAAGCCCCGATGTTGGCGTGGCGCGCCATCCCGGCCAGGGTGCGTTGCAGCAACACATAATCATCGCCACCGATCTGCACCGCGCAGCCCGAAAGGTGGACCAGCGCCACGACGCCGTCCACGTTGGGATAGTCGGCCAGACGTTCGGACGTGAAGTGACGGGCGATTTCGCGCGTGGTGTGCGCCGAACAGTTGACGGTAGAGATGATGGCGATGAAATTGCGCGTGCCTACCTGCCCGTCCTCCCGCAGGTAACCGTTGAAGGTCAGTCGTTGTTCCGGCGGCACAAAGTCCACCGTTTCAATGTCCAGCGCGAACTCGTAGTCGCGCGCGAAATCCTGTACAGCCAGATTGTGCGTATGCACGTGGTCACCGGCCTGAATGTCCTGCGTGGCGAAACCGATGGTCTGCCCGTAGCGCCGGACTCTCTCACCGTTGGCGAGGTCTGCCAGTGCGAATTTATGGCCGTCGGTGACGAAGTCGCGCAGGTTCAGGACGCCATCGCCTGTCTCCAGAACTGTGCCGGGTTGCAGGGGCCGGCGAGCAATGGCCACGTTGTCGCCCGCATTCAGACGGATGGCAACCTCGTCGAAGGGTACGCACGACTGCGATATTTCAGCAAAGAAGTTAACGTTTTGATCAGCCATTTGGAATCGCTCCCCCGTCGCCTACACCACTTGCGCGATATTCATCAGTTCGCCGATGCCATCGATGCCGATGACGATGACGTCGTCTTCCTCCAGCGTGAAGTCCGCGGGCGGCACAATGGCAGTTCCCGTCAGCAACACGGCGCCCTTTGGCAACTTGTATGTGCGACCCAGAAAGTCGCCCAGCTCGTCAATTCGGCGACGGATGCGACCGGTGTGAATGGAACCTCTGAACACATCTTCGCCTTCACGCTCAATGCGCATGCGAATGTTGGCGTCCGGCCAGTCCCGGGTGGCGCGCAGTGCAATTCCCGGACCGAGCGCGCAGCAGGCTGTGAACATCTTGGCCTGAGGCAGATAAAGCGGGTTGGCGCCTTCAATGTCGCGGCTGCTCATGTCGTTTCCCACGGTAAACCCGATCGCTTCCATGGCCGGATTATAGACCACGCCAAGTTCCGGTTCCGGCACGGACCAGGTGGCGTCGGAGCGGATGCCAACCTTGCCGCCCGGGCCAATGACGCGCCAGGCCTGGGCCTTGAAGAAAATCTCCGGGCGCTCGGCGACGTACACGCGGGCGTAGACGTCACCGCCGTCGACGGCTTCTTCCTGACGCGCCTTGCGGCTGTCCTCGTAGGTCACTCCCGCCGCCCAGACTTCCTGCTCGTCCACCGGCGCCAGCAGGGGCAAGGCAAATTCCCCCCGCGGCCAGCGCGTTTCCGCCGCGGCCGCCTGCTCACGCAAGTCGTCAATGGCTTGCGCGGTCCGTCCCACGCTGGCGGCAAGCCACGCGGAAAGCGAGCCAATGGCGTCGTGAACGTCCGATACTGTTTCGCCTTCCTGCAAGACGAAGCGTGGCCCCTGCTCCGGATCAAGAACGCGCAGCAGAAGTGGATCGCTCATGTCGGGTCTCCCTGATTGCGGTAGGTAATCTGCCCGGGCAGCGGACTTGTCACCGACCAGCCGCCGTCCACGACCAGAGTCTGGCCTGTGATATAGCTCGCTTCCGGCGAAAGCAGGAAGAGCGCTGCGGCGGCGATTTCCTCCGCGCTGCCCACGCGTTGCACGGGAATCTCGTTGCCCCAGGAGTTTTCAAAGTCCGGGTCATCCTGCAGATTCCTTGGCGTCAGGATGGCGCCGGGCGCGATGCTGTTTATCGTGATGCCATGCGGCGAAAGATCGTGCACCAGGCCGCGCGCCAGCATTCGCAACGCGGCCTTGCTCATGCCGTAAGCCTCCAGATGATGCACGGCCTGCAATCCGGTTACCGAGGACATCAGCAGGATGCGGCCGCCCTCCCCCTGGTCGCGCATTTGACGGGCGGCGGCCTGCGCCAAAAAAAAGGACCCCCGCAGATTCAGATTCAGAACCCGCTCCAGCGCGGCGGGCTCGTAGTCGAAAAAGTCGCCGTACAGGGTCAGGCCGGCATTGGCGACCGCCAGGTCCAGACGTCCCCAGGCTTCCACGGCCGTGGCGACCATCATACGAATGACCGCCACGTCACCGGCGTCGCCGGCGAAGGATCGGCAGTCGCCACCCCTGGCGCGAATCGCCGCCGTGGCCTCGCCGGCGCGATCGCCGTCGATGTCGTTAAGCAGGACCTGCGCGCCCTCGCGAACCAGTTGCCGGACGATTTCCAGGCCGATGCCTTCTCCGGCGCCAGTGACAAGGGCGACCCGCCCGTCGAAGCGTCCCATGCATTGCCTCATACCGGATTTGCGCGCTAGTATAGCCAGCCCTGCCCGCGCATCACAACTGAAGAACACTCATGAGCGAGCAAGGCACCATCCCTTCGCTAACGGACATCCTGGCCGCGGACACCCCGGTCACCCGCAGCGTGGGCCAGGGGCCCGCCGGCGCCCTGCCCCTGACGGAAGAAATGCTGGGGAATGCCGGCAGCGGCCATCTCTTCGGCATGACGCAAAATGCCGGCATGGGCTGGGACCCCGCCGAAGTCGCGCGACCGCAGTACCTCATCCTCAGCACCCAGGGCGGCCTGCGCGCCGATGACGGTCGCCCGCTGGCGCTGGGATACCACACGGGTCACTGGGAGGTCGGCCTGCTGGTCCGGGTAGCCGCCGAGACCCTCCACCGGCAGGGCGGGCTGCCCTTCGCCGCTCATTGCAGCGACCCCTGTGACGGGCGCACCCAGGGCACGGAAGGCATGATGGACAGCCTTCCCTACCGCAACGACGCCGCCATTGTGCTGCGCCGCCTCATTCGCTCCCTTCCCCTGCGCCGGGGCGTGCTGGGCGTGGCCACCTGTGACAAGGGCCTGCCGGCCATGATGCTGGCCCTGGCGGGCAGTTCCTGCTTGCCGGGCGTGATCGTCCCGGGTGGCGTGACCCTGCCGGCAGCGGAGGCCGAGGATGCCGGCACGGTGCAGACCATCGGCGCTCGCTACAGCCATGGCCTGATCACCCTGGATTACGCCGCCACCATGGGCTGCCGCGCCTGCGGCTCGCCCGGCGGTGGCTGCCAGTTCCTGGGCACCGCAGCCAGCGCCCAGGTGGTGGCTGAGGCGCTTGGCCTTTCCCTGCCCCACAGCGCGCTGGCGCCCTCAGGCGAACCCGTCTGGCTGGAGATGGCGCGGCGCTCGGCCCTGGCGCTATTGCGTCAGGAAGCGCTCGGTCTGACCATGACCGACGTCCTGACCCCGGCTGCGCTGGAAAACGCCATGCTGGTGCATGCCGCCTTCGGCGGCTCCACCAACCTGCTGTTGCACATCCCGGCCATCGCCCACGCCGCCGGCCTGCCCCGCCCAACGGTTGCCGACTGGACTCGCGTCAACCGCGCGGCGCCGCGCCTGGTTGATGCCTTGCCCAACGGGCCGCGCAACCATCCCACTGTGCAGGTCTTCCTTGCCGGCGCCGTGCCGGAAGTGATGTTGCATCTGCGCGCCCGGGGCATGCTGGACTGTTCGGTCCTGACGGTCACCGGCGCAAGCCTGGGCGAATTGCTGGACTGGTGGCAGGACAGCGAGCGCCGCGAGGGTTTGCGGCGTCAGTTGCGCGAACGCGATGGCGTGAATCCCGATGACGTCATCATGTCGCCGGACAGCGCGCGTCAGCGCGGTTTGACCAGCACGGTCGTCTTTCCTGTCGGCAACCTTGCCCCGGAAGGATCGGTGGTCAAGGCCACCGCCATCGATCCGGAACTGGTTGGCGACGACGGCGTGTATCATCACAGCGGCCCGGCGCGGGTCTTCACATCCGAGCGCGAGGCCATCGCCGCCATCAGGGGCCAGTCCGGCCGCAGCGTCCAGGCCGGTGACGTGCTGGTCGTGATTGGCATCGGACCGGCCGGCACCGGCATGGAGGAGACCTACCAACTCACTTCAGCGCTGAAGTTTCTGCCCTGGGGCAAGCACGTGCCGCTTTTGACGGACGCGCGCTTTTCGGGCGTATCTACCGGCGCCTGCATCGGCCACGTCGGCCCCGAAGCGCTGGCCGGCGGGCCGATCGGCAAACTGCGCGACGGGGACATGGTCTCCATTCGCATTGACCGACAGGCACTGCAGGGCAGTCTGGACCTCGTCGCCACAGCAGACGGACCGCTCAATTCTCAGGAATCCTCCGCCCTGCTCGCCCGACGCGACCCGCATCCCGCGCTTGCGCCACACCCGAATCTGCCGGACGACACGCGCCTGTGGGCGGCGTTGCAGGCCGTCAGCGGCGGCACCTGGGCGGGCTGCGTTTATGACAGTGAACGGATTCTGGCGTTACTGGAAGCCGGTCAACGCGCGCTCGACAAAGAACAGAATGCGTCAAAGGACAAGGAGCAGGTCTCGTGACAGCAGGCAAAAACAGTATTGCAGGTGAATGGCAGGCGGCCGGCGCCAGTTACTTCCACAGTGTGGACCCTCGTAGCCGCAAAGCCGGAGAGACCCGCTTTTACAGCGCCACGGCGCAGGAAATCGACGCGGCGTTGCGCGCGGCAGCGGACGCCTTCGCCTCGACACGCCTGTTTCCCGCCTCGACCCTGGGGGATTTTCTGGACACCGTTGCCGAGGAAATTGAGGCCGCTGCCGACTCGCTCATCGCCACGGCGGATGCGGAGACCGCCCTGGGCACCGTGCGTTTGACCGGCGAACTGGCGCGCACGACCGGCCAGTTGCGCGCCTTCTCCGCCCTGCTGCGCGAAGGCTCACACGTTGAGGCGGTCATCGATACGGCTCTGCCGCAACGAACGCCCCTGCCGCGGCCGGATCTGCGCCGCATGCTGCTCCCGCTGGGTCCCGTGGCCGTGTTTTCCGCCAGCAATTTCCCCTTTGCCTTTGCCACCGCCGGTGGTGACAGTGCCGCTGCCTTTGCCGCCGGCTGTCCGGTGATCGTCAAGGGCCATCCCGGTCATCCCGCCACCAGCGAACTTTTCGCCCATGCGATCAATGCCGCCGTCAGCGCCTGCGGCTTTCCGCCCGGTTTCTTTTCGCTGCTGCAGGGCGACGGGCACGACGTCGGCCGCTGGCTGGTCGAACACCCCTTGCTGGAGGCCGTGGGTTTCACAGGCTCGCTGCAAGGGGGTCGCGCCCTGCATGACATTGCCACACAACGGCCGCGACCGATTCCCGTCTTCGCCGAGATGGGCAGCATTAATCCGGTCGTCATCACCGCCGCCGCACTTGCCGAACGCAGCGCGGAAATCGTGCAGGGGCTGGCCGCGTCCGCGACGCTTGGCTCCGGTCAGTTCTGCACCAACCCGGGCCTGGTCCTGCTGCCAAAAGGTGAAGAAGCCGGCACATTCATCGCCGCTTACCGGGATGCAATGCTGGGAATCGAAGCGGGATTCCTGCTGAACGCCGCGGTAGAGAGCGGCCTGGCGCGGAGCGTCGGTCGCAGCGCCAACCTCGACGGCGTGCGCTCCCATAGCAGCGAGAATGCCAGTCAGGCGGACGGCTTTTGTTACCCGCATACTGTGATGGAAACGGATGCAGCGACATTTCTGGAGAATCCCGACTTGCAGGAAGAACACTTTGGTCCGGTCACCCTTTTCGTCGCATGGAACGGCGACGAGGAACTTGAGCGCGTGCTGCGTTCCCTGGCCGGCCAGTTAACCGGCAGCATCCATTGCGGCTCCGAAGAAAGGGAGTCCTTGCGCCCCTTGCTGGACGCCTTGCGTGAGAAGGCCGGCCGCCTCATCTGGAATGGCTACCCGACCGGCGTGGAAGTGACGGCGGCCATGCAACACGGCGGCCCCTGGCCGGCGACCAATGCGGCCGGCACGACCTCGGTAGGCACCAACGCCATTCGCCGCTTCCTGCGCCCGGTCGCCTGGCAGGATGTCCCGGACGAACTCTTGCCCGAAGCCCTGCAAGACGGCAATCCGCTCGGGATATTGCGTCAGGTGAACAACGACTATACGCGCGAGCCGATATCCTGAAAGGCGTCTTAACCGGCGCCCGCCGTACCTTCGGCCTGACGGCCGTTGCCGGGGACGGGAGTCGCCTCTTCTTCATCGCGAAACTGGCTCATGTAGAGCGCGTGGTAAGCGCCGCCCTGCGCCAGCAATTCGCGATGCGTGCCGCGTTCGGTGATCTGCCCGTCCTGCAGCAGCAGCACCTGATCCGCATTGCGGATCGTGCTCAGGCGATGCGCGATGACAAAACTGGTGCGGCCTTCCAGCAAGCGTTCGAAAGCGCTCTGGATCAATCGCTCGGTCCGTGTATCCACGCTTGAGGTCGCTTCGTCCAGAATGAGGATGCGCGGGCTCATCAGGGCGACGCGGGCAATGGCGATGAGTTGTCGCTGCCCCTGGCTCAGGCCGCTGCCTCGTTCGCCCAGCACGGTCTGGTAACCTTCGGGCAGGCGCTCAATGAAGCTGTCGGCCGCCACCAGTTTGGCCGCGTCAATGACTTCCTCATCGCTGGCGTCCGGACGCCCAAAGCGAATGTTGTTCAGGACGCTGTCCGAAAACAGAAAGTTGTCTTGCAACACGACGCCGATCTGCTGACGCAGGCTGTCGACCTGCACGTCACGCACGTCATGCCCGTCGATGCGGACCGCACCGGCACTCACGTCGTAGAAGCGCGGCAACAGGTTGATGATGGTGGTCTTGCCCGCGCCGGTGGGACCAACGATGGCGACAATTTCGCCGGGCCTTGCCTCAAAGCTGATGCCATTGAGCACCGGCTCTCCGGCCACATACTCCGCAGCCACCTTGTCGTAGTGAACACTGCCCTGAACGGTCGGCAGGGGAATCGAATCGGGCTTTTCCACGATCTCATCCTGCTCGTCCATCAGGCCAAAGATGCGTTCGCCGCCGGCAATGGCGCTCTGCACGTTGGTCCAGAGAACGGCGATTTGCTGAATGGGTTGGCTGAAACGCTGCGAAAAGGCCACAAATGCGAATACGGTACCCAGGGAAATGGCCGACCCGCCCAGCAATGGCTCGTCGCGCAGCACGGCGATGCCGCCGGCCAACACCACAATGGCCAGCGCCACAAAGCCCAGCGCTTCCAGTACCGGACTCAGCGCGCTGGTGAAAGCTGCCGCCCGAATGTTGGCCTCGCGATTGGCGGCATTGGAACGCTCGAAATCCGCGATGGTCTCGTCCTCGCGGTTGAAGGCCTGCGCCTCGCGGGCGCCGGCGATGCTTTCCTGCAGGTCCGCGTTGACGGTTCCCATCTCCAGCCGCGCCTGACGGAAGGCCTTGCGCGCCTGGTTCGAAAAATACAGGGTGGCGACGGCCATGACCGGCACGATCGCCAGGCTGACCAGGGCATAGGTGATGTTGGTCTCCAGCATGCGTACCATGATCCACACGATGATCAACCCGCCCGAGATCACCTGCATCAGCGCGAAACTGAAGGCCTGTTCGATCGTGTCGGAATCGTTGGTGACGCGACTCATGATGTCACCGGCTTCATTTTTCGCGTAAAAACCCATGGAAAGCCGATGAATATGACGAAACAGGTCCTGTCGCATGTGGCGCAACACGTGCTGCCCGGTCCAGGACATGGCATAGAAGGCGAGCCCTGCCAGCACGGACCCCGCCAGACTGATTGCCAGCAGCACCAACACCAGGCTGCCCAGACCCAGCAGGCGGGTCTCTGTATCCATTTCCGGCGTAACGGACGCAAACCAGCAGTTGGCCGGGTCTCGCGGGAAAAGGTAACAGTCCACCGACTGGCCGATTAATTCCGGCGAAACAACCTGTGTCCATGCCTGGGCGGAGATCAGCACCAGTGCCAGCATCGCGCCGGGCCAATGCTGCCGAAAATAGCTGCCGAAGCGGGCAAGGGTTTCGCCCAGGCCCTTTGGCTTCAGCGTTTCCCGCTCGAAGAGACGGCGGCCGCCGTCCATGCCCATCATGCGCCGTCGGCCTCCACACTCACGTCCTCCACCAGCTGGGAGTTGTAGATTTCGGCATAGATGGCGCTGTTCTCCATCAGCTCCTCGTGGGAGCCCATGGCCGCCACGGCGCCACGATCAAGGACGATAATAAGGTCGGCGCCCAGCACCGTGCTGATGCGCTGGGCAATGACGAAACTGCTGCGGCCCTGCATCAGGTTGTCCAAAGCCTGCTGAATGCGTCTTTCGGTTGTGAAATCGACGGCGCTGGTCGAATCGTCCAGAATGAGCAGGTGCGGGTCGAGCAGCAGGGCCCGGGCGATGGCAATGCGCTGCTTCTGGCCGCCGGAAAGTGTGGCGCCCCTTTCGCCCACAGAGGTCGCGTATCCCTCCGGGAACTCCATGATGAAATCATGTGCGGCGGCGGCGCGGGCGGCGGCTTCCACTTCTTCCGCCGAAGCATCCGGCCTGCCAAAGGCGATATTTTCCTGGATGCTGCCACTAAACAGGTTGGTCTCCTGCAGCACAATACCTATTTGCGAACGCAGGCTGTCCAGCGTGGCGTCGCGGATGTCCACGCCGTCAATGCGCACCACGCCTTCGGTGACGTCATAGAAACGGGGAATCAGGTTGATGATGGTTGTCTTGCCGCTGCCGGTGGCCCCCAGCAGGGCCACGGTCTGGCCCGCTTCAACGCGAAAACTGACGTCGTCCAGAACGTTTTCGCCGGATTCAAAGTAACGGAAGGTGACGCCCTCGAATTCGACGTCACCGGAAATGGTCGCCAGGTCCCTGGCCCCGGGCCGGTTGCGGACTTCGCTTTCCGTGTCAAGGATTTCAAAGATGCGCGTGGCCGAGGCGGCCGCCTGGGCCATCAGGGAAATGATGAACCCCAGTTGACCCAGGGGGAAGAAAATATAGATCAGGTACAGGGCGAAGGACTGATACTCTCCCAGGCCGATTAAACCGGGAATGATCTGCCGGCCGGCAAAGTAGAGTACGATGACCTGCCCGACGTTGGCCAGCAGGAAGATCAACGGAAACAGGATGGAAAAGGTTCGGCTGATGTGTAGACGCTGCGCCATCAACACGTTGGTGGCCTCGTCAAAGCGTTGCTGTTCACGCCTTTCACGCACAAAAGACTTGACAACCCGGATCCCGGCCACGTTCTCCTGCAGCACGGTATTCAGCGCCGCCAGCAATCGCTGTGATTTTTCAAACAGGGGCTGCGCGATGCGCCCGAAAATGGTGAAGAGAATGATCGTGAAGGGCAAAATCGGAAAAATTGACAGGGTCAACTGCCAGTTGGTCGAAAGCAGAATGATCAGGGTTGCTATCAGCAGCAGAAAGGCCTGTACCGCCAGAATCAACCCCTGGGCAATGAACAGGCGTACCTTCTCAACGTCATCTGTCGCGCGAATCATCAGTTGGCCGGTCTGGGTCCGGTCGTAGTAACTGAAGGACAGACGCTGCAGGCGGGAGAAGATGTCGTTGCGCAGGTCAAAGGCCGCGCCCTGCGACGTGGCCTCGGCCATGTAGGTCTGCACAAAGGCGAAGACGGCGCGCAGAACAGCAAAGACGATGATGGCCGCCACGCCATTTACCAGCAGCGTCTCGGCCGCTTCCGAAGTAAGTCTCAGTTCATCAACGCTGCTGCCCAGCAACTGCGCCGACGCGCCCTGAACAAATTCCGGCAGCGCCAGAATCTGGTTCGCGGTCACGCCGTCGGTCACGGCGTTGACCATGTTTTGCACCAGGCGCGGCACGGCCAGTTGCGCCAGCGTGGCGATGATCAGGGCGCCGTAGGCCAGCGCCGCCGTCCGCCGTTGCCGCCCCAGATAGCCGATCGCCCGCCGCAGGCCGGCCATGTCGACCGGTGGCCGCCCGCCCCGTCGTCCCTGTTCGCTTCTGTTCATGGTTCTGGATTGCAAGGTGGCTCTCCCGGACCAGGCGTCGATGATTTCCCGGCCACTCTGCCAGTTCAGGATAGGGTCAGCCAGGTCGATAATCAAGTACCACCCTGTCCGCTCACCGGATTCTTATGAATGTCTACGACAGGTGGCGGCAAGGCCTTCGCTTATTCATAATACGAAGCGGAGACCCGCAGGTGACAAATTCGGGGAGAGCGGATGACTGAATTCCCACGCAGTACGATTGCAAAGGCCGGGCTCGAAGTGCCGCGCATTGCGCTGGGTTGCGCCCACATCGGCAAGTATGGCCGGGAAGAGGCCATCGGTATTGTCCACAGCGCGCTGGAACTGGGCATCGAATTTCTGGATACCGCCCCCCTGTACAAGACCGAAGCCTACATGGGCGAGGCCCTGCAGGGCGTCCCGCGTGACAGTTACATTATTGCCACCAAGATTGGTCGCCTGCCGGATGGCCAGGGCGGCTTCATCTTCGATTACACGCGCGACGGCGTACTGCGCAGCCTCGAGAACAGTCTGAAAGCGCTGAAACTGGACCGCGTCGACATCCTTCACATTCACGACCCGGATGTCGAAGACAAGTACGAGGAGGCCCTGCACCAGGGGTATCCCGTGCTGGACGAGTTGCGCAGTCAGGGAGTCGTCAGCGCCATTGGCGCCGGCATGAATGAATGGGAGATGGAGCTGGCCTTTTCTCGCGCCGCCGACTTTGATTGCTTCCTGCTGGCCGGGCGCCATACCCTGCTGGAGCAGACCGCGCTGGGCGCCCAGCAGGAGTGGCAGGAGCGCGGCATCGGCGTGTTTGCCGGTGGCATTTTCAACAGCGGCATCCTGGCAACCGGCGACAGCGAAATCGCCAGCTACAACTACGAAGTGGCGCCGCCCGACATCCGCGCCAGGGCCCGCAAGCTTGAGAGCGTCTGCCAACGCTACAAGGTGCCGCTGAACGCCGCCGCCGTGCAGTTCGTCCAGGCCCATCCGGCCTACAATTCCCTGATTGTCGGCGCCGACCGAATTCACCATGTCGCGGACAACCTGGCCGCGCTGGAGTTTGAGATTCCCCAGACTTTCTGGCAGGAGCTTGTCGATATGGGTCTCGTGGAAGCTGCGGCGCCCTTGCCTGGCTCGCCTGGCGCCCGGCGGTGAGCCGGCAGCAGGGATTTACCGTCTGTATCTCCGCCTGGCAGCCGCTATACTTTGCCGCTGACGCAAGACTGAATCGCCCCTTTTCCGGTCAGGAGCGGGAAGGCACAACCCGGGAGGCTGCATGGCAAGCGCGCAACAACGACAGAAGCTGCTCATTCTTTACCTGAGCACCTCGGCACTCGACAGCGAAGTCAAGGGCTGGACGATTTACGACGGCACCGGCCGCGAGCATCACACCACAGGCGATGGCCTGGAGCGTCCCTACGCCACGGGCATGGATGCCCTGCTGGATGGCTGGCGTGTGATCCAGTTTCCGCAACTCATTCCGCCCTACCCAGGCCTGGAATACAGCACCTCGTTCAAGAAGAACGAGTACATCTTTGAAAAGCTGGAGACGATCGACCCATGAGCGACAAACAACATTTGCTCAATTCGCATCAAATGGCGGCGTTCGTTGCGCGCGGCTTTCTGCGCTTCGACGAGATTGTCCCGGATGACATCAACCAGGCGGCGATGAGCGCCTTTGAGGCCGGTGGCATCCAGAGTTATCCGGCGGGCACGCCCCTGGGCGAGTGCTATCCCGAGCCTTCGCCCATCTGCGCCATGCTGCGCCTGCCACAGATTCAGGGCATCCTCGACAGCCTGGTCGGCCCGGACCCGCTTTTCGACCACCACGCCATCCACAAACGGCTGCCCAACGAAGGCAAGGCCCAGGGCCTGCATGGCGACTCGATCATCGATACGCGCCTGCACTTCGACGTGCAGCTGATGTACTTCCCGCACGACCTGCCCCTCGAAATGGGGGGTACCCTGCTCCTGCCGGGCAGCCACTTCCGCCGCATCAATGAAATGGAAGTCGCCCGTTACCAGAACTTTCTCGGGCAGATCCCCATGGTCTGCAAGGCGGGCAGTATTCTCGTGCTGCACCATGGCATCTGGCACTGTGGCCGTCAGAACCAGACCGATCGCATGCGCTACATGTACAAGATCCGGCTCAACCCCACCGTGCGTCAACTGCGCCTGTGGAATACCGACGACCTCGACGACGACAGCAGCGCTCACCAGCCCATCTTCGCGGGTGAAAAACGCCATGACGTGCAGGCCATCCTGGCCAAACTGGAGCCCTGGTACGAAGCCGGCGATGGCCGCCTCGAAATTGTCAACCGCACGCTGCTGTGGCGTTTCCTGACCGGCGACGAGGACTTCGACGTGCACTACTGGCTGACGCGTCTGGAAAACATGCCGGAAAACCGCCTCAGCGCCTGAGCCCGCCACGGAGCGAACATGAAAATCACAAAGCTGGAGACCTTCTTCGTCCGGCCGCGCTGGCTCTTTCTCAAAATGCATACGGACGAGGGCATCGTCGGCCTTGGCGAGCCGGTGCTTGAGGGACGCTCGCAGACCGTGGCCGCGGCCGTGCATGAGATCGGCCGCTACCTCATCGGCCAGGACCCGACGCGCATCGAGCACAACTGGCAGGCCATCTTCCGCGGTCAGTTCTATCGCGGTGGCCCCATACTCACCAGCGCACTCTCAGGTATCGAGCACGCCATGTGGGACATCACCGGCAAATGGCTGGGCCAGCCTGTCTACAAGTTGCTGGGCGGCGCTGTGCGCGACCGCATCCGCGTTTACGGCTGGCTGGACGACCAGTCCTATGGCGATTACGTTGAACAGGCAGTGGTCGGCGCGCAAGCCGGCTTCACGGCCTTCAAGCTGGGTGTGCCCGGCGCCGTCAACATCGTCGACACCCGCGCCAAAGTGGATGAAATTGTCGCCCACTTCGCGCGCTTTCGGGAGGCGCTGGGCCCGGAGATTGACATCGGTATCGACTTCCACGGTCGCGTCAGCCCGGCCATGGCGATTCGCCTGGCCCAGGCGCTGGAACCCCTGCATCCCTTCTTCATTGAAGAACCCGTGTTGCCGGAGAACGTCGACGCCCTGGCGACCGTGGCCCGCAGCACCAGCATCCCGATCGCCACCGGTGAACGGCTTTTCACCAAATGGGCCTTCCGTGAGGTCCTGGAAAAGCAGGCCGCCGCTATCCTGCAGCCGGACCTGGCGCACGCCGGCGGCATCCTTGAGGTACGCAAGATTGCGGCCATGGCCGAGTGCTGGTACGCGGCCGTGGCGCCGCATTGCCCGCTCGGGCCGATCGCCCTGGCCGCCAGCCTGCAACTCGACGCCTGCACGCCAAACTTCCTCGTGCAGGAACATTTTACGACCGGCGTGGGCTATCTGAAGGAGCCTTTCCGGATCATCGACGGACACATCCCGCTGCCGACGGGGCCGGGCCTGGGAATTGAACTGGATGAAGAGGCCGTCGCGGACAAGATTTACGATGGCGCATGGGACAACCCCTACCTCCGGCACAGCGATGGTTCGGTCGCGGACTGGTAGTCGCAATTGTCCCACGTCCTCGCGCAGACGTGAGCGACAATCTGCACATCAGGCCCGGCATTGCGCTGACTTCACGGAATGCGCGCTGGTACAATGGCAGCGCCTTGCCAAATGGTTGCATCTCCGCCAAAGCGGCACGCATTCACAGCCGTCATGATCAGATCAGGAGTCTCTGATGCCAGGAAAAGTCCCGTCCGTTGCCCTGCAACTCTATTCCCTGCGCGATGAACTTGCCGATGACTTTGAAGGCGTCGTGCGTGAGGTGGCCGCGGCCGGCTACGCGGGTGTCGAGCCTTTCGGTTATCCGCAGCGCGACGCCGTCGCCGAGGGTCAACTCTTTCGCGAACTGGGATTGCAGGTGCCCAGCTTCCACGCCGCCATTTCGGCCGGCGAGGACAGTGGCAAGGTGATCGAGGCCGCCCGCGCCATCGGCTCGCAACGCATCATCATTGCCGGAATTGGCCGGGGCGAGGCCTGGGATACGCGCGAGAAAATCGAAGCCAACTGCGCCCTGATTAACAAGTCCGCCGCCGACGCCGCGGCCGCCGGAATGCAGCTTGGCTACCACAACCACTGGTGGGAGTTCGACACGCTCGTCGACGGCCGGCCGGTCTGGCGCCACATGCTCGATCGGCTGGATGACAACGTTTTCTTCCAGATCGACACTTACTGGGCCCAGGTTGGCGGCGCGGACGTGGTCAGCGTCCTCTCTGAACTGGGAGCGCGCAATCAGGTGCTGCACGTCAAGGACGGCCCGGCCGATGACCCCCTGGCGGACATGGTCGCTGTGGGCAGCGGCGCGATGGACTGGTCCTCCATTTTTGCCGTCAGTGACGTGGACTGGATCGTCGTCGAACTGGACCGTTGCGCCACGGATATGCTGCAGTCCGTGCGCGAAAGTTGCGCCTGGTTGACAGGGGAGGGATATGCCCGTGGAAAAGGTTAGGGTCGGCATCATAGGCTGCGGCCACATCAGCGACCATTACTGCCAGGGTCTGAAGCACTTCAGGACCCTGGACCTGCGCGCCTGCGCCGATATGGAAATGGCCCGCGCGGAAGCGCTGGCGTCCGTTCACGGCATTGCTGCACGAACGGTCGATCAGTTGCTGAACGATTCTGAAATTGAGATTGTCGTCAACCTGACTCCCCCGGCCGCACACTTTGACGTCGCCATGCAAGTCATCGAGGCGGGCAAACACGTTCACAATGAAAAGCCGCTGGCACAAACTCGCGACCAGGCTCATACCCTGCTGCAGGCGGCCGCCGACGCGGGACTGCGCCTGGGTTGCGCGCCGGATACCTTCCTGGGCGGCGGCCTGCAGACCAGTCGCAAGTTGCTGGACGATGGCTGGATCGGCGAGCCGGTGGCGGCCTGCGGCTTTTATGCCGGCCATGGGCCCGACAGTTATCACCCCGCTCCCGATTTCTTTTACAAGCCTGGGGGTGGCCCCCTGTTTGACATGGGGCCCTATTACCTGACCGCGCTCATTCACCTCATCGGGCCCGTGGAACGTGTTACAGGATCGGCCTCCAGGGGCTTCAGGCAACGCCATGCAACCAACAAGGAATTGCCGCCGGAACGCTATGGCTACGCCATCGACGTTGAAGTGGACACGCATGTATCAGCGGTGCTGGATTTCGCCAATGGCAGCGTGGCCAGCCTGGTCGCAAGTTTTGACACCTGGCACCACAACCTGCCGTTCATCGAGATCTATGGCACGGAGGGCACGCTTTCCGTCCCGGACCCCAATCACTTCAGGGGGCCTGTACGCGTCAGGCGCGCAAACGCAGAGGATTGGAGCGAAATACCCCTGACGCACGACGCGAGCATGCTGCGCGGCGTCGGTGTCGCCGACCTGGCGTATGCCCTGCGCTCCGGTCGGTCGCATCGCGCCAGCGGGGCACTGGGCTGGCACGTTCTCGACCTGATGCACGCCATTCTCGATTCCGCCGAATGGGGCCAACACCGGCAAATCAATAGCGGCGTGTCGCGGCCGGCGCCCCTGCCGGCAGGCCTGGCGCCAGGACTACTTGATGACTGAGCACAATTTCGCGACATCCCCTGCGAAGGTCGGCATTGTCGGTTGCGGCAACATTTGCGACAAGTATTTCAGGACCTGCGCGACCTTTGCCGATATCGAGATTGTCGCCTGCGCCGACTTGCTGCTGGAGCGCGCCCGGGCGAAAGCAGCGCAATACGGCGTGCGCGCCCTGTCAGTAGCGCAATTGCTGGAAGATCCGGAGATTGACATCGTCCTGAACCTGACCATCCCGCAGGCGCATGCCGAGGTGGACCTGGCGGCACTTGAGGCAGGCAAGCACGTGCACAGCGAGAAGCCGCTCGCACTCGACGTGGCGGACGGCAAGCGGATCGTCGCTGCGGCAGAGGAACGCGGGCTCAGGGTCGGCTGCGCGCCGGATACCTTTCTCGGCGGCGGTCTGCAGACCAGCCGTAAACTGATCGACGATGGCTGGATCGGCAGGCCCGTTGCCGCGACGGCCTTCATGGCCGGGCACGGGCACGAACGCTGGCATCCGGACCCGGCATTCTATTACCAGGCCGGTGGCGGCCCCATGCTCGATATGGGCCCCTATTACATCACCGCACTTGTGCATTTGCTGGGCCCCGTGGAACGCGTCACCGGTTCCACCAGGATCACCTTTCCGCAACGCACCATCACCAGCCAGCCCAGGTATGGTGAACGGATTGACGTCGAGGTAAGCACGCACCAGGCCGCCCTGCTTGAGTTTTCTGCAGGCCTGGTGGCGACTGTCATCATGAGTTTCGACGTTTGGTCCCACAACCTGCCACGCATTGAAATCTATGGTACTGAAGGGTCTCTGGTCGTGCCGGACCCCAACACCTTCCGCGGGCCGGTGTTGCTGCGTCGCGCCGGCGCGGAGGACTGGAGTGAGATTCCACTGACTCACAGCGACGGGGTTGAACGAGGAATCGGCGTCGCGGACATGGCCGGCGCCATCCGTCAGGGGCGGCCGCATCGCGCCAGTGGCGACCTGGCGCTGCACGCGCTGGAGGTCATGCTGGCTGTGGAGCAGGCGTCAGGCAGCGGCGCTCACGTCACTATTGAGAGCAGTGTCGAGCGACCGGCGTCCCTGCCGGTTGGTCTTGCGCCCGGCCGCGTGGACCTGTAGCGAGGTGCCTGCATGAATGACGCTCACACTTTCGTCACCGGCGCCCTCGGTTGCATCGGCGCCTGGGTGACCCGCAACCTTTTGCGCGCGGACGTACCGGTCACGGTGTTCGACCTCGGAACGGACCGCAAGCGACTGGAATTGATCCTGGAGCCGGATGAGATCGCAAGGATTCGCTTCATCCAGGGCGACGTAAGGGATACGGCAGCGGTCGAGAATGCCCTGCGCAGTTCCGGCGCGCGGCGCATCATTCATCTCGCCGCACTGCAGGTGCCCTTTTGCCGCGCCAACCCGCCCCTGGGCGCCAGCGTCAACGTCATCGGCACGATCAACATCTTCGAGGCAGCGAAGACGCTGGGCATTGACCATGTCGTCTATGCCAGCAGCGCGGCCGTTTATGGCAGTGGCGACGAATACGACCGGGACATCATCGAAAACGATGCGCCTTTCCTGCCGAAAAACCTGTATGGCGTTTTCAAGCTGGCCAACCAGGGCACAGCCCGGATTTACCACCAGGACCATGGCATCAACAGTATCGGCCTGCGACCCTATACGGTGTACGGCCCAGGCCGCGACCAGGGCATGACGTCCACGCCCACGCGCGCCATGCTGGCCGCCGCTGCCGGACAGCCCTGGCACATTTCTTTCGGCGGGCGCAATGGCTTCCAGTTCGCCGATGACGTGGCCAAAATCTTCATCCAGGCCTCTGACCTGCCAGTCTGGGAAGGCGCAGAGTCCTTCAATCTTGGCGGGTCAATCGCCCACATGAGCGAGGTGATAAACGCGATCGAAAAGGCCGCGCCGGAAGTCTCCGGGAAAATCACTTTTGAGGACGCGCCCCTGGCCCTGCCGGCCGGTACCAGCGACCGCGCGCTCGCCGAGGCCATCGGCCCCTTGCCCTTCACGCCGCTGGATGAAGGCGTGGCCTTCACCATCGCCCATTTTCGCGCCGCGCTGTCAGGCGGGAGGATTGACCTGGATGTCTACGACGCCTGACGCCGCCGAACTGCGGCAACTCTTTTTGCTCGATCCCGACGTCGCTTTTTTCAATCACGGCTCCTTCGGCGCCTGCCCGCGCCCGGTCTTCGAGGCCTACCAACGCTGGCAAAGGGAACTGGAGCGGCAGCCCGTGGGCTTCATGTTCAACCGCAGTCCGCAACTGCTGAACGAAACCCGCGGCCACCTTGCCCGCTGGCTGAAGACATCAGGAAGAAACCTGGTCTTCACGACCAACGCGACCACCGGCATCAATACCGTCGCGCGCTCGTTGCGACTGGAACCGGGCGATGAAATCCTGACTTGTGATCACGAATACGACGCCATAGACAATACCTGGCGCTTCACCTGCGAGCACAGTGGCGCGCAAATGGTCGTGCACAAGGTCCGCCTGCCACTGGAGTCGCCGCAGCAATTTGTGGACGAATTCTGCGCCAACTTCGGCCCGCGCACGAAGCTTGTCAGCCTCAGCCACGTCACCTCCCCCAGCGCGCTCATCCTGCCAATCGCAGAAATTTGCCGTCGCGCCCGCGCTGCCGGCGTACTCACGGTCATCGACGGGGCGCACGCACCCGGCCACGTCGATCTAGACCTGGAGGCCATCGGCGCGGATTTCTACGCCGGCAACTGCCACAAATGGCTCAGCGCGCCCAAGGGCTCCGGCTTTCTCTACGTCCGCCCGGAACACCATGACCTGATCAATCCCCTGGTCATCAGCCATGGTCAGTATCCGCAAGTCAAGGGCATGTCCATCGACCTGGGCGTGGATGAGGATGAACGGAGCATCCTCAATGACCGGCATGACTGGCAGGGCACGCGCGACATGGCGGCCTGGTTCTCAATTGCCACGGCCATTGATTTCCAGCAGCAGCACAACTGGCCGGCAGTGCGCCGGCGTTGTCACCAAATGGCGCTGGATTTGGCCGACCGCATCTCAACCATGGGTGGCGGTTTGCAGTCTTTCGCCAGCGATCCCGATCAGTGGCACGGGCAGATGGTCTCGATTCCCGTCCAGGGCGAGGACCTGGCGCACAAGTTTCGTCAACTCTTCGAGGACTACAGGGTGGTCATCGCGGGCGGCAAGTTTGCTGACCATGGCTTTGTCAGGGTTTCGGTGCAGGGTTACAACACGGAAGAAGATGGCGAACGCCTGATCGAGGCGCTCAGCGCGGTTGGCCTGACCTGACCAGACCCGTTTCTTCCAGCCTGCGTTCCAGTACCTGGTTTTCGGGTGACTGCAGCAACTGCAGGTCGCAGCCGGCGGCGGCATCCAGTGCCGCCCGCGGAATCAGGCCAACCAGCTCGCTGCCGAATAGCGCAACGCCTTCCCGTCCCGCCTCGCGCCGCAACGCTCCCATGACCGCCGCCAGCCCCGTGCGTCGATAGTCCATCAAATTCATGGAAACCTGGGCGCGACCGCCGACTTCCATGCCAAGCGCCTGCAAGGCGGGCAGACCGCCACCGGAAGCGCGAATGCGCCGCGCGATCCGCTGCGCCACACTGACGTCCGCCGTCTCCAGCCACACATTCCAGGCGATGAGCGTGTTCCGCGCCCCAATGGAGACGGCGCCTGCGCTGCCCAAAAGCGACGGCCCAAAGTCCGGTCGGCGTTGCGCGTCACTTTGAATGGCGACCTGCAGGCCTTCGTAACCGCCGCGTCGTATGTCAGCCAGCTGCCTTGCGCCAGAGTCATCTGCAGCGGCGCCGTACAGGTAAACCGGCAATTGCAACTCGCGCCCGACCCTGGCGCCCAGACTGTGCGCAATTTTTCGACATTGCGCCAGCGTACTGCCCTGCAGCGGAACGAAGGGGACGACGTCCGCTGCGCCAATTCGCGGATGCTGCCCTTCGTGATCGTTCATGTCGATGAGTTGCGCCGCGCTGCGGATTAGCGCAAACAGGGCATCGGACATCGCTGCAGGCGGACCGGCCACGCTGATGACGCTGCGGTTGTGGTCGGGATCGCTGTGCAGGTCCAGCAGCCGTACGTCCTGGCAGGCACAGACCGCCGTAACCAGGGCATCAATCACGGCTTGCTGCCGCCCTTCAGATACATTTGCCGCGCTCAACACCAGCACGAATTGCCTCTCCTTCTGGCTGAGCCGGATTGTACAGCACTCTGAAACGCCTGTTGATTGACAGGGGCCTGCGTGCGTGTCAGGCTTTCGCCATTGGCGGAGTGTGACGGAGAGACCATGAAGCAACTGAGCGCCGTGATGCTGGGCGCCGGCAACCGCGGGCTGCTGACTTATGGCCCCTATGCCCACGCCCACCCTGAAGAACTCGAATTTGTCGCCGTTGCCGATCCGCACCAGGAACGACGTGAACGTTTCGCCAGGGAACACGGCATTCCGCCGCAACGGCAATATGACTCATGGGAGTCCCTGCTCGCCGTTGGCAAACTGGCCGACGTGCTGTTTAACTGCACCCAGGACCGGTTGCATACCGCCACCACTCTGGCCGCGCTGGACGTCGGTTACGATATCCTGCTCGAAAAACCCATGGCGCACAACCTGCTCGACAACATGCGTCTGGTGCAGGCGGCTGAAAAGAGAGGGAGACTGCTGGCGACCTGTCACGTCCTGCGCTACACGGCATTCTTCCAGACCCTGCGCGACATCCTGCGTTCCGGTCGCCTGGGGCGCATCATCAACGTCGACCACCGCGAGAACCTGATTTTCTGGCACATGGCGCACAGTTTCGTGCGCGGCAACTGGTGTGCGGAAGCCCGCTCTGCGCCCATGTTGCTGGCCAAGTGCTGCCATGACCTCGACATTCTGGGCTGGCTGCTGGGCCGGCGCTTCACACGAGTCAGCTCTTTCGGCAGCCTGACCGCCTTCCGGCCGGAGCACGCGCCGCCGGATGCGCCCCTGCGCTGCACCGACGGCTGCCCCCACGCGGACGACTGCAAGTATTATGCGCCCCGCTTCTATGCCAAAGACGGCGACTCTTTCATGCTCAACGCCGTTGCAATCAATGCCGGCGCCGACGAGCGCCTGGAGTTACTGGCCAGCACCAGTCCTTACGGTCGCTGTGTATGGCACTGCGACAACACGGTCGTCGACCATCAGACGGTTGCGCTGGAAGCGGAAGACGGCACGACCGTGACCCTTGTCATGCAGGGACACGGTTTTGAGGAGTGCCGCACCATGCGTTACGACGGTACCCTGGGCACGCTGCAGGCAAGACTGGGCGGAGCCGGCGGCAACAAGATCACCCTGCGCGATCACCTCAGTGGCAGCAGCGAACGCATCGAGGTGCAGGACGCGGCCAGCGGCCACGGCGGCGGCGACTTCGGCATCGTTGCCGCTTTTCTGCAAGCGGCGCGAGGCACACCGGATCGGGATCTGCCAACGGCCAGGGAGTCGCTGGAGAGTCATATGCTGGCCTTTGCCGCCGAGGAAGCCCGTACCAGCCGCAAGGTCATCAAGGTCGATCGCTTCAGGCGTCGGGCGGAAAAGGCGCTGAAACGCCAACTGAAACGCGAGTTGAAGAAAAAATAAAGCGACCGGCAGCCCGGCGAACAAACACTCTGTTTGGAAAATCGATTCAGGGCAGGAAAATTCAGTTCGTGCCGGCCTTGACAGGCACGGGAATGAAGTCGAGGCGCTCACCGACCTCCTGGAAGGCCAGCAGGGCCTGGTCCAGGTGCTCCCTGCGGTGCGTCGCGGTGTAGCTGGTGCGCAGCAGGCCGGCGCCGGGGGGTGTGGCCGGCGGGACGACGGGATTGGTGTATACGCCCGCCTCAATCAGGGCGTGCCATGCCAGCGCCACGCGGAAATCTTCACCCAGGATGACCGGCACGATTGGCGTGTTGCTGGCGCCGGTGTTGTAACCCAGGGCCTTCAACTGGTCGCGCATGTAGTCCGCATTCTGCCACAGATTTGTGACGTGTTGCGGCTCACTCGCCATGATGTCCAGCGCTTTAAGCACGGTCGCGACATTGGGCGCCGGCAGGGCTGCCGAGAATATCAGGGAGCGGGCGCGGTGCTGAATGAAATGCACGGCTTCAGCGCTCCCGGCAATAAACCCGCCGATGGACGCAAAGCTCTTGCTGAAGGTGCCCATAATCAGGTCGACCTCATCTGTGAGGTCGAAGTGAGCCGCTGTGCCGCGGCCGCCTCCGGTCACGCCCAGGCCATGGGCATCGTCAACCATGATGCGCGCCCCGTGGCGCTTGCAGATCGCAACCAGTTCCGGCAGGGGCGCCAGGTCGCCCATCATGCTGTAGACACCGTCCACCACCACCAGTTTGCCGGCGTCCGCCGGCAGGCGCGCCAGAACCCTCTCCAGACTGCTCACGTCGTTATGGAGAAAGCGCTTCATTTCGCCACGCGCCATGATGCAGCCATCGACAATGCTGGCGTGGTCGTCCTTGTCGACGATGACGAAATCGCCCTTGCCGACCAACGCTGAAATGGTGCCGACGTTGGTCTGGTAGCCGGTGGGAAAGACCACCGCGGCTTCCTTGCCAACAAATTCAGCCAGTCGCCGGTCCAACTCAAGATGCAGTTCCAGTGTGCCGTTCAGAAAGCGCGAGCCGGTGACGCTGGTGCCGTAAAGCCGGACAGCTTCCAGCATGGCCTCTCGCACCCGCGGGTCGGTTGTCAGGCCCAGATAATTGTTGGAGCCCAGCATGACCACTTCCCTGCCTTCGATGGTGGCGGTCACGCCTTCGGATTGGCTCAGCGCGCGGAAGTAAGGGTAAATGCCGATAGACTGCGCCTGTCGCACGCGTATCATGTCGCTGTCGCTGGCGATCTTGTCGTATAGATCTGCCATGACCAGACTCCTTTGCGGGGCCGCAAAGCCCCTGATCGGGAAAGAAGACCCGCGTCACAAGGTGACGCGGCCATTATGCTGCAAATGACGCAAATATGCCATAAAAGCGCAGTGGCGCCCTGTCAGGTCTTGTCGCAGGAAACGGGAATTGCTACACTGTCAGCGTCGTGAGATTCTGGCGGAAACAGGGAGCAATTGCATGTCCTCGTTGACCATCAAGCGCATCCTGGTCTGGGTCGTGTCGACGGTTCTCGGGTTGCTTGGCGCCCTGCTCATTATTACAGTCGGCTTCGCCATCCTGCCTTCGCTCTTCCTGCCACCCATCATCACCCCGGTCAACTCGGAAGCCATCAGCATCTCGAGATACGGCACCATTTACTTCCTGACCACCGCCCTGCCCCTCGCGCTGCTCGTTATGGTCTGGCTGGACCACTTTCTCGATACCCGCATTCTCCCGGATTAGCAGTCGTTCAGGTCGCTTCCCTTTCCGCCAGCCAGTCCGCCCGCAGCAAGGCCTCAAAGTTTCGCAGCGTCAGGTTTCGGTTCACGCGCAGTCGCGCCATTTCAAACAGCCCGGTGCTTTCCTGCCATATGCCGGCGCGGGTGCCCAGGGCCATTCGGTAACCGGCTTCACGGGCCACCTGCCTTGCCAGTTCATCGTGATAACCAAAGGGCCAGGCGATCGCACCTGGTGCCGCACCTGTCCACGCTTCAAGACTCTCGCGACTGCCGAGCAATTCGTAAACCAGCAGGTCCCGGTCAAGGCCCCTCAGGTCCCGGTGCGACCGACTGTGCGATTCGATGTGCATGCCCTGGGCGGCCATGGCGACAAGCTGTTCACGGCCCAGATGAAGCGGGTCCCGCGCGTCGACCCGTTCACTTATGATGAAAAAGGTGCCGACGAATCCGGCCTCCTGCAACAGTGGCATGACGATGCTGAAGTGCCCGACGTGGCCGTCATCAAAGGTCAGGATGACGGGTTTGGGCGGCAGGGGCTCGCCATCGTTCATGGCGCCATACAGTTGATCCAGGGATATGCTGCTGTAACCGGCATCGCGCAGCCAGGCCAACTGTTCGCGAAACACGGCCGGGCGCACAGTCAGGCCCACACGCAGGGTATCGGCATCTTGCGGCAGGGGAGAAACGTAGTGGTACATCAAAATCGGCACGCGAATGCGACGCAAGGTGCCGTCCTGCGCATGGGCCAGGGCAGTCAGGACCAGCAGACAAGCTACAAGAAACACGGCCAGACGCATTTTAAGGGAAACCATAATCGCTGCACAGCAAGCGGCTCAGGGACCGCACAATAGCGCGAGTGCCAATCTGATAGCAAATGACAGCGCCCGCCTGTTACAGTCGCGAACATGATCGAAAACCCTTCGTCAAGACTGCCAGGGCTGCATCGACTCGATCCGGCAGAACGCCTGGCGCGGGTTGCAGAAGTTGCCGGGCTTTCAGATGCTGATCGCGACCTGCTGGCAGAAGGAGTGGGGCTCGACCCGCTGCTGGCCGGGCAGATGATCGAGAACAGCATCGGCGTCTTTGGCCTGCCGCTTGGTATCGCTCCCAACTTCATCGTCAACGGACGCGAGATGCTTGTGCCCCTGGCGATCGAGGAGCCTTCCGTCGTGGCCGCCCTTGGCAACGCCGCCCGCATCTTTCGCGCTGCCGGCGGCTTCAGCGCCGACAGTGACGAACCGGTGATGATCGGACAAATCCAACTGCTGGACGTCGTAGACCTGGAGACAGCCCGGACCGGGATTGAGCGGGCACGGGACGAGATACTCGCCCGTGCCGATGCGCTGGCTGGCAGCATCGTGGCGCGTGGCGGCGGCGCCCGCAACCTGGATCTGCGGATTTTCCCGCAAAGCCCCGTTGGCCCCATGCTGGTCGTTCACATTTTCATCGACTGTCGCGATGCGATGGGCGCCAATCTCGTCAACAGCGTTTGCGAGGGCCTCTCACCGCTGCTGGAGTCACTCTCCGGCGGTAGCGCAAACTTGCGGATTCTCAGCAACCTCAGTGACCGACGCCGGGCGCGGGCAAGTTGCTCCCTGCCCGCCGCAGAACTGGATGGCAACGGGCAGGACGGCCTGAACATCGCAAGGGGAATCGTTGAGGCATCCGCGCTGGCTGAGATCGACCCCTGGCGGGCGGCAACCCACAACAAGGGTATTTTTAACGGCATCGACGCCGTCGCCATCGCCACCGGCAACGACTGGCGCGCCATTGAGGCCGGTGCCCACGCCTGGGCCGCCCGCGATGGCAACTATTGCGCTCTGTCGCGCTGGTGGCTGGATGAGAATGAGGTCCTGCATGGCTCGCTCGAGTTGCCGCTGGCGGTCGGTACCGTGGGCGGCGCCACCCGCGTCCATCCACTGGCCGCAATCGCCCTGAAGATACTGGGAGTCTCGTCGGCCCGGCAACTGGCCGAAATCATGGCCGCCGTCGGCCTGGCGCAGAATTTCGCCGCCCTGCGCGCCCTGGCGACGGAGGGCATCCAGCGCGGCCACATGAATCTGCACGCGCGCCAGTTGGCGCTGGCCGCCGGCGCACCAACAGAGCACGTGGGCGACATCGCAGGCGCGCTGGTGGCCAGCGGCGACATCCGCCTGCAAAGGGCGCAGGAACTGGTGTCAGCCTTGATGGAAAGGAATTTCGGATGAAGGTCAGGGATGCACGTGTCTGTGACTGACAGCGGCCCCTTCAATGGAGCGGCGGGCATGGCTCCTGTAAGCCAGGTCGGCATCGTCGGCTACGGCGCCTACGTGCCGCGATACCGCCTGCCTGGCAGCGAAATTGCCCGTATCTGGACGCAGGGCAGGGGCGGCAGCCCGGTGCGCGAAAAGGCCGTCGCCGGGCTGGACGAGGACGTCATCACCATGTCCATCGAGGCCGCGCGCAACGCCATCGCCCGCGCCCAGGTCAGACCGGCCGAAATCCGCGCTGTCTGGGTGGGCAGTGAAAGCCACCCCTACGCCGTCAAACCGAGCAGCACAGTTGTCGCCGAGAGCCTGGGCGCGACGCCCGCTGTATTGGCCGCCGACCTCGAGTTCGCCTGCAAGGCCGGCACCGAAGCCGTGCAGGCCTCCATCGGCATTATCGGCAGCGGCATGGGCCGTTACACCCTGGCCATTGGTATGGACACGGCCCAGGGCCGGCCCGGCGATGAGCTCGAATACACCGCGGCTTCCGGTGGAGCAGCCTTCCTGCTCGGTCCCGCAGAGGAGGCCTGCGCACGCTTCCACGGCAGCACCAGCTTCGTCACCGATACGCCCGATTTCTGGCGTCGTGAAGGTCAACCCTATCCCAGCCATGGCGACCGCTTCACCGGCGAACCGGCTTATTTCCACCACAGCATCAATGCCGGCCGTGTGCTCATGGAGCAAATGGGAACTGAAGCCCGCGATTATACCTGGGCGGTCTTTCACCAGCCCAACGTCAAGTTTCCGCAGCGCGCCGCCCGCAGCCTGGGGTTCAGCCCGGACCAGGTAAACGTGGGTCTGCTGGCCGGCGACATTGGCAACACCTATTCCGGCTCCTGCATGCTGGGGCTGACCGCCATTCTGGATGTCGCCGAACCAGGTGATCGCATCCTCATGGTCAGTTATGGCAGTGGCGCCGGTTCGGACGCCTTTGACCTTGAGGTCACGGAGCAGTTGCCAGCGATGCGCCGGCGCGCGCCCGCCACCCGCGACTACATCGCCCGTCGCAGCGAAATCGACTACGCGACCTACACCCGTTTTCGCGGCAAGCTGAGGAATTGAAGATGGAATCCCTGAAACTCGGTATCGTCAGTTTCGCCCACGGGCACGTCCGCGCCTACGCGGACGTCATGCGCGATTTCGAAGACGCGCACATCGTTGCCGCCTGGGACGACGATGAAGCCCGCGGCCGGCAGTATTGCGAACAGTTCGGCATGGACTATGTGCCCCGCCTGGAAAGCCTGCTGGCCCGCCCGGAGCTGGATGCCGTCTTCATCGCCAGCCCCACCAACCAACATGCCGACCATTGCCTCGCCGCCGCCCGCGCGGGCAAACACATCCTGCTGCAAAAACCGATGGCTCTCAGCCTGGAGGACTGCGACGCCATCATCGAGGCCGTGGCGGCCGCCGACGTGAAATTCAGCCTGTGTTACCAGATGCGCGCCGATCCGGTCAACCGGCACATGAAGGCGTTGCTGGAGCAGGGCAAAATCGGCAGGGTGGCCGTCCTGCGGCGGCGCCACGCCATACCCTTCCTGCTCAACCCGGATTTCGCCCGGCCCGGCAACTGGCACATCGACCCGGTGCAGAACATGGGCATGTTTATGGACGACGCCTCCCATGCCGCCGATTTCCTTTACTGGATGCTCGGCGCGCCGGTGAGCGTCATGGCCGAGATCGACAATCTCGTCACGGACGTCGCGCCCGACGACAACGGCGTCGCCATCTATCGCTTCGCCGGCGGCGAAATCGGCATCCTGTTCAACAGTTCCACGACGCTCGCGGCGGAAAACACCACCGAAATCTACGGCGATGCGGGCAGCATTATCCAGAATCATGGCGACGTGCCCTCGGCCAATGTTCCCCGGTTGCCCGGCGCAACCGCGCTGAAAGTCTGGCGTCAGGAAAACGGTGAGTGGGAAACGCCGGCTTTTCCGCTGCGGCCGCACGGCGAACGCATCCGGGACGTGCCACGGCCGCTCGTCGATTATTTGCACGGGCGCTGCCCTTCGCTGGCGACGGCGGAGGACGGCCGGGTCTGCATCGAGATGATTCTTGGGGCCTACGAGTCGGCGCGGACCGGACGGCGCGTGCAGCTTGGCGCTCCGGTTCCCTGGACTGGCGTCTAGGCCAGGGTTTTTTGCCAGCCCTTGTCAGCAATTGACAGTAAATCGCCGCCCGTCCGTCCGGTTTCGACAGCAATCGACAGCCTTTCCGCCACGCCTGACAGCAATTGACAGTCGCCCGGGACTATCATGACGGGAATTCGGTTGAAGAAAGAAACGGAACGACATCCATGCAGATCGCAGGAAACTGGCGTCTCAGGGCACAGCGTTATCGCCTGCAGGGTTTTCGCCAGCGTGATGGCAAGCTGGACCTCCAGCGACGCCAACAAATCGCGATTCCCGATTATCAGGCGACGGCGTCCGACGTGCCGCAGCACCAGGTTGTCGCCACAAAATGATTCCCGATACCGCGCCGGATGCGGAGCAGGTCCGCTTTGCCGGTACCGGCGAGATCTACAGTTTCACCTTGCTGACCAGTCCGCCCGCCGGCTTTGAGGACCAGGCGCCATACACCCTCGCGCTCGTCCGCCTGGACGAGGGCACGCTGGTTACCGCGCAACTGACAGACCTCAGTGAAGCGCCGCAGATTGGTGACCGGGTCGAAATGGTGACGCGCCGCCTTTACAGCGACGGCGACAGCGGCGCGATCATCTACGGCTACAAGTTCCGTCCCCTGTTACTGCAGCAGTAGCAACCCGACAAGGCAAAAAAGGCGACCCTCTCGCAAGGGTCGCCCGTTTAAGAAACGATGTCCGGTTTCCCTCAGCCCACGGGAACCGAGTTCAGCAGGGGCGCAATCACCAGCGACACAATCGCCAGCAACTTGAGCAGAATGTTCAGTGACGGCCCCGAGGTGTCCTTGAAGGGGTCGCCTACGGTGTCGCCGACCACCGCCGCCTTGTGCGCGTCCGAGCCCTTGCCCCCCAGGTGACCCGCCTCAATGAATTTCTTGGCGTTGTCCCAGGCGCCACCGGCGTTGGCCATCATCACCGCCAGCATGAAGGCCGAGGCCAGCGAACCGACCAGCACGCCAACCAGGGTCTCACGCCCCACAAATTGCCCGAGCGTGTTGCCCTGACCCAGCGCCGTGAGCACTGCGATCAACACCGGCACTGCCACGGCGACAATGCCTGGCAGCATCATCTGACGGATCGCATTGTCGGTGCTGATGGCGACGCAACGTTCATAGTCCGGTTCGTCGCTGCCCTCCATGATGCCTGGAATTTCACGGAACTGACGCCGCACTTCCTCGACTATGGACTGCGCCGCGTCACCCACCGCCCGCATCGTCAGGGCGCTGAAGATGTAGGGCAGCATGGCCCCGATAAACACGCCGGTAATGAGCCGGGCGTCCAGAATGACGGCCGCCAGCGTGGTCGACGTCTCCGAGCCTCCCAGCGCGGTGATGAAGGCCGTGGTGAGCGCAAGGGCCGTCATGGCCGCGCTGCCGATGGCGAAGCCCTTGCCCGTGGCCGCGGTCGTGTTGCCCAGGCTGTCCAGCGCATCGGTGCGCTCGCGCACGCTGTCGTCGAGTTCGGCCATCTCGGCGATTCCGCCGGCGTTGTCCGCCACCGGTCCGTAGGCATCGGTCGCCAGGGTGATGCCCAGGGTGCTGAGCATGCCCACCGCGGCCACCGCCACGCCATACAGGCCGGTCGCCGCCGTCGCCACCAGGGTCACGAGAACGACGATGATCACCGGCGCCAGGGTGCTGAGCATGCCCAGGGCCAGACCCCGAATGACGACGATGCCGGCGCCACCGCTGGCGCTGTCAGACAGGCCGCGCGTCGGGCTGTAACTGGTCGCTGTGAAAAACTCCGTGAAGTAACCGATGAGCACGCCACCGATTAGACCCGCCAGGGTGGCGGCGATCACGCCGTTTCCCAGTCCCAGGCCAATGCCGATGAGGACAATTGCCAGACCCACCAGGGCGCTGGCTGTGTAGATGCCGCGGCGCAGGCTGCCCAGCAACATTTCCTGGGTTGCGCCCTCCTGCGTGCGGACGAGGAAGGTACAGACCATGCCGACGATCAGGCCGGCCGCAGCCACCAGCAGCGGGAAGAGTTGACCCGCCAGTTGCATGTCCTGGGCCAGACCGGCGCCAAGGGTCGCCAGGGAAATGGCGGCGATGATCGAACTGGCGTAGCTTTCGAACAAATCGGAGCCCATGCCGGCCACGTCGCCGACGTTGTCGCCCACGTTGTCCGCGATGGTTGCCGGGTTGCGCGGATCATCCTCGGGGATGCCCGCTTCGGTCTTGCCCACCAGGTCGGCGCCAACGTCGGCCGCCTTGGTGTAGATTCCGCCACCGACGCGAGCGAAGATGGCGATCGAGGTGCCGCCAAAGCCAAAGCCGGCCAATGCGCTGGCCGCCTGCGCCGGGGGCAACTGACCGCTGAGCAACACAAAAAGGATGCTCACGCCCAGCAGCGCCAGCGAAACGACCACGGTGCCCATCACCGTGCCGCTGGCGAAGGCCACGCGCAGCCCGCGATTGAGGCTTTCGGACGCGGCCTGCGTCGTGCGCACGTTGGCGCGCACGGCGATGTACATTCCAATGTAGCCGGCCAGGCCGGAAGCAAGGGCGCCGCTGACGAAGGCGACCGCCGTCCAGATGCTCATGCCGCTGCCCTCCAGGCCGGAGAGCAGGACCAGCACCAGCGTGATGACGACGACCAGAATGCTAACGGCGCGGTACTCGCGCGAGAGGAAGGCCTGGGCGCCGCGCTGAATCGCGCCCGAGATGCGCTGCATGGCCTCGTTGCCCGCATTTTGGGCCATGACGAAATTCCGCTGCCAGAGCGCGAAGCCCAGCCCGATCAGGCTGGCGATCACTCCCAGCGTGCCTGCATCCTGTATGCTCATGTCCATCATTCAACCTATTGAATCACTGTTGGGCACATTCAATTGACTATAGTTCATCAACTTCCATCCGCAACACCAGTTCGGAGAGATCGATACGACCATCGTGCCAGGCCAGTACATCTCTTATTTTGACAATGAAAATGTCCTTGTAACCTGTGGCCCGTTCTTCACCGGTAACTGCAATAATATCCACATCCAAATTGTGTTGCTTTACAGATTGAGCGACGCTGCGAAGTATTTCAGTCCAGCGGCTGAAATCGTCATTGTCAATCCAATATCCTACTATGACAGCACACAACCCTCCTTCGGGCCTGCCATTTGCAACCAACACCTCTGCAATCCAGGATTTGGATTTCAATGCGCCCAAAAACACAATCCGATATGCATCTTCGTCACATGCTCCAAGTTCAATTTCTGATGGCACGGAAACGCTTTCAATGGGGGAGATTTGAGCCACTGGATTAGCTTCCGTAACCAGAGAAGAATGGACATATGCGTCCAACCTTTGAAAAGCAAATTTGTGCCACTGATTACTTCCAAGCACGGATTGACCAGTAATAGTCTCGAGCACCAGAATTGAAGACCCGGGTTCCATGGTCGTCCGCACTTCGCAATCTGTCCCAGGACAAGATCGGATGTTTACAGAGTTATTTCCAGCGATGTACAGGGTTGTGGTTGCTTGTTCAGGAGTCTGTGAGATGTTGTTTGCTGTTGATATTGATCCAGCAATTGGTGGCACTGGACGTACACTTAGGTCAAAAATCGCTTCGTAGGATTCTACATTTCTGATAGTTACCCTTTTGCTTTGGTAGGTGGAAGACAGAAGTATATTTTGTAAATTTCCATTGTTTGAATCAATCTCTGTTCCGCTTACTTCAAGCCGCGCATTGTCTAGTGCAAAATGAAGGTTAAATTCGACGTTCGAACTGCCAGTAGCCATCATGTAACTATTGAGATTCACATTGACGGTGATTGCGCTTCTTGGAGGCAGTGTTACGGTTTCTTGTAGAACGGGTTTGCAGAGCAAATCTAGCCAAATGATTTCCGTTCCTCTTGATCCAAATGCATGTCTTGTTTCACAGTTTGCAGATTGCGCATTCGCACCTGAGCCAGTCAACATTGTTATAGTCAACAAACAGAGAATCAGGACGTGACCTGCACGAAATGAGAAGGTTTCCATCTGATTGCTCCGTAACGAACGGCCAGAAGTATGGGGAACAAGACGCATTTTGTCAATCGCACGACAAGGCATTCGGCAATTAGAAAGCAACCTGTTTCCAAAGTGAAAAGTTCAATCGCCCTTAAGATCGGCCGCGAAGGGGAGACGCTCGCGGTCAACTTCCTGCGGCAGCGTGGCTATGACATTCTCGCCTGCAACTGGCGCTGCCCCCGCGGCGAACTGGATATCGTCGCCCGCCTCGGAAGCAAACTGGTGTTTCTGGAGGTGCGCACCCGCCGCCAGTCTGACACGGAAGCGGCCTTCGCCAGCGTCACCGCCCGCAAGCGCGAGCGCCTGCTGGCCGCGATCCACGAATGGCTGGAGACCAACCGGCAGCAGGAAGCGGACTGGCAGGTGGACGTCATTGGAGTCGCCCTGGGCGATCGCACAAGAATCGATCACGTCGAAGATGCGCTGGACTGGTAGGCCCCCGCTGCTCGTCATCCTGGGCGCCACAGCGACCGGCAAGACCGGACTCGCCCTGCAGCTGGCGGAGCGCCTGAACGGAGAGATTGTTGGCGCGGACAGCCGCCAGATCTACCGCGGCATGGACATCGGCACGGCCAAGCCCGATGCCGAACAACGCGCACGGGTCGCGCATCACCTGATTGACATTGCCGATCCGGACGAGAATCCGGGCCTGGCCGTCATCCAGAACCTGGCCAACGCGGCAATCGCGGACATCCAGCGCCGCGGTCGCCTGCCTCTGCTGGTCGGGGGTACGGGTCAATACCTGAGCGCCATCGTCGAGGGCTGGCGCATCCCGGAAGTGCCGCCCAACGAATCCCTGCGCAGGGAACTCGAGAATTTCGCCCTCAGTCACGGAAGGGAAGCCCTGCATCGGCGACTCGCCGACGTCGATCCGGTCACGGCCGCCAGGACCCACCCCAACAATTTGCGACGGCTCGTGCGTTCCCTCGAAGTCTGGCATGAGACCGGCCAGGCTATCAGCGAACTGCAACAACGGCATCCGCCGCCCTGGAGCGTGCTGCACGTCGGCCTGCAACTGGAGCGCAGCGATCTGTACGCGCGCGCCGACCGGCGACTTGAGGCGATGATCGAGGCCGGCTTTGTCAACGAGGTGCGTCTACTGCTGGAGGCAGGCTATTCGCGCGACCTGCCGTCAATGAGCGGCCTCGGTTACCGGCAACTGACCGCCCATCTGCTGGATGGGCTGCCCTTGCCGGAGGCCATCGACGCGGCGAAAGCGGCGACACATGATTTCATCCGGCGTCAACTCACCTGGTTTCGCGGGCATCATGCAGACATTCGCTGGCTCGATGCCGCCTCACTGGAGACGGACACGATCGCAACTGACGTACAACGCTGGCTCGCGCAAATCTGACCAGGACAGTCAGACGCCGTGCAGTTCCGGATAGTCCGCCAGGACCATGTCCGCCGGTTTTGCACCCAGAATGTCCAGCATGTCACGAATCCGCGCCGCCTTGACTTCGGCGTCCTCCGCCGACCAGGTGCGACTCTTGAGTTCCAGATAGGTCTGTTCGCCAGGCGGTTCAGTCAGTCGGTCCACGTTGATATAGAACAATACGCCCTGATAGTGAATGTGCCAGCGACGGCGATCCTTTTCCAGGCCGCGTTCGGCGGAAGGCCGAAAGTACTCGCGGTAGAAACGCAAGGGGCGGTCCGCCCGCGCGTAAAAGCGGGAGTGTGACAGGCGAACTGCCGTGCCGTAACTGTCGATTTTGTTTAGCCGCATCAGGGTCAGCCGGCTGCGGGTGGAAATGACTTGCCCGGCCGCATCCATTTCATCGTCCTCGCGATAACGCAGGCGCCCGTCGGCTTCGTCCTCAAAGCTGAACCAGGTGTCGTACTGGCGGTAGTGCACCTCTTTCAGCACCTCGACGTCCTCGCAGCCCAGTAGCTGTGCCAGCGCAGACTCGTCCTGCAACACCAGCTTGGCCTGCACTTCGAAACTCTCGCCGCGTTCCATTCCCTGGGTCACCGTAAGCAGCTTGGACAAAACGTCTCCGGTGTTGGCTCGCAGAAAGTCGTCGACCCGCGACGCCATCGCCTGCGCCTGGTCCAGAAGCTCCGCCTCATCAAGGGTCAGCAACTGGCGATCGCGCATCAGCCAGCGACCGTGGCACATCACGTGGGCCACGTCCGTGCTCTTGGCGGCATAAACGATTTGCGAATAGATGGCGTCCTCGCTGCGCTGAAAATGTGGCATGTTGTGCGGGCGTCGTGCGTCCATGATGATCAGGTCGGCCAGCTTGCCTGGCTCCAGGCTGCCGGTACGGTCGCCCAGAAACAGCGCTTCGGCGCCCTGGCGGGTCGCCATCAACAGGGCCTGCCGGGCCGGCAGCGTGGTCGGGTCATTGGCGGCCGTCTTTGCCAGAATGGCGGCCAGGCGCACTTCCTCAAGCATGTCGAGGTCGTTGTTGCTGGCCGGCCCGTCCGTCCCGATTCCCACCGCGATCCCGGATTCAAGCATGGCGCTGACGGGCGCAATGCCGCTGGCAAGCTTCAGATTGCTCGTGGGGCAATGCGCGATACTGCAGTCATGCACCTTGAGTGTGCGCATTTCGGCCGGGTCGATGTGCACGCAGTGCGCCGCCAGTACTTTGGCCTGCAACAGCCCGGCGTCCGCCACCTGGTCCACCACTCGCCGATCATGCTGCTTCAGACTGTCCTCCAGTTCCTGGCGCGTTTCAGCGATGTGGATCAGCAGTGGCACATCGAATTCCAGCGCGAGTTCCGCGCATTGCTCCAGCAGTTCGCGCGTGCTGGAATAGGGCGCGTGCGGCGCCACAGCCGGTGTGATCCGTTCGTGCCCCCGCCACTCCTCGATGAAATGCCGGGCGCGCGCCAGACTGACTTCGTAACTCTCGGCATCCGGCGTCGGAAAGCGCAACACGGTCTGCCCCAGCACGGCCCGCATGCCGGCTTCTGCCGTTACGCCGGCGATCACTTCCTCGAAATAGTACATGTCGGCAAAGGTGGTGATGCCGCTGCGAATCTGCTCGACGCAGGCCAGACGCGTGCCCAGACGGCAAAAATCCGGATTGACGAATTCGCGCTCCGTCGGCATGACGTAGCCCATCAGCCACACGTCCAGGCGCAGATCGTCGGCCAGACCTCTAAGCAGGGTCATGGGGACGTGGGTATGCGCGTTCACCAGGCCCGGAAGTATGTATTGGTCGCTGCAGTCAAGGACCTCGTCGGCCTCACAGCTTTCCAGCAGGACTTCGCGTGGCGCAACCGCCACGATGTGGTCGCCGCGAATGGCGACCGCGCCATCCGGATAAAGCGAAAAAGTGTCGTCCATGGTGACGACCGTGCCGCCCGACAAGATCAGGTCCACCCGTTCCATTGATTCGTCCTCGCTGTCGCCGGCATTTGCGTAATTATAGTGCCGCTGTAGACTCCTGCATATTGCTTGTGACCGGGGGCGAGGATGTCGCGCAAGGTCCTGGAATCACTTTTGCACACAATCGAGCTCACGCTGGTGGGGCTGTTTTTCGTGCAAGCCCTGCGGCGGCTCCCCGGCCTGTTACTCAATCCGCATTCGCTGTCTGGCAGTGACGGCCCCGCGGGCCTGCAAGAGTCGACCGCAGCTGTGGCTGGCCTGGCTGCTGCGGAGGCCCTGTTCCTGTTGCTCATGCTCCTGCTTCCCCTGCTGGCCCACGTGCGCAGTCGCTCCCGTCATGCATTACCGGTCTGCGCCAGTTTTGTGGCCATTGCGCGCGCGCTCCCGGTACTGGTGCCCGACGTGTCCGGGATTATCGTCTGCTCCGCCGTAATCGGTGGCGGACTGACCTTCATTGTGTTCCTTTTGAAGCGCCGCGTGATGCATTTTCCGCAACTGATGCTACTGGGCTTTGCTGCGGACCAGATCGTGCGGGCAGCAGGAAACACCCTCGACATCTCCTGGACCACGGCCTGGAACGCCCCCCAACTGTTGCTTTCGGCCCTGGCAATCGCAGCAGCCTTTCTGCTTGCCCGCCGCTTTCAGGAGGCTGTTCTGGCGGAAGTCACTGCGCAGCAGGGTCTGGTTACGGCCCAGGGCGCCGCTGGAATCGGCGCGCTGCTCTTTCTGCAACTGTCGCTGCTGTCCCTGCCAAATGGAATCGCGGCGCGCAGTGGTGCGTCGCTTCAATTGCTCACACCCCTGCTGGTTGGCGCCACCCTTTTGCCCCTTTTGTCCCCGGTCCGCGACCTGGCGCGGAAATTGCTGCAGGCCTTTTACGGTGGCCTGCGCGGCTGGCTATGGATGGCGCTGATTGCGCTCTTGCTGATTGTCGGACTGCGCCTGGAAGGGATGGGCGCGGCCCTGGCCCTCGTCTTGTTGCAGTTTGCCATGAGTTTGATGTGGTGGTGGTTGCAGCGGCCGCAGGAAGAGGACGATCGCGACTTCAGCGCCATCGCGCTTTCAGGCGCCCTGCTGGTGACAGCCCTTTTGCTGGCGATAGATTTCCTTACGGTTGCCTCGCCGCTGAATGCCGGCCTCTTCGTCACAAATGGCGATAGTGTCGACCTTGGGCAACGCATGCTGCTGGGCATTCGTGGCCTTGGCTGGGCCATCCTCTTGCTGGCCGTGATTCTGACGGCCCTGCCGATGACACGCTCCCGTCATCGCATCGCATGGACCCGGGAATCCGGCGGCATCGCCTGGATTCCATTCCTGCTGCTGCTTGTCGCGGTCCTGGCAGGTTTCGTATTGGCACGGCCCCAGGTCCCGCCAGAATCTCTGGACGCAAGGACTTTCCGCGTCGCAACCTGGAATCTGGAGGCGGTTGTCGACGGGCCGGTAGAAGAATCTCTGGAAAGCGTTGCCCAAACCATCGCGGCCAGTGGCGCTGATATCGTCCTGTTGCAAAATGTCGACGCAGGACGCAGCGCCAGCTTCTGGGTCGACCAGGCCTGGTGGCTGGCCCGGCGGCTGGACATGCACCATGCCTGGTTCCCGTTGGCGGACGGCGTCAACGGCCTGGCCGTGCTGGCCCGCGCCGGCCTGCACATGAGCGGCGGCTTGCTGGCGGTTGGTGACGGTCAGCAAGGCGGACTGCAACGCGCCAGTCTTGACGTCGACGGCGAAGTGCTGACCCTCTATAACTACTGGCCCGGTCAGACGCCCCGCAATCTGCAACTCCAGATTGGCGCCATGAATTCGCTGATCGGCTCCCTGCACAACCGCGAGGAACCGGAAATGCTGGTGCTGGCGGCGTCTCTTGACGGCGCTCCCGATGACGCGTTGCTGCTGCCCCTGCGCGCAGCCGATTTCCAGGACCCTTTTGCCGTGCTGGCAGATGAATTCGCCTGGACAGTCATACAAAACGGGGAAGCATTGCGTTCCGACTATCTGTGGTTCCGGGCGCCCCTGGTCAACAAGGGAACGGGCATTCTGGAAGCGCCCGGCATGGGGCACCGCCTCGTGATGATCGAGCTCTCACTCGCCACCTGATTGAGGCAGACGCCCTTCGCGACGCAACAATTCAAGCGCAGCCCGCGCAGCGACCTGGGCAGCGGCCTGCTTGCTGTTGCCCTGTCCCCTGCCCATTTCCTCGTCCAAAACACACACGGCGACCGTGAACTGCTTCTGATGATCCGGGCCGCTCTCCGCGCGGGTTTCATACACTGGCGTGGCCAACAGCGCCGCCTGACAGATTTCCTGCAGACGGCTGCGCGGATCCAGCAGATCGGCCGCCTGCAAGCCATCGATTAGCGGGCCAAGCCAGGCCCGGACAAAGTCTTCGGCAGCGCCCTGCCCCCTGTCTATGAAAATCGCGCCCAGCAGGGCTTCAAATGCGTCGCCAAGGATACTGCGGCGTTGCCGACCGCCATTCTGGTCTTCGCCCCGGCCCAGTCGCAGGAAGGCCCCAAGCTCCAGCTCTGTGGCGATGTCCGCCAGGGTCTCGCTGCGCACCAGGGCCGAGCGCAGGCGCGTCAACTCGCCTTCCGGCATGTCCGGAAATCGATCGTAAAGCATGCGCGTGACGGCAAAGGCCAACACGGCATCGCCGAGAAACTCAAGGCGTTCGTAGTTGCCTTCCAGCCCGGCCGGCCCGCCCTGCTCATGGGGCCAGGAGCGATGGGTCATCGCCTGGCGCAACAAACTTTCGTCCCTGAAGCACAGCCCGTGCCGACGCTGGAAGCTGGCGAGGTCCATCTCGCCCTACATCCGGCTGAATATCAGCGACGCGTTATGCCCGCCGAAGCCGAAAGCATTGGTCATCACCCGCGTCAGCGGCAATTCACGTGTCTCGTTGGGAACGTAGTCCAGATCACAGTCCGGGTCAGGTTCGTTCAGATTAATGGTCGGTGGCGCCAGTTGATCGCGCAGGGCGAGAATGGAAAACACGGCTTCCATGGCCGCGGTTGCGCCCATCGCATGTCCCGTCATGCTCTTGGTTGAACTTACCGGAATCTCGTAGGCACTTGCACCCAACGCCCGTTTCAGCGCCTTTGTCTCCATGACGTCATTGAGCCGTGTCGCCGTGCCATGCGCATTGATGTAATCGATGTCTTTTGCTTCAAGTCCGGCATCCCGCAGCGCGAAGGTGATCGCCGCCGCCGCGCCGCGCCCTTCCGGGTCCGGCGCGGTGCTGTGAAAGGCATCCGACGTGGAACCATAGCCGGCCAGTTCCGCCAGCACCGTTGCATTTCGCTTGCGCGCGACTTCCAGCGCTTCCAGCACCAGCACACCGGCGCCCTCGCCAAAGACCAGTCCCGTGCGATTGAGGTCAAAGGGACGGGACGCGCTGGCAGGGTCAAGGTCCTCGCGCGAGCAGGCGCCAACGCGATCAAAGGCGCCAACGCCAATTGGAATGATCGGCGCGTCGCTGCAACCGGCCAGCGCCTGGTCAATTCGTCCGGCGCGAATGAGTTCACAGGCCCGGCCAATGCTGTCAGCCCCGGTAGCGCAGGCGGAAATCAGTGCACCGCCCGGCCCGGACGCGCCCGTCTCGATACTGATCAGGCCGCTGGCGCCATTGACCATCAACATCGGGATGCCAAAGGGTGTGATGCGCCGCGGATCGCCGGTCTTGACAAGGAGTTCCGCCTGCTTGAAGTAACTCTCAACGCCACCAACGGCGGAGCCAACGATCACGCCGGTGCGATCTGCGTTGCTCTCGTCAATCTCAAGTCCGGAGTGCGCCAGCGCTTCCCTTGCAGCAACCAGCGCCATCTGCTGATAGCGATCGAGGCGCCGCGCGTCGCGCGCGCTCATGTGTTGCGTCGGGTCCCAGCCTGACACCTCGGCGGCAACCTTTACCCGATAGGACGCGGGATCAAAACGTGTGATGAAGCCGGCGCCACTACGACCGGCGCAAAGTTCCTGCCAACTGTCGGCAACGCTCTGACCCAGGGGCGTCACCAGGCCAACACCGGTCACGACCACGCGTCGCATCGAAATCTTACCCAATGTTGTCCCCGAGGCCGGGTCGGTAACCGCCTTCGACCCAGACACTGCCATCCGGACCCACTTCCCGCTTCCACACGGGCACGATCTCCTTCAGTCGATCAATGCCGTAACGCGCCGCCTCGAAACAGCCCTCGTCCCGATGCGAAGAGGAACAGGCAATGAGCACAGTGTTTTGCCCGACAGCCAGTTTGCCAATGCGCTGCAAGATGGCGATTCCCTGGACCAGCGGCCAACGCTGGCGAATTTCAGCGCCGACCTGCTGCATTCGGTTCAGGGCCATGGCTTCGTAGGCCTCGTATTCCAGCAGCGTCGTCTCCGACGGGGCATCGCCTCGTCGCGTCTTGCCGCGCACCATGCCGCTAAACAGACAAACAGCGCCGGTTCCCGGCAGCGTAACGGCCGCAACGACCGCATCATGGTCGATCGGCCCACTTGACAGGCGATATATTTCCGGGTTGCCGCTGCCTCCACTGACCGGCGGGAAAAAGGCGACCGTGTCGCCCGACCCCACTTCTTCATCGTCCGTGGCATATTCTTCGTTTATCGCAGCGATGGCGGCGGCCAGGGCCTCACGCAGTTCCGGGTGTTGCAGGCCCAGCGCGCTGCGCACCTCGGCGACCGTCGCCCTGTCGCGGCCCAGCCTCAGGGCCAGTCGCCGTTGGCCGGCCAGGTCCCTGAGTGAAGCAAAGAGCAACACGTTGATCTGCATCAACGACTCTCCGGCGCAAGGTAATCGCCGCGTTGGCCGCCCCGCTTCTCCAGCAAGCGGATCTCGCCAATGCGCATACTGCGGTCGACCGCCTTGGCCATGTCATAGACGGTCAGCGCCGCCACCGCCACGGCCGTCAACGCTTCCATCTCCACGCCGGTTTTGCCGCTCGTACGCACCTGCGCGCCAATCCGCAAGGCGTTTGACTCTGCATCCGCTTCCAGATCGACCTCCACGTGCGTTAATGCCAGGGGATGACAAAGCGGGATGAGGGCCGCGGTCTGCTTGGCGGCCATGATTCCGGCCAGCCGCGCTGTGGCAAGGACGTCACCTTTCTCCAGCCCGCCCTCGCAGATCAGCCGCAGCGTGTCCGGCTCCATTTGAACGCAACCGGCGGCGCGCGCCATGCGTTTGCTTTCCGGTTTGTCGCCCACTGCTACCATGCGCGCCCTGCCCTGTTCGTCAAGGTGCGTCAGACCATCTTTCATCGCGGACCCCCTGCCCGCGCCAGTATAGCGCGAGTCTTGTCGGCAGCGGAACGCCCGACTATACTGCATGTCTGCGACACCCATGCTCCACACGGAGACTGCAACTTGAGTGTATTTGGCCGTGGCCTGACACGCACGCGGCGCTCCTTTTTCGGGCGAATCGTCGACCTGCTTGGCGGCAGCGACGTCGATGAAGACACCTGGGATGACATTGAGGCGCTACTGATTCAGGCAGACCTTGGTCTGACCGTGACGGGAAAGGTGCTGGATACCCTGCGCACGGGCCGCTGGCGCAGCAACGACGAGTTGCTGGCCGGTCTGCGCGCCACCCTGCTGGACCTGCTGTCCGCCCCGCCGCCCATGGATTTAAGCGGTCGGCCCCTTTCGGTCGTGCTGGTCGTGGGTGTCAACGGGACGGGCAAAACCACGTCGATCGCCAGGTTGGCGCATCGCATGCAACTGGCGGGTCGCAATGTCATGCTGGCCGCGGGCGACACCTTTCGCGCAGCAGCAACAGAACAATTGCAGACCTGGGGTGAGCGGGTCAAGGTGCCGGTCATCGCAGGCCGGCCCGGCGCTGATCCGGCCTCCGTCGTCTACGATGCGACCAGGGCAGCCCAGGCGCGTGGCAATGACATACTGTTCATTGATACAGCCGGCCGCCTGCACACCAACGCAAACCTGATGAATGAACTTCGCCGCATTCGCTCGGTCTCGGCCAAGGTGGTGCCGGACGCGCCGCATGAAGTGCTGCTGGTGCTGGATGGCACCACGGGCCAGAACGCGCTGCAGCAGGCCCGTACCTTTCAGGAGATGGTGGACGTTAGCGGCGTCATCGTCACCAAGCTGGACAGTTCCGCCAGGGGCGGCATGATATTCGCCGTATATGCCGAACTGGGTCTGCCGGTTCACTACGTCGGGCTTGGTGAAGGCCTTGACCACTTGTTGCCCTTCTCCCCGGAAATATTTGTCAACAGTCTTTTTGACGAGAATTAACCCATGGAACAGCTTGTCAGCCAGTTGCAGGAAATGAAAGAGACCATAGATGGCCTTGTCGCGCGCCTGGGCATTGCCGACAAGGAAGCCGCGATTGAGAAGATTGAAGCCGCAGCCGCCTCGACAGCGTTCTGGGATGAACCGGACTCAGCCAGTCGGCAAATGCAGTCCCTTTCCACGCTCAAGGCTGAAGTCCGCCGCTGGCGGAACATCTCGCGGCGCATTGATGACGCGCTGGAACTGGCGCAGCTGGAAGATCAGGACCTGCTGGACGATTTGCTTGAGGAATGTGACGCTCTGCTGCCCGTCGTCGAGCGCATGTCGTTTCAGGCCATGCTGTCCGGCCGGCATGATCAGGAAAGCGCCATCCTCGCCATCCACGCCGGCGCCGGCGGCACGGACTCCCAGGACTGGGCCGGCATGCTGGAGCGCATGTATCTGCGCTGGGCCGAGCAAAGTGGTTACAAGACCACAATTCTCGACCGCAGCGAAGGCGAGGAAGCCGGCATCAAGAGCGTCACTCTGGAGGTCGACGGGCCCTATGCCTATGGCTATTTGCACAGCGAGCTTGGCGTGCACCGCCTCGTTCGCCTGAGTCCCTTTGATTCCGCCAGTCGGCGCCATACGTCCTTTGCCAAGGTCGAACTCTGGCCGGATATACAGGACAGCATCGATATAGAAATCAACGAGGCCGAATTGCGGGTGGATGCCTATCGCGCCGGTGGCGCCGGCGGCCAGCACGTCCAGAAGAACGACACGGCCATACGAATAACGCATTTGCCGACCGGCATCGTGGTGCAATGCCAGAATGAACGCAGCCAGAAACAAAACCGTGAACGCGCAATGCAAATCCTGAAGACGCGCCTGCTGGAAGAGGAACGCCTGAAACAGGAAGCCGAACTGGCGGACCTGAAAGGTGAAAACGTCGACGCCGGCTGGGGCAACCAGATCCGGTCCTACGTCCTGCATCCTTACCAAATGGTCAAGGACCATCGAACCGGCCACGAGGAAGGCAACAGCGGCGCAGTGCTGGATGGCAGGCTGAACGACTTTATGGAGGCCTGGATGCGGGCCAGGGTGGCCGGTATTTCGCCTGCTTGACAACCTGGGCCGTAAACGCTAAACTGCCCCTGTTGATTGAACAGACCACATAGACAGCCGCGAGGCCAACGGGACTTGACAGGCAACCCCTGCCAGGTTATGTTTTGTTGTGTCTTCTATGGCATGGCAAAAGCGAATTCATTACACGCAGTGGCACCGGGCGCTGAACCCGTGTCGATTGCGTTTCCTTGCGTCACAAGACTGCACACTGCCAACGTTTCCATGCTGGCAGGCCACGCGCGGCGGGTCAATCTGACCGCCGTGCAAGCATCCTGAAATTCAGAGGAGGTCATCTTGGAAGCGAAGGATTTCAGCGCCCTGCGCATTAGTCTGGCTTCGCCAGACCAGATCGAAAAGTGGTCTTACGGCGAAGTCACCAAACCGGAGACGATCAACTATCGCCGCTTGCGTCCGGAAAAGGACGGTCTGTTCTGCGAGGCCATCTTTGGCCCGACGCGGGACTGGCAATGCTACTGCGGCAAATACAAGAATCTGCGTTACCGCGGCATCGTCTGCGACAAATGCGGTGTCGAGGTCACGCGTTCTTCCGTGCGGCGCGAACGCATGGGACACATCAAGCTGGCAGCGCCTGTCGCCCACGTGTGGTACACGCGCCGTGTGCCCAGTTATCTTGGGCTGCTGCTGGATGTCAGCCGTCGCAATCTGGACCGGGTGCTGTACTTCGCCCAGTACATCATCACCAATGTTGACGATGACGCCCGCAAGAAAGCCCTGATGCGTGTCGAGCGCGAGCTTTCCCAACGTGAGATGCTGCTTGGCGGCGATCTGCATGAACGCATGGAAACCCTTGCCGGCGAACGTGATGCTTTCCTCGAGTCCGTGGGTGAACGCAAGGCGGAAATCCAGGGCAGGCACGACGAGGAGTTGGCTCGCCTGAGCGATGAACTGATGCAGGAAGCCCAAAAGCTGCACCAACGCATCGAGGGCTTGCAGGGGGATGTCGCGGCTTCACCGGTTGTGCTGGAAGCCACCGGCGAGGTCATCGTCGCCGAAGGTGTTGAGGTCAGTGCGGACCATCTGGGCAACATTCAGCAAGCCATCAACGACAAGCTGGGTGACATCCAGGAACGCATAGAACTCGAACGGCAACAGGAACTGGCTGCACTCGATGCGCAGCAGCAGAAACTTGTCGACGATACAGAACGTGAGTTGACGGACCTGCGCGACCAACTAAACGAGAAGATGGCGACCGTGCGGCACAGCGCGGACAACGCCCGCAATGAACTGCAGGACCTGGCAGTATTGCAGTTTCTCTCCGAAACGCGATTTCGCCACCTGAAGTCGCGTTACGGCCGCGTCTTCCAGGCCAATATGGGGGCCGAGGCCTTCTACGAGATCCTGCGCAACATGGACCTTGAACGCCTGTCTCTTGCGCTGTGGAAGGAAGTGCGCGAATCGCGCTCCATGCAGCGCAAGAAGAAGGCGACAAAACGCCTGGGCGTGGTGGAAAGCCTGCGCAAGAGTCAGAATCGGCCCGAGTGGATGATCTTGACGGAATTGCCGGTGATTCCACCCGACCTGCGGCCCATGGTCCAGCTGGACGGCGGCCGCTTTGCCACCAGCGACCTGAATGACCTCTATCGGCGCGTCATCAATCGCAACAATCGACTGAAGCGCCTGCTGGAACTCGGCGCGCCGGATGTCATTGTCCGCAATGAAAAACGTATGTTGCAGGAAGCTGTCGACAGCCTGGTCGACAACAGTCAGCGAGGCAAGGAACTGAGCCGTCGCGGACACCGCGAACTGAAGTCACTGAGCGACATGCTCAAGGGCAAGAAGGGCCGTTTCCGCCGCAATTTGCTGGGCAAGCGCGTGGATTATTCGGGCCGCTCGGTGATCGTCATCGGCCCCCGACTGAAACTGCATCAATGCGGCCTGCCCAAGACCATGGCCCTCGAACTCTATCGCCCCTTCGTCATCAGCCGTCTGGTAAACCAGAATTATGCCAGTAACGTTCGCGGCGCGCGCCGCATCATCGAACGCGAAAGGCCCGAAGTCTGGGAAGCGCTGGAGGAAGTCATTCAGGATCGTCCGGTGCTGCTCAACCGCGCCCCTACCCTGCATCGACTGGGTATCCAGGCATTTGAGCCGCTGTTGGTGGAAGGCAAGGCCATTCAAATTCATCCCCTGGTGTGTTCGGCCTTCAACGCCGACTTTGACGGCGACCAGATGGCCGTCCACGTGCCTCTGAGCGAAAAGGCCGTGGAAGAAGCCCGCGAGTTGATGCTCAGTACACGCAATCTGCTCAAGCCCGCGGACGGTTCGCCAATCGTCGGTCCTTCCAAGGACATGGTGCTGGGCTGCTATTACCTCACCATGGACCCCACTGTTGAAGTCCTGGCGCTCAGGGAGCGCGCAGATGAATTCCGCTCCATCGGCTCGGTGCTGAATACGGACGCAAGGGTCGGGATCGCCCTGCGCAGCAACGGATACTATTTCGCGCTCCAGCACAGCCTTGACAACATCGAACAGTATGATGCTGTCACCGAGGAAGACGACACCGGCCGCGAGCGTGAAATTGAATCGGCCATTGATCGAACTGTGCGCGCCGTGCTCGAAGGTGAAGTGGACTGCACTCTGGCCAACGCCTACGAGGCCCGCAAGTACCTGCAACAACATGGCCTGGAAGAACAGCTTGAGATTACCAATTTGCACGAACGGCGCCTGGTCGTCGACATGGACGAGGTGCAGTATCTCTACCAACTGGGGATGGTCGGCCTGCACACCCCGGTCCTGCTGGGCAACATCTACGAAGAGCGTCCCCCGCAGGAAGAACCCGAGGCAACGACCGTTGGCCGGGCGCTGTTTAACCGGATTCTGCCCGACGAAATGCGTTATGTGCAGGAGACCCTGGACAAGCGCGGCCTGAACGACCTTGTCGCCCTGTGTTACCAGCGCGTAGGTTCCGAACTGACGACGGACGTCGTCGACCAGATCAAGAATTTCGGCTTTCACTACGCCACCATCTCGGGAACGACAGTCGCAGTTTCCGACCTCACAATCCCTGAAGAGCGCGCGAACATTCTGGACAGCGCCGAGAATACAGTCGTGCGCGCCGAACGCGATTTCCGGCGCGGGTTGCTTACCGAAGAGGAACGCTACCAGATCACGATCGACGAGTGGACCAACGCCAAGAACCAGTTGCAGGATACCATTCGCGACACCCTTGACCCCTACGGCCCCATTGCGATCATGGCCCTTTCGGGTTCCACCAAGGGCGGCTTTGGGCCAATTACCCAGCTGGCCGGTATGCGCGGCCTGATGGCAGACCCATTCGGCCGTATTATCGAGATGCCCATCAAGAGCCACTTCCGTCAGGGATTGACGGCGCTGGAGTTCTTCATTTCCACGCATGGCGCGCGCAAGGGTCTGGCGGACACGGCGCTGCGTACCGCCGACGCGGGTTATCTGACGCGGCGCCTGGTCGACGTGGCGCAGGACGTCATCGTCAACCGTAGCGATTGCGGTACAGACGCCGGCCTGGTTGTCAGCCGGTCGCAGGACATCGCCGGCCAGACCATGCACGAGCGCACAATTGGCCGCGTCGCTTCCGAACCGGTCTATCACCCGGAAACCGGTGAGTTGATCGTCGATCGTAACGAATTGATTGATGAGGATTTGGCGACCCGCATCCAGCAAGGCGACGTGGAAGACGTCTATGTGCGCAGCCCGATGACCTGCTCGCTCATCCACGGCATCTGCGCCCTGTGCTACGGGCGTGACCTGGGTCGGGGTGAAATGGTCGGGATCGGGGCGGCAGTGGGTATCGTGGCCGCCCAGTCTATCGGCGAGCCTGGCACGCAGTTGACCCTGCGCACCTTCCACACGGGCGGTATCGCGCAGGCCAGCGGTGACATCACCAGCGGTCTGCCCCGCGTTGAGGAACTTTTTGAGGCGCGCAAGAAACCGCGCGGTGAAGCCGTCATCGTCGACTTTGGCGGCATCGTGCGCCTGGGGCGTCGCGGTGGCGTGCGCATCGCGACCGTCATTGACGAACAGGTGGAAAAGGAAGAACACAGCCTGCCGGAAGGTTGGGAGTTGAACGTTGCCGATGAGGAGGACGTCAGTCCTGGCGATGTCCTGGCGCGTTCCGCTGACGATGCGGAGGAAACCCTGACTGCCGGCCTGCAGGGAACGGTTCACGTTGAGGGAGATCTTGTTACCGTGGTCTGGCGCCGTCGCCAGGAGGAGGAGTATGAAATTCCCTCCAATGCCCGCCTGACGCCCGATGTCTATGACGGCGCCGAGGTGTATCCTGGTCAGCAACTGACCGAAGGCGCCAGCAATCCACATCGCATCCTGCGCATTCTCGGCGAGGAAGCGACCCGTCTGTACCTGCTTTCGGAAGTGCAAAAGGTCTATCGCAACCAGGGCGTCAACATTGCGGACAAGCACTTTGAAATCATTGTTCGCAAGATGCTGTCAAAGGTGCAGGTCACCAGCAGTGGCGACAGCGAGTTGTTGCCGGACGAACTGATTGATCGCCTGCAGTTGCTGGATATCAACGAAAAGTTGCTGGTGGACGGCAAGGAACCGGCAGCCGGAATGCCCGTGTTGCTGGGCATCTCACGGGCTGCACTCAGTACAGACAGTTTCCTCTCGGCCTCCAGCTTCCAGCACACGATCAAGGTGCTGGCGGGGGCTGCCATCGAGGGCAAGCGGGACAAGCTTTACGGCCTGAAGGAAAATGTCATCATCGGCAAGCTGATCCCGGCCGGGACCGGCTTCCATACTTACCAGGACCGCGAGCTTGTGGCGCCGGAAATGTCGCTGGATGCGCAGGAGGCACTGCTGTTTGAGGACCTCGAAAACAACGGGGATGTCGACCAGCTTTTCGACGCTTCAGCAGCCAGTGAAGCCGATGGTCTCGCCGGGGTCGTACAGGAAACCGAGGTTGTACAGGAAGCCGAAACCGGTCTGGACGACCAGGAAGAGGACGCGCCGGATGATGGAGCAGACCTGATCGTCTGAGCGTCGCAGTCAGGAAATCCGGAGGCGGCCGGCGGGCCGCCTCTTTTCTTGCCGAAGGAATCTAGTCGTACTTGTCCAGATCTCTTTCCGGTCGCACGGCGTCAAAGAGCATCCAGAAAAGCGGACGTTCCTGTGGTTGCAGGGGGACCAGCAGGCTGTAGGCCGCGCGTTCGTCACGACTGCTCACAAGATGGGGCAGCCAGGCGAAATTCATGTTCCACAGGAACATGGGGCCAACGTAATCCAGTTGCTGCCCTATCTGAAAGGCGCGCAAGGTGTAGTCGGCCTGGACCCACTTGTCGTTGTAGGCCACAAAAGGCTCCGGCGCTTCGCCGGGCAGTCCTTCCCAGGTGGGCCAACCGAACTCTGTCACCCAGATGCGGGCCTCCGTATCGCCATAGGCCAGCATGATGTCGCGATAATTGCGCAGCGTATCAAGAAAGAAAAATTGCGGGGCATCGTCCCAGCCGCGGTCTGCAATGGCATTGCAGCAACTGTGGGCAGGGTCATTGCCCCAGCCGAAGGGATGCGCGCCAACTTGCGCATCCGCCAGTCCGGCCAGTCCGGCATTGTACATCTGGCGCAAAAACTGGCGGTCATCGACGGACCAGGGGCTGTTTCCGGTCGGTGCCAGACCGGCCGTCACGACAACAATGGGCGTTTGCCGCGGCTCGTTGACGTCCCCTTGCATTCGGCTGGAATAGGCGTTGATGGCGTCCCGCGCGGCCCGAAAGTAACGCAGGTACTCGCCGCCCGAGATTGGACGTCCGTTCCATTCGCGCCGCAAATTGGGCTCGTTCCACACTTCGACAGCATCAATGACATTGCCAAACTCATTAAGCATCAGATTGAGAAAGTTCACCAGTACCTGCGGGTTGTCAGGCGGCCCTGCTTCCTCACGGCTCGTTCGGGCCCAGTCCGGCGCGCGCGCGACACTGGCCAGCACCTTGTGCCCGCGACGCTTGAGGTCTTCCAGATACAATTCCTGGCGTCTGAAATCCACGCCGGTGTCGCCTGGCCCGTTCGGTTGTAACAATTTCCAGTCAATCTGGACCTTGACCCAACCCAGACCAAGGGTGTCCGTCAGCCGCGTGATCGCGTCGAAGTCTTCCTGATTGAGCAAGGTATGCAGTTGTACGCCCATCTGCGACGGGTCCAGATATGGCAGCGGAGTGCCCGTTGGCGGCGCGGGCGTGGCTGTCGCGACAGGGGTCGCCGTCTTCGTTGGCCCAGGCGTGGGCGTGATTGACGCCTGCGGCACCCTGGGAATCACCTGCCGTTCTATCGTCTGCCCTTCTATCGCCTGCGTTGGCGTCACATACACCGGGATTGGTGTCTGGGGCACGCAGGCCACAATGGCCAGCAGCAGAAAAAGCGGCAACCAGGGTTTCATGGTTGGCATTTTAGCATAGTCACGGCCGATTTCCTGGTAAGGCCTGGCGCCGCTGTGTATAATCATAAAACTGATGCGAACATATGTTCGCATTTCCTTTTCCACAAGGATGATGCATGAATGCCACCCACGTACAACCCGTCTCCATCGACAAGGAAATGCGCAGCGCCTACCTCGACTACGCCATGAGCGTCATCGTCGCACGTGCCTTGCCTGATGCCCGGGACGGGCTCAAGCCCGTGCACCGGCGCATTCTCTATGCAATGCACGACATGGGCCTGCGGGCGGACACGCCCTGGAAAAAGAGCGCCCGCATTGTGGGCGAAGTGCTCGGCAAGTATCACCCGCATGGCGATGCCGCCGTCTATGAATCCATGGTACGCCTGGCCCAGGAATTCAACACCCGCTACGAACTGGTGGATGGCCAGGGCAATTTTGGCAGTGTGGATGGCGACGGCGCTGCCGCCATGCGCTACACCGAGGCGCGCATGACCGCCATCGGCCAGTCCCTGCTGGTCGATCTTGAACGCGACACGGTTGACTTTCGCGAGAACTTTGACGGCAGTCTGACAGAGCCCGTCGTTCTGCCCTCGGCCTTTCCCAACCTGCTGGTCAATGGCGCTTCCGGCATCGCAGTCGGCATGTCAACCAGCATCCCGCCGCACAATATCGGTGAGGTGTGCGATGCCCTGATCTACATGCTGGAACAGGAAGGCAGGGACGATGACATTGCCCTGACTGACCTGATGCGTTTTATCAAGGGGCCGGATTTCCCTACCGGCGGCATAGTCTTCCGGCACAGCGACAATGATCGTGAGGATGAAGATGTCCTCATGGCGGCCTACGCCAGCGGCCGGGGCAAGATAATCGTGCGCGCAAGAGTGCACGTGGAGGTGATGGGCCACGGAAAGTCACGCATTATCGTCAGTGAACTGCCCTATCAGACCAACAAGTCCACTCTCACCGAACGCATCGCCACTCTCGTGCGAAATGGCAGGCTTGATGGCCTCGCGGACCTGCGCGATGAGTCGGACCGGCAGGGATTGCGTCTCGTCATCGAGTTGCAACGCAATGCCGATGCCCGCGCCGTGCTGGCCGATCTGTATCGCCTGACCCCGTTGCAGGAGACCTTCAGCATCATCATGCTGGCCCTGGTCGATGACGAGCCGCGCGTGCTCTCCCTGAAACAGGCGCTGACGGTTTACCTGCATCATCGCCAGGAAATCGTGCGTCGCCGCAGTGAGCACGAACTGGCCCGGGCCCGCGATCGCGCCCACGTGCTGGAAGGTTTGTTGCGCGCCCTTGACATGCTGGACGAGACTCTGGCAATCATCCGCAAGTCGCGCACGGCCGATTCTGCGCGCAACAACCTGTGCAGAAAGCTGAAGATCACAGAACTTCAGGCAAGAGCCATCCTTGACATGCAATTGCGCCAGCTGGCAGCCCTGGAAAGGCGCAAGTTGCGCGAGGAACACGGAGAACTGTTGAAACGAATTGAATGGCTGCAGAGTCTGCTGGCCAGCGAACCAAAGATGCGGGTGCTGATTGCCGACGAACTTCGGCGGGTGCGGGACAGGTACCAGGATCCTCGCCGCACATTGATCGCAACGGGTCAGGCCAATGGCAAGGAAGACCTGGATCTGCCGGCCAGCGTCACCTGGCTATCCCTGACGGTTGGCAAGGCGCTGGCGCGCAGCCATGAAGACCGACCGCCAAGGGTGAGCACGTCCGACAGGGACCCGCCACGTTTTCTTGTTCAAGGCAACACGACACAGGTGCTTTACGTTTTCAGCGCCAGCGGTCTCTGCGCCTCGCTGCCGGTCCAGCAACTGCCGGCGTCAGAAGACCCTGCCGCAGGCGCGCCCTTGCGCAGCCTCTGCGCCATGGCCGAAGATGAGGAGGTCATTGCCCTCGTCGCCCTGAATCCGGCCGGTGAAACCGGCTCACTGTTGCTGGCGACGGCCGGCGGTCTCGTCAAACGCATCCGCATCAGGGACTTGCCTGGAGTCTCCGCCAACGCATTTTCCGTCATCAAGCTTGCGCCGAAAGACTCGCTGCTACAGGTGTTGCAAACGGATGGCGCCCAGGAGGTCCTGCTCGTCAGCTCTGGCTCCCGTGCCATTCGTTTTGACGAGAATGACGTGCGCCATACCGGTCTGGCGGCCGGCGCCGTCCGCGGCATGCGCCTGCTGGAAAGGAAGGAGCGGGTCGTTGGCGCCATGCTGCTGCGAAACGGCCTTTACGTCTGGTCCATCACGGACGACGGCCTGGCGCAATGTGCGCCGGCGGCCGAATTCCCAACCCAGGGTCGCGGCGGCCTGGGAGTCTGGTTGACACGGCTGCCGCAGGAAAGCCGGGGGCTGGTTGCCGCGACGGCAGGCCGACAACAGGACAACCTGCTGGTGCTCACCAACCGCAACAAGGCGCGTTACATGCGTCTGGGCCTGGCGCCGCGACTGCGACGCGGGCAGGCGGGCAGTGACTACATTCTGTCCTTGCGGGCCCGCGAAAAAGTGGCCGCCGTCGTCCCTTATCAAAGGGAGCTCATGCCTGCCCGGCCAGTTGCTCAAGCGCCCGATCCATAAGGCGCGCCTGCGTCATCCAGTCGTAGCGTTCAACGTGGGCGCGCAGTTGATCCCTGTCAATCTCAAATTGACCGTTCAGGTGCCGCAACAGCAGGGGGGCCAGGCGGTTGCGTCGGTAAAGGCAATGCGCGTGCAGCCCTTCCGGCACCAGTTGCGGGTAATTCAGACGCTGCGGCAGGACAGGTATGCACTTGCAGTAAATGGCCTCCACCACCGCCATGCCGAAGAAGTCCTGCTGCGCGGCGCTGACGACGTAGTCCGCCGACCATAGCAGGCGCGCATAGTCCTCTTCATCGTCGACGTGGCCATACTGCACTATTCGCTCGCCAAGAGTCTTCCGCGCCGCTTCAAACTCGACGGGGTTTCGCCGCACGTTGGCGCCCGCCAGCGCAACGCGAAAGGGAACCCCGTCCGCCGCCAGAGTCTGCAGGGCATCCAGAAACAGGGCAGGATTCTTGTCCTCGTCCCAGCGATGATTCCAAAGGATGAGCGGAGGTAATCGGCTTCCCGGCGAGGCGGGACGCAGGCGATCAAGCTGCTGCAGGTCCATGCCCGGCGCCAGCACAGCGGCTTTCTCACGAATGTCATGCACGCTGTCTTCCTCGTTGAAGTCACCAAAGTGGCGCAACATTCGCGGCAACTCCCCCAGGAACACTTCCCGGTGCCACGCGCTGTTGAAGAACACGCGGTCGGCAGCCAGCGCGCTGATGAAATTCACAAAGCCGTACTGCCAGCCGTGGCGCTGGCGTGAGTTTTGCGGATAGGTCAACTGGTTTTCGTGCAGGTACAGGGCCAGTGGCGCGGGACAGGACGCCAGCGCGCGAAAAGTCGCCACGTTCATCATGCCCGACGCGAGGATTACATCCGGTTGCAGGCCGCTTTCGCCCAACATTCTCGCCAGGCTGACGGCAGCGCCCTGCATGCGCCATTTCCAGAACTGCGCCGGCAAGGTCAGCAGCTCTACGTGATGCGCCGAATGACGGACGTAACCCTCGGCCCAGGCGCGGTGGCTGCCGCCGAACCAGGGCTCAAGCAGGAGGACTTTCATTTCGCTTCAACAGGCACGAGCTCATTGACCCTTGTGTCGTCGCGCCTCGATGACATTGCGAATGGCTTCCAGTCGGGTCAGAATGCGCATCAACTGTTCGGCGCTGCGAATCTCAATCGTCAGTTGCAGGGTGGCGATGTTTCGTGAGGTCACCACGTTGACGGCGGACATGTTGACGCCGGCATCGGCCACGACGGCGCTGATGTCCCGCAGCAGGCCCTCGCGGTCCCAGGCGGTAACTTCAATGGGCACGGCATAACGCTGTTCGTCCGCGTTTTGCCCCCAGCTCACCTCGACGATACGTTCGCTTTCGGAAACGCTGCGCATGTTGCTGCAGTCCCCACGGTGGACCGTGACGCCGCGACCGCGCGTGATGAAGCCAACGACGCCATCGCCCGGCATCGGGTTGCAACAGGTCGCCAGATTGACCAACAGACCACCGGTGCCCATGATGTTGATGGCGCCGGTTGACTGCCCAGGCCCGGGTCGCGCCGGAGCCGCGCCATCCTCGCTCTCCAGCATTCGCTCAATCAGCGATTCCTTCTCCTGCTGCCTTTCGGTCTCCAGAATGCGTCCGGCAATTTGCGCGCTGTTGATGTCCCCGGCGCCGATTCTGGCGAGGAAGTCATCAACGCGGGACTTTTCGAATTCAAAGAGACCGGCCACCAGTTCGAAGGACATCGAATCCAGCAAACCGAGGCGGCGCAACTCCCGCTCCAGCACGTCGCGACCGGTCGCGAGATGACGGTCCCGGTCCTGGCGGCGAAACCACTGCTTGATCTTGCTGCGCGCGCGTGAGGTCTGCACGTGGCCGAGATTGGGGTTGAGCCAGTCCAGACTGGGGCCGCCGTGGCGGGAGGTCAGGATTTCCACCTGATCGCCCGTTTGCAACACGTAGTCCAGACTGACAAGCCGGCCATGAACGCGCGCGCCACGGCAGCGGTGGCCAATATCGGTATGAATATGATAGGCGAAATCAATGGGTGTGGCGCCGGCCGGCAAATCGCAGATGTCGCCATTTGGAGTGAAGGCGTAGACCCGGTCCTTGAGCACGTCGCTCTTCATCGTAGAGACGAAGTGTTCGGGGTCTTCCTCTTCCGGCCCGAATTCCATCAGGCGCCGCAGGAAACTGACGCGACGTTCGTACTCCCGGTCGTTGTCCCGCACGCCTTCCTTGTAGCGCCAGTGCGCGGCGATGCCGTATTCGGCGTGTTCGTGCATTTGCCGCGTACGGATCTGCACCTCAAGCGTCTTGCCCCCCGTATCGAGCACGGCGGTATGCAGGCTCTGGTAAAAGTTGTCCTTGGGGGAGGCGATGTAGTCGTCGAATTCCACGGGGATGGGGCGCCACAGGTTGTGCACGATGCCAAGCACCAGATAGCACTCGGGCGTGGTATCCACGATAACGCGCAGGGCGCGGATGTCGTAAATCTGTTCAAAGGGGAGTTCCTTGCGCAGCATCTTGCTGTAAATGCTGTAAATGTGTTTGGGCCGGCCGCTGATGGCCGCCTTCTCCAGGTTGAATTTCGCCAACTCTTCATGCAGACGCTGCGACACTTTTTCAAGATATATTTCCCGGTCCACGCGGCGCTCGTTCATACTGGCGGCAATGCGACGGTATTCCTCGGGGTGCAAATACCGGAAGCTCAGGTCTTCCAGCTCCCACTTGAATTGCCAGATGCCCAGCAGGCTGGCAAGGGGCGCGAAAATGTCGAGCGTATCGCGCGCAATGTGCAACTGCCTTTCCGGCGGCATGTAGCCCAGGGTGCGCATGTTGTGCAGGCGGTCCGCCAGCTTGACCAGGACCACGCGCACGTCGTCGCCCATGGCCAGCATCATCTTGCGCAAGAAATGCTGGTCGCGATCATTGCGCCGCTGCATCGCATCGGTCAGCGGCAGATTGGACAGGCGCGAAACCCCGTCCACCAGGGCGGCCACCTTGCGCCCGAACTCGCGCTCCAGCTCCTCCCGCGTGATGCCGGTGTCCTCAAGCGTGTCATGCAACAGGCCCGCCGCAATGGCCTCGGCATCAAGGTGGATTTCGGCCAGAATGCGCGCGACGGCGACGCAATGGGTGAAGTAAGGCTCACCGGACTTGCGTCTCTGGTCCGCATGAAGTTGTTCTGCGCGTTGCCAGGCTCGTGTTACGAGCGAATGGTCATGTGGCGACAGGTCCGGCAGCCCTTCGAGCAGGCCTTCCAGATTCATGCGCCCCCGTATTCGTTTGCCCAGGAAACACAAGCATAACGAATTACGCGGGAGGGCGCATCCGCAACTGTCATGCATGGTATACTGCGCCGCGTTCATTCGGAGCCTGACCATGCTAAGCGTCGACGAGGCCCTGCTACGCATTCTGCAAGACCTGCAGCCGCTGCCGGCGGAGTCCGCCGGGCTTAACCATTGCCTCGGGCGCATCCTGGCCAGGGACCTGTTCGCGAAAATAAATTTGCCTCCTTTCGCCAATTCCAGCATGGACGGCTACGCCCTGCGAGCGGCTGACCTTGATGGCGCCGGCCCCGGCAATCCGGTCCGGCTGGCGGTTGTCATGGATATTCCGGCCGGTACGTCGCCAGAATTGCCCATTGGCCCGGGTGAGGCCGCGCGCATCATGACCGGCGCCCCCCTCCCCGAAGGCGCGGACGCCGTGGTGCCGGTGGAACAAACAGATGCGAACTGGGACCGCGAGGCGCCCGCCGCACTTTCACCTTTTCTGCGTGTCATGACGACGCTGAAACCTGGCGACTACGTTCGGCCGGTTGGCGAGAACGTGCGCGCCGGTCAGCAGGTACTTACAGCCGGGACCCGTCTGCGCCCGCAACACCTGGGCATGCTGGCATCGTTGGGCAAGGCGCAGGTCAATGTCCACCGACGGCCTCGCGTCGCGATCGTCAGCAGCGGCGACGAAATAATCGATATCGGTGAAACGCCCGGGCCCGGCCAGATTTTTGATGTCAACAGTTACACGATGGCGGGTCTGGTCAGCGAGTTGGGCGGCATTCCCCTGCGCCAGCCAGTCGCCGGTGACGACCTGCAGGAAGTGCGCGCCATGTTCGACGCTGCTCTTGGTCAGGATCCGGACCTCATCATCAGCACTGCCGGCGTCTCTGTTGGGGCCCATGACCTGGTCCGCGACGTTCTGGATGAACTTGGCGAACTCAATTTCTGGCGCGTCAACATGCGGCCGGGCAAACCGCTCGCCTGGGGTCGCGTACGGAGCGTGCCCTTCTTCGGCCTGCCCGGCAACCCGGTCTCGGCCATGGTCACCTTTGAGGTCTTCGTGCGCCCCGCCCTGCAACGCCTCACAGGCCTGGTGCGGGATTCACAGGCGGCAAGCGCCACCGTTTGCGAGGACATCCAGTCGGATGGCCGGCGCAGTTACGTTCGCGTCACTCTGGAAAGCAGCGATGGTCGCCTGCTGGCGCGCAGCACGGGAACGCAAAGTTCTGGCGCCCTGATTTCGATGCTGCTGGCGGATGGACTTTTGATCGTGCCGGAAGGCGTTACGCATGTTGCGGCGGGCAGTGAACTTGAGGTCTTGCTGCTGCAATGAAAGCCTTGCGTAACCCTGCCGGACTGAAACGATTCAGTTTGCTACTGGTTCTGGCCGGCCTCTTGATCAGCTTGTATTTGAGCTATGTAAAGCTGGCCGACGTCGACGTCATCTGTGCAGAAAGCGGCCCGGTCAATTGCGAAATCGTGCAAAACAGCGTCTGGTCGCGTCTGGCCGGTATCGACGTGGCCCTGCTGGGCGCACTGTCCTGGCTGGTCATGGGCGCACTGCTGTTGCTGGAAACGCGTAGCGAACTGCTGGCGGCGCATGGTGGCCTGCTGGTATTCGGAATCAGCCTCTTTGGTTTTCTGTTTTCAATATGGCTGATTCACGTTCAGGGCAGCATCCTGCAGGCATGGTGCCTCTGGTGTCTCGCTCACGAACTGGTCATGACGCTGATGTTTCTGGCGTCCGCGGCCCGGCTGCGCCTGTTGCTAACGAAGTGAAATTCGCCTGGCGCCGGTGAAGCGTCAGGTCTGGTGATCACGCAGTGTGCGTGAAATAATATCTTCCTGGTGGCGACGCCGTTTTTCGCGCTTGCCTGCCCGCTGCGATGTGTTCCCGATGCCTTCAGTCCGGTCCATGGCGCGGCGCAGCGCCAGTTCCATCGCCGTGGGAATCTCTTCCTCGTCCTCGTCTTCCAGACCCTCGAAGCTGCCGACGTCCCCGGCCGGCTTCATTGACAGGTCTATCTGTCGCTTGCCACGATTGACTTTCAGCACGCGCGCTTCAACTTCGTCACCGATGCTGACCACGTCCGACGGTGAACGCACGAATCCGTTGGTGAGCTCCGAGACGTGCACCATGCCAGGTCGTTCGCCGTCAAAATCGACAAATACGCCGTAGTTCTCGATGCGTACGATTTTCCCCTGGACCATGGCGCCTTCGCGCAGTTCATTCCAGTCAACCTCTACCGGGCGAGCCATCGACAGGGCGATGCGACCGGCGCTCGCATCCACTTTCAGAACATACAAGTCCAGGGATTCCCCAACCTTGAGGACGTCCTCTACATTGCGCACGTTGGGACGATTCAATTGAGAAATATGAAGCAAGGCATCGCGTCCAACGCCTATGTCCACGAAAGCGCCAAACAGTTCCAGGCGCTTGACCGTGCCCTTCACCTGGTCTCCCGTTTTCAGACTTTCCAGCGAATCCAGGGTTGCGTTTTCTTCACTCATGCACTGCGCTCCTCTTTAGCCTCTGTCTCAGGGTGTCGGAGTCAGAGTCACACTGGGCGTGACTTCCCACTCCCCTTCCATGTAGCCGCTGTAGCTGCCATAGCCTTCCCAGCGATGCAAGTCCGTCGTTTGCACAAGCAGGTCCGCGGATCCGACTTCCATATACAGGGCGCCGACCACCTCACTTCCAGCGCCCAGTTGGCCCTCGGCGACTCCGGCCACAAAAGCATAAACGATCATCGGCCGGTCCGGGTAAACAAGGCTCACGACCGCCTGGTCTTCCGAGATTTCCTGGCCGGTCAACCAGGTCGGCTCGCCATGAATCTCAAACAAATCGGCCAGGGTATGTGTGGGCGCCGTGCGCAGAAAAACAAGGGAAACAGTCTCGCCGTCTTCGGTCACCATCTGGCAGCAAACCGGTGCGTCCGCGCCCTGTTGCCAGGAGGCCTGGATGACGCTGCTGCCTTCTGCTGGCCCCTGCGTCTGAATGTTGTCGAAATCTGCTTCGTCTTCGATGATTGTCAGGGCATCGACCCAGGAGGTTTCGCCCGGGGTGATGCCGCGAAAACAGGGCGCAGCACAGGGCTCACCCGTCAGCAGGCCTTCATCGGTCAAAAGGCTCTCATCCCGCAAAAGGGTCTCCGGCGAGCAGGCAACCAGCAACAGCAGGGTGGCGATCAGGCAGGGCAGGATTCGTGTCATGGCGACGCCGCACCGGAACCGGTGCTCTCCTTTTGTCCACACCCGGGGCCGTTCCAGGCTCCCTGGCAGGCAATCTCGCTGGCCCGGCCGCAACAAGGACCGACGCTCATACGGGGCCGCGGTATTGTAGCGCAACTCAGCCAGGGTTCAAGCGTGAGTACAACAGGTCGTAGGTTCCCGTTGTGCCGCCATAGCCCATGCCGTAGTGCGTGGCGAGGATGTAGTAGCGCCCGTCTTCCAGCAACACGTGCTCACGAATCAACGAATCCGTGTTTTCGCCCGCGATGGCATCGTCATTGTCCGCCAGACGGAACCCCTGGGGATCCAGCAGGGCCAGCACGGTGTCCAGACGACCGGCAGTGGCAACCATGCTCACCGTCACCACGTCCCCGGCATTGCCTTCAAAGGCATAGAGATCAAACCTGTTTTCGTTGGTGATGCTTCCGCTTACGCGCTCGCTGCTGGAAAGCAGCGTGGCAGTTTCAAGCTCAGGCACAAAATCCAGGGAATCCAGGCTCAGCGTTTCCAGACCCTGACCGCGAATGCCGACAAAGCCCCCGTCACTCGCCTGCGCCATGCCGTCCACGCCAATGATGAAACTGGTGACGTAGACCTGGTTGGCCACGGGTCGCGCCAGGTCGTTGAAGACGGGCGCGCCCCTGGCAAACACATTGAGCGCAAAGGTGACCGGCGTCAGGTCGTTGCAGGCGTTCTGGTGCCATACCTCCACTTCATACAGGCCGGCCGTCAGGGTGCCTTCCGGCCAGTAAACCCAGGAGACCGGGTTGTCCTGCGTGCCACTGCAGTTGACGTTGCCGGCCGCGGCCAGACGCCCGCCGCTGGGGACCTGGGGTATGTCGTCATAGACGGAATTCCCGGCAGGATCGCGCACCAGCAACTGCAGGTCCACGTTGTTGTTCCATGTAAGCGCAATCTCCAGGTCACCCCGTGGCAGGCCGAGGCCAACCACATCCGTGGGCAACTCCCCTACGACCGTGCTCAACAGGATTGCGTAATGCCCCTCCGTGCCGCCCAGTTCCTTGCCGTAACGCGTGGCGACGATCCGGTACTCGCCGTCGGCAAAGAGACGGAAGTCGCCAATACTGGAATTGGTTGAGGAGCCATCCTCAAGGTCATCATTGGCACTGAGCACGGCCCCGCTGCCATCCAGCAACTGCAGCAGGGTATCCAGGCTACCGCTGGTGGCCGAAAGGCTGACGCTGATCACCTCGTTTGCGCTGCCCGTGAAACTGTAAACCCTGGTGTGGTCTGCCGAGGTAATCAGACCCGTCTGGACCTGATTGGGTTGCAGCGGGATCGCCGCCTGCATCTGCTCCTCAAGACCCGCCGGGGCCAGGGTTTCGGCGGTGGCGACACCGCCGGCGCCGGCCAGGAGCTCACCGCCGGCATCAATACGAACGCTGCCTACCCATGTCTCGCCCGGCGCAAGGCTTCCCACCAGTGTCGGGGTGTTCATCTCGTCAAGGCGCACGTCAACACGAAAATCGGCGGCGCCGGTCGTCGGACAATCGCCCAGGGTCTGGTTGTAGACCAGTATCTCGTAACTGCCTGTGGGCAGGCTGCCGCCCGGCCAGTTCACGACTTCGGTGGGCAGGGCGCCACTGCGAAATTCACAAACGCTGTTCACGTTCTCGCCAAAGACGCCACCGCTTGGCGCTACAGGCCGTGAGAAATAAACGCTGCCGCCCACAGGGTCCCGAATCTCCAGGTCAAGGTTGGCCAGCGATTCCCATTGCAGCTGGAATTGCAACCCGCTGATCGCCAACACTTCGCCCGGGGCAAATGCCGGTGTCGGGACCTCTTCTTCGACTGCCTGACCGGCCGGCGCCGGCAACAGGTCAAAACTCAGACTGAAATCCAGGGTACCGCTCTCGGGCAGGCCACCTGGCGCCAGTACCGTCACGTAATAGCGGCCGCTTGCAGGCAGACCCGGGCCCTCCATGGCGACGCCGCTGGCCTGGGCCAGCATTTCGCCGTCGGCATCGGTGACCAGGAGAGTCAGAACAGTTGCGTCCCCGGCCTCTGCTGCAAGGTTGACAAGCTCTCCGGTTTCGCCACTGAAGGTATAAACCTGTGCCCCCTGATCCAGCGAAAGCGTACCGGTCCGCACGTCGCCGGAAACCAGTTCGCGCGACTGTTGGGCCGACAGGCTGGTGACGCCCGCCAGCAACACGAAGACCATCACTAACAACAGTGCCCGCGTCCTTCGTCCCGACATGGCTGCCCTCCTGACCTGGACTGTCGGGGCCAGTGTACAGGAATCGCGCCGCGCGCGCCATTGCCGACCCGCCATCGCAAACTGCCTGGTTGAATCCGACCGGTGACAGGCCGGTGACAGGGCCCGATAACAGGGACACAGCACGTCCCTCTGCAAAATGGCCTTTTCAGGTGCCATGTGCCCCTGTCGCAGCCAGCGCTTTTCTGTACAATGCAACTGGCATTGAGTGCGGGAGGAAGTCAGCATGAAAGAGCTTTCCCGGCTGCTTGGCAGTGTACCCGGGTCGGCCACCATGGCCGTTTCCGAAAAGGCGCGGCAAATGAATGCCGCCGGCAAGGATGTGATCGGGTTGGGGGGCGGTGACCCCGACTTCGACACGCCTGACCACATCGTGGCAGCAGCATTTGCCGCCATTGAGAACGGCGCGACTCACTACCCGCCGTCAAAGGGTATTCCGGAAATGTTGACGGCGATCGCCGCCAAGATGGCGCGTGACAATGACGTCGAGGTTGACCCCTCAAGCCAGATCATCATCTCACCTGGCGCCAAGTGGGCGCTTCACCTGGCGCTTTCCGCCGTGACCAACCCGGGTGACGAAATCCTGTATCTTGAGCCCTGCTGGCCTTCCTACCCGCCCATGATCACACTCAGCGGCGGGACACCGGTACCGGTCAGCCTGGCGCCGGCGGATAACTACGCCATCAGCGCTGACGCCATTCGCGCCTGTGTAAGCGACAGGAGCAAGGCCCTCATGGTCAATTCGCCCAACAACCCGACCGGGCGTGTGATGACCAGGGAAGAGGCGGACGCCGTCGTTGAGGTGGCGCTGGAGCATGATCTCTATGTCCTCGCCGACGAGATTTACGAGCACCTGATATTCGACGGTCGCCGCAACATCTCACTGGCTGCCCTGCCCGACATGGCGGAACGCACCCTGACGATCAACGGCATGTCCAAGGCCTATGCCATGACCGGCTGGCGCATGGGCTGGCTGGCCGCTCCGGCGCAGATTATCGGACTGGCCAACAAACTCAGCAGCCAGACCATCTCCTCGGCAGCCAACTTCAGCATGCACGCCAGCGCCGCCGCGCTGAACGGACCGCAAGACTGCGTCGCGGAGATGTGCGCTTCCTATGAGAGTCGGCGTGATTTCATGGTCGAGGCCCTGAACGCCATCGATGGCGTGCACTGTCGCGACATCGAAGGCGCCTTCTACCTCTTCCCCTCTTTCCCTGGCAGCGAAAGGGACAGCCTTGATATGGCGGAATTTCTGATTGAGGAAGCCGAGGTCGCCGGTACGCCGGGCATCGCCTTCGGCAGCACAAGCGGGGCCCATATTCGCTTTTCTATCGCGAGGTCGATGGTCGACCTGGAGCGTTCGGTGGAGCGTCTGGCCCGGGTTGCGCCGCGTCTCTAGACCGGCCTATAGCTGGCGCAAGTATGCAAGCAACAAACTCGTTACGTTGCCCAGGGACTCCGCCTTTGTGACTTCGTAGCCATGGGAGTTAATGTAGGCGGGCCCGAAGCCCATGGTCCGCGCTGCCAGCCCGATGCGCTGAATGCCGCCGGCGTCTGACCCGGCGAAGGGGTAAACCACTTCCTGCGAGCCGATCCCCAGTTCGTCTGCGAGACGGATCAGGGTATCGCAATCGGGACGGCTGTTGCCGGGCTCACCCACCCAAATCACCGGACGCGTATCGAATTCCGTCGGCGTGTCCGGCGTCAGCGGTGAAGTGTCAATCGCGATCACAATCTCCGGTTGCAACAATTGCGCCACGCGAATGGCGCCCAGATAACCGGTCTCCTCGGCGGTGGGCGCCGAGATATAGATGTCGGCGCCGGGTGGGTCCTTGACCAGTTGACGCAAGGCATCGATGACGATCAACACGCCAACGCGGTTGTCGAAAGCGAAACCGCCCACGTGGTTGTTCGCCAGCCGCAACAAACTCTTGCGGCTGCGGGCCACCACCGCGCGGCTGCCGATTCGCACGCCAACGGCGCGCAATTCGTCCCGTGACATGCCTGTGAAAACCGTGACGTCCTCCCAGGCGGGCGTGCGCGTGCCCTTGCGATATTCGCCCACAGGTCCGCTGCGCGTGTGCGTGGCGCCATAGGAAAGCACGCCCGGCACGATCATGCCGTCGGTGGCGATGATGTCGAGCGGTCCCTCGCCATACTTCCAGGGCCAGGGGCCGCCGAGGGGCGCCACTTTCAGGACACCGTCCTGCGCCATGTGGGTGACGATCATGCCGAGTTCGTCCTTGTGGGCGGCAATCAGCACCTTTGGCCCGTCGCCCGGGACCTGCGCGGTGATGTTGCTCATCCCGTCCTGCCAGACTTTGGCGCCGGTGCCTTCAAACTCGCGCAGGATGACCGCCTCAACCTCGCGCTCGTCGCCAATGGGGCCGTGGGCGCAGATCAATTCATCCAGCAGTTCCAGCATTTCTTCCTGATTCACAGTCCTTCTCCACAATTCGTAGCCATCAGGTTAACAAGCTCTTTTGGTCGCAGGTGAATGCCTTGCCATTGCAATCCAGGCCGACCGCTCAAAGCTGGCGCAGATACGCCAGCAGTAGCCGGGTGGCGTTGACCAGGGCCTCCGCATTCGCAATCTCGCAACCATGGGAATTGATGCGCGGGAAGCCCAGGGCCACTGTGCGATCTGCCAACCCGGTTCGCCTGACGCCGCCGGCGTCCGAACCGGCGTATTCATAGACCACCGGTTGGGCGCCGAAGCCCAGTTCATTTGCCAGGCGCAACAAGGTGTTGCAATCGGGCAGGGAATTGGGGCTTTCCTCGTCGTACCAGATGACGGGCCGCGCATCCAGCGTGGTCGGCGTGTCCGGTGTGACCGGGCCTGTGTCCAGCGCGAACACAATCTCCGGACGCAATACCTGTGCCACGCGTTTGGCTCCGAGATAGCCCGTTTCCTCGGACGTGGTCACCGCCAGATAAAGGTCCGCCGCAAGCGATTCCTGCATCACCTGCCGCAACAGGAATACCAGCCCCACCAGCCCCATGCGATCATCCAGACCAAAGCCAACGATGTGACCCCCCGGCAGTCGGCGCAGACGCTTGCGCTCCCGTGCCATGACGACGCGACTGCCGATGTGAACGCCATGTTCCAGCAATTCGTCCGCGGACTGGCCGGTGAACAAAGTGACGTCGTCCCAGGTGGGCGTCCGTTCGCCGCGCCGGAATTCCCCGATGGGGCCCGACATGGTGTGACAGGAACCAAAGGACAGGACAGCCCGCACGATGCCCCCGTCATCGGCGATGACGTCCAGCGGACCCTCGCCATACTTCCATGGGAAGGCGCCCCCCAGCGCCTTCACCCTGAGGCTGCCATCGTCCTGCATGTGGGAAACGATCATGCCCAGTTCGTCCTTGTGCGCGGCGACCATCACGCGCGGCCCCTTGCCGGGCACGTGCGCCACGATATTTCCCATGCCGTCCTGCCAGGTGTGCGCGCCGCTCGCGTTGAATTCGCGCAGGACAACGGCGTCGATCTCGCGTTCATCCCCAATCGGCCCGTGGCTGGCCAGCATTTCGTCCAGCAACGCCAGCATGGCTTCCCGGTCAAACGTCATTTTCCACCACCTTCGGCCACGAAATTCTGCCTCGCACGATCTGTTTCGTCTCCCGGACCCAAATTCCACCGGCCCGTTTCCCGGCGCGCTGGCCAGTCGTGCGTAATTCTCATTGCCGCCAGTTGCCTCACTTCTACAGTTGCCGCAACCAGGCCATCAACAGCTGCGTGGTATTGCCAATCGACTCCCCGGTGGCCAGTTCGTAACCGTGTGAATTCAGAATGGCGGGACCGAAGGCGACCGGACGGTCCGCCAGACCTGCCTTGTGGATGCCGTCGGCGTCCGAACCCAGCCAGGTAAAGACGATGCCCTGCGCGCCGAAGCCCAGCTCCTGCCCCAGACGCACCAGCGTGTCGCAGTCCTGCTTCATGCCGAAGGCCCCCTTTGCCTCGCGGTACCAGATGACCGGGCGCGAATCAAATTCGGTCGGCGTGTCCGGGCTCAATGGCGAAATATCGAGCGCGATCACGATTTCCGGCTGCAATTTCATGCACACCCGCAAGGCGCCCATGTAGCCGTCCTCTTCAGCGGTCGTGGCCGTGAAGTACAGGTCCAGATCGGGCGGGTCCTGCGCGCACTGACGCAGCGCGTCGATCAGACTCACCATGCAAATGCGGTCGTCAATGCCGAAACCGCCGATGTAGCCGTTTGGCAGGCGCAACAGGGGCTTGCGCTCCCGGGCGACGACGGCGCGGCTGCCGATATGGACGCCGCGTTCCCGCAACTCGTCCTTGCCCAGCCCGGTGAACAGCGAAACATCCTCCCATTTGGGCGGGCGTTCGCCCCGACGATACTCGCCCATGGGGCCGGCGCGGGTGTGGGTCGAGCCCATCGACAGCACCGAAGACACGATTGACCCGTCATCCGCGATGACGTCGACAAAGCCTTCGCCATATTTCCAGGGGAAGGGGTCGCCCAGCGGCAAGATGCTCAGGACGCCGTCCGCGGCGATATCGCTGACGATCATGCCCAGTTCATCCTTGTGCACCATCACCACCGTCTTCGGCCCCTTGCCGGGAATGTGCGCATAGATGTTGCTCATGCCGTCCTGCCAGACGTTCACGCCCGTTGCCGCAAATTCGCGCAGCAGCAGGGCATCAATTTCGCGCTCGTCACCGATGGGACCATGACAGCGCAACATGTCGTCCAGCAGATCCAGCATTTCGTCCTGCGACATCATGTTGCTACTCCTTGCATCCTCACGGCAAAGACGGGACGCCTTCCTGCCATGTCGCCGCTTGCAGGCCGTATTCGCACTGCCGCATCAGAGCTGGCGCAGGTAGGCTACCAGCAGACGGGTCACATTGCCGATCGCCTCGGCCTTTGTGATCTCAAAGCCGTGGGAATTGAGGATGGCCGGGCCAAAGGCCATGGTGCGGGCGCCAAGGCCGATCTTCTGCATGCCGCCGGCATCCGAAGCCAGCCACGAAAACACGATGCCCTGGGCGCCCATGCCCAGTTCATGGCCCAAGCGCATCAACGTGTCACAGTCGGCCTTGGTGCTGTAGGCCCCTGCGGCCTCGGTGTACCAGATCACCGGCCGCGCATCGAACTCGGTCGGTGTGTCCGGCGACAGGGGCGAAATGTCCAGGGCAACGATGATTTCCGGCTGGACCACCTGGCCCACGCGAATGGCGCCCAGATAGCCGGTCTCCTCCGCGCTGGAGGCAGCGTAGTACAGGTCCAGTCCCGTCGGGTCCTGCACAGTCTGGCGCAAGGCGTCAATCAGACTCACCATGCAGACGCGGTCGTCCAGGCCAAAGCCCGCCACGTGGCCGCCAGGCAAGCGCATCAGGGATTTGCGTTCGTGGGCCACGATGGCGCGGCTGCCGATATGCACGCCCTGCTCCAGCAAGGCATCGCGGGACTGGCCGGTGAACAGGGTGACGTCGTCCCAGTCCGGCGTCCGCGTCCCCGCCCGGAACTCGCCGACCGAGCCGCTGCGCGTGTGAGTAGAGCCGAAAGACAAAATCGATGAGATGATGGACCCGTCGTCGGCAATTACGTCGATGGGCCCTTCTCCGTACTTCCAGGGACGCGGCCCGCCGAGGGGTTTAACGCGCAGCACCCCGTCTTCAGCCACGTCGGAAACGATCAGGCCCAGTTCGTCCTTGTGCACGATGACCAGCACACGCGGCCCGTCACCGGGGATGTGCGCATAAATGTTGCTCATGCCGTCCTGCCAGGTCTTCGCGCCCGAGGCGGAGAATTCGCGCAGCAGCACCGCGTCTATTTCGCGTTCGTCACCGATGGGACCGTGGCTACGTAACATTTCATCCAGCAAAACCAGCATTTCTTCCTGTTCCATCATGGTTCAGCTCCTGATTTCTGTTTTCGCAATGCAAGGAAATCCAGCGGGACTTTCGCCGCGCCCGGTTTGCGATGCGCAGGCCTCAGAGCTGGCGCAGGTATGCCACCAGCAGCCGGGTCACGTTGGCGATCGCTTCCACTTTCACTATTTCGAATCCATGGGAGTTGAGGATGGCCGGGCCAAAAGCCAGGGTGCGGTCCGCCAGACCGATCCTTTGCATGCCGCCGGCATCCGACGCCAGACTGGTGAACACGATGGGCTGGGCGCCGCAGCCGAGCTCCTTGCCCAGGCGCAGCAGAGTGTCGCAATCGGGTTTGCTGCTGTACGATCCGTCCGATTCCGTGTACCAGATGACCGGGCGCGCATCAAACCTGGTCGGCGTGTCCGGCGAAAGCGGTGAAATGTCCAGCGCGACCACGATTTCAGGCCGCAACACCTGCCCCGCCCGCGTGGCGCCCAGATAGCCGCTTTCCTCGGCGGTCGACGCCACAAAATAAAGGTCCAGTCCCGTCGGCGCCGTCGCAAACTGACGCAATGCATCGATCAGGCTGACCATGCAGGACCGGTCGTCAAGGCCGAATCCGCCCACGTGGTTGCCGGGCAAATGCGTCAGGGTCTTGCGTTCATGTGAGACAACGCCCCGGCTGCCAATGTGGACGCCACGCTGCAATACGGCCTCGCGGTCCAGCCCGGTAAACAGGGTGACGTCGTTCCAGTTGGGCGCACGCGTGCCCTGGCGAAACTCGCCGACCGGGCCGCTGCGCGTGTGCGTCGAACCGAAGGACAGCACTGCCGGCACGATCGAGCCGTCGTCGGCAATGACGTCGACCGGCCCCTCGCCATACTTCCAGGGTTGCGACATGCCCAGGTCCTGCGCTTTCAGGCTGCCGTCCTCCAGCACATTTGAAACAATCAGCCCAAGTTCGTCCTTGTGCACCACTACCATCACGCGCGGACCATCGCCGGGCAGATGGGCATAAATGTTGCTCATGCCATCCTGCCAGGTTTTTGCGCCCGTCGCTGCGAATTCCCGTAGCAGGAAGGCGTCGATCTCGCGCTCGTCGCCCACAGGCCCGTGGCATTTGAGCATCCCGGCCAGCAGGTCCAGCATTTCTTCCTGTGTCATCATGTTGTTTTTCCGGATAGTCGGTCAGTCAGGACGGGTCGCCCTCCAGCCCCAGCGCCCCTGCCACGCCCTGCATCGCCGCCAGCACGATGCCGATGTGTTCGTCCAGCGGGACTCCCAGGTTCGCCGCGGCGTGCTCAATCTCCTGGCGGTTGACCGGCGCGGCAAAGGCCCGGTCCTTCCACTTGCGCCGCACCGAACGCAACTTGACGTCGTGAATGCTTTTTGAAGGGCGCACCAGGGTCACGGCAATGAGGAAGCCGGTCAGTTCATCCACCGCCAGCAAGGACTTCTCCATGTCGCTCTCGGGCGCAATGCCTGTGATCTCTTCCGCGTGGGAAAGAATGGCGCGGATGATTGGCTCGTCCACGCCGCGCTCGCGCAGGATGCGGGAGCCCACCACCGGATGCCCTTCCACCGCCACGTCGGGGTTCTGTTCGTAGTCGAAGTCGTGCAACAGCCCGACCGTCCCCCACAGCGCCGGGTCGCCCCCGAAGCGGGGCGCATAGGCGCGCATGGCCGCCTCGACCGCCAGCATGTGCCGTCGCAGCGAGGGGCTCGCCGTATACGTCGTCACCAGTTCCCACGCATCATCGCGGGTAAGCATTGTCCCCCCTGTCCCAGTCTTCAGCAGTTCAGTTACGAATGCCGCCGCGGGTCATGGCAGCTGCGTCCAGCGCCGCGTCCGCCTCTTCCTCGCTCAGATAGCCCAGCTCAACGACCACCTCGCGAATGCCGCGCCCTTCGGCCAGGGCCTTCTTCGCCACTTCGGCGCCCTTCAGATACCCGATTACGGGGTTGAGCGCCGTCACCAGCACCGGATTGCGCGCCAGCCAGCCTTCCGCCGTCTCGCGATTGATGATGAGACCGCGCACACACTTTTCGGTGAAGGCGTTGACCGAACCAATCATCACCTGAATCATTTCGTTCAGATTGTGGGCGATGACCGGCATCATCACATTTAGCTCCAGCTGGCCGGCCTGAGACGCCAGGGTCACCGTCAGATCATTGCCCATGACATGGTACATGGCCATGTTCAGCATCTCGGCCAGCACCGGGTTGACCTTGCCCGGCATGATCGAAGAGCCTGGTTGCACCGGCGGGCAGGTGATTTCGGCCAGGCCGGTCGTCGGCCCGCTGGAGAGCAGACGAATGTCATTGGCGATGCGCGTAAGGTCCTGCGCCGTTGCGCGCAGCGCGCCGGAAAAGAAACAGGCGTCCTGCATCGATTGCATCGATTCAAAGAGATCGTCAGATTGGTACAGGGTCAGGCCGGTGAATTGCGACAACGCCGCCACCATGCGCGCGTGGTATGCCGGGTGGGCGTTCAGTCCGCTGCCGTTGGCCGTACCGCCAATGCCGACGCGACGCAGCCCTTCTGCAGCCTGCCGGATTTTCTCGCAGTTTCGCTCGATGGCGCTGGCATATGCCCCGAATTCCTGGCCCAGCCGAATGGGTACGGCGTCCTGCAAATGCGTGCGTCCGCTTTTGACGACGTCGTCCGCCGCCACCGCCTGCTCGCGGAAGGCTGCAGCACAGCTCAAGAGCGTAGTCAGCAGTTCATCCAGGCGCCAAAGCACGCCCAGACGAATGGCCGTCGGAATGGTGTCGTTGGTGCTCTGCGCCATGTTGACGTGGTCGTTGGCGTCGACCGGCCCCTGGTCCTCCCCCAGGTCAAAGCCTGGCAAGGCGTTGGCGCGGTTGGCGATGACCTCGTTGACGTTCATGTTGTGGCTGGTACCGGCGCCCGCCTGGAAGGGATCGACCACGAATTCGGCATCCAGCTGACCCGCGATCACCTCGTCGGCCGCCGCGATAATGGCGCCCGCCATATTTGCATCCAGCAGGCCAAGGTCCCGGTTGACCTCCGCGGCGCAGCGCTTGATGACGGCCATGCTCCAGACAAAGGCCGGCCAGGGTTTCAGGCCGCTGACCGGGAAGTTCTCGACAGCTCGCTGTGTCTGCGCCCCGTACCAGGCATTCGCCGGCACACGCACTTCACCCAGGGAATCGCGCTCGACCCGATGCTGCGTCATGCCCGTCTCCATCCTCGCTGCCGTCCTGCAAAAAAAGACGCCACGATTGTAGCGTCTTTTGGATTCCCGAACTGGAAAGCGCTCAGCCCATGGCTGCGGCGTAGCGACTCGATACCTCGGCCCAGTTGATGATGTTGAAGAAGGCCGCGATGTAATCGGGACGGCGGTTCTGGTAATTCAGATAGTAGGCATGTTCCCACACGTCGAGCCCCAGGATCGGCGTCTGGCCGTCCATGAGGGGGGTGTCCTGGTTGGGCGTGGAGGTGATGCTCAGGCTGCCGTCGCTGCCAGCCACCAGCCAGGCCCAGCCGGAACCGAAGCGCGTTGCCGCCGCAGCGCTGAATTCCGCCACAAACTTTTCATAGTCGCCAAAGGCTGCGTCTACGGCGCTCTTGAGCGCATCGCTGGCGTTGCCCTCGTCATTGCCACCTGGCGCTATCACGGTCCAGAACAAATTGTGGTTGGCGTAGCCACCCCCGTTGTTGCGCACGGCTGTCTGAATGCCCGCGGGCAAACTGTCCAGGTCAGCCAGCAACTCCTCGATTGACATCCCCTGCAGGTCTGAATGACCTTCCAGGGCAGCGTTCAGATTCGCGGTATAGGCGCCGTGATGTTTCGAATGGTGGATTTCCATGGTGCGCGCATCGATGTGCGGCTCCAGCGCATCATAGGCGTATCCAAGTTCCGGCAGTTCAAATGCCATTTTCGATTCCTCCAGTCTGAATGCAGCGGCCGCCATGGCTGCGGTCGCCAGCGAAAGCACTTGCCGACGAGAAAGTTCATGCCGATTTGTCATGATACATTCCTGGACGGTTACCAACTGTGCCCGAGTTTACCACAATTGAGACCGGGGTTTGACCGGAGATTGCCAGGCCCGACGAATTGCATTTCGTGCCGGATTGTTTAGGGCCAACTATAGCCACGACCGGCGCAAAAGCGTTATGCACATGCCAGAATGAGCCGCGCAGGCAAGAAGGCCCATCATGGCAGCAGGTTTTGACATTGAGTTTCGCGGCAGGCAGTGCCCGCCGCCCGACCGGTCTTATTCCACAGCATTGCCCCTGGCCTGTACGCTGACTTCCCTTTCCGTCCTTCCGACCCGGACGTTGCCGCTCGCCATCCCTGTATTGCCAGGGGCCAAATATTGCCCGTCCAGGGAAACACTGTCGGCATGACGACGGCGATCCGGGCCATGCCCCAGGTATCGCGGAAAGCGGTCGCCCTGGTGGTGTTGTTGCTCGGGCTCTTCCTGGCCTCTACCGGTCTGATCGCCATGCGCCATGCCCAGCAGGAAGGCTTGCCATCGCCGTTTATCGTTCTGATGCGCCTTGGAATCGGGGCCCTGGTGTTCACGCCCCTCGCCATTCCTCGCCATTTGCCGCGCATCCGCCGCATGCCCCGACGCGTATGGCAACTGCTGCTGCTGGCCGGAGTCTGTTTCTGCGCCGACCTGATACTGTTTACCGAGGCAATCAAATACGTCAACATTCTGCTGGCCACCGTCATTGTAAGCCTCATGCCGCTGGTCACCGCGCTGATGGAACGCTTTTTGCTCAAGGTCCCCCTGCAGCGGTCGATGTACATCGGTATGGCACTGGCGATGGGCGGCGGAATAGTCATTGCCCTGGGCAGCGCCAACGGGGATTCGAATCTCGGCCCCCAACCCTTGCTTGGCGCACTCCTCTCCCTGCTTAGTGTGTTCGGCGCCTGTGTCTACCTCATTGTCGGCCGTACGCTGCGCACCCGCATCCCGCTCGTTCCCTACACCTGGATGCTCTTCGCGATTTCTGCCCTGGTCGCCCTGGTCGTTATGCTCCCCGCCATCGGCGATGCCGGCAGCTTCAGTCTGCAGGGAATCACCTGGGCGCTGATCGCCACTGTAGTGAGCCAGCTGGGCGCGCATCCTGCCTTTATCTTTGCTGTAGCCACGCTGTCACCCACCCTGATCAGCATCGCTTCCCAGTCCATCATCCTTTACGGCAGTGTGCTGGCCTTTTTGTTCCTGCATCAGATCCCGGGCATTCCGGAGATCCTCGGCGGGGCCATCATTTTGGCCGGAGTGATCTTCGCCATATACGGCCAACGCGATTCATGAGTACTGCCGTCGCGGCCATAACCGCGCGAATCCATGCGGGCAGACATCACGTCGCCCTGCCTTTTGTGGTCATCGTCATCGGCCAGTTGCTGGGGTCAACGGGGCCGCTTTTCGTGCGCGTCATGCACGTGGAGGGCATGCCGACGCCCGCCATCATTGCCCTGCGCCAGGTGATCACCAGCGCGCTTCTCACACCCGTCATTCTTCTGTTCTACCGCCATGAACTGCGCCGGCTCTCGCAACGCAATCTGGTCTTCGCTGCGCTGGCCGGAAGCGTTTTGGCCATCCGTTTTTACTTTCAGATCGAGGCCTTCAACCACTCCAGCGTGTTGCTCGCCGGGGTATTCGGCGGGTCCGGCCCGCTGTGGGTGGCGATTGTCGAAGTTCTGTGGCTGAGGGCGGTGTTCTCGCGACGGGTCTGGGCCGGCATCTTGCTGTCGCTGGTTGGCGGCGTCATCATCGCCCTTGCGGGATTCGACAGCGGGACTTCTCCGGGAGGTAACGCGCTGCTCGGCGCCGGCCTCGGCCTGACCGCAGCCTTCTTCTCCGCTTTCTACCTGAATTTCGGCCGTGTGGCGCGCGGCCAGGTCTCGCTGTTGCCCTACCTGTGGCTTATCTTCACCATCGCTGCCGCGATATCCCTTGCGGTCGCCCTGTTTGCCGGAGTCCCCCTGACCGGTTACAGCAACGACGCCTGGTCGGGGCTGCTCGGACTCATCATCACCGCCCAGATTTTCGGTCACGGCGCCATGAATTTCGCCTTGAAGTACATGCCGGCGACCTACGTAAGCGTCCTGAGCCAGATCGTCGTTGTGACCAGCGCCGTCGGCGCCTACTTTTATTTCAACGAGCAGCCGGGGCCCGGCCAGGCCATCGGCAGCCTGGTGATTGTCGCCGGAGTCATCTTTGTGACTTTTGGCCGCTCCACTCAGAAGCCCGACTGAAGCGCCAGGGAAACAATGTCTTCCGCAGGCACCAGGGGTGCCAGCAGTTGCGCCATACTGCCGTCACGCCACATACCCTTCAGCGCCGCTTCCAGCCGTCGCCGAAACTCCGTATCATTGGCGGGCAACGCCAGACCAAGCCAGTTGCGCGTGTACCAGGGATCACAGGAAGGACAGCGCCTGGTCAGCTTCAACATGGAAGGCTGTGATTGCAGCGGCGCCAGCAGTCGCAGGCTGTCCGCGAAAACAGCATCCAGGTCGCCTTCAACAAGCAAATGCCAGGCGATATCCTCGTCGCGCACAATCGTGAACACGTTGACGTCGACGGCTGCGCTATCGGCCAGTGCCAGCGCCCTTGGCTCGCGGCCGGGCTCGCTCGACAGCACGCCCAGCCACTGATTGCGCAGACCGCGAAAATTGTCTGCCTCGCTGTCCGCCGGCACGAGCATACGCTCTCCATGCAGGAGCAGCGGCGCGCTGTATTCCACCCGGCCGGCCTGTTGCCAGTCCAGCGCCACACCAATGGCCAGGTCCGCTGAACCGGCTGCGAGCTGGTCCAGTGCCGGCCCCGCCACGGCCTGCAGCCCCGCTCCCAGGCGCATTTCCAGCTGTTGCGCGAGCGCCAGACGCCAGGCCGCAAGCCGCCTTTCGCTCTCCGGCGCATTCGGCCCGGCCGCTTCCAGGCCGGTCACTCTCAGCGGCTGACCCTGCTCCAGTCGCGCCAGGACAGACTGTGGCGACCCAGGAATACCCGCCGTGAACGCTTCCGGCTTTGGCGCCTGGTCGCCCAGACCCTGCCAGACTGCAATCAGATCATGGGGCAGACTGCTGCCAGGAAAGTTTGCGTTGTGGATTTCGGCCATCCGGCCCTTGACTGTCAGATATTGCAGACTGCGGTTGACCAGGTCGCGCATGGCGAGGTCACCCTTTCGCACCGCCAGCGCGTGCAATTCATGCTCCAGCACTTCATTCAGCATGCGAAACTCGCCTGGCACCAGCACGCTTCCCAGCGTCAGGCGACTGTCGACCAGCCCGTCGATTTCCCGCTCCCGCAGCGCTCGCAAGGCATCATCCAGGGTGTAGTGGCTCCGCACATTGACTCGAATGCCGCTGCCAGCCTGCCAGCGGGTCAACGCCTCCTCCGCACGCGCGCCGGCCACCACACCCAGCGTTCGCCCGCCCATTTGCGCCAGGGTCGTCACAGAGTCTTCTTCGTGCATCATCAGGGCCTGCGCGCCGCGGTAATGGCTTTGGCAAAACTCCAGCCCCCGCTGGTCATCCGCCTGCTTCACGAGCGCTGCGGCCAGCAGGTCCACGCCACCAGAGCGCAGCGTTTCCAGGGCAGAATGACGAGTGACCTGCACGAATTCCACCTCGACTTCCCACAGCGCGCTCATGCTGCGCGCGATGTCCGCTTCCATGCCGGCCAGAACGCCGCGGATATTCAGCAGACTGAAGGGCGGCGCGTTGTAAAGGATGCCGACACGTACGCGGCCGTCCCGGAGAATGCGGGCGACCGCCGACTCTTGCTGTGCAGGGATGGTCGTTGCCGCCGGCCAGGTAACCGGCGTAGGCGGCACCAAGGTTGGAACATCAGGCGGCTGGGCCCGTACCGCCACGGCCAGCACTGTCATGAGTAGCAGGAGGACCGTTTGCTTCACGCCCCGTAAAGTCCGTTGGCGGCAATGTAGTCAAGCACAGCCGGTGGCGCCAGCCCGCTCACGTCTTCGCCCTTGCGCAGACGCTCCACAATGACATGCGAGGCGTGCGGCAGGGGCGCAAGGTCGACGAAATCGACCCTCTGCGCCAGGCCGGGCAGGATATGGTCATGCATGTCCGGTCGAATGCACACCCCCGGCCGCGGTACAACCGCCAGACGACACAGGGAGACCAACTCCCCGGGTCGCTGCCAGGTCGGCAGATCGCGCAGGGAGTCGGCGCCCATGACGAACCAGAAACTCGCGTCAGGATGGGTGCGCCGCAGCAGCTTCATGGTGTCAAGGGAATAGTGAGGGCCAGGACGGTCGATGTCCAGTCGGGACAGGCACATGCCCGCCTGCCCTGCCAGCGCGAGTTCCAGCATGGCCAGACGCGCCAACGCCGGGGACTTGTCCACGTCCTGCTTGTGAGGTGGGTCCGCTGCCGGCACGAAAAGCAGCCGTCTCAACTTCAGGGCTTGCCGGACGGCCCGCGCCAGCGCCAGATGACCGCAATGCGGCGGGTCAAAGGTGCCGCCAATCACGCCAATGCGTTCCGCCGCGCTCATAACACGCAGCCCCCGCTGCGACGCGTCATTCCGACCACTCCAGCTCGTAATCGCCGATATGGACGGTGTCGCCCGGTTGCACGCCCGCGCTTTCAAGACCATCGCTGACGCCCAGAGTCTCCAGGATGTGCTGGAAGCGCAAAACGGCCTCGTCGTGGTCCCAGTAGGTCATCGCCGCCGCCCGTTCGATACGCGCGCCGCTGACGACAAAACTGCCGTCCACGCTGCGTGTAACGGCAAAACCGGGATCGAATTCGGGCAGGTCCTGCCGGACTGGGCTGGCTTCCACGGCTTCCGGCGGCGTTTCCGGCAATGTGGCGTGGACCTGCAGCAGGCGCGACACAAAGGCCTGCATTTGAATGCGCGTCAATGCCGAGATTGCCAGCGCGTCCACACCCTCGTCGCGCAGCCTGGCGGCAAGGCCAGGCCAGCGTTCGGCCGCCTCCGGCAGGTCCAGCTTGTTGAAGACCACGATTTGCGGCTTTTCCGCCAGTCTTTCGTCAAACAGCGCGAGTTCGACGTTTATCTGGTTGTAGTCCGCCAGCGGGTCGGGACTGGCGCCATCCAGCAGGTGCACCAGCATGCGCGTGCGCTGCACGTGTCTCAGAAAGGCATGCCCCAGTCCCACGCCCTGATGCGCGCCCTCGATCAGCCCGGGAATGTCGGCAAGGACGATCTCCACGTCATCCCGGCGCAGGACGCCCAGGTTGGGTTCAAGCGTCGTAAATGGATAACTCGCTATGCGCGGGCGGGCCTTGCTGAGCACCGACAGCAGGGTTGACTTGCCGGCATTGGGTACGCCCACCAGGCCCACGTCGGCAATCAGACGCAATTCGAGCAGCAGCTGGCGTTCCCGCCCCGGTTCCCCTTTTTCGGCAATGCGCGGCGCCTGGCGCGAGGAGGAACGAAAACGTGCGTTGCCCCGACCGCCACGGCCGCCGGTCGCCACCAGCAGGCGATCGTTTGGCCGCACCAGGTCGCCAACGATGGCGCCCGTGTCAGCTTCACGAACGATGGTGCCGGCCGGCACATTGAGTTCAAGCGCTGCTGCGCTGGCGCCGGTCTGGTTGTTGGGGCCACCGCGTGAGCCGGCTGGCGCCTGAAATCGTTGACGGTGCTGAAACCCCGTGAGCGTACTGACTTTCGGGTTTACGACCAGCACCACGTCGCCACCGTGGCCGCCGTCGCCGCCGGCCGGCCCGCCACGCGGTACGAATTTCTCGCGGCGAAAGTGGATGAGCCCGTCGCCCCCGTCGCCGCTGCGTACCAGAATTCTGGCTTCGTCAATCATGGTGTCCGGGCCTTGCAGCAGCGGGCTACCTGATTCAGGCAGCAGGCGTAAGCCGGCCGTCCGGCATCAACTCCAGGGCGTTCCCGTCGTCGCCATAGAGCAGCGGCCGACCGTCACCGCGGACGGCCCTGTCGGTCAGAACGACCCGCCGAATGCCCGTGCTCCCGGGAATTTCGTACATCACGTCCAGCAGGGAACGCTCGATGATGGCGCGCAGGCCGCGCGCGCCCGTACCCTGGGCCATCGCCATGGACGCCGCAGCCTTCAACGCGGCTTCCTCGAATTCCAGTTCAACGCCGTCCAGTTTCAACAGGTGGCGATACTGTTGGGTGAGCGCGTTCTTCGGTTCTACCAGAATGCGGACCAATGCCTCCTCATCCAGCGGCTCGACGTCAACCAGCACGGGCAGGCGACCGGCGAATTCCGGGATCATGCCATAGGCCACCAGGTCTTCAGGGCTGAGTTGGCGCAGCAGCGAGGCCTCGTCCGGCGCATGAGGCCGTTGAGCAGAATCACCTTTACCGGTGGCAAAGCCGACCCGGCCGCGTCTACCCAGGCGACTGGCCACCACGTCCGCCAGACCGGAAAACAGTCCGGCGCAGATGAACAGTATGTTGCCAGTGTCAAGCTGGATGAACTCCTGGTGCGGATGCTTGCGGCCGCCCTGGGGCGGCACGCTGGCCGTGGTGCCCTCGATGATTTTCAGCAGCGCCTGCTGTACACCTTCACCGGATACGTCACGTGTGATGGAGGGATTGTCGCCGGACTTTCGCGCGACCTTGTCGATTTCGTCGACGTAGATAATGCCTCTTTCGGCGCGGGAAATGTTGCCGTCCGCCGCCTGGATCAGGCGCAGCAAGATGTTCTCGACGTCCTCCCCCACGTAGCCGGCCTCGGTCAGGGCCGTCGCATCGACGATGCAAAAGGGGACTTCCAGCATTCGCGCCAGGGTCTGGGCCAGCAGGGTCTTGCCACTGCCCGTGGGCCCGACCATGAGAATGTTGCTCTTTTCCAGTTCCACGCCCTCCGGATCGGCCCCGGCCTGAATCCGTTTGTAATGGTTGTAGACAGCCACGCTAAGCACGCGTTTGGCGTGGCTCTGGCCCACGACGTATTCATCCAGTTGCGCCAGGATTTCTCGAGGCGGGTGCAGTGACCCTGGCAGGGTTTCCTCCTGCACTTCAGCCGCACCGCTGTCGTCCTCGTCCAGCATGTGACGGCATAGTTCGACGCAATGATTGCAAATGCAAACGCCCTGCGGGCCGGTGATCAGACGCTGGACGTCCGCACTGCCGCGCTGGCAGAAGGAGCAGCGCTGCGGCTGCTGCCCGTCGTCACTCACTTTTCCTGCTCCTGCGATCCGTTGGCCGCCAACACCTTGTCTATGATGCCGTATTCCGCCGCCTGTGGTGCGCTCAAAAACAGGTCCCGGTCCTGATCGCGCTCAATCACGTCGCGGTCCTGGCCGGTGTGGTGCACGAAGATTTCGATCAGCCGTTCCTTGAGCCGCATGATCTCATTGGCCTGAATGACGATGTCGGAAGCCTGACCCTGGGAGCCGCCCAGCGGCTGGTGCATGTGAATGGTGGCATTTGGCAGGGCGTAGCGCTGTCCCTTCGCGCCGGCCGTCAGCAGCACGGTGCCGAAACTGGCCGTCAGGCCCAGCGCCACAGTGCTGACCGGCGCGCTTACCTGTTGCATGGCGTCGTAGATGGCCATGCCGGCGTAGACGATCCCGCCAGGAGAATTGATGTACATGTTGATCTGACGCTCCGGGTCCTGCCCGTTGAGATACAGCAACTGCGCCACGATCAGGTTGGCTATCTGGTCATTGACCGGCGTGCCCATCAGCACGATCCGTTCCTTGAGCAGCAGGGAGTAAATGTCGTAGGCGCGTTCGCCCCGGCTGCCCTGCTCCACCACCATCGGAATTACATTGAATACATCCATGTCAGGAAGCTTCTCCTTCAGCGTCCCTTGCCGGTGTGTCCTCTTCCGCCGCTTCACCACGGGCGATGCTGGCAATGCGCTCCATCACGGCGCGGGTCAGCAACTCGTTGCGCAGGTTCTGTCGCATGCCCTCATTGTCATACATGCTGCGAAAGGCTCCCGCCTGGTCGCCGAATCGCGCGACGCTGCGCCCGATCTCCTCTTCCAGCATCTCCTCGCTGATTTCGATGCCCTCGGCCCGTTGCAACTCCGCCATCGCCAGTGAGTGACGAATCAAGGCTTCGGCATTGTCACGCGACTGTTCCTTCAGCTCCTCGCGAGTCGTGCCGGACATGCGAATGTAATCTTCAAGGGTCAGTCCGCGCTGGCGCATGTCATTGTCCATTCGGAGCAACAAATGCTCCATCTGGTCCTGAACCAGCGCTTCAGGCCAGGAAAAGATCGCCCCCTCAATGATTGTCTCCAGCACTTCCTGCGCGAATTCCGAAGTCGCGCGCTCTTCGGCCTCATTGTTCAGCCGCTCGCGCGTCCGAACCCGCAAGGTCAGGAGATTCGCCGGTTCATCACCTTCGGCCGCGCCCTCTTCCTGCGCGCTGACGCGGGCGGCAAAGTCGTCATTGAGTTCGGGAAGCGTGACGATCTCGATTTTGTGCACGACAACGCTGAATGTCACCCTCTTTCCGGAGAGCGTGCCATGCCGTTCTTCATCTTCCGGATACTGCAATTCAAAGTCGCGCTCTTCTTCCGCGGTCGCGCCAAGCAGGGCCTCGGTGAAACCGGGCGCCGGTTCGCGTTCGGGCGTCAGGGAAAGCACCAACTGTTGCTCGTCCATGAATTGACGACCGGTGGCCTCCTCCCCGTCATCCCCGCCACCTTCCTCGTCCAATTCTTCGGCCCCGTGCTCATCGTCAAGAACGGTGGCCGTCACGGTGGCGTGGACGCGGTTGCCCGCAGCGACCGGCCGCGGGCTCTCCTCGACCAGCGCCTCGCGTTCCCGCAGGCCCAGCAAGGCATCGTCCACCTCCCCGTCACTGACCTCCGGCGCCTCGAATTCCTTGCGAATCGCGCGATAGTCGCCCAGGTCCGTGACAGGCTGCAAGGGCAGCGTGTAACGAAAGGTCGGGTCCGGTTCCTGCTCAAAGTCCTCCAGCGTGCCGGGTCCGTAAGGCTCAAGGCCGGACTCGCCCAGTGCGTCCGGATAGAGCGCCATGCCCAGGTCTTCTACCGCCGATTCCAGGATCGCCGCTTCACCCACGTGGCTGGCGAGCACACGATAGGGCGCCCTTCCCTTGCGGAAGCCCGGAATGCGGACTTCGCGCGCGATTTTTCTGGCTGCGCCCCTGCGCGCCTCGTCCAGACGGTCCGTTTCAACCACGACCGTCAAACGCGCCATGCGATTCTCAAGCTGCTCGGTCTGTACGTTCACATCCTGTTCCCGCTTCCCGTCCGCTGCGCAGCGCCAGTATAGCAGCAGCCCGTCGCGGCTGACTATGGCCGGTTGCCTGTGGCCGTCCCCAGGTCCCGTCTCACGGGGATCACGACAGGCACTTTCCCGGCTGGGCAGGCCCCTGTTTGACCAGACTATCATTACGCGTTATAGATTAATCTCATGCGCGCAAGTCAGGTTCGCGCACAAAACAACCGTTTTCTTGAGGAGGTAGTGACCATGAAACGTGTTTCTCTTTTGCTTGTCCTGCTTCTGCTGGTTGGCGCTTTCGGCGTCTCGGCGCAGGAAGAAGTCACCCTGCGCCTGTCATCCTGGCAATGGGAAGATCCAAGTTACGCGCCGTTCTGGGAGGGGTCGACTGCAGCATTCATGGAAGCCAATCCCGGCGTGACCATCGAACGCTTCTCCTTCCCGCTTGACCAGCTGTTTAATCGCGTCGACCTTGAGGTCGCGGGCGGCAATCCGCCGGACATCATCGAGGTGACCGGTTTCAACGTTTTCGAATACATCGACAAGGGCGTTCTCGAACCGCTGAATGCCTGCTTCGAAGGCACCGACATCGTGGAGAAGGTGGCCGGTCAGGACTCCTACGCGGTCGATGACATGGGCAACATTTATGCCCTCAACCTCTCCGCCCGCACCCTTGCGCTTTGGGTCCACCAGCCCATGTTCGATGAAGCCGGTATCGACGTACCGACCGACTTCGAGAGCTTTATGGCCGCGGCCCAGGCCCTGACCAACCCCGACGAGGAAGAGTTCGGTCTGGTGCTAACCAACACGGCCCACTCCCGCCTCTATGAGGGCGTGCTGATCATGATCGTCGGTCATGGCGGCCACTATACGAAGGATGGACAGCCGGGATTCACTGAGCCGGAAGTCATCGCCGGTGTGCAGTTCTTCAAGGACCTCTTCGACGCGGGCGTGATGCCCCGCGGCATCGACGGCGCCGGTTCGCAATGGCCCTTCTTCAACAGCGGCAAGGTCGGTATGACCATTGACGGCCCCTGGTACTGGGCCAACCTGGGCATCGCATCGCCGGAAGTCCAGTCGACCGTGACCATCCACCCGCTGCCCACCGACTCGGCGCGGCCGACCGGTGGCCCGAACAACCTGGTAGGTATCGCAGCCGGTGGCTCCCACAAGGACCTCGCCTGCGAATACATCAAGTCCATCGCCACCACCGAGTGGGGCCAGGTGTGGACCAACAACAGCGGCACCATCAACCCGATTGAGGGTGCGGTTACCGAGAGTTTCCTGATGGACAACCCCTGGTTCCAGACCTTTGCGGAAGACGGGCCGAATTTCGTGCCAGTCGCGGCGCCCGGGCTTGAGGTCTATCACGGCGATATCGTGCGTATCATCAACAATCGTCTGGTCGAGGTGCTGTATGACGACCGGCCAGTCGAGGAAGCCATGGCCGACCTGCAGGCGGACGTCGAGGAATTCCTCGAAGACGCGATGTAATCCGGCCTTGCCGCGGGGACGGGAGCTGACCTCCCGTCCCCGTTTGTCAGACCAACGACCGGAACGACGGCTTGAATGTCGATCTCTCGTAGCACCTTGCCCTGGTTACTTCTGGCGCCGGCGGGCCTGTTAATTCTCGCCATCATTTATGTGCCGCTGGTCTACAGCGCGCTGATCAGCATCACCGACGCCCATTTGTTGCGCTTCAGCAGCGCGGAATTCATAGGTTTTGGCAACTACGAACGTTTGCTGGCGCGCAACCGACTCGCCACCTCTCTGTGGCGCACCTTTACCTACAGCGCCGGCACTGTGGTGCTCAGCTTTCTCACCGGCCTCTTCGTCGCACTGCTGTTGAACAGGACGACCGTGCTGCGTGGCCTGGCGCGCACGCTGCTGATCATCCCCTGGGCCACGCCCTGGCTGGTTGTGACGCTCATCTGGTACGTGATGTTCAACCCGCAAATCGGCCCCATCAACGAGGTGCTCAACCTGCTGGGCGTACTTGAGGAAGGCCACTCCTGGCTTTACAGCAGCCAGACCGCCATGCTCTCCATCGTTATCGCCACCAGTTGGCGCCTGTTCCCCGCCGTCACGCTGATTCTGCTGGCCGGCCTGCAGGGCATTCCGCCGGAGCAATATGAGGCGGCCGAGGTAGACGGCGCCAGCGCCTGGGCGCGTTTTCGCTACATCACCATGCCCGGCATCCGGACCGTAAGCATCACCATGCTCACCCTGCTTACCATCTGGTCCTCCAAGCTCTTCACAATGGCCTGGACCCTGACCCAGGGCGGCCCCGGCGACGCCACCCGCGTCCTTTCCGTCTACACCTATCAGGAGGCCTTTGGTTCCAATCGCCTGGGCCGGGGGTCGGCGCTGGCGGTGATCTCCCTGCTCTTCAGTCTCCTGCTGGTATTTGTCTACCTGATCGTGCTGCGCCGCGACGAGGAAAAGGCCGAGGCATGAGCGCGACTCGCGTGGGTGACCGCCATTTCAGGTCAGGCAGCTTGCTGTACGACGCGGGCCGCCGGCGACGCTTCATCAACAGCCTTGGCTTTGTCGTCGTGCTGGTGACCACCACCGTCGCCATCGTCTACCCCTTTTACTGGATGGTGATGGCCTCCTTCATGCCCCTTGGCTACAGCCTCGGCAACGAGACTCCCCTGGTCTTGCCGAAGCAATTCAGCATCGAACCCTGGCTGGCCATTTTCCGCGAGCGGCCCCTGCTGCTTTGGCTTGGCAACACGACGATAATCAACGTCACCGCCACCTTTGTTGTGATACCGGTCTCCCTGCTGGCCTCCTACAGCCTGAACCGTTATCGCTTCCGCGGACGCATGCCCTTTATCGTTTTCGTGCTGTTGGGACAGTTGTTGCCGGCGTCGGCGCTGATCGTGCCTCTCTTCCTGATGTTCCGCGACGCCGGACTCCTGAACACGACGGGTGGCGTGGTCATCGCCTACATCACCTTCATGCTGCCGACGGCCATCTGGGTGTTGTGGGGCTACATGCAGGGCATCCCGCTGTACTTTGAGGAAGCCGCCCTGGTTGATGGCTGCAACCGCTTCCAGGCCTTTCGCCTGGTCACCTTGCCGCTGGCCATGCCGGGCCTCGCGGCGACGTCCCTGTTCATCTTTCTGGATGGCTGGAACCACTACCTGCTGGCCTTTGTGCTGGCCGGCAGCACGGACCAGTGGGTCATCTCGCTCGGCCTCTTTTCCTTCATCGGCGCCTATCACACCGAGATTGAGCAGATGATGGCGACCTCGGTGGTCGCTGCCGCACCGGCGCTGGTCGTTTTCGCCCTGTTGCAACGGCATTTGCGCGGCGGTCTGGCCCTCGGCGGCGTGAAGGGTTGAGCGTCAGGCCCTGGCTGTGGGGAAGGAGGGATTCGAACCCTCACCTCATAAGAGACATGATCCTAAGTCATGCGCGTCTGCCAGTTCCGCCACTCCCCCGTAGATCAGCAATCTCCAGTATAGCCCGCCCAGGGTTGTGGCGGAATGTGGAAGCCCGCTCGCAAACATGGTAGGCTTTCATCGGAAACATGTGATTCATTTCACTTGTGGAAAGCGATGACCAGCGACACACCTGCTTCCAGCCAGATACCGGATATCGTCATTGGCCGACTGCCCGTCTACCTGCGCGCCCTTGAACGTCTTGCCCAGGAAGACCACAAGGTCACCTCTTCGCATGAACTGGGCCAGCGCCTTGGCATCAGTTCCGCCCAGATCCGCAAGGACCTGTCGCACTTCGGCGGCTTCGGCAAGCAAGGCACCGGCTACCACATCGACTACCTGACCGGGCAACTCAAGAGCGTCCTGAACGTCGATTGCGTCTGGCCGGTTGCGCTGGTCGGCGCCGGCGATCTCGGTCGCGCCGTGGCCAACTACCGCGGGTTCACCGAACGCAGCTTTCACATCGCCTGCATTTTCGACACAGACCACGCCAAAATGGGACAGCAGATCGGGCAATGCCGCGTGCAGGACTTCAATCAGGCGGGACCGGTGATTCGTCGCCTGGACATTCAGGTCGCCATGATTGCCGTCCCGGCGGCCAGCGCCCAGGTTGTGGCCGATTTGCTGGCAGGCCACGGCGTGCGCGCCATTCTGAATTACGCGCCCATCAATCTAAACGTCGCGCCAGGCGTGCGCGTCCAGCACATCGACCCGGTCGTGCACCTGCAGCACATGACCTACTATCTGTCAGATTGAAGTCTGCGACGTTTGCAGCACGCGACGCAGAATCGCCGGTTCTTCCAGCGCCCGTCCTGCGCCGCTGGCCGTCGCGATCAGGGCGTTTTCGGCGCGGTAAACCGGCACGCCGGTCGCGCGCGTCAGGTAGCGGTCCAGTCCGCGTAACAGGGCGCCGCCGCCCGTCATGACAATGCCGCGGTCGATGATGTCCGAGGACAGTTCGGGCGGGGTCTCGGCCAGCACGCTGCGGACGACGCCCGCTATCATGGACAGCGACTCGGCCATGGCTTCCACGACTTCGCCGGTCGTGATGTGGATCGTGCGTGGCAGCCCGCTGACGTTGTCGCGGCCCTGCAACTCCATCGTCGATTCTTCCGCCGGCGTTATGGCGGCGCCAATCTGAATCTTGATCGCTTCGGCCGTGGGCTGGCCGATGCCCAGGTTGTACTTGCGCCGGACGTAACTCATGATGGCTTCATCCAGGCGCAACCCGCCGAGACGCCCGCTCTCCGCGCGCACAATCTTGTTCAGACTGATGACCGCCGCCTCGGTAATGCCACCGCCGATATTGATGACCATGTCGCCGGCCGGCGTACCCACCGGCAGGCCCGCGCCGATGGCCGCCGCCAGGGGCTCATGAATCAGCCAGGCCTCGCGCGCGCCGGCTGCCAGCGCCGCCTCGTGCACGGCGCGCTTTTCAACGCTGGTCACGCCCCAGGGCACAGCGACCATGACCGTGGGCCTGAACAGCCGCACGCGGCCGGATATCTTGCTGAAAAAGTGGCGCAGCATGGCCTCGGTCACTTCGTAGTCCGCGATGACCCCGTCGCGCAGGGGACGAATGACCTGAATGTCCTCATCGTCGGTCTTGCCCAGCATTTCGCGCGCCGGTTGACCGATTTCGACGATTCGTTCCTCTTCTGTTGTCAGGGCGACCAGTGAGGGCTCCTGCAACACAATCTCGCCGCGATCGTAGATCAGGACGTTGACCGTACCGATGTCGAGACCCAGTTTGCGGGAGAGCAACGCCATTCACGCCATCCTGTGCCAACTGTCGCCGGTTATACTCGCTGCCGCCAGAGAACGCAACGCCCGGCCATGAGGCCGGGCGCCTGGTCTCTCGATTGCGCTGTTTTATTCGGCGTCTTCCGCGTCCTGATCCAGAATGCGCAACACACTGCCGCGGCCCAGGATGCGACGGTGGATGCGCGCGCCCAGTTCCGCGCGCCGCAGGGCCAGTTGCGCCTCGCGATTCTGGTCTTTCGGCACGCCTTCATGCAGCATGCGGGCGGCGCGTTCGCGCGCCTCTTCGATGGCGCGAATGTCCAGATTGAATGAGGACTCCGCCAGGTCCGCCAGCACCACGACCTTGTCCGGCCGCACGTCCACCACGCCGCCGTAAATCGCAAAGCGCTCCTCGGCCGGTCCCTTGCGCACGATCAGTTCGCCGTAGCCCATCGTCGTCAACAGGGGCGCGTGGCGCGGCAGCACGCCCATTTCACCCTCGCTGCCGGGCAACACCACAATGTCGGCTTCCTGCTCCTCGAAGACCTTGCGCTCCTGCGTGACGACCTCGACGTGGATGGTCATCGCTCAGTCTCCGGCTTCCTCAAAGCGTTGCAGCACGTCGTCCATGCCGCCGGCCATGTAAAACAGCTGCTCGGGAATGTGGTCCAGTTCACCGTCGAGAATCATGCGGAAGCCGCGCACCGTGTCGCGCACGGGTACGTAACGACCTTCACGGCCCGTAAACTGTTCCGCCACCACCATGGGCTGCGACAGGAACTGCTCGATCTTGCGCGCGCGCGCCACCAGTTGCTTGTCATCGTCGGAAAGTTCGTCCACGCCCAGAATGGCGATGATGTCCTGCAGGTCCTTGTAGCGCTGCAAGACCTGCTGCACCTCACGCGCCGTGCGATAGTGCTCGTCGCCGATGATCTGCGGGTCCAGAATCTTGCTGGTGCTGGCCAGCGGGTCCACCGCCGGGAACAGGCCGCGCGCTGCAATCGAGCGCTCCAGCGCGATGGTGCCATCCAGATGCGTGAACACCGCGACCGGCGCCGGATCGGAATAATCATCCGCCGGGACGTAGACGGCCTGCATCGAGGTAATGGAGCCGCTGCGCGTCGAGGTGATGCGCTCCTGCAGCAGGCCCATTTCATCCGCCAGCGTCGGCTGGTAGCCCACCGCCGAAGGCATGCGGCCCAGCAAGGCCGATACTTCCGCGCCGGCCAGGGAATAACGGAAAATGTTGTCGATGAAGAGCAGCACGTCACGGCCTTCGTCGCGGAACTGCTCGGCCATCGCCAGGCCGGATAGCGCCACGCGCAAGCGAACGCCGGGCGGCTCGTTCATCTGGCCGAAGACCATCGCCAGCTTGTCCAGCACGCCGGCTTCTTCCATCTCGCCATAGAGCTGGGTGCCTTCGCGCGTGCGTTCGCCCACGCCGGCGAAAACCGACAGACCGTCGTGTTGCGTCGCGATGGAGTTGATCAACTCCTGAATGGTGATGGTTTTGCCGACGCCGGCGCCGCCAAAAATGCCGGTCTTGCCGCCCCGGGTCATGGGCGCTACAAGGTCGATCACCTTCATGCCGCTCTCAAACTGCTCAATAGAGGTCGACTGGTCCTCAAAGTCGGGGGCCGACGTGTGAATGGAACGGCGCGGCGCCTCGTCCGGCACTTCCGGCTGGTTGTCGATCGCGCGCCCCAGTACGTTGAACACGCGCCCCAGTGAAGCCGTGCCCACCGGCACGGTAATGGGGGAACCGGTCGCGATAACCGGCAGGCCGCGCTGCAGGCCGTCGGTGCTGTCCATGGCCACCGTCTTGACGAGGTTGTCGCCCATGTGCAATTGCACTTCAAGCACGAGCTCCGTCTCGCCCTCCTCGCGCGCCACCCGCAAGGCCTCGTTGATGTCGGGCAACTCGCCGGCGGGGAATTTGACGTCAACCACGTTGCCCAGGATCTGGGCGATGCGGCCCTGCACCTCACTCATATCCGAACTCCTTGTTCGTTCAAATCGGTCACTTCCTCAATGCGCAGCGCCATGGCGTCCATGGCGTCCTGCAGGGCCTCGGTGCCGCCAACGATATCCAGGATCTCGGCAGTGATGGCCGTCTGACGCGCCTTGTTGTATTCCAGCGTGAGGTCGTCAACCAGCTGGGAAGCGTTGTCGGAGGCATTGCGCATGGCCACCATACGCGCCGCATGTTCGCTGGCCTGGCTCTCCAGCAGGGCCTGATAGAGCTGCAACTCCGTGAAACGCGGCACAATTTCCTGCAGGATGGCCTCGGCCCCCGGCTCATATTCGTAGCTGGACACCCCTTCGCTCAGCGATGGCACGTCCTTGACGTATTCAGCCGCCACCTGGTCTTCAATGGTGTGCGGTATCAGCGGCAGCCAGCCCAGCACTGCCGGTCGTTGCGTCAGCATGTTGATGAAATCGGTGTAGGCGATGAAGACGTCGTCGACTTCCGCAGCGAGGAAGGCGTCGATTGCGAGTCGCGTCGCCGGGGAGATGTCGCCGATGCCGGGCTCGGAAGGCAAGTCGCTGAATTCGGCCACCACGTTGGCCCCGGCGCGCACCATGGCGTCGCGGCCCTTGCGACCGATGGTCACGTACTGCACCGGCTTGTCCAGTCGCTCGGCAAAGCGCTGCGCCACGCGGATGATGTTGGCATTGAAGGCGCCCGCCAGTCCGCGATCGGAGGTGATCAGCACGATCATGATGCTGCGAATTTCCGACCGTTCTTCCAGCAGGGGGTGCATGTTGGCGCTTCCCCCGGCCCCGGCCTGCACGTTGAGCAGCAATTCCCAGGCTTTTTCTGCGTAGGCCCGGCTGGCCAGCACCCGCGCCTGGGCGCGCCGCACCCGTGACGCCGAAACGGCCTCCAGGGCGCGTGTGATTTGCGAAATGTTTCGTACGCTGCGTATGCGTTTCTGAATGTCTCTGGCAGTGGCCACCGGCTATCTCCTGTGGCCGCCGCTACGACTGGGCCCAGCGGGCATTGAAGTCGTTGATGGCGCCCTCGACCTGTTGGGCCACCGCGTCATCCCAGTTTTCGGGATCGGTCTGAATGCTGTCCGACAGCGCCGCCGAATTGGTTTGCCAGTTGCGCAGGAAGTCTTCCTTCCAGGCGCCGACGCGCTCCACAGGCACGTCGTCCAGCAGGCCGTTGGTGCCGGCATAGATGATCGCCACCTGATCGGCCACGCGCATGGGCTGGTATTGCGGCTGCTTGAGCAGCTCGGTCAGGCGCAGGCCGCGGTCCAGTTGCTGCTGGGTAGAGCGGTCCAGGCCGGAGCCAAACTGGGCGAAGGCCGCCAGCGAGGCAAACTGCGCCAGGTCCAGCTTGAGACGCCCGGCCACGCGTTTCATGGCCGTCGTTTGCGCGTCACCGCCGACGCGACTGACGCTGATGCCCACGTCCATGGCCGGCCGCTGTCCGGCGTAGAACAGGTCGCTGAGCAGGTAAATCTGGCCGTCGGTGATGGAAATGACGTTGGTGGGCACGTAGGCCGAGACGTCGCCCAGCAGTGTTTCGATGAAAGGCAGGGCCGTCAGGCTGCCGCCGCCACGCGCCTCGCTGAGCTGCGCCGCGCGCTCCAGCAGACGGCTGTGCAGGTAAAAGACGTCGCCCGGGTAGGCTTCCCGTCCCGGCGGACGCCGCATCAGCAGCGACACCTGGCGGTAGGCCCAGGCGTGCTTGGAAAGGTCATCATAGACCACCAGCGCGTCCTGTCCGTTTTCCATAAACCATTCGCCGATGGCGCAGCCGGCGTAGGGCGAAATGTACTGCATGGCTGCCGGGTCCGAGGCCGAGGCCACGACCACGGTCGTGTATTCCATCGCGCCGGCTTCCTCCAGCAACGCAACCAGGCGGGCAATCTCACCCTTGCGCTTGCCGATGGCGACGTAGATGCACTTCATATCCTCTTCCTTCTGGTTGAGGATCGTGTCAATGGCCAACGCCGTCTTGCCGATCTGCCGGTCGCCAATGATCAGCTCCCGCTGTCCGCGGCCGATGGGCGTCATGGAGTCGATGGCGACGATGCCGGTCTGCATCGGGCGGAAGACGTTCTGCCGTTCCATCACGCCGGGGGCGATGCGTTCCACGGCGTAGTACTCGTCGGAAGCGACCGGCCCGCGCCCGTCCAGCGGGTTGCCCAGCGCATCCACGACGCGCCCGACCAGTCCTTCGCCCACGGGCACCGAGGCGATGCGGTCCAGCGCGCGGACCTCGTCGCCCTCGTTGATTTCGTCGTATTCGCCCATGATGATGACGCCGACGTGCCGGTCTTCCAGGTTGAAGACGATTCCGGCGGAGCCGTTGGCGAAGGACACCAGTTCGCTGAAACGCACGTTCTCCAGACCGGAGACGCGCGCGATGCCATCGCCCACTTCCTCCACCAGGCCCACCTGCACCGCATCATAGTGCCGATCATAAGACCGCACCTGCTCAAGCAGTGAGTCAAACATTGTGCCCGTCACATCCGCCATAAATCGCTCTCCCGGGATTCTTCGCCCTTCCGCAGGGTGACATCGTCCCCTGCAAGGCTGCATCTGCCGCGCATTTTAGCCTGACCGCTGGCGAATGTCCATAGTTTCACAATCTACCTTGCCGGGGTCTGGCTGTTGCCATTCAGGCCGCGAATCGTCTCTGCGCCCCCCAGCGAGGCCGATCGCTGCCAGGCCGCCCAGACCGCCTGGGCGACCACCGTACGCAGGCCGCCGCGCTCCAGCTGGTAGAGGGCCTCCGCAGTTGTGCCCCCCGGACTGGTCACCTGGTTGCGCAATTCGGCCGGATGCAGTCCCGATCGCTCGGCGTAGGCGACCGAGCCCGACATCGACTTGAGAACCAGGCGCTCGGCTTCGCGCCGGGCGAAACCCATGTGCACGCCGACGTCAATCAGGGCTTCCATAAACAGAAAGATATAGGCCGGCGCGCTGCCGCTCAGGGCCGTGGCCATGTCCAGCGCGCCTTCATCCTGCTTGTAAAGCTCTTCACCAAACGCGCCCAGCAGTTCCCGCGCCAGCGCCAGACCGGCCTCGTCGGTGGCCTCGTTGGCCGTCCATACGGTGATGCCCTGCCCTATCTGGGCCGGCGTGTTGGGCATGGCCCGCACCACCGCCTTGCCCCCGAGTCCCGCATCGATGGTCTCGAGACGCACACCGGCCATAATGCTGAGCACGAGGCGCGCATTGCGGGCGTTCCCCAGTTGCGGCAGGACCTCGGGCAGGGCCTGGGGCTTGATCGCCAGCACCACCACGGAGGCCTCCCGGATGGCAATGACGTTGTCCGCCGTGGCGCGCACGCCGTAAAGCTCGCGCAGTTCCCGAATGCGATCTGTCCGCGGGTCCGCCGCAATCATTTGCTGTGCCGCCAGGGTGCCTTTTTCCAGCAGGCCGCGAATCATGGCCTCGCCCATCACGCCACAACCGATGAAGCCCAGCGTCTCGTCAGCGAAATTCATCCCGGTATCTCCATCAGTTTTTCAGACCGGTTTCCTGTGCAAGTTCCCGCATCCATTCGATCTCCCGCCGCAAGCCTTCCAGCGGGCTGGTGCGCGGCGCGAAATCCAGCAAACGCCGCGCCTTGCTGATGTCCGCGCAGGTGCGCAACTGGTCGCCGTGACGCCGTGCTTGCATGGAAAGCCGCGGGGCAGCGCCCATCAGCGACTCCACCTGGTCAATGAGTTCGCCGGTGCGGTATTCCCGGTCATTGCCGATATTGATTACTTCACCGTTGCAGTCGGCATGGCGCTCGAGGACCCGTTCCATGGCATCCATCACGTCGTCCACGTAGGTGAAGGAACGGGAGTGCTCGCGGCTGCCCTCGTAAAGCGGACAGGCCGGCCCACCCAGGGCGCTGCCAATCAAACGCGGGAAGAGTTTGTCGGGCCGCTCCCGTTCGCCATAGACGGAAAAGAGGCGCAGGGAGCAGGCGGGGATTCCATCTTCCCGCTGCCGCGCCAGCACCAGTTGCTCGGCAGCCAGTTTCGTCACGCCGTAATGCGAGACCGGTTGCGGGGCGGCGCTTTCCGGCGCCGTGGCCTCATGCCCGTAAATGGACGACGTGGAGATGTTGACGAAAAACTGCAGGCTGGATGATTCGCGCAGCGCCTCCAGCAGGCGCCAGGTCGCCTGCAAATTGTTGCGCACATAGCTGGCAAAGGGGATGGCCGCCGAATTGCCCGGCTGGGCCGCCGCATGAAAAACGATTTCGTTGCCGGCCACCAGGTCGGCAAGACCTGCGGTCGTCAGGTCCGCTTCCAGCAATTCACAACCTGCCGCGCGCACCGAGCGCGCGTTGCGCACCTTCAGGGGGCGCGCGTAATAGCTGTCAAAGTTGTCAAGCCCGCGTACCTGATGACCGGCCGCGGCCAACCGTTCGGCCAGGTGAGAGCCAATAAAACCGGCGGCGCCGGTCACGAGTACCTTCATGACACCGGCGATCCCTGCAGGGCCGGCACGCGGTAGGGATAACGGTCCCGCCAACGTTGCATGGCGTCCTGCAGTCGATCGGGCTGCACCTCCACGCCGATGCCGGGCCCTTGCGGCAGTCGTATAAAGCTGCCGCTTTCAAGCACGAAGGCCGGCTCGCTGACGTCGGGGTCGTAGTAACGCGAGGTTGCCGAGATGTCGCTCGGCAGGGTCACACCGGGCAGTGAGGCGAAAGCCAGGTTGGCTGCGCGACCCACGCCCGTTTCCAGCAGACCGCCGATCCACAAGGGGACCTGGTTTTCCACGCAAAAGCGATAGATTTTCAGACTCTCCGTGTATCCGCTTACCCGGGCGGGCTTGAGATTGATAATGCGACAGGCGCCAAGTTCGAGCGCCAGGCGGGCGTCGTTGGCGCTGTGGATGCTTTCATCCAGACAGATGTCGCTGCGCAGTTGTGGCTGCAGTTTGCTGTGCTCGTAGATATCGTCCCAGGCCAATGGTTGCTCAACCATCAACAACCTGAAGTCATCCAGCTGCCGCAGTCGCTCCGCATCCCGCAGGGTGTAGGCGCTGTTGGCGTCCAGCATCAGGGTAATGTCCGGCAGCGCCGCGCGCACGCCACGCGCCAGTTCCAGGTCCCAGCCCGGTTTGATCTTCAGTTTGATGCGTCCGTAACCTTCGGCGAGCCGTTTTTCAATGATGCGCAGCGTATCCGCCACTGTTGCCTGGATGCCGATGCTGACCCCCACCAGCGCCCGGTCGCGTGGCTCGTGGCCCGCCGGCAGGTAACGCGCAAACAGTTGTGCCAGGGGCAGGCCGTTGTGTCGTGCCAGGGCGTCCCAGACGGCGGCTTCCAGCCCGTGTTTGGCAAGGGGGTGGCCGCGCACCTGCGCCAGCAAGGGCGGTATGTCCGTGGCGCTGCGCACACGCTTGCCGAGGACCCGCGGGACGAGGAACTCCTGCAAGACGTGCAGAGACGTGCCCATCGTTTCTGCGCTGTAGCCCGGGTTGATCTCGGCCGAGGTCTCACCCCAGCCTGTGACGTCCTCCTCCGTTTCCAGGCGCAGCAGAATGGCCGCCTTGAAGGGCTCGTTGCCGAAGCTGGTGCCCAGGCGTTCCACCAGCGGCAGGGCCACCGGATGCAACTGGACCGAACGGATGGTGATGGCCTTCAACTCAGCTTCCTTCAATGGTCGCCTCCTCGCTCGCCGGCGCGCTAACGTAAAACAGTCGCTCCCGTCCGTCCAGCGTCACGCGGACGCAGTCCTGCAGCACGTGGCCGGCGGCGAACAGGCGCTTGATGGCCGCGCGCAAATGCAGAATCCACTCCTGCGCGAGGCATGCGTCCTGACCTGGCAACGCCGGAAAATCGATTGGCAACTCCAGCAGCGCCGGGCCGCAAGCCGGTAATGAGCCAGGACTGCCCGGATGCGGCAATCCGTCTTCGTCAAACGTGGCCCGGTTCAGCAGCGGCGCGCCGGATGTTACCAGGGAACCGGTATCCACGTCGGGACTCTCGCCGGCAGCCAACGCGCGTACGCGGTCGTCTTCCAGCAGCCAGTCGACCTGCAGGCGGTCCGGGCTGCCCATGTCGGCGAGCCCGCCCGGCCCCGCGGGACCAAAATAGTCTTCGCAATAACGCGTGGCCCGGGCCCCGAGACGATGCAGGTTCAACCAGGCGTTGGGCCCCTGAAGCGGGTCAAAGGTCCAGCGCACCAGACGAATGCCCTGGGAAAGCGCCCGCTTGCGTTGCGCGAGTTTCAGCCGCCGCGCCAGGCCGCGGTTTCGCCACTCATCATGCACAACCATGCGCTTGGAAACCAGATAAGGGTGGCTCGTCCCCGACGCATTGCAGGAGAGTCCCGGCAGCCCCACCAATATCGCGACCAGTTGGCCGTCGCAGGGCGCAAAGGCCCCCAGCACGTGCCCGCCATGTTGCGCAAATGTATGGAGCATGTGGCCCGGTACGACGGACTCCGGACGGGCCCCCCAGTAGCTGCGTTGCAGTTCGACGGCCGCTTCCATTTCATCAAGCGAGGTCAACAAACGGATGTCGGCTTTTCTCACCCCGGGATGCCTCGCGGATGGGGACGCAGTGAAGTCTCGGCGAGTTGGCGCCAACCGTGTTTCCGCGGCCATTTCACCAGGCTGTCTTCAAGACGCCGTGGCCGTACGCCAAAGTTCGTCCAGGCGTTTCCCAGACCGGTCACCCGGCTAATGGCCAGCAGGTCCAGCATCTGTGGCGTCATCATGACGCGTGGCAACACGCGGCTGTAGAGCACAGCCATACGTCGCAACAGCCAGGGCGGCACGGACACGATCAAACGCGGCATGTGCCACAGGCGCATCAGTGTGCGCAACAGGTCACGCAGGGAGATGTATTCGGGGCCGCCAATTTCCAGCAGGTGGTCGACCAGCGCAATCCTGTCCAGACAGGCGGTCAGGGCCTGCACCAGGTCATCCACGTGGATTGGCTGCAGCACAATCTCGCCTTGCCCCGGCATCGCGAAGAAAAGTGGATTGGCGCGCAGCGACAGCAACATGGCGTTAATGAAGGAATCGTCCTCACCAAATGCCATGGCGCTGCGTACGATGGTCCACGCCAGGCCGCTCTGTCGCAAGGTGCTCTCAACCACACCCTTCACCTGCAGCAGGGGCCAGGCGGCCTCGCGCCCGGCGCCGAGATGACTGAGCGTAATGATGCGCCCGACCCGCGCCGCGCGGGCGGCCCGCACCAGGTTTCGTACGCCGGCCACTTCATAACGCTGCAGGTCTCGCGTTCGGCCCCACCACTGCGCGCTGGCCAAATGATAGACCACGTGAACGCCGGTCACTGCGCGATACAGCGACTCTTCGTCCAGCAAATGGCCGCCCGCCAGTTCCGGCAGCGGCAATCCGGCATGAGTCAGGCCGGCCACGTCCCTGCCAGGCGGCACCAGACAACGCACCGCCAGACCCTGGCCAAGCAATTGCGCCACGAGATGACGGCCCACAAAACCTGACGCCCCGGTTACCAGAATCATTGGCCTCTCCGCGCCTGGTCGGCAGTATAGCACAGGCCCCGCTTGCAGGCAGTCGGGCTTGCCTGTGTTATAATCGACCATTGGCTTGGCAGAGTCGCCAGCAAATTCCGGGTCGGGCTGGAGGGAAGCGATGGGAAATCGCCGTCGGGTCGTTGTGACCGGGATGGGAATCATTTGTCCGACCGGCAACGACGTCGAGGAAGCCTGGGGCAATGCCCGTGACGGGGTGACGGGCATCGACACGATCACCAGCTTTGATACCAGTGGGCTGGAAAACCATTTCGCCGGTGAAGTGCGTAACTTTGACGCCAGGGCCTTTCTGGGCCGTCGCGAAGTGCGTCGCACGGACCGGGTGACCCACCTGGGTCTCTTTGCCGCGCAGCAGGCCATCGAAGACTCAGGCCTGGAAGTGACGGAGAAGAACCGTTACGACGTCGGCTGCGTGATGGGTTCCGGGATCGGCGGAATCGGCTCGCTCTTTGAAAGCATTCGCCAGTTTCTCGAGAAAGGCGCAAGCAGCGTCAGTCCCCTGATGGTCCCCATGATGTTGCCCGACAGCCCCTCCGGCAAGGTTTCGATGAAGTGGGGCTTGCGCGGCCCCAACTTCGCCATATCAACCGCCTGCGCCACCGGCAACAACAGTATCGGCGAGGCCACCGAAATCATCCGGCGCGGGGCCGCCACCGCCATCCTCGCCGGGAGCAGCGAGGCCGCCCTCAGCGCGATAACCATCGCCAGTTTCAACAACATGCGCGCCATCTCGCGCCGCAATGACGAGCCGAAACGGGCCTCAAGGCCCTTTGACGTCGATCGCGACGGATTTGTCGTGGCCGAAGGCGCCGCCATGCTCATGCTGGAAGACCTTGAGCATGCCCTGGCGCGCGGCGCCCGCATTCATGCCGAGATTCTGGGCTATGGCCACACCTCGGATGCCTTTCACATCACAGCGCCCCTGGAGACCGGCGAGGGCGCAGCCAGGGCCATCACGCAGGCGCTGGTCAATGCCGGTCTGGAGGCAACGCAGATCGACTACATCAACGCCCACGGCACCAGTACGCCGCTCAACGACGTCAGCGAGACCAGCGCCATCAAGCACGCCTTCGGCGACGACGCGGGCGACATCCCGATCAGTTCGACGAAATCGGTGACCGGTCACCTGATGGGCGCTGCCGGCTCGGTGGAAGCCGTCTTCGCAATCAAGGCCATGCAGGACAATTTCATCCCGCCCACCATCAATCTGGAGAATCAGGACCCCAATTGTGATCTGGACTATACGCCCAACCAGGGCCGTACCAGCACTCTGGAGCGCGTGATGAGCAATTCCTTCGGCTTCGGCGGTCATAACGCCGTGCTGATATTCGGCGACTACAACTCCAATGGCGACGCACGGTAACGGACGCGACCCACGCCTGCTGCCCGAACCCCAGGGAGCATTTGCCCACGTCGTTGGCTGGGGCATGGCCGTGCCCTCCCAGGTACTCACCAATCAGGACCTGGCCGCCATCGTCGAAACCAGCGACGAATGGATTCGAACCCGCACAGGTGTGAGCGAACGGCGCATCGCCGCCAGTCACGAATCCACGGCTTCCCTTGGGTTGCGCGCGGCGCGCAATGCCCTTGAGGTCGCCAACATCCTGCCTCTGGAGATCGACCTGATTGTCGTCGCGACCTCCACGCCCGACAACGTGTTTCCCAGCACTGCCAGCCTGATTCAGGACCAGCTGGGCGCAACCCGCGCGGGCGCCTTTGACCTGAGCGCCGCCTGCGCCGGCTTCGTCTATGCCCTTAACATGGCCGCCCAGTCCATTCGCAGCGGCAGCATCGAAAGCGCCCTCGTCATCGGCGCGGAAACGATGAGTCGCATCATCGACTGGCGCGACCGCGGTACCTGCGTTCTCTTCGGCGATGGCGCCGGCGCCGTCGTGCTCAAGGCCAGCGAATCAGACGGCGGCATTCGTTCCGCAGTGCTGCGTTCCGACGGTTCCGGCCGTGATCTGTTGATCCTGCCGGCCATGGCCAGCCCGGAGAGCCGGCGCGCCGGAGCGGCGCCGGTCGGCGCACGCCTCGACAAGCTGCAAATGAACGGGCGCGAAGTTTATCGTTTTGCCACGCGCATCGTGGGCGAAAGCATCAGCCAGGCGCTGGAAAAGGCGCAACTGGACATCAGCGATCTGGCCCTCGTCGTGCCTCATCAGGCGAACTTTCGCATCATTGAGGCCGCGGCGCGAAATCTCGGGGTCTCACCGGATATCTTCGTCAGCAACCTGGAACGCTACGGCAACACCTCGGCCGCTTCAATTCCCATTGCCTTGTGTGAAGCCATCGACGCCGGCCGCATTGAGGAAGGCGATCACATCGCCTTTTGCGGCTTTGGCGGCGGCCTCGCCTGGGCATCCATGGTGCTCACCTGGACGGGGCGCGAGACCGGCGAACCACCCACGCTCGGTCGCCAGCGACGCCAGTTGAGTTACGCCAAAGCCGGCTGGCGACGTCGCGTGCGAGACTGGGAACGTCAAATGGATGACCTCGTCAGCAGTCTTCACCCCCGTCGCGGCCGCCTGCGTCGCCTGCGTCGCCGCTTCGACAGGCAAAAACTGGAATAAGCCTTCATCGACGCCGCTGCGCCATGCTGATGTAGTACAGCAATTGCAGCACGGCCGTCAGCGCTGCAGCCACGTAGGTCAGGGCGGCGGCCCGCAAGACGGCACGCGTACCCGCTTCATCGCTACTGGCCTGCATCAACCCGGCCTCTCGCAGCAGGATCATGCCCCGTCGGCTGGCATCGAATTCAACCGGCAGGGTCAATATGCTGAATAGCACCACCAGACCGAAAAAGGCGATTCCCAACCAGATCAGTCCCACAAAATTAATCAGCATGCCTGCCAGTATGAGACCGAAGGCCAGTTGTGGCCCCAGGCTCACCGCCGGCAGCAGGGCCGACCGAATCTGAATCAGTGGCGACCGGACTTCATGCTGCCAGGCATGACCCAGTTCATGGGCGACCACGGCCATCGCCGCCACTGACGGGCGGTCCGCGGTTTCGGCTGAAAGGCGCACGGTGTGGCTGCGGGGATCGTAATGGTCGCCAAAGGCGCCGGCCCCCCGCTCCACCCGCACGCCGGCTGCCCCGGCGCTGCGCTGTGTCGCGCGTTCGAAGCGCACGTTACCGACTTCGGTGCGGCGAATGATCCGTTGGGCGATGGCGCTGCCGGTCAAACCGGCGCTGTTGCGCTGGCGCTGCCACTTGCCGAAGGTGGAGCGCACATATCCCTGGGCCAGCAGCGAAATGAGCATCGTGGGCAACAGGACAAACAGCAGGTAGTTGGAATCGAAAAACATGAAACGTCGCTTTCACCCCTGCGGGGTACGGTCTCCGAATACATGCTACCTGAAGAATAACCTGGTCAACGTAAAATCCGCGTAAACATGGCGCATTAGTTGCCGCGCGGGGTGGCCGTTGGCAAGGGCTCGCTGAGATAGATGTTGACCGTGCAGGAAGGCCCGGGGGCGTTGAAGATGTCGAAAACCGACAAACGGAATTCGTAAACGCCCGGAAGGTAGAAGGCCGGTACAAATTGCCCCAGGGCGGTGCGCTGGCGCACGGGCTGCGTGTGGTCTCCCAGCGGCGCGAAACTGCCGCCCGTGGACGGGCCGCGAATCTCGAAGCGGTAAAAGGCAAAGTCGTCCATAAAGGCCGTGCCGACCACGGAGACGGGCTCAAACACGCGCATGCCGTTGGCGGGAATCTGCAACAGGGCGCCTTCCTCGTTGCAGCCGACGGAAGGCGGCGCATTGGGCACGATCGTGCCGACCGGCGTGGGAGTCAGCGTGGGCGTCGCCAGAACGCGCAGCGCGGGGTCATCAGGCGTCAGGTTGACGCCGCTGGCATCAATTTGCGCCTCACTGCTGAAGCCTGGTACCTGCGTGTTGAACCGGCCGTCGGATTCCGACCGGATTGGGGTGAAATCGCCGGCATCGCGAATGGTCGGGGCCACAACGACCAGTACGCCCAAAATGATCAGAGACAGTTCCAGCAGCAGCAGCAGAGTGGCCCAGGCATCGCCACGGGCCCTTCGCGCCAGTTCCTGTTCCAGCTCAAAGTCCGTCGCGCGCAGGCTGCGACGCGCCCGCAGCAGACGTCGCAGGGCCAGCAACAGTCCCAGCGCGAGCAGTATGAACAGGCCGGGCGCCAACTGCTCGACGAGAAAGACGACGCGGCTCATGCCAGTTCGCGCAGGACTCCACGCAGAACGGTCGTCAGACGGGGCACCAGCTGCGTGCCGGCCTCCAGCACTTCCTCGTGACTGGCCTCCAGATCGCTGTTGACCTCATCGATGGCCACGTTGGTGATGCCGGAACAGGCCAGCACGCGAATGCCGGCATGGCGGGCGACCACGACTTCATGGGCCGTGGACATGCCCACAGCGTCGGCGCCCATGCGCCGCAGCATGCGAATCTCGGCCGGCGTCTCGAAATTGGGGCCGGATACGCAGACGTAAACGCCTTCATGCAGGGTGATGCCCGCGCCTTGCGCCACACGCAGGGCGCGCTCGCGCAAACCGCGATCATAGGCCTGGGACATGCCGGGAAAGCGCGGGCCGAAGCTGTCGTCGTTGGGCCCCGTCAAGGGGTTGGCGCCGGACATACCCGGCAGATTGATGTGGTCGTTGAGCAGCATCAGGTCGCCGGTCTGCCAGTCCGGTCGCAAGCCGCCGGCGGCGTTGGTCAGGACCAGAATCTCGACTCCCAGGCGGATCATCACCCGCACGGGGAAGACGATCTGTTGCGTCGTGTAGCCTTCGTAAAAGTGCACCCGCCCCTGTTGCGCCACCACCGTCTGGCCTTCCAGCAGGCCCAGCACGAGATTGCCGCTGTGGCCTTCCACCGTGGAGTGCGGCCAGCCGGGCAGGTCATGGCTGCTGATGACGTCGCGACGCTCCAGCGCGTCGGCCAGGCCGCCCAGGCCGGAGCCCAGCACGAGTCCGACGCGTGGTTGATGGCTGCTACGCGCCCGAATGACAGCGGCAGCCGCATCATAGGTGGATTTGTGCTCGTTCATGCTTCCGCTTCTCCCCTGTTTCGCGTTCGGCTCAGGGCAGGCCGGCCAGCCTGCGTTCGCGCAGATAGTCGGCCGGGGTGTCCACGTCGCTCAGTACGCAGTCATTGGCGACTTCGACCAGGGCCAGGTCCGGGCGATGTAAACGCAGGACGTCTCGCGGCGCCGCCCCGTCCGGCAGCTCCAGAATGTCCTGCCAGTAGCGTCGCTCAAACAGGATCGGGTGACCGCGACGACCCGCATGCACCGGCGCGACGATCCCGCCACGCCCTTCCGCCCAGGCCATCAGCACCTGATTGATCACACGCGGCGTGATGCGCGGCTGATCGCCCAGCAGGACCAGCGCCCCGCCGATATGGGCCGGCAAGGATGTCAGGCCTGCCTTGAGCGAGGAGAGCAGTTCTCCCGTGGCATGCACGGGATTGTGGACCTCGTTGACCGCGAATTTCCGCGCCAGCCGCCCCGTTTCTGCCGCACAATGGCCCGTCACCACGTTGATATGGCTGACGCGGGCCAACAGCAACTGCATGATGACATGCTCGAGAATAGTGCTGTTCTCGGCCCAGGGCAGCAGCATTTTGGGCCGCCCCATGCGCCTGGACAACCCCGCTGCCAAAATGATGGCGGCCAACGGTCGCTGCACTTCATGCACTGGGTCACTGCCCCGCACGGAACCGATCGCCACGCGTTCCACCCGCGGCGTGCGCAACACCAGGCGCGCGATCAACCGGGCCCGCGCCCGCGCCATACCCTGGGCGCGCACCTGGTTTAGCAGGACGGCCACCCGCGCGCCGTCGGGAACGCGTGCCAGCCCCAGGCGTGAGTCGCGCATCACCTGGGCCACCCAGGGCGATTTTACTCGCTGTCCCTCATTAAACCCGTAGCGCGCCATCATGGCCTGCGGGTTGTATACGTGCGCAGGGTCCAGGGGCTGCCCCAGCACACTGATGGAGGCCATCGGCACCACCAGCGAGGTTTCGGGCGGGATACGGGGTTGATCGGCGCAGGGCGCCTTGAAAGGCAGACCTTCTGCGTCGTCGGCCTCGACCAGCAGGACGTCCGAATCGACGCTGTCCAGCAGACGTGAAACATATTCCGGCGCCGGACCGCTGACCTGCCCGCCGCGGATGCGATCGTAGATGAACACCATGCCGGCCTCGTCCAGCGCAAGGGACAGCATGCCGCTGCCCTCGCCGGGAGTCAGCGCCCAGGGCATCAGCTCCAGTTCCTCGGCCGCGATAGCGGTGGTCGTGGTCGCGGCAACGCGCCAGCCTTGCGCGGCCAGTTCATGCCCCAGATTGATGAGGGCGCTGGTCTTGCCACCCGCGCCAATGAAGCTGACCACGTCACCGCGGACGATACCCAGCGCCTGCTGCAAATTCATCGCCGGGTGGTCCGCTGCCGCTTCAAGAGCCCTGCCCTCCCCCGTCCTGCAGCGCCTGCAGCACCCGTTCCGGGGTCATCGGCAAGTGGTCGACCCAAACGCCGGTCGCGTTCTGGATGGCGGCCGCGATCGCAGGCGCCAGCGGCAGAAAGGGCATTTCGGCCATGCCCCGCACACCCCAGGGCCCCTGCGGGTCCGGAGTCTCCAGCAGCACGGTCCTGACCTGCTGCGGCACGTCCAGCACCGTGGGAATCAGGTAGGTGGACAGAAAGGGGTTGAGAATGCGGCCATCCTGTACCTGCAGGTTTTCCATCAGCGCATAGCCTTGCGCCTGAACGATGGCCCCCTCGGTCTGGCCGACGACCTGGTCCGGATTGATGGCGCGCCCCACGTCGTTGGCGGAGACGACCTGCAGCAGCTGCACCAGGCCGGTCTCAAGATCGACCTCGACCTCCACCGCCTGGGCGACGTAGCCGTAGCTGAAATTGGGTCGGCCACGACCGGTCTGCGGGTCCAGCGCCGTGGTCTTCGGCGGATGATAGCTGTAGTCAGCCCGGGCCGGGCGTTCTTCATCCTCCCACTTGCGCAGCGCCAGTTCCGCCGCGCCAAGGATGGCGTTGCCGGCCATAAAGGTCAGACGCGAGGCCGAGGCGCTGCCCGACGTGCCGCTTGTCGATGTGTCCGCCAGCACCATGTGCACGCGATCCACTGCCACGCCGACGGCGTCAGCGACCATCTGACGAAACGCCGTGTGGGCGCCCTGGCCGACCTCGGAGCCGGCATGAAAAAGAATCACCTGCTCAATCTCCGGTCCGCCACGAAGTTCGACAGTTGCGTCACAGCGTTCCGGGAAGCCAAAGCTGAACCCGATATTCTTGAAGCCGCCGGCAATGCCCCTGCCCCGACGCAGCCAGGACCGATCGGGGTCCTGTGACGACCCTTGCAGGCTCCAGTTGCCTGCGGGGTTTTCCTGCCAGAAACTCTCACGGCCGCAACTGCGCCAGACATCGGGCATGGATACGCCGGGCGGAAAGGGCTCGCCGGTCACGAAGGGCTCGCCTTCGCGGATGCTGTTCAGCAGACGCAATTCCAGCGGGTCCATGTCCAGCGCCGCCGCCAGCCGGTTCATCTGGCCCTCGGCGGCGAAGAGTCCCTGGGGCGCACCGAAGCCGCGAAAGGCGCCGGCGGGAACGTTGTTGGTGTAGACCCCCCATGTATCGATTTGGCAGTTGGGGATCACGTAAGGTCCGCTTACCGTCAAATTGGCGTTGCCCATCACCTTGTTGCTGGTGTAATTGTAGGCGCCGGCGTCGCCAATCACGCTCGTCTCGGCGAAGACCAGCTTCCCCTGGCGGGTGGCGCCCCAGCGGGCGCGTACCGTGATCGGGTGCCGTTTGTGATGATTGAGGATGGATTCCTCGCGGCTCCAGATGATTTTGACCGGACGTCCGGTCCGTTGGGCGGCCAGGGCCAGCACAATCTGCACCGACATGTCCTCGCGTCCGCCAAAGGCGCCGCCGATCGCCGGATGAATGACGCGCACCCGCTCCGGCGGCAACGCCAGGGCATGGCATATCGCTTCCTGTTCCACGTGCGCCCATTGTCCCGCCACTGCCACCGTGATGCGTCCTTCGTCGTCGATGTAACCGAGGCCGGCCTCGGGCTGCAAATAGGCGTGCTCCTGCCAGCCTGTGCGGTACTCTCCCTCGACCACCACCTCGGCGGCGGCCCGCCCGGCGTCCGGATCGCCATGACGGATGCGGTAATGGCAGAGGATGTTGTTTGGGTAGTCCGCGTGCAATTGCGGCTGGCCCTCCTGCATGGCCAGCTCGGGATCGGTCACCGCGGGCAGGTCCTCGTAGTCGACGTCCAGCAACTTGACCGCCCGCGCCGCCAGGTCCTCCGTGTCGGCCACGACGGCGGCGACCATGTCCGCGTAACAACGCACCACGTCGCCGCCAGGGATGTCACTGCCCGGTCCGCAGAGTACCGGCTGGTCCTTCAGCACCAGACCGTATTCATTGACGGGCACGTCGGAGGCTGCAAGCACGGCATGGACGCCCTGCAAGGCCAGCGCCGCCTCGCAATTGACGCGGCGCACGCGGGCATGCAACCTGTCGCTGAAACGAATCTTCATCCACAGTTGGCCGTCCATGTCAATATCGCCGGGGTAAAGCGCTGCGCCGGTGACCTTGTCGCGCGCGTCGATCCGTTTGAGAGACTGGCCAATGGCCCGCAGCTCTTTACCTGACATCATCGATCGCCCGCATTTTCCTGCTCATCCACTGCGGCCGCCCTGGCTGCCCCTGGCGACTCTCTCTGCCGGCGCCGGGGCAGCGGCGGCCTTCATGGCCTCGATGATCTTGTAATAGCCGGTGCAGCGACAAAGATTTCCCGTGAATCCCTGTCGAATGTGGTCTTCAGCGGGTTGCCCGCGTTCGGCCAGCAGACTGGCGCCGGCCATCAAAAAGCCGGGCGTACAATAGCCGCACTGAACGGCGTTGTGCTCGATGAAGGCCCGCTGCACCGGGTGCAGTTCACCGTCGCGCGCCAACCCCTCGACCGTCTCAATCCTTGCCCCGTGGGCGCGCGGCGCCGGCACCAGACAGGCCATGACGGCCACGTCATCCAGCAAAACCGTACAGGCGCCGCACTCGCCTTCCGCGCAGCCCTCCTTGGTGCCGGACAGGCCCGCATCCTCGCGCAGCCAGCGCAGCAGGGTCTTGTGCTGGCCGCTGCAAGTGCGAATCTGCGACCCGTTTACCGTGGCCACGATTTCCTCTTCATTGCCATGCCGGCTGGCGGCCGGCAGTCCCGCCCTCACCAGGGCCTGCTGCGGGCCCCACAACATGGCCGGGTCCTGCGGCAGTCCAACCGCCTGTTCGTCAGCCGCCAGCAGACGCAGGGCCCGGCGCGTCAGGGCATGCAGCATGCGCCGGCGATAGTCGGCGCTGCCGCGTACGTCGTCGATCGGGCTGGGCGCTGCGGCCGTCAGGGCCGCTGCCTCTTCAATCGTCACGGCGTTCAGAGACTTGCCGACCAGGGCCAGCTCCGCCTGCCGGGCGGGCAGGATCGTGGGCGCCACGCTGCCCAGCATGATGGAGGCGCGCCGCACGATCGCCCCGTCCAGGTCCAGCACGACGGCCACGTTGATGACGGCGATCGCCTGGGCCCGCCGCAGGCCCAGTTTCAGAAAGATGCCGCGTTGCCGGGCTCCCATGGCCGGAAATTCGATTCGGGTCATCAATTCGTCAGGCCGCATCACCGTGCTTCGCAGTCCGGTGTAAAAGTCCGCCAGGGCGACCCGGCGTTCAGCGGCGCTGGAGCGCAGCGTCACGCTGGCGCCCAGCGCCATCAGGGGGGTGATGGTGTCGTTGGCCGGCGATGCCGTGATCAGGTTGCCGGCGATGGTCGCGCGATTGCGAATCTGCGGCGCGCCCACTTCCCAACTGGCCTGCACCAGGGGCAGGGCCATTTCGCGCAGCAGGCCGCTGCCGACGACGTGATTGTGGTTGACCAGCGGGCCCAGTTGAATGTGACCGTTTTGCTGCCGGATGGCATCCAGCCCGGGCACGCGGCTGATGTCCACCAGCGCCTCGACGTCCGGTCGCTGGCCGCGCTCGAGTTCGATGAGCATGTCGGTGCCGCCCGCGATGATGCGCGCGCGCGGCCCGTGTTGCGCCAGCAGGGCCAGGGCCTCGTCCAGGCTGCTGACGCTGTGATAGGCCTGCCACATGGTCGCCGTCCGATCCCCGCTTCCAGCCACAGTTGGGCCCGAAGTATAGCGAAGAGCGCAGGTCCTGTCGCGCGTTCGAAGAAGCCCCGGGCTTCCGGTCAGGAAGCCAGCGACTGGCAAACCGGGGAGCGAACGGGCGCCGGCGCCGTGCTGACCTGCATACGGGTGCAGGCGAATTCGGCAACCCTGCTGTCAGATGAGCGGGATCAGGGCGATTTGCTCAGCGCGAAAAGCCGTCGGCGAAAGTGTCGATCATCAACTGGACGTCCGGCCCCAGGGGATAAAGGATGGGACAGGTGGCGCCGGCGGCGACATATTCCCGCACCCGCGCGCGTACTTCCTGCGGCGTGCCGGAGGCCGTCACCATCTGCACCACGTCGTCCGGCACGAGGCGCATGGCGTTCTCGATCTGCTCTTCCGTGGCCGGCCAGGTCAGCACCTGGTTGATGTCGTCCAGCAACTCCTGGCGGACTCCGCTGGCCTTCATAATGTGCGGTTGCTGCCCCAGATATTGCGTCACCAGCTTGCGCGAGCCGTCCAGGGCCCGTTGCCGGTCATGGTCCACCGAACACACAACCAGTTGCGGCCGGTCAATTTCGTCCAGACGGCGGCCGGCGACCTGGGCCCCTCGCTCCAGTTGCCCCATGGCCGTTTCGTTGTAGGCCGGCGAGACCAGATAATTCAACACGACGCCATCGGCAATCTCGCCGGTCAGGGTCATCATTTGCGGCCCGGTGGCGCCGATGTATATCGGCACCTTGCGCGCGGTCTTGCGTCCATGCACGACGTCCAGTTCAACGTCGTCCAGTTGCACAAATTCACCGTCGTAGCTGACGCGTTCGCGCGCCAGCAGCCGACGCACAGTCTCCACCACCTCGCGCATGGCCTTGAGGTTTTTCCTGCGCCGGATTCCCACCTTGCGCGCCAGGGGGTCCCACCAGGCGCCGATGCCGCAAATGATCCGGCCAGGGGCGAGGTCGTCAAGAGTCAGAAAGGTGGCGGCGATGACCGCCGCATTGCGGGTCCAGTTGTTGATGACGCCGGAACCGATGCGGATTCGGTCGGTGGTGGCCGCAAAGGCCGCCATGGGCACGATCGCGTCGCGCACCAGACGGCTTTCGGCCTGCCAGACCGCTTCAAAGCCGGCAGCCTCGGCATAGCGCACGTAGCGGATCGCGTCCTGCAGGTCATGGGCATCCTGCAGGTACAGGGCCACGCGGTCACTCATGCATGTTTCCTTCCCGGGCCAGTGAAGGCATTTCCTCTATGTAACGGTAGTATTGCTGCAGATCGGCAGCGACGTCGATGTCCAGCGCCAGCGTGCTGGAATGGTATTCCCGCAGCCGGATGCCGGCAGCATGCGCCAGTTGACGGTGCCGCGAAAAACTGCCTTCGCCGTAAGCGAAGCCGATGGCGCCCGGCGGGCGCATGAACAGCGCGTTGGTGCCGTCGCGCTGCGCGTCCGTGGCGATGACCACGCAGGGGCCCTCGCTGCCGCGATCAATGAGAGCGCCGAGGTCCTTCGCTTCCAGCAGCGGCAAATCGGCGGGCAGCACCAGCACGGAATCGCCACCCCAGCCGGCAACGACCTGCGTGGCCCGCCCCAGCGCGGCGTTCAACTCCGGCGATCCCGCCTCCTGAACGGTGCGCAGTCCGTATTCCCTGGCGATCGCCAGCGCTTCACTGTCGCGACTGATCACCAGGGTGCCCAGAATCTGCGGTGCGGACTGCACCACCTGCAGCACGTGTCGCAACATGCGTTCGGCCAGCAGCCGTCGCTGCTCCGGCGACAACACATCCGCCAGGCGGCTCTTGGCGCGCCGCAGCGGCTTGACGGGCACAATCGCCCAGGTACTCATGGTTTTTCCCTTTCAGGGACGTGCGGCCTGCGCCAGGTAGCCAACCAGTCTAGAATGTCCCGTGCCAGGCGCGCGCGCGCGTCTTCGTTGACCATGACGGTGTCCACGCCCAGCAGGCGCAACCCGGTGAGCGGTGGCACCGCGTCACGCTCATCATACACGAAAGCATCCAGAATATCGCCATACAGCCCGGCCACCGTCCCGGCGGATGGCGCCAGGCCGAAGTCGGCCATCAGGCGGGCCGCCGGACCCTTCAGCGCCGCGCCGCGGATGACGGGCGTGACGGCTGCGACAGGAGCGTCGGCCTGGCGCAGGGCCGCCCGCAGGCCCGGTACGGCCAGAATCGGCAGGATGGAAAGCCAGGGGTTTGGAAGGCGCCAGCAAAATCAGGGCCGCCCTGGCGAGCGCGTCGCTGACTTCGGCCGTCATCCGCGCCCGGGCGATGCCGGCCAGGCGCAGGGAGCGGACCGCGGGTCGCCAGCGCCGGCGCACAAACCAGGTCTGGAAGTCCAGTTCGCCCTCGCCGCGGGTCTGCACCATGGTGGCGACCGGCTCGTCGCACATCGGCAGAAGGGCATGTTTCACACCCAGCGCGGCCGCCAGGCGCGCCGTGACTTCCGTCAGACGCATGCCGCCGGCCAGCCAGTGCGTGCGCAAGACATGCGTCGCCAGGTCCTGGTCCCCCAGTTGAAACCAGCCATCCTCGCCGAGGCGCTGCAGGGCTGCCAGCATGTTCGCGCTGTCATCGCGCAGGCCCCAGCCTCGCTGCGGGTCCGCCAGACCCGCCAGGTTGTACATGACGGTATCCAGGTCCGGGCAGACCCGTAGACCGTAATGGTGAAAATCGTCGGCTGTGTTGACGACCACCGTCAGCTGACCGGGGGGCAGCACCTG
>CAXXWG010000007.1:0-292966 GCA_963667305.2 Aggregatilineales bacterium | reverse complement strand
GCGTGGTGGGCACCTTGGTGTTGCCAACGGCGCCACTGTTCTCGTCCTGCCAGACAAGGTCGGTGAAGGTCCCGCCGATGTCGGTCGCAATGCGCATTTCAGGACTGGACCTGGCCGTTCGCTTGCTCGAACAGGTGGCAGCGCACGATGTGGTCGCTGTCGGTGACGTCGATGGGCACCATCAGCGGGTCGACGTGGCGGCAATGGTCCATGACCTGGGGGCAGCGGGTGTGAAAACTGCAACCGGAAGGCAGATCGACCGGGCTGGGGATCTCACCGGTGGAGCGGATCTGCGCCGGACGCAAGGCTTCTTCGGCTTCAGTCAGGACGGGAATTGATGACAGCAACATCTGCGTGTAGGGGTGTTGCGGCGATTCGAAGAAATGCTCTGCTTCGGCAACTTCAGCGACGCGCCCGAGGTACATGATGGCGACACGCGTCGCCAGGTTGCGCATTACACTGAGGTCGTGCGTGATAAACAGATAGGTCAGGTTCAGCTCACGTTGCAGGCGAATGAGGAGATTGATGACCTTGCCCTGTACCGACACGTCCAGCGCCGAGGTGGGTTCGTCCAGAATCATCAGCGAGGGGTTGGTGGCGAGGGCGCGGGCAATGGCCACGATTTGGCGTTCACCACCGCTCAACTGACGCGGATACTTGTGCATGAATTCTGGCGGCAGGTCGACCATTTCCAGCAAACGAATTATTTCCGTGAGACGGTCTTTTTCCGGCTGATGAATGCTCAGCGGCAAGTCGAGAATCTGGCGAATGGTGCGGCGCGGGTTCAGCGAAGACCCGGGATCCTGAAAGACAATCTGGATCTCCTTGCGCAGATCCAAAGGCCGCCGGTCGCCACGCTCGAAGAGGTCCCGTCCGTTGAAAGTGATGGTGCCGCTGGTGGGCAGGTACATGCCCATGGTGATGTAGGCAATGGTGCTCTTGCCGGAGCCGGATTCACCTACGATGCCGAATGTCTCGCCGCGCTGCAGGTCAAAGGAGACGCCATCCACCGCCTTGACGGTGATTGGTTCGCGTTTGATGATGCCCTTGCGCCCTACAATGAAATGTTTGCGCAAGTTGTCAATGCGCAGAATGACGTCGTCGCTCATACCGGCACGGCCTCCGCCTTGTAGTTGCTAACCTTTTGGGCATCGTCGTAGAGGAAGCAGGCCACCTCGTGCGACTCGTCTGCGGGCTCCTCGACCTGAAACACCGGCGGTTTCTCGCGGCTGCAGACGGGCATGGCATGCGGGCAACGGCTGGAAAAACGACAGCCGGAAGGCGGATCCATGTAGTCTGGAATGCGGCCGGGGATGCCTTCGCTGATCCCGCCGCCGGTGAGACGCGGCACGGCGTCCATCAGACCCTGGGTGTAGGGATGCAGGGGATTGGTGAAGAGGCGCCGGGTTGGCGCGACCTCAACCATGTTGCCGGCGTACATGACGTACACCCGGTCCGTCATCTGACGCACGATGCCAAGGGTGTGCGTGATGAGGATAAAGGAGTTGCCCCGCTGTTCCACGAGATTCTGCAGCAGACGCAGGACCTGGTCCTGAATGGTGACGTCGAGCGCCGTGCCCGGCTCATCGGCGATGAGCAGCCCTGGCTGGGTGGCGAGGGCCATGCCGATACAGACGCGTTGGCGCATGCCGCCGCTGAGCTGGACGGGGTAGCTGTCCAGCAGACGTTCCGGGTCCGCCAGGGCGACCTGACGCAAGGCCTGCAGGGCGCGTTCCCGCAGCTGGTTCTTGTTGAGGTTCTGGTTCTCGGGCGAGGCGTATCGGATGACAGCGGTGAGTTGCTGGCCGATACTGAAGACCGGGTTCAGGGCGGCGGTGGGGTCCTGAAAGATCATCGATATCCCCTGGCCGCGCATGTGTACCAACTCGCGCTGGCTCATTTTCAGGACATCCCGCTCCTGAAAGAAAATTTCACCCTCAGGAATATTCGCGGGTGGCGAAGGCAATACCCGCAGGATGGTCTTCATGGTGGTCGTCTTGCCGCAGCCGGTTTCGCCGACCAGGCCGACGCGCTCGCCCGGCAAGACGTGGAAGTTGATGCGGTCCAGGACCTTTAGCACGCCGCCATAGACGTGGAAGTGGACGGACAGGTCGCGAATATCAAGCAGGGGTGTTTCCTGTGTCACACTTACACCTCTTCCGCAGAAAACAGGTCACGGATGCCGTCACCCAGCAGGTTGAAGCCGAGGACAACGACGACGATGGCCAGGGCGGGGAAGATTGAAATCCACCACTGGCCGGTCGGCAGGTAGTCCGAGCCCTTGGCGACCATGGTGCCGAGGCCGGGCTGGGGTTCCTGCACGCCCAGGCCGAGGAAACTCAGCATGGAGCCAATGATGATGACCCAGCCCACGTCCAGGCTCATCTTGGTAAAGATGGGCGAGACCATGTTGGGGAGAATCTCGCGAAAGAGGATGTGCCGCGTCCTCGCCCCTATGGTCTCGGCCGAACTGACGAAGTACTCGGTGCGCAGGGCGCTGGAAAGGCCGTAGACCAGACGGGCATACCAGGGCCACCACATCAGGGACACGGCGATCATCGAATTGGTCAGGTTGGGCGTCAGCACAGACGCGATGGCCAGCGCCAGAATCAGGGGCGGCACCGACAGGAAGATGTCGGTGATACGCATGATGATGGTGTCAATGATCGTCCCCTGAAAGTAGCCGGCGACCATGCCAAGCGTGACTCCGACCGGGACGACCAGGGTCAGCACGACGATGGCCATCATCAGCGAAAAGCGGAAACCGAAAATGATGCGGCTGAATATGTCACGTCCGAACTGGTCGGTACCCAAAATATACTCGCCGCCCGGCGGGCTCTTGGCATTGACGAAGTCGGTAAAGGGCTTCACGTGGTCCGGAAAGGGGGTGACAAAGGGGGCGAAGATGGCCAGCAGGATGATGATGACCACCATGATGAGGCCGACAATAGAGAGCGGATTTCGGGAAAACTTGAACCACATGCGTCCCAGATTGTCGCGGCGATTCTGGCGCTGGATGTGCGCCAACTCACTTGCATCGCGAACCTCGGGCGCAGGGGAAACAGCAATTTCGGCCATGTCAGTCGCTCCTCGCCCCGCGCAGACGAATGCGCGGGTCCAGAATTCCTACCACCAGGTCAACAAGAATATTCACCACGATAAAGGTCACGCCCAGGATCAGGATCACCGCTGCGATGGCATTCAGGTCCTTGTAAATCATCGCGGTTGTCGCATAGCGGGAGATGCCGGGCCAGTTGAAGATGACTTCAACGAGGAAGGCGTTGGACAGGTTGGCGGCGAAATCCAGTCCAAATATGGATACGGTCGGAATCAGCGAAGGTTTGAGCAGGAATCTACCGGTAACGATCTTCTCGGGAATGCCCAGCGCGCGCTCGGCGGCGATGTAGTCTCGGGTCAGGTTGTCGGCCATGGTGGAGCGCGTGATGCGCGCTTCCTGCGAAAGCGAACCGAGCGCCAGGGCAATGGCCGGCAGGATGAGATGGTGCAAGGCATCAATGAAAGTGCTTAACTGGCCGGCCAGCAGCGAATCCACTGTATACAGGCCGGTGATGCGGGGCGGCGCTGCCACGTTGCTGCTCAATCGACCGATGGGTGGAAACAGGTCCAGGCCAAATTCAGAGGTTGTAAAGAAAGTAAGAAAAATAATCGCAAACACGAAGGCGGGGGTCACCACGCCCATATACGAAATGACGCGCACCAGGTTGTCGATCCAGGAGTCCTTGTGGCGCGCGCTCAGTGTCCCCAGGGTAATGCCCCCGATGGCCGATATGACGCCGGCGAGCAAGACCAGCTCCATTGAGGCCGGCAGAAACTCGACGATGTCGTCGACAACCGGACGACGCGTACGCAGGGAGTCGCCCAGGTCGCCGCGCAGGGCGTTGGTAAACCAGAACTGGTACTGCAAAATCAGGGGATCATCCAGCCGCATTTCATCGCGCAAACGCTGGATGGTCTCTTGCGGCGCCCTTGCGCCGAGCGCCATGCGCGCCGGGTCACCTGGCAGGACGCGGCTGAGCAGGAAGATGAGGATGCTTAGTCCAACCAGGACAAAAATCGACTGAAAAATGCGTCGCAACAAAAAGAGGAAGAGGCGTTGGAGCTCCTCAACATTAAGGAAATTCATGGACTCTCCCTCTTTCTCGATCCTGCCAGAGGGAGGCGCAGCAATTTGCTGCGCCTCCTGTTATCCCGGTCAAATGGAACCCTAGCGGTTCACGCTGATAAAGGGCGCGAAGACCTGATAGCCCATGACGGGGCTGTTTTCTTCAGGTCGCCAGTCCACGAAAGTCTTGAAGGCGTGCTTGTTCAACTGGTCGTAGAGGAACAGCGAGTAAGCCTGATCGGCGATCTCGCGTTGCAGATCGGCGTATTTGGCGAAGCGCTCGTCACGATCCATCGTGAGCAGGGAATCGGCAATGCGCGCGTCCAGGTCCTCGTCCAGCAGCCATTCGTTCTGCTGCCAGGTGTTGGCTGTGGGGGAGGCGTAACGCTGTTGCAGCATGAAACCGACCTCTGGCCAGTCAGAGGCAGTGTAGATGGTGACAATGTGTGGGCTGGTTTCGATACTGGACGCATTCTCGACTACAGTGCCCCAGGGCGTGGAGAGGACATTCACCGGAACACCGATTTCTGCCATATTCGCCTGGAAAAGCAGGGCGAACTGTTCCTCGAAGGGCACCTGGGAGACCCAGTGCACGTCGATCGGATAGTCGGCGATGTTGTCAGCGTACTGGCACTGGGCCAGTTCTTCGCGCGCCTTGTCGAGGTCGCGACGGTAGATAGTCAGGTCCTCGGTATGTCCGTCCAGACTGCGCGGCACGGGGCCGATCATCGCCTGCGTGCCCGGCCATTCGAGAGCCACGACCTGGTCGTAGTCGTAGGCCCAGGACAGGGCGCGACGGCAGTGGACGTCATCCAGCGGCGCCAGACGCGTGTTCATCATGTAATAGAAAGCGTTCAACGACGGGTAAGTCATGACGTCAATGCCGTCGACTGCATCCAGGGATTGCAGACCCTCAATCGACTGCCAGGCGTCGGTGATTTCCAGCTCGTCATTGAGCATCAACGAACGGACCGTGGCCGCCTCGGTGGTATCCACGTAGGTGACGACGTCTGCCACGTTCTCGGCAAAGTTTTCTGCATTCCACCAGCCGTCCCAACGGCGCATTTCAAGATAGCCAACCAGCGGGTAGTCCGTCACCATGAAGGGGCCGGAGCCGGCGTCGTTGGTCAGCATCCAGTTGCGGCCGTAGTCACCGTGGTCGCCATAGAGATCTGACTCCATGTCATAGTTTTCACGGACCAGGTCTTCGTTGACGATGTAGAAGCGCACCAGTTTGGGTATGAAGAGCGGGTCCGGTTGGGTCAGCGTGAACTGGACGGTGTAGTCATCCAGCGCAACGGCAGTGCCGTCCTCCGGAACCAGGTAGGCAAAACCTTCCCCGATTGCGTTCAGGCGGTTGAAACTGTAAACGACGTCGCTGGCCAGCATTTCTGAGCCATCGTGGAAGAGGACGCCCTCGCGCAGGTTGAAGACGGCGGTTAGATTGTCTTCGGAGACCTCCCAGGATTCGGCCAGCCAGGGCACCATTTCATTGTCCTTGTTGGGGAAAACAAGGGTGTCATAAATGGAAATCATGGCGTGCGAACTGGAAAAGTCGTCACCGGCGGCAGGGTCGATTTGGGTCGGCCAGGAGAAGGTGACGCGTAACTGTAGGTCACCGTCCTGGGCGAAGGCGGTTGCCGAGAACACCAGCAACAACGCCAGGGTCAGAACGAACAACTTTCTCATGGTTCTTTTCTCCTCTTGCTTGCGAAACGAAACATTGACACGGTGCCTGGCAGTCGGCGTCATTGGTCGCCGTGCCTGATTGGCCCCACAGCACGTCAGGGATTATTGACCCCGATTTGCGGCAGATAATAGTGATAGCCCTGAATGCGGGCCCCGGCGGAAGAATCCCAGTCCACGTAGTCGGCCACGGCGCGTTTCTCCAGCTGGTCATAAAGGAAGAAGGAGACCACGTCGGCGGCCAGCTGCTCCTGCAGCGACATGTATTTGGCGAAGCGCTCCTCGATGTCGACCGTGGCAAGGGCGTCTTCGATGGCCGCATCGAGTTCCGCATCTTCCAGCCATTCATTCTGGAAAAAGGTGGCGGCGGTCTTCGAATGGTAGCGCTGCTCGATGAGCAGGCCGGCCTCCGGCAGGTCAGCGCCGGTGTAAAGCGTGACGATGTGCGGACTCAGTTCCTTGCTGGCCGTGTTTTCCACCACGTTGCCCCAGGGCAGGCCGACCACGGTAACCGGCATGCCGATTTCCGCCAGATTGGACTGGAAGAGCAGGGCGAACTGTTCCTCGTCCGGCACTTCCGTCACCCAGACGACCTCGATGGGGTAGTCCTGAATGCTGTCGGCGTACTGGCATTCGGCCAGCGCCGCCCGGGCAGCATCCAGATCACGTCTGGGTGTGAAGACGTCCGGGTTATGACCGGGGGTGGATTGCGACAGGATTCCGACCATGGCCGGCGTACCCGGCCACTCCAGGCTGACGATGGTATCGTAGTCGTAGGCCAGGGCCGCCGCCTTGCGGCAATTGACGTCATCGAAGGGCGGCAGGATGTTGTTCACCATGTAGTAAAGCGAACTGCCCATGGAGGTGGTATCTATGCTGATGCCTTCCAGGGCGCCCAGGGAATTGTATGATTCCAGGCCCTGCCAGGGATCGCTGATCTCAATCTCACCATCCAGAAAGAGGGCGCGAATGGTGGCAAACTCGGTCGTGCCGATAAAGGTGACTTCATCGGCCGCGTTTTCCACGAAAGCGTCCTGGTTCCAGTAGTCGCTGAAGCGCGACATCTCAAGTTGCTCGGCCAGATTGAATTCCGTGACCTGGTAGGGACCGGAACCGGCGTCATTGGTCAGGAGCCATTCCTTGCCATAGTCGCCATGTTCACCGTAGAGGTCCGAATCTGTGTCGTAATTGGCGCGCACCAGGTCCTCGTTGACGAAGAAGAAGCGTGAAAGACGAAGGGTAAAAAGAGGGTCGGGATTTTCCAGAGTGATCTGGACAGTGGAGTCGTCCGGCGCATCCACGGCAGCACCTGGCAGCAGATAGGAGAAGCCTTCGCCGATTTCTTTCAGGCGATTGTAGCTGTAGGCGATGTCGCTGGCCTGCACCGGGCTGCCGTCATGGAAGAGGACACCGTCACGCAGATGGAAAATATAGGTTAGTCCGTCTTCCGATATGTCCCAGCTTTCGGCTACCCAGGGGTCTACGCCACCGGCGGGGTTCGGGAAGATCAGTGTGTCGTAAATGTTGGTGATGGAAATCGAACTGGAAAAGTCGGAACCGACGTGCGGATCAACAAAAGTCGGCCAGGCAAAGTTGGCGCGCAGGCGACGGACGCCGTCGTCCTGGGCCAGAGTCGTTGCCGGGACCAGCAACAGCAGCAGCATGGACAGTAAAATTACTCTCTTCATTGGCAAGTCTCCTCAATTTTTGCGAACACAACAGGACGCAGGCCGCGTCCGCCGCCAACCAGTGAGGCAGGTCGGACACAAACTCGCAAACCGGTCAATTTATGGCGTTGCTGCGGTGGTTCGAAGGGCGCCTGGGCGATTTCAGGGTCTGGAGATGCGCCCGCTCTCCGGACCCGGCCAGGCGGGCGGAGTAGAGGCGGTGGCAAGGCCAAACACAAGGGTTGCCATGCATGGCAACCTTTGCGATCCCCAAAATACTTTGGCTCGACTGTCTCCATGCCCTTCCCGAAATTGGGGGAATTCGTCAGCACGCAGGGAAGGTAACGCGCAGGCCGGAATATGTCAAAAAGTCGGCCGGCTCCGGATTCGCATTGCCAAAATTAAACTGGCGCCGTGAAATACCACGAGCTGCAAGAAATCTGCCTGTCATTTTCTGTAAGCAATTTCTGTGCTATGGTGACCATCGAATCAGTTGACTGCGTATTTCTTATGCTGTCATCGATTTCGGTACACATAGGTCGTTGCTCCGGAATCGAACAGAACATTGCTTCGACTGGTCGAAACGTTTGGCCGACTGCCGGGTGGCGCCCTTCTCCGTGCAGGCGTCCAAAACGGGTAAACATTCAGGAATTGATGGAGTACAAAGCCGGTGAACGGAAGTAAGAAATCGAGCAAGCAGTCCCGGGCGACAATCTATGGCGCTCACTGGTGCCCGGACTGCCGTCGCTGCAAAACATTCATGGGCGAGCACGGTGTGCCCTATGAATGGTTTGACATTCTCGAACACCCTGAACTCACACGGGAAATACAGGACAAGGCCGGCGGCAAGCGGGTCTTGCCGACCATAGTCTTTGAAGACGGAGACGTGCTGCTAAGACCCACAAACGTGGAACTGGCCAGAAAGCTTGACATTTCCCTGCGCATGAACCGGACCTTCTGGCCCCTGATCATCATCGGCGCCGGGCCGGCGGGGTTGACTGCCTCCCTTTTTACTGCCCGTGACGGGACGGAAACCCTGGTGATCGAACGCGAGGCAGTTGGTGGCAACGCCAATTTTACGGGATATCTGGACAATGTTCCGGGCTTTCCCCAGCCAATTACCGGTTTCGAATTCAGTGACCGTCTGCGTGAACAGGCTGAATTCTTTGGGGTGGAAATCCTTCAGTCTTCCAGCATTGAAACCATCCGCAGCCAGGACAACTATCACACTGTGGTCACTACGACGGGCGAGGAATTCAGCGGAAGCGCCATCGTCGTCTGTACAGGGAGCCAATACCGGCGCTTAAATGTGGACGGCGAGGACAAGTTTCTGGGCAATGGGGTGCACTATTGCGCTGCCTGCGATGGCCCTTTCTACAAGGGACAGCACGTTGCCGTACTGGGTGGCGGCAACAGCGCCGTGGAAGCAGCGCTGGATCTGGGACAGATCGCTGACCGGGTTTCCCTGTTGGTGCGCGGTGAGGAACTCACGGCCAATTCGGTTTACCAGGACAAGCTTGACGAACAGGAAAATATAAACATCCGGTTCAACAACATGACGATTGGCTTTGAAGGACGTGCACGTTTGCGTCGCCTGAGAGTAAGGGATGTGAAAACCGGTGAGGAAGACCGGGTTCATGTCAACGGGGCCTTTGTTTTCATAGGCCTGGAACCGAATTCCTCCTTCCTGAAAGAGACGAACGTTGAACTGAACAGGGGGGGCTTCGTACTGACGGGTCACAATTTGCCCGCAGGCACGGGCTGGCCAGGTCGCTTTGGTGACCGCTTGCCCCTGATGTTCGAGACTTCGATCCCGGGCATTTTCGCTGCCGGGGACGTACGGGAGGGCAGCACCAAGCAGGTCGCCGCCGCCGCCGGTGAGGGTGTGACCGCCGCCATGCTGGTGCGTGAATACCTCAAGGGCGTAAAATTCAAAATATAGTGGTTGAAACGACCAGACAATGGCGAAGGGGCAAAAGATGAGCGAAAGAACCGTCACGTATCTTGGTGACTTGATCGTACATCTGGACGGTCCACGTCTGTCCGCCGGCGATGAAGCACCTGAGGTGACTGTCGAAAGCAAATTCCATACGCCCTTTGAATTGCTGGCCGACACGCCCGGCAAGATACGCCTTGTCAGTTCAGTGCCCAGCCTGGATACGGCAATCTGCAACGAACAGACCCTCCTGTTGAACAAGGAGGTGGCGGCAATGGGCGACGAGTTCGCCTGTATTACCGTCAGTATGGATCTGCCTTTTGCCCAGGACCGCTGGTGTTCCGTTGCCGGTGTGCCCCGCAACGTGGTGCTTTCTGACTACCGCGACGGGAACTTTGGCAATGCCTATGGCACGACCAGCAGAGAGTTGAGAATTCTTCACCGGGCGCTGTTCGTTGTAGATGACGAAAACTACATTTGCTACGTACAGTATCTGCCAGAGGTCCACGAGCATCCGGATTACGCAACGGCACTGGCAGTTCTGAAGGGCCTGGCCTGAAGCGTTGGCGCGGGTGTACCCGGCGAATCCGGCACGCGCCCCTACTTTTTTGCAAGGCGCGCCCGGGCCGCCTTCATGGTTGGCAGGTTCGTCTGGCAACCGACGGCTTCCACCACAAAGCTGGCGACACAGGCCCCGAGCCGGATTGCTTGCGGCAGGGCCTGCTCCTGCGCCAGCCCCACCGCCAGGCCCGCTGCGAAGCCGTCACCGGCGCCGGTTGGGTCAACAACGCAGCATGGGGCGACGGCCGGGACATGCCCCCTTGCTTCTGACGTTTGCCAGCTGGCGCCCTCCGCGCCCTGGGTACGAACGATGGCTGTCAATCCCTTTCGCAGCAGCGTATGCGTGTCATCAAACAGCGCCGACGACACAAGCTGTGTCAGTTCGTGTTCGGTGCAGACCAGTACATCTGCTGTATCAATGAAGGCGGCTGCAAGGTCCGGCGCTGTCGCCAGGGCGCCGCTCAGTATCACGCATGCTCCAGCGGCGCGCGCCAGCTCCGCTGCGCGCAAGGTGAAACGGTCAAAACGATACGTGATGACGGCCACTTTACCGGCCGCGACTGTTGCTGGATCCGGCGAGAATTCTGCCTGGCGCGCGGCGACGCCAATCTGCGAGAGGCAAAGCGACTCTCCTTCGCCATCGCGAAACAGGAAACTGTGCCCGCAGCGCTCGCCGGCGACTACCTGTAGTGCCCGCCGGTCCACACTGCAGGCATCCAGCCAGTCTGCATAACCGCGTGAATGAAAGTCCTCACCGACCACGCCAACCAGAGCGGAGCCTGCGCCCAGACGCGCGGCGGCGACGGCCACGTTGGGGGCACAGCCGCCGAAATACACGCGTTCGACGTCCTCGGCCGGCGTGCAGATTTGCACGGTGTCTCCGGGAGCGGGAAGTGAATTGACTTCAAACAGGTGGTCGAAATTTGTCCAGGAGCCGACGGCGACGACGTCGAGGTCAGATGCGGACCCGGTCATGTTGAATTGGAGGAAAAGCCCCAGATTCGCTCAGCATTTCTGTGGAAGATCAGTTCCAGCTCCTGGTCATTAAAGCGACATTCCTCTACCTTGACGCGCTCCACCAACGGGGACTGGAAGGGCGCATCGCTGCCGTACATCAGGCGTTCGGCGCCGACAGCGCGCACGAAGGCCTTGATGTCGTAAGGCCAGGCCTGGCTCATGTCGGCGAATACATTCTCCGCCTCCTTGCAGGCGATAATGGTCTCGGTCAGGTAATCGTGCAGCCCGATGTGGGCGATGATGACCCTGGTCTGCGGGTACTGTCGCGCCGCATATCCCTGGAGCGAAGGCAGGTCGCGGCCAGGGTGGCCGGAGTGAAAGAGAACGGGAATGTCGTATTGGGCCGCCGCCTCGAAAACGGGGCCGGTCACGCGCAAACTGGCGGGATTGTAGAAATCGGCGCGGGCGACCATCTTGATCCCGCCAAGTCCGCGTTCCTCTACGAAATGGCGCACGGTCTCCCAAACGAATGTTTCGCCGAAAAGCGGATTAAGCCGAATCGCGCCGATCAGTCTTTTCGGAAATGCAGCGACGGCGCGCGCGACGGCCTCGTTGGCCTGGCGATAATCGTTGTCGTAGGGCGGGTTAAGAATGCGGTCCGGCGGCAACAGCACGCCTTTGTTGAGGTCGTACTCGTCCAGCATGCGAATGATGGATTCAGGCTGGTCGTATTGCACATAGGGCACGATGAGGTGTTCGGCGATTGCCGGGTCCGTACCAAAATGGATGTGCGCATCGATGATTGTCATGGGATTCCGACTCGTGAAAGAGGGGGCCGCCGGGGCGGCCCCCTCCGAAAGCCAGGCGTTACTCTTCGTCGCCGTCGTACATATCGACGTAGGCCGCGTGAATGTCTTCCATCAGGAAGACCCCTTCGGTGGGCACCGGCTCCATGATGACGCCACTGACGTTGACGAAGTAGTCATTGGTGTCGTCCCAGCGCGCCTTCCAGTAGCTGTAGCCGTCTTCAGAAGGATGTCGCGCTCGATTTCGGACGGGTTGAGCGGGTAGTGCTCATAGCCCTGCCAGAATTCCTTGAAGCCCTCAACGGACATGTTGGCGCCCGTCTGCGAATTGAGGACATCGAGAATGATGGCGGCGCCCTCATCCGTGTTCTCTTCGACGAAATTGACGATGCGGAACCAGACCTTCAGCAATTTCAGCAAGGTCTCCTGGTTGTCGGCAGCGTAATCCGGTGTGGAGATGATGCCGTTGAGCGGCGGCGGCGCCAGATCAGCGCCGACGACGACCGGCTTGTATCCTTCCGCCGTCGCGCGCGTGCGCTGCGGAATGCCGCCCAGGTAGAAGTCACCCGTGCCGGAAAGGAAGGCAGCCAGGCCCTCGTCCGGATTGAGGTCAACAATGGTGATGTCTGAATTCGGGTCCAGACCGACCCGCGCCGCCGAACCAACGACCGCCTGGCCCATGTCGGTATTGCCGGTGGTCACGACGGTATTGCCCTGCATCTGCTGCAGTGCCGCGACGACGGCATCATTGCGTTCCATGCCCTCTTCCTCGAATTCTTCAACCGACTTGAATTCCGGTTTGGCCATCAGGGCCGCGCCGGCATCAAAGATGTTGAAGCCATAGACATAAACGAACTGGAACGCGTCGAAGGTGGCAATGACCGAGGAAATGTTGTTGATGGCAATGTCGACCTCGCCGGCGGCCAGCGCTTCCTGGACTTCTGTCCAGCCAAGGATAACGAATTCGACGTCGAGACCTTCTTCCGCGTACCAGCCGAATTCCTGCCCGAGGATGGGCAGCAGCGTGTCCTGGAACGGTGAAACACCGTAACGGACGCTGACCATCTCATCCTGCGCCTGCACACCGGTGATCGCAAAAACGGCCACCAGCAAAATGAACAGAATTCCGCGAATCTTGTTTCCCTGCATTACTCTCTCCTTTTGGAACAATTCACTGGCAAATTGCCAGAGGACAACCTCGTTTCGGAGAACCCTTTCAGGTCACTGGCGTTCGGCGTCACGCTCCGTCCAGCGCGTCAGGCGGCGAGTGAAGATGTGCAACAAACGATCCGCCAACGCGGCCTCAATGCCGATGATAATGATACCAAGCAGGATGGTGTGGGTATTCAGGCTGCGGCGGGCGACCATAATCATGAACCCGATGCCTTCCTGCGCTCCCATCAGTTCCGCCGCGATCATCAGGCCGAAAGCCAGCGCAAGGGCCACGCGCCAGCCGGCGATCAACTCGGGCACGATCGCCGGCAGAATGATGGTGCGGTAAATGTGGTCCTGCTCCGCACCAAGCGAGCGAGCAGCCTGAATATAAATGCGCGGTACATTGCGCACCGCCTCAATGGTACTTACAACCATAACCATGAAGCAACCCAGCCCGGCCAGCAAGACCTGGCCAAACATGCCGATGCCGAACCAGAGGATGAAAAAGGGAATGAGAGCGATCGGAGGAACGGGCCGGAGCGCCTCAATGGCAGGCTCCAGCAAGGCGTATACCACGCGAAAGCGGCTCATCACCAGGCCGACCAGTACCCCCAGCGCCGAACCGGCGAGGAAACTGAGGCTCACGCGGTAAAGCGTGACCAGGGCCTGCTGAACAATTGTACTGCGGACCTCAAACAGCGTGTTCAGGACGCGTCCCGGCCCTGGCAACTTGAGGGAAGAGACCAGTTCCCATTCCGTGGTGACCATGTACCAGATGACGAGGGCCAGCACAATCGATACCAGACTGATGCTGCGCATACGGCGCGTCCGCTGGCGAATGCCTTCTTCCGCTTGCATCAGGCGGCGGACTCCGCTTCGTTCTGGCCCAGAGTGTCCATCAGTTGTTGTCGCAGGGCCTGAAAGTCGGCGCTGGTCTTGCGGCGCGGGTCGAGTTCCCGCTCCAGGTGTACTGTGACATCCGCCGCCACGCGCGCGGGGCGAGGTGTCATCACGATCACGCGATCGCCGATGAAAAGCGCTTCCTCGATGTCATGCGTGACGAAGAGGATGGTAAGCGCTTCTTCCTGCCAAAGGCGCAGCAACTCAATTTGCATTTTCTCCTTGGTCAGCACGTCCAGCGCGCCAAAGGGCTCATCCATTAACATGATGGCCGGCCTGTTGGCATAGGCGCGCGCCAGGTCGACGCGCTTTTTCATACCACCGGAGAGCCGCAAGGGGAAAAAATCGCGGTATTCCGCCAGGCCGACGAGGGAAAGCAGGCGTTCCACGATGGATGAAACCTCTCCAGGAGGCAATCCGCGCGCGTTCGGCCCATAGGCCAGGTTCTGTGCCACCGTTAGCCAGGGGAAGACGGAGTCTTGCTGGAAGACCACTGCGCGCTCCGCGCCCGGCCCAAGCACCGGCGTGGCGTCGACGAGGACAGCGCCTTCGCTCGGCGCCAGGAAACCTGCCACAAGATTTAGCAAGGTTGACTTGCCGCAGCCAGACGGCCCGACCAGGCAAACGATCTCGTTGGTGGCGACCCTGAGGTTCGTTTCATCCAGGGCCTTGACCGAACCCTGCGGCGTCGTAAAGGTCTTGCTGACGCCAACCAGTTCTATTTTGGGCGAAGAGCTGTCCTGAATTTCCAAAGTCCCCGCACTCTCGGATTTTGTGCCGCGGGCGATAGTAGCGCAGGACCGTCGCTGTCTCAACTTTTCGCTATCATTGGACTTGTCTGTCATCTTAAGGTGTGCATATTTTCGGAGCATCATATGCACACCGGGAGCAGGACTACAATGTTGGGAGGCAATCCATGGTTATTGTACCTGGCCCGGTGAAGGGCCAGAGTGAAGGAATTTAGATTACGTGACGGACAGGGCCATGCCACAACAACCCGTCATCCTGATTTCGGGTGGCAACATTGGCATCGGACGCGCCACGGCCTTGCGTTTCGCCCGTGCCGGCGCGCAGATTGTGATCGCGGCGCGCAATGCGGAAACGGCGCAGGAGACTCTCGACCTGGTGCGCCAGGCAGGAGGGCAGGGGCATTTCGCGCCCTGTGACGTGCGTGACGAAACACAATGCGACCAGGCGGTCGCGGCAACTATGGAACTGCATGATCGCCTGGACGTGCTGGTCAACAACGCCGGCATTATCGTGCGCAACCGGACCGTGGCGCAAACGACGACGGAACAATGGCAGGCCATGCTGGACGTCAATGTCAGCGGGGCCTTCTACCTCAGCCGGGCCGCCTTGCCGCAGCTCGCCATCACGCGCGGCAACATTGTCAATGTGTCTTCCTACGCCGGGCTTGTGGGCTTCGCCGGTTCGGCGGCCTACTGCGCCGCCAAGGGCGCATTGGTCCAGTTGACGCGCGCCATGGCGCTGGACCACGCGGCGGAGGGCATACGCGTCAACTGCGTATGTCCGGGCAGCGTTCGCACGCCCATGATTGAGAGGGCCTGGCAGCAGCATGGCCAGGGAGCGGCCGAACTCTGGTCGGAAAAACACCCGCTCGGCCGTATCGCCGAAGCGGAAGAGGTGGCCGAGGCGATTTACTGGCTCGCCAGCGACGCGGCCAGTTTTGTGACGGGCGCCGCGCTGCCGGTGGACGGCGGCATTACCGCCGGCTAGCTGCCCCAGACTTCCTCAAACACGCGCATCCAGTTGCCGCCCAGCAGGGCCGTCAGCTCCTCGCGCGAAAAGCCGCGTTTCAGCAGCTCGGCCACGAAGACCGGCATTTGGTCGGCGCTCTGGCAGTCCTCAATCCAGTTATCCAGCATGTCGGGACCGATAGAAGATTCGACCAGGGACAGTTTGCTCACTTCCCGCAGGGTGCCTTCGAGGAAATCGGCGCCGATGCCGAAATGGTCGATGCCGACGAGGTCGACCATGTGTTGCAGGTGGTCGGCCATGCGCGCGCAGGTGGGCGGGTCATCAATATAGCCGCCATAAAAATTCAGGCCGATGACGCCGCCGCAGTCGGCAATGGCGCGAATCTGCTCGTCGCTCAGGTTGCGCGGGTGATCGAATACCGCGCGCGCGTTGCTGTGCGAGGCGACCAGGGGTCCCTCCACGATATCGATGGCATCCCAAAAGCCTGGCTCGGCCAGGTGGCTGACGTCGAAAATGACCCGATTGTCGCGCAGGTCCTTCAGCGCCGCCCGCCCCGCTGCCGTCAGTCCACCCGGATTGCGTTCGCCGGTACCGTCGGCGAAGGCGTTGCGCCGTTCCCAGGTGAAGGCGACCATGCGGACTCCGAGGCGACAGAGGGCGCGCAATACGCGGTTGTCTCCGCCGAGGCCGTCACAGCCTTCCAGGGCCAGGACGCCGGCGATTTTTCCGTCACTGTTGATGCGACCGATTTCTGTCACGCTGGTCGCCAGTTCCATGCGGCTGTTGTCGCTGGCGATGTCCTCTTCCGCCGCCTGCAGATGGCGCATGATCTCGCGCAGGCCAAGGCCCGGCAAAAAGCGGTCGTCTACGTAGACCGGCAGCACCTGTACGTTAATGCCGCCTGTGGTCATGATGGGCGCCCAGTAAGCGGACAATGCGCCACGCTCGCCCCTGTGGTGGCGGGACAGGACGTCCATCAGAATGTCATGATGGGAATCGACAAACAACAGGTCCTGACAAACTTCCCTGGCTTGTTCCAGAAATTGCATGGGCCCCTCCCGGCAGGCTATGCTCGCGCGCAGGAGTATGCCACAAGGAGACTGACCTTGCCTGCCGGCAGCGTGAAAGAAACCGCCGACGTCGTGGTGATTGGCGCGGGCATACAGGGCCTCAGCGCCGCCTGGCACCTGGCGAAATTCGGAGTCCGCAAAGTGGCGCTGGTGGAAAAATCGACGGTCGGTAGCGGCTCGTCGCGCTGGTCCGCCTCAATGCTGATGAAGCAGATGTGGGGCGAGTGGCAGCAACGCTTTTCGGCCTACACCTTTGAACGCTACGCAGCCTTCGCCGACGATACCGGCTTCGACGCGGGTTTCGTGCGAACAGGAACGCTGACGTTGGTCACGCCGGACGTGGCTGAACAGGAGCGCGAATTTGTCAACATTCGGCGGAATTACGGCGTCGAGACAGAGATTCTCACCCCGGACGAGGTTGTTCGCATGGCACCCGTGCTGTCCGGGCAGGAAATCGGTTTCGGTGTCTACGGTCCGGAGGACGGCGTGCTGGATACGCCCAACATTCTCCGCGGATGGCGCAGCTCGGCGCAGACCCTGGGCGTCACGATTCACGAGGGACGGCGCGCCACCGGTCTGGAGCTGGAAGGCGACCGCATCGCCGCCGTGCAGACGACGGCAGGCCCCATTGCAACGCGATTCGCAGTCAACGCAGCCGGCTCCGACGCCGATGAGGTCGGCGCCTGGGCCGGGCTGCGCATCCCTTTGCTCAACTGCGTGCGCAACATCTTTCTGGTTGAAAGGCCGCCGCAACTGAATTCGCGCGTCTACGTGATGGATGCCGCCACACACTGGTACTTCCGCAGCGACAACGGCGAGGTGCTGGTTGGCATGGGCGCCCGCAGGGACGCGCCGGTTCAGGATCGGCCGGACATGGACTATTGGCCGGAAATGCGAGACATGTGTTTACGCAAGGCCCCCGCGCTTGCGCATGCAAAAATCAGGGGTGGCTGGTCCGGCATTCGCCCCCTGACCCCCGACGAAAGGCCGGTGTTGGGCCCGGTAAGGCAGGTGCAGGGCTTCATCAACAACTGCGGTTGGGGCGGTGTAGGCATAATGAACGCGCCGGTTGGCGGTCAACTGGTCGCCGAACAGATCTGCAATGGCCGCACAAGCACCTTCGACGTGACGCCTTTTTTGCTGGAACGCTTTGGGGTCTCTTAGGGCCAACAGGCCCTGCCGCCTGCTCTCCGCCGTTCACCGGCACAGGTTTACAGAAAATTTACTTCCTGCAAGCACCTGGCAGTCAATGGCCGACAATGGCCCGGCCATTTCTGCTACCCTGACCTTGTGCGGAACCGGTTAAGCCAAAAGGGAAGTCTGACCAGACATGGTAGACATCGCCGAATACCTGCTGTATTTCTGCCTCAACCTGTGTGCGACGGTGCTGGTGGTACTGCTTTACGGCAGCAGGCGCCGGCCCGGGCGCAACAAGATCATCGTGCTGGTCATGGCGGGCGCGTTGGTCTTTGTGGTCATCGACCAGATGTTTCGGGCGGAGATTGGCCTGGGTGTTGGCTTTGGCCTTTTTGCCATTTTCGCCCTGTTGCGTTTCCGGACCGTGCCCATCCGTCTGCGGGACATGACCTATCTGTTCACCGTTGTTGCGCTTTCTCTGGTGAACGCCCTGCTGCTGAATGCCGGCAATCTGGAGGCCATACTCGTTGTTGACGCGGCGCTGCTGTTGACGCTGGCGCTGCTGGAATGGGTCCTTGCACGATTCATGCCAACAGGCAACGGGGTTCAGGAGGGGGACAACGGCAAGTGGTATTCGATTCGAATTACCTACGACAAGCTGGCGCTGCTCAGCCCGCAGGAGAGGTACGCATTGCTAAATGACCTGCGCGAACGCACGGGCCTGGAACCGGACAGGGTCAAGGTCGAGGACATCAACCTGAAAAACGGCTCGGCCAGATTGCGCCTCCTTTTCCGCCTTCCGGTCGACACGTGACAAGAGGAGTTGGCGCGATGAGGGATCGAATCAAATACGTGTTTATGCTGCTGGCCTGCCTTGCCTTCACAAATGCAGCCACTGCACAGGTGGAGAAACCGCCAGGCTGGATGGAAGCCAGCCACGGAAACGGCGTACCTGCCGACTACGGCGTGGTGATGCCTGACGACCGCGTCAACGAGATGACCCTGGTTTTCAGACCGCAGGACTGGTCGGCCGCGCTGGACAACATGACCGAACTCTATGGTGAGCGTGGCACGCAGGGCAATGCCCGCGGGCCAGGCGGCCTGCCCTTTCCTGGCGGGTCAAGCGCCGGACAGGAACTCTTCGCACTCCTGAACGACTTTGGCATTGGCCTGCAAACCATGATGGCGGCATCGCGTTACATGCCGGATATGGACGCTGTGACTGCTGCAATGGGGCTCGATGATGCGCAACGCCAACAGCTGCTTGCGCTGATGCCGGAAGGCATTGAGTTCCCCGGCCCCGGGCAACCTGGCGGCGGACCCGGCCAGCCGGGACGAGGGCCGCGCGGCGGCGGGCTATCCTTCGCCGAAAACCCGGACTGGCAGCCGGTTGAAGTCCGCTTCAACGGCAAGGTCTGGCCGGAAGTGGGCTTTCGCTTCAAGGGAAATTCTTCACTGGCCACGGGTTGGCGCAGCGGTCAGCAAAACCTGCCCTTCAAGCTGGACTTCGACGAATTTGAGGACCTTCATCCGGAGCTGCGCAACCAGCGCTTTTACGGGTTTAAGCAGCTCAGCTTTTCCAACAATTTCTCGGACCAAAGCCTGCAGCGCGAGAAAGTCATGGCGGACATCTTTCGCTCAGCCGGCGTGGCCGCGCCCGAAACTTCATTCTGGCTGGTCTGGCTGGATAGCGGCGAAGGGGATGGGCCAGGGTATCTCGGTCTGTATACGGCGGTGGAATTGCCTGACGATACCCTGATCGAAACGCAATTCCCGGACGACAATGGCAACATGTACAAACCGGACGGCAATGGCGCGACATTCGCTGACGGAAGTTTTGATGAAACAAGCTTTGACAAGGAGACCAACAGGGACAGCGGCTACGAGGATGTGCTGGCGCTATTCGACGCGCTCCACAATTCCCTGCGTGGAAGCGACCCGGTGGCCTGGAGGGACGGGCTCGAAGCAACCCTGGACGTTGACGGTTTCCTTCGCTGGCTGGCGACCAACCAGGTGGCGCAGAACTGGGACGTCTATGGCGTATTGCCGCACAACTACTACCTGTACGCTGACGACAGTCGCGGTGTGTTGACCTGGATTCCCTGGGACAACAACATGTCACTGCAGGAACGCATTGCTGTTGGAGGTCTGGATGTCACAGCGCCACAGAACCCCCGCGCAGGGGGCCGGGGATTCCAGGCAGATGGATTCGGCCGCGCCAGAAGTCTGTCGCTGGAAGAGGTAGGCGAGGAGTGGCCGCTCATCCGCTTCCTGCTGGATGACGAGGTCTACGCTGCCCGATACCGGCAACTGGTTGAGGAGGTGGCAAACGGCGCTTTCTCTGTGGAACGCATGGCGGAAATTTATGAGGCCAATGCCGACCTGTTGCTGGAGGCCCTGTCAGACCTTGGTGACGAGGCGGCGATGGAGGGTGTACGAGCCGGACGCGAGGAGCTCCTGGCTCACCTGGGAAGGCGGGCGCAGGTTGCTGCAGACTGGCTGGCGCTGGACGAAGCGTAAGGCAATCGCGTCAGTCTTCCTTGCCTGAATCCACTGAAATCAACCGATGATGCGTAGTTCGCGCGGGAACGAGGTCAGCGACTCGAGGCCGTCGTCGGTGATCACCACGTTGTCTTCAATGCGAATGCCGAGAAGGTCAGGCTTGTAGAGCCCAGGCTCGATGGTGAAGACCATGCCAGGTTCCAGCGGGGCCTCGTTGCCGCGCGTGATCCAGGGCCCTTCGTGCACGTCAAGACCGAGGCCGTGGCCGGTGCGGTGCAGGATGAACTCACCGTAACCGGCGTCCAGCAGGGTTTGCGTGACGATTTCGTCCAGTTCGCCGCAGGCAAGTCCGGGCCGCGCTGTTTCCCGCCCGACCCTGTTGGCATGCAGCACGGCGGCATACATGGCGCGTTCCGGCTCGCCGGCCTCTTCGATAAAGAAGGTGCGCGTAATGTCCGCCGGATAGCCATCGATCACGGTGCCGAAATCAAAGATCAGGGCGTCGCCGGCCTTGAGGGGCACGTCGTCGCGGATCTTGCCATGGGGACGCGAACTGTTGTCGCCGCCCAGCACCAGGGGCTCGAATGACAGCCCCTGGCCGCCCAGTTCGCTCATCTGATCGATGAGGTAACTGGCCACTTCGCGTTCGCTCATGCCGGCGCGCAGCCAGGTGACGGTGTTTTCCAGCGCCTGTTCCGAAATGCGGATGGCCCGGCGCAGGGCCTCGATTTCTTCCGGTTCCTTGCAGAGGCGGATGGAGGAAATCAACTCCTGGGCGTCGCTCAACGTGGCGTGCGGCGCGTTGCGGCGGATGGCCTCCGCTTCAAAGAAACGCAGGTTTTGGCCTTCAATGCCAATGCGCCCGTCCAGCAGTTCCAGGTGCGCCAGCGCGCCGGCGAATGCGCCCTCATAACCATCGGCATCGGCCCAGCGAAAGTGGTCGGCGTCGAAGCCCTTGCTGGCGAAGAAATCCGCCTCAAGGTCGGGAATCACGATGGCGGGCCGGCTGTCGCGGGGCACAAGGAGCACGATCGGGCGTTCCATGACGTGGTGAACGGCGCCGGTCAGGTAGAAAAAGCCAGGCCCGGGGATGAGGGCGGCGGCATCCAACCCGTTGTCGGCCAGCACCTTTTGCAAATGTTGCAAACGTTTTATGGAAGGCACGTCAGGAAGCCTCCTTGCGCCTGTCGGTCCCGGTCAAAATCTCTGTGACGAGGAACAATACGTCCGATGCCTTGCTGTTGATTTCACTGAATTGGGCCTGCAGGCCTTCATCATAGAAACTGTTTTCAAAGGCCGCGCGCGTGTCCCATTCAGCGACTGTCATGAAATGCCAGGGCAGGTCGTTGGGCGTCCGTCCCTGGCCGGGCAGGGGCGATTCGGTTACCAGCCCGAAATCGGCGCGTTGAACGCCCGGAATGGATGCCACGGGGTCGCGCCGTTCATTCTGCCGCCGGCGCAGGAATGCCGCTTCGTCGCTGCCCGGCAGCAGATTGTAAAACACAATCAGCCGAATCACGGATGTTTCCCTGCGACAGGGGTTTTCGGCATTGTGGCACTCCCGGGCGAAAGACCGCTGCAAACCATACAGGGTTATTTCGGATGGCAAATCAGGACGCATTCACCCGGTTGTCGGTCTCGGTCAGGATTTCAGTCACGAGGAACACGGCGTCCGAAATCTTCTCGACGTTGTCCGCCAGTTCGGCCTGCAACCCTTCTTCATAGAAACTGCTTTCGAAGGCCTCGCGCGTGTCCCATTCTGCCACCGTCATATAACGGAAGGGCAGGGCATTGGGCGCCCGTCCCTGACCGGGCAGCGGCGATTCCGTCACCTGGCCGAAGTCAGTGCGCAAGACACCCGGCATGGATGCATTGGATTCCTGATGTTCGCCCAGGCGCCAGCGCAGAAACGCTTGCTCGTCGCTGCCTGGTGGAAGGTTGTAAAGCACAGTCAGTCGAATCACGGAGCCTCCTTTTGTCCGAAATTAATCACAGCAGTCGAGTGCCTTGCCGGCAAGGAAAGGTTGTATGTGAGGCAAACGCCATCGCGACGGCAAGTCAGGGTGTTCACTTGCGGTTGTCGGTCTCGGTCAGTATTTCGGTGACGAGAAAAACGGCGTCCGAAATGCGTTTGACATCTTCCGCGAGCACCGCCTGCCGGCCTTCATCGTAAAAGCTGTGCTCGAATTCCTCGCGCGTGTCGTATTCGGCGACGGTCATGAAGCGGAAGGGCAGGGGGTTGGCAGCCCGTCCCTGACCGGGCAGGGGCGATTCGCTGACCTGGCCGAAGTCGGTGCGCAGGACTGCGGGCCTGGAGGCGTTGGACTCCTGATGTTCGCCCAGGCGCCAGCGCAGAAACTCTTGCTCGTCACTGCCGGGCGGCAGGTTGTAAAGCACGGTAAGCTTGATCACGGACGCCTCCTTGTGGCAGGAATCAACGGTAACCAGCCTGACACGTTGCCATATATTTTGCAACGCCTGCCGCCAGTGAGTACACTTTTGTCGGGTTTCAGATTGCAAGGGAGTGTTCCTGATGCACAGAAAAATTTCGTTGACCATTATGATGACCATCCTGCTGGCCCTGCTTGTGCCGGTCGCCGCCCAGGATGGCCCCAGAATCGCCCTTTTGCTGCCGCTCAGCAACAACGAGTACGTGCGTAACGCGGCGCTCGGCGTGCAGGGCGTCATTGAGGCCGCGGGTGGCAGCATTGCGGAATATGACGCCGGCTTCAATCTGGAAGAGCAGATCAACCAGATTGAGGACGTCATCACATCCGGCGATTTCGACGCCATCGTCCTCTATACGGTCGATGGTGTTGGCATCACCGTGGGTGTGGACATTGCGCATGAGGCCGGCCTGCCGGTCATCGCGTTGGATGCCGCCATCAACGAGGACCGCAAGACCCTGGTGCCCTACAAGAATGTGGCCGCCCAGATCGCCCGCACGGGTGATGGCGACGGTGGGCACATTGGCCAGGCAGTCGTGATGGCCTGCGCAGACGTCGACCCCTGTGAAGTGGCCTTCATGATCGGTTTCGAAGGCTTCCCGCTGGATCTGGACCGTTTCCAGGCAGTGGAAGCCATCGTCAACATGCACGACCACATTGAAATCGTGACGATGCAGGCGGCCTCCTACACCAACGAGCACGGCTTCGAGGTGGCCACCGACATGCTGCAGGCCAACCCGGGCATCGACGTCATCGCCACGGTTGGCGACCAGATGACCATCGGAGCAGAGCTGGCCGTCGAAGATGCAGGACTCACGGGTCAGGTGGCGCTGATCGGTCAGGGCGCCAGTATCGATGGCTACAATGCCGTCAAGGAAGGGCGATTCTTCGCCACGGTGGCGAATATCCCCTTCACCAATGGCCAGATTGCGGGCCAGATGGCGTTACAGGCGATATCCGGTGACCTGATCGTGCGTTCGGTCAACATGTATGACCAGGCGCCGCCCTTCCCGCCCAGCGGGCCCATCATCACCGCGGACAACTACGAAGACTTTGAGCCCCAGTGGTAATCGCAGGACTGCAGCGACTTGACACCTTCACCGCTGGTTGAGGTACGCGACGTCTCGTTGAGCTTCGTCGCGGTTCAGGCGCTGCAGGACATCAACCTTTCCATCAACCAGGGCGGAATCCATGCCCTGGTTGGTGAGAATGGCGCCGGCAAGTCCACCCTGGGCAAGGTCATCAGCGGCATCGAGCGGCCGGATGCGGGCGAGTTACTGATCAACGGGGAAGTGCGTCACTACACGCACCCCCGCGATGCCCTGCGCGACGGTATCACCACCATCACCCAGGAAATCGCGCTTCTCAACAATCAGAGTGTGCTCCACAACGTGCTGCTGGGGCAGGAAATCTGCCGCGCGGGTGTGTTGCAACGCCGCCAGATGCTGGCCGAGTTCGAGCGTCTGGTTGAACTGACAGGTTTCGACCTGGACCCTGATGAAACGGTTGGTCGCCTGCACATGGCCGACCAGCGCAAGGTGGAAGTGCTGCAGGCCATCGCCCGCGACTCGCGTCTGATCATCATGGATGAACCGACCGCCATGCTGGCCGACGACGAGACGCGCGTTTTTCTCGACATCGTGCGCAGTCTGCAGTGCAGCGGCCACACGATCATTTACATATCCCACTTTCTGGAAGAAGTGCTGGCGCTGGCCGACGTGGTAACCGTGATGCGCAACGGTTTCATCGTGCGCACCGCGCCTACTGCCGAAGAGACGACCCATTCACTGGTCGAGGCCATGTTGGGGCGCAGCATGCTGGAAATGTATCCGCCGCGACGGCCGACCAAAGCGGACGCAGCGGTCGTTTTTGAAGTGCGTGGTCTGGATGCGCCGGGTCTGGGCCACATCGATCTGCAGTTGCGGGCCGGCGAGATTACCGGTCTGGCGGGCCTGGTGGGCAGCGGTCGCAGCCGCCTCGCGTGGACTCTGTTCGGGGCCATGGAAAAAGAGGCGGGAGACATTCTTGTACGTGGCGAAGCTGTGCAGCTGCACTCAACCATGGATGCCATTCGCGCCGGCGTCTTCATGTTGCCGGAAAGTCGCAAGGAACAGGGTCTGCTACTGAAGCAGAGCATCCGCAACAACCTCTCGCTGCCACACATGAGCCGCATTGTGGGGCGGGGCGGAATCATCAGCCAGGCGCGCGAAAAAGCGCGCATCGGACAGTTACTGGAAATGTTAAACGTGGTCCCGCCGGAACCGCAGCTGAGCGTCAACCGACTTTCAGGCGGCAACCAGCAAAAAGTATTGTTTGGGAAATGGCTGTTTCATCAGCCGACCGTATTCATCGTCGATGAACCCACGCGCGGCGTTGATATTGGCGCCAAGCGGGCAATTTATGAACTGGTGGCGGAACTGGCCGATCAGGGTGTGGCCATTCTGCTGATTTCTTCCGAAATCGAAGAGATTGTGGGGCTGGCGCACCGCGCGCTGGTGATGCGCCTCGGCAACATCGTGGCCGAATTCGAGGCCGACGACGACGGACAACTGGACGAGAAGGAAATCATGCGCGCCGCCTTCGGCACGCAAGAGGCGGAAGCAGGAGGAGTGCGTACGTGACTCAAACCGTCAGCGCCGGGCGTGAGCGGTCCGCCCGGTCGATCAGCGCTTTCCTGCTGGACTATGGAATCATCATCGCTGTCTTCCTGCTCTACATCGTGCTCTCCTGGCAGTCCGATGCCTTCTTCTCCATACGCAACCAGTTGAACATTCTTGACCAGGCCCACCAGATCGGCCTGATCGCGGTGGCGGCCACGGTGGTCATCATCGCCGGCGGCTTCGACCTGTCGACGGGCGCCATCTTCGCCATGAGCAGTGTCGTGGCTGCCATGATTGCCCGCGATCTCGGGGCGCAGGAGCAATATGCCTCGGTGGCCCCCTGGCTCGGCTGGGCTGTGGGCATCGCCGTCGGCTGTCTGCTGGGCCTGCTCAATGGCGTCCTGGTGACTTTCTTCCGCATCAATACCTTTGTCGCCACCCTGTCATCGGGCATCGTCTTTCGCGGCTTTGCCCTGCTGATCACGCAGGCGGAGCAGGTGCGTGTGACGGACCGTGCCTTCCGCGAACTGGCGCGTGGGGAGATTCTGGACGCGCGGCATACGGTCTACATCTGGCTGGGTTTCGCGCTGGTCCTGTCCTTCATCCTGTTTCGCACGCGCTTCGGCCGCTATATCTTCGCCGCCGGCGACAACCCCGAGGCGGCGCGGCTCTCCGGCATCAACGTGAACCTGGTGCGCACCATCACTTTCGGCATCAGCGGTCTGGCGGCCGGCATTGCCGGTGTGCTTTCCGCCTCAAAGTTTCTCAAGGCGCAGAACGATGCCGGTCAGGGCCTGGAGTTGATCTCGATTGCTGCGGTGGTGATTGGCGGCACCAGCATCATGGGCGGCGAGGGCGCTGTCTGGCGCACGGTGCTGGGCGTGATGCTGCTACGTCTGATCGAAAACGGCTTCAATCTGATGAACGTCGAGCCCTTTTACCGGGACATCTTCCAGGGCCTGATCATCCTGCTGGCGGTCGCGCTGGACGCGTTGCGGCATCGGCGGAGCTGAGGGGCAATACAAAGGGGCCGCCCTGGCAGCGGTCCCCGTTGCGTGTTGCAGCCATGCAGCAAGTGCTGACAGCCTCAACGCCGGCCGACGTTACTCAATCCACGGCTCCGGTTCGTTGAGCTGAATGATGGTGAAGACGGCGCCGGCCGGCTCGCGGATAATGCGAAAGCGACCTGTGTCAGGCGCTTCCAGGGTTTCGTACATGGCCTCCCCGCCCAGTTCGCCAACCTTTTCGACGGCCGCATCGATATCGGCGACGGAGAAATAGACGCTCCAGTGCGCGGGCATGAAGTTGCCGTCCGGCATTTTCCACTCGTCGGTCATTTGCAGGATGCCGCCGTTGTAGCGGCCCTGGTTCTTGATGAGCATGTACCCGGGCGGTCCTTCCTGGACGAACTCCCAGCCGAGCAGGGCGCCATAAAAGGCCTGGGCCGCCTCGCTGTCGGGCGTGGCCAGTTCATTCCATGACATGGCGCCGGGGCAATTGACGATGCCGGCGCCGATGTGCGAACGCGGTTGCCAGAGACAGACGCTCGCGCCCGTCGGGTCCGTCAGCACCAGCATGCGTCCGGAATCGAAGACGTCGAAGGGCCCCGACATCACCTTGCCGCCCAGCTCGGTGACGCGAGGCGCCATGGCGTCCACGTCGTCAACCGTGATGTAGTTGTTCCAGAAGGACGGCACGCCCGGCGGGAAACGTTCGTCATTCATCTGGAAGCCGGCGGCGACGTATTCGCCCTCCAGCGAATACATGGTGTAGGCCATGTTCTCGCCCATGGGGACGTCTACGAAGGACCAGCCCAGCAGGCCCGTCAGGAACTGCTTGCTTTTCTCACTTTCCCTGCTGGCCAGTTCTGCCCAGGAAAAGGTGCCCTGCGGGTATTTCGTGACCTTGAACATTGATTGCTCCTCGATGCAGGCGTGGATGCTTGCGAATTGAAGTTGAGTCAACCGGCATTTTACCCCGTCGATTCGGCCTCTCCTTCGTAATCAGGGTCAAGCGCTTCCGGGAACAGGGTGGCGAACAGCCAGGCGTCATCGCGGATGGCGATGCCGGCCTGCTCCTGGATGGCTTCCGGCGTCAGGTCTTCCCACCGGGATGTACTGTGCTTCGTATAGCCGTAGTTTTCTTCCAGCCCAATGATGACGCGGCGCAGCGCGCCCAGCCAGTAGCCGTTCTGCTCGCGCGCTTCCTCGATATTGTTGATGCGCTGCGCGCGAACGCCCTCGACTTCTTCTTCCGTCGGCCCGTTTTCGCGCAGATCGTGCAGAATTGCGAAGGCGGCTGCGCGCAATGCCTCGTATTTCTCCGGGTTGGTAAAGGCCACACCCTGAAGCAGGAAGTTGCGGTTGGGGATCTCGTTGACTGACGCCCCGGCATAAGGAGAATAGGCGCCACTCAGGTCCTCGCGCAAATCTTCGGTGAATCGTTGGTCGACGACATCACCCAGCGCCACCATATCAGCCGAGTCTTGCTGGTCGCCGGTGAATGCGCCGCCGTAAGCCAGCAAAAAGATCACCTGCTCCTCAATGCCGGCGTAGACATCCTGCTCACGGATTTCATTCGGGAAAGGCAGGGTCCGGTCGACCCACTCTTCCGTGCCGCCGCTGGTCGGGAGGTTCCCCAGATAACGTTGCGCCAGTTCGCGGACATCGTCATGTTCAAAACTGCCAACCAGGGCGAAGGTGAAATCTCCGGCTTCCTGCCAGCGGGCGCGCCAGCTGTCAAAGGCTTCGGCGGAATCCAGCGCTTCCATTTCCGCGACGGTGGCCGGACGGTAACGCGGCGAGGGATTGCCGTAGGTCATCAGTTTGTTGATGGCGTCGGTCAGGGCGACGATGGGGTCGAGGTCGCGGTTTTTCAAGGCATCGATTCCACGGGCGCGGGCGGCCTCAAAGGCGCCTTCATCCAGTTGCGGTTGAGTCAGGTAGAGATAGACAAGCTGGAAGAGTGTTTCCAGTTCGTCGTTGTTGGCGAATCCGCTTACGCGTTCGTGTGTGCCGGAGAGCGAAAGACCGGCGCTCACCGTGCGGCCGCTGAGAAAGCGTTCCAGCTGGTCCTGGCTGACATTGCCGACACCGCTCTGTTGCACGACAGAGTTGGCGAAGGTGGCGCCCAGGTACTCCTCGTCGCTGAACAAGCCAGTGCCGCCCGGGCTGAGACCCGAAAGGGAGACCTCACGCTCGGCCAGGTCCGTCGGCATGAGCAGCAGCCGGACGCCATTGGCGAAGGTCCATTCAGTCAGGGGCCATTCGGCGCCCTCAATATCCTGCTCGGCGACGATGGCGGCGGGTTCCGGCGGCATTTCAAGCAAGGTTTCAACCAGTTCGATCTCGGCGTAGGCGGCCACGTCGCGCGTCGCGTCCAGTTGATCCAGTAACGCCTGCTCGCCAGGCAAGACGTCCAGCGAGCGTTCGGGCCCGAAGAGCAACAGGACCCGTTCTTCCGGCTCCAGCAGGAGGCCTGAAAGTTCGTTCATCGTTTCCAGCGTCAGTTGCGGCAGCAAGTCATTGACAAGTTCAAGCTCCACCTCGATACCGGGGGAGATTTCATCCTCCAGGAAATGCCGTCTGTATTCACTGGCAATCGAAGTGTTCTCACGGAATTCCTTCTCTTCCAGGGCGTTCTCGTAAAATTGCAGGCGGTCCGCCCTGGCGTCGGTCAGTTCGCCTTCGGTGAAGCCGTCGCGGCGCACCCGGTCAAGTTCGTCGAGGACGGCGGCGACGGCGTCTATCACTCCATCCTCGGTGCTGTAGACGGTGAATCCGTGCACGGCGACGTTGCCCAGTGTGCTGCCGCCAAAGGCGGAGGCCTGCAGGAAGGGGGCATCGGCCTTGCGTTGCCTTTCCTGCAAGCGTTCATTCAGCATGGAGTAAAAGAGGGAGTCGCGCTGGAGGTCGCGATAGTCCCCCAGAGTCACAAGGCCGGTCCCGTCCACCTTGCGGAACAGTTGAACGGCCGTAACCGGTAGTTCCGGGTCGGTAATGACGCCGACGCGCGTGTCCGAATGGCGTTCGTTGTCGAATTGCTGAGGCATGGGCGCGTCCGGCGGGCTGCTGAGCGGGCCGAAGTGTTCGCGAATGCGCTCTTCGGCATCGGCCACGTCGACGTCGCCGACGATGATGACCGCCATCAGTTCCGGCCGATACCAGGTCTCGTAGAAATTGCGCAGTTCATCCGTCGGCGCGCTTTCGACAACGCTCATGTCGCCGCCGATGATGTCACGGGTCACGTAACGCGAATCTTCACCAAGAATGACGGGCCAGGCCTTTTCGTTGATGCGGCCGGAGGCGTTCTGCTGGCGCTGACGCCACTCCTCGACGATGACGCCAACTTCCTTTTCGACTTCCACCGGGTCAAGCGTGGCGTTGACAGCCCAGTCAAGCAGCACGTCCCAGGCGGTGTCGTAAAGCTCGGGGTTGGTCGTGTCGATGCTGAGTTGATAGACGGTCGCTTCATGAGAGGTGAAGGCGTTCAGGTCCGGACCGAACTCCATGCCGTTGAGTTCGAAGAAGTCGACGAGTTCATTGGCGGGGAAGCTCTCGGTGCCGTTGAACATCATGTGCTCGAGGAAGTGGGCCAGCCCGAGTTGCTCTTCCGTTTCCTGCAGGGCGCCGACGCGCAGCGCCAGTTGCATTTCCACGCGGTCTGCCGGCTGCTCGTGGTGCTGGATGTAATAGGTCAGGCCATTTTCCAGGACGCCGTAGTGGACATCCGGCGTGAGAGGAAGTGTGGCGTCTCGATCAAAACCGTCCTGTGCTGAAACACCACCTGTGAGGACCAGAAGCAAGATCAGGGCGCGGGCAATTCTTCCGGAATTCAAGATTCAATCTCCCTGGGGACCACCGTACACAAACAAAGCCTATACTATCACAGGCGCAGGAACACAGTGTGAGTCTCATATGAGCATGGGTCACAGCATGCGGACAGGTCTGCGTCCAATGGCATCAGGAAACCACGTTGCAGGCCTGTTTGAGCAGGTCCGTGCATGGAGGCCGGTAGCCATTTGCCGCCATTGCCTTCGACAGCGCTGCTACCAGCCGCGCTTGCCCAGCACCACTTCCTCAGGACCGACGGCGATGCCGGACATTGGTTCGCCCAGGTCGCGGCTGACGCGCAGGAGCGCGTCCGGATCCTGGAAGTGTGTCACGGCCTCGACGATGGCGCGGGCCCGTTTGGCCGGGTCGCCGCTCTTGAAGATGCCGGAGCCAACAAAGACGCCGTCCACACCCAGCTGCATCATCAGGGCGGCATCCGCCGGCGTCGCGACGCCACCGGCGGCGAAGTTTACGACCGGCAGGCGACCCAGTTGCGCCGTTTCCCGCACGAGATGCAGTGGCGCGCGGATTTCTTTCGCGTAGCTGTAGAGTTCGTCTTCAAGCATGCTGGTGAGCCGGCGGATCTCGCCATTGACGGCCCGCGCATGTCGCACGGCCTCTACCACGTCACCGGTGCCGGCCTCACCCTTGGTGCGCATCATGGCGGCGCCTTCGCCGATGCGGCGCAGGGCTTCGCCCAGGTTGCGGCAACCGCAGACAAAGGGCACGCTGAAAAGGTCCTTGTTGATGTGGTGTTCCTCGTCAGCCGGGGTGAGCACCTCGCTCTCGTCGATATAGTCGACGCCCAGCGACTCCAGGATCTGCGCCTCAACGAAATGACCGATGCGCACCTTGGCCATGACAGGGATCGAGACGGCCTCCATAATTCGACTGATCAGACCGGGATCGCTCATGCGTGCGACGCCGCCCTGGGTGCGAATGTCGGCCGGGACGCGTTCCAGCGCCATGACGGAGCATGCGCCGGCGTCCTCCGCGATGATGGCCTGCTCGGGAGTGACGACATCCATGATCACCCCGCCCTTGAGCATTTGCGCCAGACCCGCTTTCAGGCGGAAGCTGGCCACTTCAGATGCATCCTGCCTGTTTCCGTTGTTGACCATTTTCCGTTCCTTTCTCTGCTTCCTGCCCAGCCTACGAAGGGCCTATGGCCAACTGTATGGCCAGTTGAGTCCAATTGGATTTAAATGTTGCGGTCACTTGCGCGGCCGGACCTCAAATGCGCTCTCATCCCGCGACCGGCCCGGATAAAGCAGGTCAAGCGCTTCCTGTTCCAGGCCCCACAACTCCAGTTCCGCGTGTTTGCGCAACAGTCGCAACAGGCGGGGGTAGCCATCCAGTTGCTCGCGGGCCCAGTCCCGTGAAAATGCCCCGCTGCGAATGTCTTCCAGTGTCAGGCCCATCAGGGTCGCGAGACGATTGTCCTGGAAGCGCTCCAGACGGCTGAAGAGACCGTACTGGCTGGTAAGGGACATGGTGCGCAGGGCAGGGAACAGGCCTTCGCGTCCTGCGCGGCGCATCAGGTCTTCCAGTTCACCGGAAAGATACAAATCTATGAAGGTGGCTTCCGGCGGGTAGCCGTGATCGATCAGGACCTGGCCGGCCGTCTGGATGGCGTTTTGCAGCACAGGCATGACGGCCTGCTGCATGAAGAGGTCAAGTTCCGCCTCCAGCTCGAAACTGATTTCGATACCGCCGGCGTCGCCACGCAGGGAGCCCACCGCCCTTGCCAGCGCCAGCAGGCTGCGCCAGGCGCGCCCGCTGGCGTCCTGGTGCACGGAGAGAAAGCAAAAGAATCCCCGCTCCGCCAGATAGCGCTCGCGCACGGCCAGACCCAGGGTCCTGGGCGCCAGCAGGGCGACGTCGACCATGGGCGGTGGTTCGATAAAGCCGAAAGCGATGTTGCTGGCGCTGGCGAACACCAGCATGTCGCCCCGTGTCAGCCAGGGCGAAATGTCACGCAGGAAGACCGTCTGCATCAATTCGTCCGGCAACAGCAGAAAAATCAGGTCTGCACTGCGGACCAGATCGGGCAGGGGGACCGGGCGGAAGCCTTCACGACGGGCAAGGGTCTGGCGTTCGCTGTCGCGTTCACTGAGGATAATGTCCAGACCGCTGTCGCGCAGATTGAGGGCGATCGGGCGCCCCAGGTTGCCGTAGCCGATGATCCCGGTGCGGCGGCCGGCGAGGTCATCAAGGCTGGCGTCTTCCGTGCGAAATATTTTCTTCATGTCAGCAGGGCGTTGTCCATAATCTGCCTTGACCACACCTGATATTGCGGACCAGTACGCCGAAATCCAAAACGTCGGTACAGACGCAGCGAGCGCCGGTTGTGCGCCTGGGTGTTGACGGTCAGGGACTCCAGGCCGCGCATTTTGAAGCGACGAATGACATCGGCCAGCAAGCGGGACCCCAGGCCTCGCCCCTGGAAATCCGGGTGTACGGCAAGGCGGGAAAGATGCGCTTCGGCATCGCAGCGCGTGCTAATCTGGCAGGCACAAATGGCTCCGTCCAGCTCCAGCACGGTGATGTTGGCGGCCTGACGCAGGGCGCGGCGCAATTCGGCGGCGCACATGCGCCAGTGCGGCGGGAAGGCCGCCTCGTCCAGCAACAGCAGACGGTCAAGGTCGCTGTCCGTAGCCAGACGGATATGCCCTGCGCCGGAGGGCCGGACGGGCGCTCCGTGCAAGGGCCTGCTCAGGGAGACAACCTGTTCCTCGCAGACGAAACCGCTTGCCAGGAGACAGTCTCGCAACCAGTCCTGCCGACAGTCCAGCAGGTGGACTTCGCGGACGCCATGTTGCCGCAGGCCAGGGCCCAGTTTCTGCCACAGGATATGGAAAGCGTCGGGGGCGTCCAGGTCGTCGGCCAGGGCGCAAAGCCGTAGCCAGCTGCAACCGGCATGGGGCGGCGTACAGGCCAGCAGGCCGACAAGCCGCTCCCCGTACCAGAGCGTGGGCGTCCATGCGGAATCCTCCCGCATCCAGTCGGAGCTGTCGCTCCAGTGCAGTCCGGTGGCAACGCGTTGGCTGCTGTAGAGCAAGTGTTGCAGGCGCGCGGGGGAGGCAGTTTGTTGGGCAATCTGGACATCAAATGCAAGGCTCACCGTGAACGACCAGGTTGGCCCAGGCGTTCCGCGTAGGCGCGGGCAGTGATTGCGAAAATATGGCAGCGTCGCTGATCAATGAGTCTCGTGGCGATTCGTTCATCCAGTTCATCAATCTGATTGGCTGTGGTGAACACCGTGGGCAGTTCGTTGTTGTAGCGCGAATCAATTAACTGAAACAGTTTCTCGCGTACCCACGGTGACCCCTGGCTTGCTGACAGGCTGTCGAGAATGAGAAGGGGTGCATTGCGCACCAAATGAAATCTTTGCTGAAAGCTGACTGATGAACTGATGTCGAAGGAGACCCGCAACCAGTCCATCAAATCGGGCACGGTGCTGAATGCAACATCTGTGCCGCGTTCGTACTGGTGGCAGGCGATTGCGGCGGCCAAATGCGTCTTGCCGCAACCAAAGCCGCCGGTGAAGATCAACCACTTGTCCGGATTGTCGGCGAAGTGGTGAGCAATTTGTAGCGCAGCGGCAAGGTTTTTCCGTTCTTTGGAACTGCTGCCGGCATTTGCGTCAAAATTCTCCAGCCGCATTTCATTGGGCCAGGTGAGTTGAAGTTCCCTGGGTGGGGCAGGCGTCCTGTAGTCCGGCGCAGAAATCTCTACGTGGCGAATGATGGCTTCATCAAGCATGCGGCTGCGGACGCGCCCATCCAGGGAGTCCAGGTCGACGTTGGTCGTAATGACGGTGGGAAGGTTCAGGCTGTGTCTGTGATTGAGCAACTGGTAGAGCTTCTCGCCCGCCCAGGGACTGGGGTTTTCCGCGCCAAGGTCATCAAGGACCAGCAATTGCGCGCTGCGAATGCGATCAAATTGCTCGTCATACCCGATTTCCGAGGAAGGCCCGTAAGTACTGCGCAAATGGTCCAGCAGGTCTGGCGCCGTGATGAACAGCACGACATCCCCCTGGGCCAGCCGCGCGTTGCCAACCGCTGCCGCCAGGTGCGTCTTGCCGCTTCCAATTCGTCCGGACAAGACCAGCCAGCCCTCCGGGTTGCCGGCAAAGTCGCTGGCATTTGACAGCGCTCTCTGGAGCGACACATTGTCCGGGGCACCGATACCCTTGCGCGGGACGATGAAATTGTCGAAACGTTTGTCGGCGAAGGCCTCCAGATTGCTTATGCGGCGCAGGCGCGTTTGCCGCTCCCCGTCGCTGGAAGGTGGCAGATTGGGACAGCGAAAAAGCTTGCCAAAGTCGGGGTGGTCGTAGGGGACGTCGTGACCCAGCACGCCCAGCCCGCCACAAAGGGGCGACTCGCCGCATCGCTCGCAACGCGCCTGCTCAGCTGTCGATGAATCTCGCATAGCGTCCACTGGCGAAGCGTCTTCCGTCGTCCTGTGCAGCCCGTCCGACAAGTCCACGGTCCCGTCCTTCCCGGTCCCAACGGTCAAGAATGGCGCGTACGTAGCGCCAGTTGCGCTTGTTGTGCTGCACGGCCAGTTGCAGGGCTTCCTCCAGCCAGAACCAGGGGAAGCTGGCTTCGGCCTCTTGCAACTGCTCGGCGAGCATCGGCGTAATTGTACCGATGTTGGCTTCATAAAGACGGAAGAGGCCTGGCCGTCCCTGCAGGTTTTCGGCCGGGTGCCGGGAATCTCCGGGTCGCCAGTCGCCTGCCTCAAGGCGGGCCAGCAGGTCTCTGCCGCCGGCGCTGTTGAGTACGAAAATGGTCTGCGAGTCTTCTCCCTCGCCGAAACACTTCGCCAGCAGGACGCGGCGGCGGCGCGCGCGTTGCAGGGCCTGCTGCAGGGTTTCGACGGGTTCCTGCGCGGGCGCTGCCCGTCGCAGGGCCAGCAGCAGGTGCTCGTTCGTTTCGAGTTCAGATTGTTGCAAATAGCGAAGCGGGGCGTCCTTTTGTGCCAGCGCGCGGCAGCAGAAGAGGATCAGGTGTAACTCGGCGAGGTCATCAATCAGCGGCAGCAACTCGCTGAAGAAGCTGTCCGGCAGGGGCGTGTGCCGGCTCAGGCCATCAGGGAAACCCGGGAAGCTGCGCATCACCGGGCGCCAAGATCGACTGGCCGTGCATTGACGTCGCGGAAACGGGTGACAGCCTTGTCGAAAAACAGGGAAACGGTGCCGGTGGGGCCATTGCGATGCTTGGCGACGATGATGTCCGCCTGGCCGGGGATTTCGGTGGCCTCGTTGTAGACCTCGTCGCGATACAGAAACATGACGATGTCGGCATCCTGTTCGATTGAGCCTGACTCGCGCAGGTCACGCAGTTGCGGCCGTTTGTCCTGGCGTTGTTCCACGGCGCGCGAAAGCTGGGCGGCGGAAAGCAGGGGAATGTTCAGGTCGCGCGCCAGTTCCTTGAGGCTGCGGCTGATAAAGCTGATCTCCTGCACGCGGTTGTTCTCGTAGGCGCCGCCGGCATTCATCAGTTGCATGTAGTCGACGATGATGAGGTCGACGCCGGTGCGGAAGTTCATGCGCCGACACTTGGCGCGCAGTTCGAGGGGGTTAAGGGCCGGCGTGTCGTCAATGAAAATCTGCAACTCGCCCAACCGGTCCATGGCTTCCACAAGTCGTCCCTGCTCGTTGGCCTCCAGTTGCCCGAGACGAAGCTTCTGCATGCTGATGCCGGTCTCCATGGAAGCCAGGCGCTGGACAATTTGCTCGCGGTCCATTTCCATGGTGAAGAAGGCCACCCTGCCGCCCTGTCGCGCAACGAAGAGCAATACGGAAAGCAGGAAGCTGGTCTTGCCCATGCCGGGCCGGCCGGCGAAGATCAGCAGGTCCGATTTCTGCATGCCCCCCAGCAGTTGCTCAATGGCGCGGAAGCCGGTCGGCAGGCCAAGCGGGGCGTCGCTGTGGCGGATGAGGTATTCGATACGCCTGTAATAGTCCTCGATGATGGTGCGGATGGGGACCAGTTCGCGCTTCTCGCGACTTTCGATTGCGCTGAAAATCGACTCTTCGGTCTGCTGGATGACGTCATCGGTGTTTTGTTTTTCGTCGCGCGCCACGCCCTGTATGGTCTCGGCGGCGGCCAACAGGCGACGGCGCAGGGCGGCGCGCTCCACAATGCGCCCGTAAACCTCGGCATGCACCGACACGGGCGTGTTGTTAATCAGGCGTACGAGCGAGGCGGTGCCGTCGATGTCCTCGAGGTGCCCCAGTTGGGACAGTTCTTCACTGACGGTGAGATAATCAAGGCTTTCGTTGCGTTCGGTAATGCGCTGCATCGCCTCCCAAATCCAGCGATGGCGCAGCAGGAAAAAGTCGTCCTGCTGCAGGAAGGAGGCGATGTCTACCCAGACTTCCGGGTTTAGCAGGATGGCGCCAAGAACTGCCTCTTCGGCTTCGGCGCTGAAGGGGATGTTTCGTTCCTGAGTGTCCGCAGGGGAAGGATCAAACATGATGGCCTGAGTCGCTCAATCTCAGGCGGGCGCTTGATCATCGTCTTCCAGGTCATCGAGGTCGAGGGTGTCAAGGAAGTCTTCGAAAACGCCCAGGGTCTCCTCTTCGCCCTCTTCGCCGGCGGAGCCCAACTCGTCCTCAATGTCGCCTTCGCGACGAATGCCGGCCTCGCTCATGACTTCTTCATCGACGAAAATGGGTGAGCGGGTGCGCACGGCGAGCGCGATGGCGTCGCTGGTGCGCGAGTCGATTTCAAGCCGGCGGTCGCCGACCTCGATGACAATCAGTGCGTGAAAAATATCCTTGCGCAGGCTGCGAATGACGACGTGCAGCACGCGACCTTCCATACTGCCGATAATGTTGCGCAGCAGGTCGTGGGTCAGGGGCCGCGGCCGCGCCTTTTCCTGCAGCTCCAGCGTGATGGCGTCGGCCTCGCAGGGGCCGATCCACACAGGCAGGTAACGGTCGCTGTCCGGGTCAAGCAGCACCACCAGGCGCTCCTGCGACATCAGGCTGACACGAATGCTGTCAATTACGACTTCAATCATTGGCGTCTGTCCGCACTTCGCTCCCGACTGGCGCGCAGCGTCACACCTTGCGATTATACACCCATGCGCACTTTCGGCAATCAACTGAAGTTTTTGCTGAAGGATTTCAGGGCGGGTCAGGGAGCGGGTCTGGCGCGGGCCCTTGCGCTGCCGGTACTGCTGGCAGCATTTGCCGCTTGCGCGCCAGCCATCGAACCCGTCGTCGGGGTGCGCGGGCCAACGCGCAGCGTACGCGCCGGGCGGGAACTGGCCAACTACAGCTTTTTGGAGCCGGCGACCTGGGACCTGTTTGACCTCCAGAGCGGGGTCGCGCGCGCCGCTTTGGTGCGCAATGCCCTGGTGCTGAGCGTGGACGGGGAACTGGGCTACCTGACGGCCGGCAACAACGTCAGGCATCGGGACGTACTGATCAACGCGACAGTGCGCCAGACGGAAGGTCTGCTCGGCAATGGCTTCGGTTTGCTTTGTCGGGCGGACAAGGTGGGAAACGGTTACTGGTTCCTGCTTTCCAGTTGGGGCGAATACAGCATCCAGGTGGCCGGCGCCGCTCGCGAGGAGCCCTTCCCGCTTGTGCCCTGGCGTTATCACAGCGTGATACGTCAGGGGCTGCAGGCCAATGACCTGCGCATAGTCTGTGCGGAAAATTATCTGGCCCTGCTCATCAATGATGTCTTCGTGGCCGAAGTCTTCGATGACGAATTTCGCGAGGGCGAACTGGCCGTGGTGCTGGGCGCCGGCGAACGGCGGGCCAGCGCCAGTTTTGACGACATCCGGTTGCGCGCCGCGACGGTCAGCGGCAAGCGCTAGTTGCGAGGCGGGATCAACAGCTCCTGGCCAACTTCCAAGCGGTCCGGGTCCGGCAGATCATTGGCATTGATCAGGGCGCTGGTCGTCAGGCCATAGGTGAGGGCGATGTTGTAAAGCGTTTCGCCGCTGCGAACAAGGTGCAATCGATGGCCTTCGGGCAGGCTGGTGACGACGATGGCCGGGACCGCAGTGACAGGCAGCGGGGTCGGTTCAGCATAGCGGTCCTGCAACTCCGGGCAACTGGCAATGACGAGTCGCTGGCCGGGGCGAATCATGGTGTTGTTGCGTGAAAGCGAGGTATTGGCCGCGATCATGGCGTTTACGGTGGTGTCGTTCTCCAGGGCGATGTCATACAGGGTATCGCCGCCGCGAACCGTATGGACGCACTCCGGGCTGACCTCGTCAACGGTTGGCGGCCTCGGGGTTGGCGTGTGGGTGGGCAGGGAAAAGGTGGTAAAACCGGAGCCGCCGCCCGATTGCCTGGATGGAATTTCCGGGCCACCAGGCGTGATGAAGCCCTGACTTTCTTCTCCGACCGACGGCGTAGGCGACGCTGGCGCATCGGCCGGCGAGGTCGGTGCAATCATGGTCAATGGCAGGGATGACGTCGCCCGAAACGCGAGCGCCCGATCGCTGCGCCGGGCCGGCAGGGGAGCGATTTCCGGCTCCGTGCTCCATGGCGAACTGGCGGCTTCCTGATAGCAGCCGGCAGCGGCAAGGACCATGAACGTCGCAAGCGCCCGCCGCAGGATTTCCCGCCGCATCCGCGTTTCTCCAACAAAAAAGGCAACAACAGCAATGGCAGCAACGTTAACCTGCCGCAGATTCCTGGTCAATCCGGCGCTTGCGATCCTGGCGACGGGCACTGGGATGCCAGACGCCAGGGAGGGTCCAGTTGCCATGCTACATAGCCCTCCTGCTGCCAGGCGAGCCTGACGACAAAGCCGGCTTCCTGCAGCGGTTGCAGCCAGGAAGTCACGTCCTGTTGCACCGGGGCGGGTAAGTAGCGGGGTCCGAATTCGCATAGCCGGACCGCGTCCCGCAGCAGCGGTGCAGGCTCCGGATACCAGGTAAGGCGTTTGTCATGCCAGACCCCCAGGTAATAGCCGAGTTGCCATCCGAGCCAGCGATCATAGATTACGGTGGCAACCGGTTTGGCCGCCAGCCAGGCGCCAAGCTCGTCGATGCCGGCATTTGGATCGGGCCCACGCATCGGTTGCAGGAGGAGCAGTGTCATCGTCACGGGCAGCAGGGCCAGGCGCAGGTAGTGACCCGGCAGCCTGAGGCCGATTTGCAGTTTGTGGAGGCAGATGTGGAGGCCTCTGGCACACATGGGGAACAGGGCAGGTGCTGTGATCAGAAGATAGCGCGCATAAAGGGGGATTGCGGGCACAACTTGCAGCAGGGAGCAAGCGCCCGCGAACAGGGCCAGCGTCAGGTCCTGGCGGCGCCCTGGTTTGGACGAAGCGCCTTTGGCGAATCGAAGTGCAGGCAGGATTGCTGCAAGCAACAACAGCGCGCCGGGCCGGCCGGGCCACAGCAAGTCGGCGGCATGCCCGGTCCATTCGACGAGACGGTTTGGCAGTGCAGTGACAGCTGCCGGCGCACGGGGGTCGTTGTTGCTGATTGCCAGGGCATGAACGCTGATACCAGGGCGTGCACTGTCCCATAGCAGCAGCAAGATGGCGCAAAGCGCCAGAGACGTTCCCAGGCGCAACAGCCTGCGCCAGGAAAACGGCGCCGATCGGGATAGCCCCCACAGGACCATGGGCAAGGCAAGAATCGCCTGGTGTTTGCAGGCGAAGGCGACTCCCAGCGCCAGTCCGCTGTGGCCCGGCCGATTCCGCAAGGCCAGCCAGAAGGCCATCGTCAAGGCCGTCAGCATCAGGCCATCCGTCATGGCGTTGGCCGACGAATTGACCAGCACAGGGGAACAGGAGGCCAGCAAGAGGGCCAGTAAAGGCAGGGACCTGGCATGGTGCCGGCAAAGATCGCGGGTGAGCGCGAAGATCAGTGCAAGCAGCAGGATGCCTGCAAGGGCGTTCGGCAATCGCGCTGCCAGTTCCGACGGGCCAACGAAGACCTGCGCGAGGGCGTTGGCATAGAGGGCGAGAGGCGGTTTGTCGAGGGGGCCGCTGAGCCACCAGTCGCCCTTGATGGCCGCCGCCCGCGCGAAAGTGCTGAAGAATGCCTCGTCCGGGGCAAGCCGCTGGTCCAGCGCCAGGGCACGCCAGCGTAGCCAGACTCCGGCCAGCAGCAACAGCAGGGTCGGGAGAGACGGGCGATGACGCCGCCCTGGCTGCGCCGGCGGGTCCTCCATGCCTGCCCCCTGTGCCCTGCCTGGTTAACCTTTAGAGATGCAAGTATACTACTGCGGCAGTTGAGGGAGCGCGCATGGACCTCGGCGACATCAGGGCAGTGGTCTCGGACATGGATGGTGTGCTGTGGCGGGGAGATGCGGCCCTGCCCGGCCTTGTCAACTTCTTTTCCCTGTTGCAAGACAGGCGATTGCCTTGGGTGCTGGCAACCAACAACAGCAGCAAGTCCCGTCAGGACTACGTGCGCAAACTGGCAATTATGGGCGTGCCGGATGTCCCCGTCGAATGCATCGTCACGTCCGGCACGGCGACCGCGGCCTGGTTGAGAAGAAAGTATGCGCGGGGTACGCGCGTGCATGTTTTTGGCGGTGACGGACTGCGCGAGGAGTTGCGCAATGCCGGCTTTTGTTTGGCGGACAAGGATGTCGCCGTGGTTGTCGCCGGCCTGAACCGGGACCTTTGTTACGAGGACCTGTATCTCGCCAGCCACCTGATCCGAAACGGGGCCTGTTTTGTGGGCACCAATCCGGACACGACTTTTCCTGCGGCCAACGGCGTCGCGCCGGGCGCGGGCAGTTTGCTGGCCGCGCTGGAGGCGGCCAGTGGTGTGGCGCCGACAATCATCGGCAAACCTCATCCCCCCATGTTCGAGGCGGCGCTGGAACTGCTGGGCACGGATGCTTCGCAGACCCTGATGGTCGGAGACCGGATGAATACCGACATTCTCGGGGCGGCGCGGGTCGGCATGCGCACGGCGCTGGTCATGACGGGGATCGCCAGCCAGGATGATCTTGAAAACAGCGCCCTGAGGCCTGATCTGATCTGTGATTCGCTGCCTGCCCTCAATGCAGCCCTGGCCTCAGGTTAAGAGAGCGTGCTCAACCGGCGCAATTTCCTTGGCCTTCTCCTCGGCGCACCGGTGCATTTGCAGCATCCGGCACAGTTGCCATTACCGGCAGACAGGCTGGTGCAGGTGCGCAACGAATTGCAGGAAATCGTGAATGATCGTTACATCGCCCTGGACCTGCGGGCACTCGACGAAGAGCGCCGCGAATTGTTTCGCATACAATTCAATGCGGACATGTTGCTGCCCGTCGCCAGTTGCTTCAAGGCCTTTGTCGTGCCCTGGTACTTTCTCACGGTCCCCAAAATGGACTGGGACGATGGCCCGGGCAGCCCTGTCTGGGAAATGGCGGTCAACAGCCGCAACTATTTCACGGCAGTGGTACTCGATCAGGTGGCCCGCAATGTCCCTGGTGAAGGCAACGCCATCGAAAAATTCAACGACTTTCTGCTGTCAACCGGACTAAGCAATGGCATCTACCTGTGGCGTGCAGGGCCCACGCTCGAAGATCTTGACAGACGATTCCAGCCCTTGCGCTCCACCGGGCGAATGGTCCGGCTTGGCGAACGCCAGATTCCGATTTTCAATGTTTTTACCGCCAGCGACCTCGCCAATGGCTACAATTTCCTGGCCCGCGGCGGGTACTACCACAGCGGCCCGGAGGTCGAAGTCGCCCTGCAACGGGCACGCGCTTTACTTGGGCGATCCGAGAGGGGCCTGCTTTCTCCGATAGAAAGGGCCTACAGTCCCGGTTACATCGGCAAACATGGCACCATTCCGCCGCAGGGCATCCCAACCGGCTTCGTGCTCAATGATGCCGGTCTGCTCAACATCGGCAAACTGCAATTCATCATCGCCTTCATGTCGGTGGCAGAATTCGAAATCGATGCCATGGCGGCCCTGCATGAAATTGTGCATCTTGCCATTCTGCTGGAGCGGGAACTGCGCCGTGCACCGGCCAGGGACATCCCGCGCGTCCGGGGCTGAGCGTCCCGTTTCGGCGAAGAAGGGACCAGACCCCTTGACCGAAGCGCGCAGGTCTTGTACACTTTTGCCACAGCCATAAACAAGCGGATTTCACAGGATTCACTGCATCCAGATTGAGATCGGCGCAACCGAAGTGACGTTATCGCGTTGACCGGAGCCAAAAGGCTGCGGCTTTTGTGTTCGCGTATTGGCAAATGATGCCCGGGGGCAAGGCCAGTGCCAGCAACAGAACGAACCAAGAATTACGCACGCACCCGCAATTCGATGGAACTTCCGTCGCTCATCAAGGTCCAGCTGGATTCCTTCAGACGATTCAGGGAAGAAGGCCTGGCTGAACTGTTTGATGAAATCAGCCCGATCGAAAGCTTCAATGGCAAACTGAAGCTTTACTTGCCGGGCAACAGCGCCGAGGCGAAAGAGTTCGGCCTCACTTTCTGGTTCGAGGAACCGTCCTACAGCGAAGACATCTGCCTTGAGCGGGACATGTCCTTTGCCTCGGCACTGTATATGCGGGTGGCGCTGGTGAACCACGAGGCCGGCGAGGAAGTCATGCTATCGGACATCTTCCTCGGCGACTTCCCCCTGATGACCGAAAAAGGCACCTTCATCATCAACGGCACTGAACGTGTCGTGGTCAGCCAGCTCATCCGGTCGCCCGGCGTTTACGCGGACGCCGACGAAGATCGCACCACCGGCCGCCGGCTGGCGTCAGCGCGCCTGATTCCTGATCGCGGCGCCTGGATGGAATTTGAAACGCGCAAGAATGACTATCTTACGCTCAAGTTCAATCGCAAGCGTACAGTACCGGTCACTATCCTGTTGCGCGCCCTGGCTGCAGTCGATGACGCGCTATCCGCGGGCAAGGCCCGCGTTCCACGGAAACTTGCGCCGGTTAAAACGGGCAGCGATGACGAACTCCTGAAGCTCTTTGAAGACGTCGACATCGACCCGGACCGTCCCTTTATCGCCAATTCAATAAAGCAGGAACCGGACCTCGTCATTGAGCACCGCATTCGTCGTCGCGACACAGTGGGTGTCATCGCGGAAGAATACGGGATGAAAGCGGCGGAACGGCAAAAGTTGCTTGACGCACTGGGCGCCAGGATCGCCGGCGTCGACGAGTTGTTGTGGCCGGAGAATGAACCGGTACCGCTGGTCGGTACCGGCCAGGGAACACTGAAGATTCCCGCACCGGAAAGTCGCGTCGCCCAGGTGGCGCTGGTTGAGTTCTACAAGCGCATGCGACCGGGCGACCCGCCGACCCTGGACAACGCGCGCGAGTACCTCTATGGCCAGCTCTTTGATCAAAGGAGATATGATCTGGAGCGCGTGGGGCGCTACAAGCTGAACCAGCGTTTGCAACTGGACGGCACAGTGCCGGTGGAAGTGCGCACCATCACCCGCCTGGACATCGTGCGCCTGATCGAGCGCATGATCGCCATCAACAACAATCAGGCAAATCCGGATGACATCGACCATCTCGGCAATCGGCGGCTCAAGACCGTCGGCGAGTTGATTCAAAACAAGATGCGGGTGGGCCTGCGCCGCACCGAGCGGGTGGTCAAGGAACGCATGTCCATTCGCGATTCCGACAATCTTACGCCGGTGGCCCTCATCAACATTCGTCCGATCGTGGCCTCCATCCGTGAGTTCTTTGGCTCCTCGCAGCTCTCGCAATTTATGGAACAGACCAACCCGCTGGCCGAACTGACACACAAGCGCACCCTGTCGGCGCTGGGTCCGGGCGGTTTGCGTCGCGAACGGGCCGGTTTTGACGTGCGCGACGTGCATCACAGTCACTACGGGCGCATCTGCCCCATTGAGACGCCGGAGGGCCCCAACATCGGTCTCATCGGCCGCCTGGCGAGCTATGGCAGTGTCAACGAATATGGCTTTGTCGAAACCCCTTATCGCAAGGTCATCGGCAGTATGGCGCCGGACGACCCCGGCATCATCGGTCGCTTCCTCGGAGAGGACCTGGAGGACGAGGAAGGCCTGCTACTGGCCGAAGAAGGCGAACGCATCGAAAGTGGTCTGGTTGCAAGGCTGGCACAGGCCGGCATTGACAATGTTCCGGTTCGGCCCTTCGTCACCGACGAGATCATCTTTCTCTCGGCTGATGAGGAGGACCGCTACGTCATCGCGCAGGCCAACGCGCCACTGGACGAACGCAACCAGTTCTCCGATGTACGCGTTTCCGGCCGTCACAACCAGCAATTCGCCATTTTCCCGGCGCAGCGGGTGGACTACATGGACGTGGCGCCACGCCAGATTGTGGGCATCAGCGCCGCGTTGATTCCCTTCCTGGAGCATGACGACGCCAACCGCGCCCTGATGGGTTCCAACATGCAGCGCCAGGCGGTACCCCTTCTCAACCCGGACGTGCCGCGGGTGAGCACTGGCATGGAAGGCGAGGCCGTCAGTGACAGCGGCCAGGTGATGATCATCGACTACGATGGCGAGGTGATCGCCGTTCAGGGCGACCGGATCACCATTCGCAGCGACGAGGGCGAGTTGCACGAGCATCGTCTGCGCAAGTACAACCGTTCCAACCAGTCCACCTGCATTGACCAGCGCCCCGTGGTCTTCAAGGGACAGCGCGTCACTCGCGGCATGATCATCGCCGACAGTTCCTCGACCGACCATGGCAATCTGGCGCTTGGGCACGACGTGCTGGCGGCATTCCTTTCCTGGGATGGCGGCAACTACGAGGATGCCCTGCTGGTCAGCGAAGACCTGTTGCGGGACGACAAGTTCACCAGCATTCATATTGAGAAGCATGAGCTTGAGGCGCGCGATACCAAGCTGGGCGCGGAAGAAATCACCTACGACATTCCCAACGTGGCCGAGGACGCGCTCAAGGACCTGGATGAAGAGGGCATCATCCGGATTGGCGCCGAAGTGGGCCCCAACGACATTCTGGTGGGCAAGATCACGCCCAAGGGCGAGAAGGAACTGAGCCCGGAAGAAAAACTGCTGCGGGCCATTTTCGGCGAAAAGGCGCGAGAGGTGAAGGACTCCTCCCTGCGCCTGCCCCACGGTGACTCGGGCAAGGTGGTAGACGTCAAGACCTTCACCCGCGAGGAACACCGCGACCTGCCGGCGGGTGTGGAGAAAATGGTGCGCGTCAGCGTTGCGCAGAAGCGCAAGCTGACCGTGGGCGACAAGATGGCGGGGCGGCATGGCAACAAGGGTGTCATTTCCAAGGTGGTGCCCATCGAAGATATGCCCTATCTCTCGGACGGCCGTCCGGTTGAGATCATTCTGAACCCGCTGGGCGTACCAGGCCGCATGAACATCGGCCAGGTGCTGGAAATCCATCTTGGCTGGGCCGCAGAGCGCCTCGGTTTCCGGGCCATCACGCCCGTCTTTGACGGCGCCCGTGAGGACGAAATTCAGGTAGAGCTGGGTCGCGCCTGGCTGATCGACCACGCCTGGAACAACATAACGGAGCAGGCGCTGGAATGGGTCAGTTCGCGTTTTGAACCGGAAGAACTTGAAGATGATGACGAGATTCGACGCATATACGTCGCCGACTGGCTAAAGGACAGCGAAACCCTGAACCGGGAGTTGCTGCTTACGGACCGGGACTACGCGCGGCGGGTCGTGCTGGAGGAGTGGCTGCGCCAGCGTGGCTACGACCCGGACGACATCCTCATGTTCGAGACGGAAGGGCTGTCTTCGCGTGAACGCGAACGTCGTGATGGCTTGGCGCTCGAGTTGGTGCTGCGCCTGTGGATGAAATCAGCCGACCCCGACGTTGAATTGCCGCAGGACGCGGACAATGCTGCGCTGCTGAAACTGGCGGACCAGGTCATGTTCCGTACCGGCAAGCCGGTGCCACTTTATGGCAAGCAGGATCTCTATGACGGTCGCACGGGCGAATCCTTTGACCGCCCGGTGACGGTGGGCATGATGAACATGCTGAAGCTGGCCCATCTCGTCGAGGACAAGGTGCATGCGCGGTCGACCGGCCCTTACAGCCTGGTGACGCAACAGCCACTGGGTGGCAAGGCGCAATTCGGCGGCCAACGTTTCGGCGAAATGGAAGTGTGGGCGCTGGAAGCCTATGGCGCGGCCTACACCCTGCAGGAAATGCTGACGGTCAAGTCCGATGACGTGCAGGGCCGTGTCAAGACCTATGAGGCAATCGTCAAGGGCGAGCCCATTGAGGAACCCGGCATTCCAACCAGTTTCCGCGTTCTCGTGAAGGAACTGCAGAGCCTGGGTCTTTCGGTGCAGGCAATCGACAGCGACGGCGAACCCATTAACTTCGGCAAGGAAGACGAACGGACCCGCCAGCCACGCATGAGCCTGTTCAGCATGGCGGGTGACATGCACCGCAACTGACGCTTTCCAGTCAGATTGGGTGAAGCCGACCGCGCGCAGCAGCAAGTGCTGAACGCGGTCGGCCTGTTGTAACGACAGGGCGCTTCCACAGATTCAGGACAAAACAGGGATGACCATGGCCCCCGGCTTCCAGGATGTGATTCTGCGACTGCACCACTTTTGGTCGGAGCAGGGTTGTGTGCTCTGGAACCCTCACAACGTGCAGGTTGGCGCCGGCACCAACAACCCGGCGACGCTGTTGCGCGTGCTGGGGCCGGAACCCTGGCGTGTTGCCTACGTGGAACCCAGTATCCGCCCCGATGACGGCCGCTACGGGGACAATCCCAATCGCATGCAGCAGTTCTTCCAGTACCAGGTCATCCTCAAGCCGGACCCGGGCAACCCGCAGGAGCTGTACCTTGAATCCCTGCGGGCGCTGGGTCTTAAGGCGGAAGAGCAGGATATCCGCTTCGTGGAGGACAACTGGGAAAGTCCACCGCTGGGGGCCTGGGGCCTGGGCTGGGAAGTGTGGCTGAACGGTCAGGAGATCACCCAGTTTACCTATTTCCAGCAGGCTGGCGGTCTGGAACTGGACCCGGTATCGGTCGAGATTACCTACGGCATAGAACGCATCGTGCTGGCGCTGCAGGGTTCGGACAGCGTCTGGGATATTCGCTGGCTGGGCGATCTGAGTTACGGCGACGTGTTTCTGCAGGGGGAGATCGAGCATTGTCGCTACTATTTTGAAATCGGTGACGTACCGGCCCTGCAGGGCGTGTTCGACGCCTGGGAAAAGGAAGGTCGTCGCGCTCTGGAGGCCGACGCCATTCTGCCCGCCTATGACTACCTGCTGAAGCAAAGCCATCTCTTCAACGTGCTGGATACGCGCGGCGCCATCGGGGTCACGGAACGGGCCACCTGGTTCCGGCGCATGCGCGACATGGCGCGCGACGTGGCCCAGGCATGGGTGCGTCAGCGCGAGGAAGCCGACTTTCCGCTGCAAAACTCGTTGTGGGCCGCGCCTCCGGTCCCGGAATTGACGACGCTGCCGGCGCCGGCGACCTGTCCGGCGGACTTTCTTCTGGAGATCGGCGTGGAGGAATTGCCGGCGGCGGATGTTGAGCGGGCCGCCGCCCAACTGGAAGCGGCGGCGGCGGCATTTTTCGCGGGCCTGCGACTTTCACATGAAGGCATTGCGGTTGCAGCCACGCCGCGTCGCCTTGTGCTGCATGCCCGTCAACTGGCGGCGCAACAGACGGCGCTGGAGGAAAGGGTCAAGGGACCGCCGGCGTCACGAGCCTGGGACGAAACCGGTGAGCCTACGCGTGCGGCCCTGGGTTTCGCTCGCAGTCGCGGCGTGGCGCCGGAAGACCTGCAGGCCCTGGCCATTGATGGTGGTGAGTATGCCGTCGCGCTTACGCACAGGCCGGGACGCGCGGTCGCGGAAGTACTGGCCGAATCGCTGCCCGCTCTGATTGACGGCCTGCGGTTCCCGCGCAGTATGCGCTGGAATGCCGGCGCTGTGACTTTTTCGCGTCCACTGCGCTGGTTGCTGGCGCTGCACGGGGAGCAATGCATTCCCTTCCGCTTTGCCGACGTCGTCAGCGGCAGCAGCAGCCGCGGCGCGCGGCAATACGGGTCCAGGGAATTCTCCGTTGCAAACGTCGCCGACTATTTTCGGCGCATGGCCGACCAGGGCATTCTCCTGACGCAAGACTCCCGCCGTGAAGGGATTCAGGCCCAGGCCGGAGCGCTGGCAAACGAAGTCGGCGGGCGCATTCCGCAGGACCCCGCACTACTGGACGAAGTCGCCAATCTTGTGGAGGTGCCGACGGCCTTCCGCGGCGCTTTCGACGAGGACTTTCTCAATCTGCCACGAGAGGTGCTGGTGGCCGTGATGCGCAAACACCAGCGCTACTTTCCGCTGGAGGATGCAGAGGGCCGTTTGCTGCCCTGGTTCATCGCGGTGCGCAATGGCGACGGGCAGGGAATGGCCAACATCGTCGCCGGCAACGAGCACGTGCTGCGCGCCCGCTTCAGCGACGCCCGCTACTTCATTGAAGAAGACCTGCGTAAACCACTGGCCGCGCATTTGACTCGTCTGGACACGCTGGTTTTTCACGAGCGCCTTGGCTCGATGCTCGACAAGAACCGCCGCGTGGCGGCCCTGGTGCCGGCAGTCGGCGACCTGCTCGGGCTGGATGCTTCCGTCGTCGCTGTGGCGCATGAAGCGGCGCAACTGGCCCGCGCGGACCTGGCGACGCAGATGGTGGTCGAAATGACGTCCTTGCAGGGTGTTATGGGGCGCGAATACGCCCGGCGCGGCGGCAGCCAGGCAGAGGTCGCGGAGGCCATCTTCGAGTTCTGGCAACCGCGCAGCGCCGAAGACGGACTGCCCGCCAGCGAGGCCGGCGCGTTGCTGGCGTTGACGGACCGCCTGGACAGCCTGGCCGGTCTCTTTGCAGCCGGCGTGACACCGCGGGCCACAGCCGATCCCTACGGTTTGCGTCGGGCTGCCCTGGGCCTGATCCGCATCCTGTGCGACCGCAGGCTGGACGTTGCTCTGGACGTATTGCTGGCGCCCGTGATTCAGGCGCAACCAATTCCTGCGGACGACCGGACGCGCCAGGCTCTGCTGGACTTTCTGGCCATCCGGCTGCAGGCATGGCTGCAGGACCAGGGTTTCGCGGCGGATGTCCTGCAGGCGGTGTTGGCGGAACAGGGAAGCAATCCCTGGCGCGCAAGGCAGTTCTCGGCCCGGCTGCAAAATCAGGTCGACCGGCCGGACTGGCCGCTCATTCTGGACAGCTATTCCCGCTGCGTACGTATCACGCGCGGGACGGAGCGGGTGGAAGCCTTGCAAAAGTCGTTGTTGCGGGAACCCGAGGAACGCGCGCTGTATGAAAAGCTGCTGTGGGCGCAAACCTTGCAGCAGGAAAGCGACGTCGATTCCCTGTTTTGCGCCATGGAAGCGCTGGTGCCGACGATCCGTGACTTCTTTGATCACGTGTTGGTCAACGTTGAGGATGAAACGCTGCGGCAAAACCGTTTGGCATTGCTGCAGTCCCTTGCCTCCCTGCAGGCCGGCCGCGTCGATCTTTCGCAGCTTGGCGGATTCTAGGATGGCGGCTGGCGGGCGTGGTTGCGGCCGGCAACTCACGGGATTCTAACGAAACTCACACTTGCGTTTAGCACACATGTGCTATATCCTTTGCTCAGGGTGTGCGGCAGACCGGATTGCCGTGGTAGCCGCCCTTTCGTATACTGGTGACCCGTAGTCGGGGACAGGGCCATGTCCGTCGCTGACGAGATCAAGTCCCGCATCGATATTGTCAACTATGTTCAGCAGTATGTTCCGCTGAAGAAGGCTGGCCGCTACTACAAGGCCAACTGTCCCTTCCACAGCGAACGTACGCCGTCCTTCATCGTCAACCCGGATACGCAGAGTTGGCGTTGCTTTGGCAGTTGTGCCGAAGGCGGAGACCTGTTCACTTTCGCCCAGAAGCACCATGGCTGGAGCTTCCGTGAGGCGCTGGAAGAGCTCGCCCGCCAGGCGGGTGTGGAGCTGCGGCGCCAGAGCGACGAGCAGAGGCAACAGGCGGCCCGTCAGGATGTGTTGCGGGGCGTGTTGCAGGCGGCGACGGACTGGTACCGGGACCGTCTGTGGGATACGCCGCAGGTGCTGGCCTACGCGCGCGAGCGGCGCGGCTTCAGTGACGACACCCTGCGCGCCACGGCCCTGGGCTATGCGCCTGCCGGCTGGCAGCATTTGCGCGACTACATGCGGCAACTGGACTACAGCGATGAAGACCTGCTGGATGTTGGCCTGTTGGGACGAAATGAAGACAGCGGTCGCGTCTACGGCCGGTTTCGCAATCGCCTGCTCATTCCCATTCGCGACGAACGCGGCCGCGTGGTTGGCTTTGGCGCGCGGGCTCTTGCCGACGAGGACCAGCCGAAGTACCTGAATTCGCCGCAGACCATGCTCTTTGACAAGAGCCGCCTGCTCTACGGCCTGGACCGCGCGCGTCAGGCAATTCGCAACGAAAACACCGCGGTGATCGTAGAAGGCTACATGGACGTCATTCAGGCCCATCAGGCCGGACACCTGAATGTGGTGGCGCAGATGGGCACGTCCCTGACCGAATCGCAGTTGCGCCTGTTGACGCCGCGCCTGGCGAGCAAGGTGGTGCTGGCGCTGGATGCCGACAGCGCCGGTCAGAACGCCACCATGCGCAGCCTTGAGGTGGCGCGCGAAACGCTGCAGGCCGATTTCAGCGGGCGCCTGTCGCTGGACATTCGGGTCTTGCAATTGCCCGGCGCGAAGGACCCGGACGACCTGATTCGCGAGGATGCCGCCAGCTGGGGGCAACAGGTAGGGGAGGCAACACCCGTCGCAGAGTACGTCATTGAAACGGAAGTGCAGGCCTTGCCCGAACGTCCCAGCATTCAGGAGCGGGAAGCCGTGGCGCGTCGGCTGCTACCCCTGCTGCAGGCTTCGGAAAACCGGCTTTATTCGCGTGACAACCTGCAAAAGCTGGCCTTGCGCTTGCGTATTGCCGAGGATGAATTGCTGCGTTGGTCGCAGCGACAGAAGCCGGCTCCGGGACGTCGCAGGGAAAATGCGGAGGCAGGCCCTGAAGTCGGGGCCCAGGCGGCGACGCCGCTGCAGGAAGACCAAAGGCACGAGCGCGACTTCCTCGGCAACCTGTTACGGCAGCCGGACCTGGTTTACCGGATCAATCGCGTTTTTCGTGAACTGGCGGACGGCGACCTGGCGTTATTGCACGGGCCGCTGGAAGCATTGGGCGTGTCTGACCTTGTCAACCGGGACTGCGCATCGCTACTGCAGGGGCTGTTGCTGGCCTTAAGGCAGGACGAACTGCCGGAAATGGCCTGGCTGAACCAGCATGGCGATGCGTTGCAACGTGAGACTTTGCAGCAACTTGAACGCGATACGCCGGCCAGCGACCTGGACAATGCCCGCACGGTAATGCGGCATGGCTTCGGGGCGGACTTGCCCGTAGTCGTGAGGCGCGCCGAAGCGGTGGACTGGCAACGTGAACTGGTCCGTACTGCGTTGCGCCTGCGAATCAGGCGTCTGGAACGCGAGCGCCGCGAACTCTATTACCTGCTTGAAGACGACGATGCAGGTAAGGAAGCCCTGCATGAGCGCATCCAGTTGTCTGTAAGAGCGCGCAACCGGATCGACAAGGCGCTGCGGAATCAGACCCCTGCGAAACCGCAATCAACATGACGACGTTGCAGGAGAAGGGAGCCGAAATGGAGCGGATGACCCCTGGGACCCGGCAAACAACTGCCTCTCTCGCTTCCGGCCAGACCCGCGAGGAAAAAGGCAGACCTGACCGGAATGAAATCGAAACGGACGCGCTGCGCCGACTTGAGGAGGAAGACCTGCAGAACGGCAACAATGATCCTGTCGAGGACCCGGTCCGTTTGTATCTGAGAGAAATCGGCCGGGTCAAGTTGCTGGAGGCCTCGCACGAGGTCTGGCTAAGCATGCAAATTGCCGCCGAACGCGAACTGCAGTCCGTGCTCGACGACCACGCATCCACCAGCGAAGACAGCTCCGGTTTGAATGCCCCTGCGGGCCACATCGGCGAGCATTTGTACGAAAGTGTGCTGCGCAACCACGGCATGCTGTTGCAATTGTCGTCGGAGATGCAACTCGCCGCGCCGGACCTGGCTGCGATGCTGGAAGAGGTGGGCGCCCTCGGAGACGACCTGGAGTTGAGCGGCAACTCCGCGGCCCGTGCCTGGCTGGAAGCGATTGGGCCGGAGCGCGATGAGGCGTGGACGGACCTGGCGCGCGCCCTGTATGCCAGCATGCAGGGGCTTTACCTGTTGCCGCCGACCCTGCAAATCTGGCTGCTTCAACAGTGGCGCGAGCAACGACAACTACCGGAGCTGAAGCAATTCCACCGTCTGCTGAAGGCCGACCCGCGACTCGATGAGGATATGGCCGATCACTTTCAATGGGTGGAGCAGCGTGCCTTGCTGGCCATTGAGACCCTCACGCGCGCCAACCTGCGGCTGGTGGTCAGCATAGCCAAGCGTTACACGGGGCGCGGCATCAACTTTCTGGACCTCATTCAGGAGGGCAACCTCGGGCTGCTGCGCGCCGTCGAGAAATTCGACCATGCCCGCGGCTACAAGTTCAGCACCTACGCCACCTGGTGGATTCGCCAGGCGATCAGCCGGGCCATTGCGGACCAGGCGCGCACGATCCGCATTCCTGTGCACATGATTGAGACCATCAATCGACTGTCGCGCGTGCAGGTGCAGCTCACCCAGGAACTGGGCGCCGAGCCAGATGCGGAACGCATTGCGCTGGAGATGGAATTCCTGACGCCTTCGGAGACCGCCGCCATTCGCGAAAGAATCGAAAGCGAGAAGCCGCTCGGCGTCGACTTGCAGCGAAAGTTGCGACGCGCTGCGCAGAAAGTGCGCCGCATTCAGCGCATCAGCCAGGAACCGATGAGCTTGGACAGCCCGGTGGGAGAGGAAGACAGCAGCACCCTGGGCGATTTCATTCCGGACGAGGAGACGGCCGGCCCGGTCGATGCCGCCAGCCGCCAGTTGCTGCGCGAACAGATGCAGACGGCCCTGGGCGTGCTCAGCGACCGCGAGCGCGAAGTGCTTGAGCGGCGCTACGGTTTGCTGGACGGGCGGGCCCGTACCCTGGAGGAGGTGGGGCGCGAGTTTCGCGTCACCCGCGAGCGCATTCGCCAGATTGAGGCCCGCGCCCTGCGCAAGTTGCGCCACCCCTCACGTAGCCGCCAGTTGCGCGATTACCTGACAATGTAGTGGCATGGAATTCTGCCGCGCAAGCACCTGAAAGTCGGGGTCTGGCGCAGTCGCCAGGCCCCCTGCATTTAAGGCTTCAAAGCATTTGACGCCTTGCGCCAGATATGCTAACCTGCGCCTGTTTGCTCCAAAATGAACAAACGCTCGGGGAAGGCACCATGGCGTTGCAGGAATTCGCTCCCATCACCGCGTTGCTGGTGATATCGCTTGCGGTTGCCCTGCTCATTCTGTTCATCTCCCGCATTTTCGGCCCGCAGCGTCCTTCCTCGCGCAAGTCAGCGCCCTACGAAAGCGGCGTCAAGCCGATCGGGCCGGGTACACGGCGACTGCCGGTGCAGTTTTACCTGGTGGCGGTACTCTTCATCCTCTTCGACATCGAGGTCATTTTCTTCCTGCCCTGGGCGGTGATCTTTCGGGAACTGGCGCTGTACGGCCTGGTGACCATGGGAATCTTCACGCTCGTTCTGACCATCGGCCTCGTCTATGAGTGGAAGTCAGGAGCGCTGGAATGGGAGTAAGCTCGAAACTTGGCAACCTCGGCGTGGTGACGACCACGCTGGACCAGGCGATCAACTGGGCGCGCACGGGCGCCATGTGGCCGCTGCTCTTTGGTCTGGCCTGTTGCGCCATCGAATACATGAGTACCCAGGCCTCCAGCTACGACATGTCGCGTTTCGGCATGGAGCTTAATCGCGCCACGCCCCGACAGGCGGACCTGTTGATCGTCTCCGGCCGCGTGACGCGCAAGATGGCGCCGGTGGTGCGCCAGCTCTACGACCAGATGGCCGCGCCCAAATGGGTCATCTCCATGGGCGATTGCGCTTCCTGCGGCGGCATCTACAACAACTACGCCATCGTGCAGGGCGTGGATGAAATCGTCCCGGTTGACGTGTACATCGCCGGCTGCCCGCCACGGCCGGAACAACTGATGCACGGCGTCCTGACCCTGCACCAGAAGGTGCATGGCGAGACTATCCTGGACTGGGCTACGGAGGCGCCGCGTGCCTGATATTGCCCCGGCCCGGGACGCCGCCGCTGAATTGCAGGCGGCCATGCCCGATGCCTTGCTGGACAGCCACAGTTTCAGGGATGAAACGACCCTGATCGTGCCGCCGGCGCAGGTCGTCGACGTTTGTCGTTTCCTGCGCGATACGCCCGGGCTGGTCTACAATTTCCTCTCCGACATCAGCGCCGTGGACTACTGGCCGGAACAGGACCGGCCGGAACGTTTCGGCATTTGCTACCATTTGCTCTCCATGCTCTATGGGCGTCGGCTGCGGGTGAAGATATTCGTGGCGGAGGACGAGCCCGAAGCGCCGACCATGACCGGTGTCTGGCCCGGCGCCAACTGGCTGGAGCGCGAAATTTTTGACCTGATGGGCATCCGTTTCAGCGGACACCCGGACTTGCGCCGCATCCTGATGCCGGTGGAATGGGACGGCCATCCGCACCGGCGCGATTACCCCCTGGGTTACGAGCAGGTGCAGTTCTCCTTCAATGCGGAGGAGATTATGAAGCACAAGCCCTTCGCGAGAGAGTAGGCCAGGAGCGAACATGGCAGTCGTCGAGACGCCGACCAGTGCCCCTGACGCGTACCGTTGGGAAGGCAACATAGAGGAACTGCGGGGCCTGGTCTCGGAACGGGCCTTCACGGGCGAGACCATGCTGCTCAACATGGGTCCGCACCATCCCAGCACCCATGGTGTGTTGCGCGTCCTGCTGGAACTGGATGGCGAGCAGATCGTTAACGCCGTGCCGGACGTGGGCTTTTTGCACACCGGCATCGAAAAGACGATCGAATCCAAGACTTACGAGAAGGGCGTCACGGCGACGGACCGCATGGACTACCTGTCGCCGCTGTCCAACAACATGGCCTTTTGCCTGGCGGTCGAGAAGCTGGTAGACCTTGACGTGCCGCCACGCGCCCAATTGATTCGCGTGGTCTGCCTGGAGTTGCAGCGCATCGCCAGCCACCTGGTCTGGCTGGGCACCCACGCCATCGATCTGGGCGCCATGAGTGTGCTGCTCTACGCGTTTCGTGAGCGCGAAAAAGTGCTGGACATGCTGGAGATGCTGTCCGGCCAGCGCATGATGGGCAGTTACTTCAGGCCTGGCGGCGTCTGGCGCGACATCACGCCGGATTTCAAGCCGACCCTGGTGAAGTTCCTCGGCGAGTTTCCGCGCGCCGTGGAGGACTACCAGCGATTGCTGGAGAAGAACCCCATCTGGGTGGACCGCACCCAGGGCGTGGGCGTGATTGAGCCGGAACGGGCGCTGGCCTGGGGCATGAGCGGCCCAACGCTACGTGGCAGCGGCGTCAACTGGGACCTGCGCAAGTCGATGCCTTACAGCGGTTACGAACAGTTCACCTTCAACGTGCCGCTGGGCGAGCACGGCGACGTTTACGATCGCTTCATGTGCCGTATTCTGGAGCTGTGGCAATCGATGAAGATTCTGCACCAGGCCCTGGAGCGGCTGGAAGACAGGGGGCCTTTCCGCTCGGACAATCGCAAGTATGTGCCGCCGCCGCGCAGTGAACTGGGCCAGAGCATGGAAGCGGTTATCCACCACTTCAAGCTGTGGACCTCGGGCTTCGATGCGCCGGACGAGGAAGTTTACGCCGCCGTCGAGAGCCCTCGCGGCGAAATCGGCTGTTATCTGCACGGGACCGGCGGCAACATGCCGCGCCGCGTCCACTTCAAGACGCCTTCATTCATGCACATCAGTTCACTGCCGCTGCTGACCCAGGGCCATTTCATCGCCGATCTGGTGGCGATCATCGGCAGCGTGGACATTGTGCTGGGCGATTGCGACCGATAGGGCGTCGGGGACGGAAGGAATGTCACTACACGATCCCAGGTACAAGGCGCGCATCGCCAGTCATCTGGCCAAGTATCCGGACAGGCGTTCGGCGGTGATGCCGCTGCTTTATATTGCGCAGGAAGAATACGGCTGGGTCAGCCCCAGAGGCATACAGGAAGTCGCCGAGATTTGTGAAATGGACCCGACCCAGGTGAAGTCCATCGCGGGCTTTTACACCATGTATTCCGAACGCACAAAGGGTCGCTACTGGCTGCACGTCTGCACGGACCTGCCTTGTGCGCTCAACGGCGCCGAGACCTTCTATCGCGAATTGCAGGAATACCTTGGCGTGGAAGAAGGCGGCACCTCGGCGGACGGTCTGTTCACTGTCGAGCACGTGATGTGTCTGGCCGCCTGTGACAAGGCGCCCATGTTGCAGTGCAATTTCCGTTACATGGAATCGCTGGACATGGAGAAAATGAAGGCCTGGATCGAGGAAAAGCGCGCCGAACTTGAGGCTGCGGGGCAGGGACAGGGCGCATGAGGTTATTGCTGCGGGGGCGCGACATCCCGGACCTGCATGAGTTGTCGGTCTATCAGGCCAACGGCGGTTACGAGGCCCTGAAGAAGGCGCTGGCCATGCAGCCCGCGGAAGTCATCGACGAAGTGAAGGCTTCCGGTTTGCGCGGGCGCGGTGGCGCCGGCTTTCCGGCAGGGGTGAAGTGGAGCTTCATCCCGCAGAATGAGCCGATCAAGTATGTTGCGGTCAATGCCGACGAAAGCGAGACCGGCACATTCAAGGACCGCGAGATCATGGAAGGCAATCCGCACCAGATGATTGAAGGTGCGTTGATATGCGCCTGGGCCATTCAGGCGACGGCCGTCTATATCTACCTGCGTGGCGAATTCTGGGATATTGGCGATCTGCTGGATGGCTGCATTGCGGAGGCGGAGGCAGCCGGTTTCGCGGGCGAGAACATTCTGGGCAGTGGCTGGTCCTGCCCGGTTTACACACATTTGGGCGCCGGCGCCTATATCTGCGGCGAGGAGAGCGCCATGCTCAGCAGCCTGGAGGGCGTGCTGGGCCAGCCAAGGGTGCGCCCGCCGTTTCCGGCGCAGAAGGGTGGCGGTCTTTACAAGGAAGCGACGGTCGTCAACAACGTGGAGACGCTGACCAACGTGCCCTGGATTCTCGGCAACGGCGCCGAAGCCTTTCGCGCCATTGGCACGGAACAGAGCGCGGGCACCAAGGTCTTCTGCGTCAGCGGCCACGTGCCGCGGCCCGGCAACTACGAGTTGCCGCTGGGCACGCCTCTGCGGGAATTGCTGGTCGATCATGCCGGTTGCGACCCCGGAAACATCAAGGCCATTTTGCCATCGGGCGGCTCGGGGCCGATCGTGCCGGGCACGGATGAAGTGCTGGATACACCGCTGTCCTATGAGGCGATGCAGGGCCTGGGCACGATCCTCGGCTCGGCCTCGATCATCGTCATGGACAATTCGGTTGACATGACCTGGGTCGCTTCGAAGGTTACCAAATTCTTCACGCACGAGAGTTGTGGCAAGTGTACGCCCTGCCGCGAAGGCACGTACTGGCTGGACAAGGTGCTGGACCGGATTCTGGCGGGTGAGGGCAAGCCGGAGGACGTGCAGTTGATCGACAACGTGGCGAAGAACATGGCCGGGACGACGCTCTGCGCTCTCGGCGATTTCGCCGCCAACCCGATCATTCACACTATCAGCAACTTTCCGGATGACTTTAACGCTCACGTGCAGCCAAAGCCTGAGGAAGAAAAGCCCGCGGCCAGCGCGCCGCGTCGCGGGCGTCGCAGGCGGGCAAGTGCCTGAGCCGCGTCCAAAGGGGCGCAGCAGCGGAGGATTGCATGGCTGAAACTGTGACCATCGTCGTCAATGACCGGGAGTTTCAGGTGCCGGCCGGCGCCAACCTGGTTGATGCGGCGCGCAGCATCGGCGATCTGATACCGGTGTTTTGCTACCATCCCAAGATGGACCCGGTCGGCATGTGTCGTATGTGTCTGGTGGAGATGGGCAGTATCCAGCGCGACCGCGCCAGCGGCGAGGTGATGCTGGACGAGGACGGCAAGCCACAGGTCCGCTGGTTCCCGACGCTGCAGACGGCCTGCACCGCCAAGGTCTACGAAGGCCTGGTGATCCGAACGGACACGCAGGAGGTCGACCAGGCGCGCGAGAACGTGCTCGAGTTTCTGCTCACCAGCCATCCGCTGGACTGTCCAATCTGTGACAAGGGCGGCGAATGTCCGCTGCAAAACCTGACCATGGAACACGGACCGGGCAAGACGCGCATGGTGTTCGGCGACAAGCTGAATCTGGACAAGCACGTGCCGCTGGGCGACCTGGTCTTCCTTGACGAGGAACGCTGCATTCAGTGCGCCCGTTGCGTTCGCTTCCAGGATGAAGTCGTCGGTGACGACGTGCTGGCCTTTCACGAACGCGGTCGCTCGCTGCAGATCATCACCAACAGCGAGCCGGGTTTTGACAGCTATTTCTCCGGCAACACGACCGACATCTGCCCGGTAGGCGCGCTGACCACGGCGGATTTCCGCTTTGGTGCGCGACCCTGGGAACTGACGGACGTAGCCAGCATCGACCCCTGGGACGCAGCGGGTTCCAACATCAGCCTGAGTACAAGGCTGGACCGCGATGCCGACGGCCGGGCCATCGTCAAGCGCGTCATGCCGCGGCAGAACGAATACGTCAACGAGATCTGGATCAGCGACAAGGCCCGCTTCGGCCATCACTTCTCCCGCAGCGCGGACCGTCTTGCCTGGCCGACCACCGGCGAGTCGCGCGCGACATGGGCCGAGGCCCTGGAGGATGCGGCGGGGCGGTTGCGCGAAGCCGGCGAAGACCTCGCCATCATTGCGGGCAGTGGCCTCAGCAATGAAGACCTGTACGCCCTGCAGCAGCTGGCGAAGGGTCTCGGCAGTTCGCGCCTGGGCGCATGGCCGCCGACCCATGGCGGTGCTGACCTGATCGCCCAGGTCGGCGTGGGGCAGGGCAGCAACCTGGGAGCGCTGGGTAGCGGCGACGTGGTGCTGGTCATTGCCACCGATCTTGAGGAGGAGGTGCCGCTCTGGCGCCTGCGCATCAAGCAGGCCGCGGACCGCGGCGCCCTGCTGCTGGTGGCCAATTCGCGTGGCACCCGTCTCGATGACTTTGCCTGCCGTCAGCTGCGTTACCCGACCGGTGACGGGGCCCATTTCCTCGCCAACCTGCAGCAGGAAGACGAGGATATTTTTGGCCGCCTGCGCGATGCCAACAATCTGGTCATCGTCGCCGGCGCGGAAGGGCTGGACCTGGCCGGCAGCCGCGCCCTGATGCAGGCAGCCGCCAACATTCTGGTGGAGACCGGTCACGTTGGCCGGCCGAACAATGGCCTGCTGTCGCCGCTGCCCGGTCCCAACGGCATGGGTCTGCACTACCTTGGCTTCACGCCGGAAAACACGATCGGCATCATGACCGAACCACCGCAGACGCTGTTGGTCGCACAGGCGGACTTGCTGGCGGACGATCCCTCGGCGCCGGAGTGGTTGGGCAAGGTAGACAACATCATCGAGCTGGCCTTGTTTCAGGACACTCTGGGCAATCGCGCGCAGGTGGTCCTGCCCATTCAAAGTTTCGCAGAACGCGATGGCAGTTTCACCAGTGGCGAGAGGCGAGTGCAACGCTTTTATCGCGCGCAGGGGCCGGTCGGAGAGGCCTTGCCCGCGTGGCAGGTTGTGGCGAGAATCGCGGAGGTGCTGGGGCAGGGGCGGGCCAAAGCCTCCGCTGCTGCCGTGATGCTGGAACTGTCACAGCAGGTCGCGGCGTTTGAGGGTTGCCGCTACCGTGACCTGGCATGGACGGAGAAGCAGGACCCGCCCGTTGGCGAAGACCTGTGGTACGGCGGCACGGCGCTGCTCAACCGCGGCGGTCTGGGCGTACAGATACCGGCCGCGGCGGACAGGGGCAGGGTGAAGGTCGCCGCCCCCGTATTGCCGGCCAGAGAGAAAGTTAACGAGGGCGATTTCCGGATTGTGCCCGTCACCCGCCTGTACAACCGCGAACGCGCCTTCCGCGCCACGGACATTGTATGGCCACGGGTGCCGGCGCCCTTTGTACTGCTCAATCCTGGCGACGCGCAGCGACTGGGCGTCCTTCCTGACGATACCGTCGAAATCGAGGTTGTTGACGGCCCGGCGGTCCAGGTGCTGGCGCGGCTGGACGCAAGCATACCGGCCGGCAGTCTGGCGCTGCCGCGGCACCTCACGACAACCGCGATGCCCCTGACGCTGTCCGCGGGGCGCGTATCGAAAGTAACGGTGGCGGCGGACGCCAGGGTAAGCGAATCATGATGACGCTGCCGGATATCGACTGGCGCCTCGTGCGCCGCCTTCTCATCGCCGCCGGCACGGCAGTGGCGCTGTTGCTCAGTGCGGCCACGGTCCTCGGGACACTTGCGGCGTCGGCGGACCTGGCGCTCAAGGTCGCAGTATTTGCGGCCGTGGCGGTCGGTCTGGTGCTACTGGCGCTGGTCTCAAGGGTGGCCGGCATCATCTGGTTGCTGCTGGTGAACCCGCTGGCTTTCATTGTGGTCAACTGGCCGGCCATTTATGATTTCCTGGACGGTGCGCTGCGCTTTGTCTTTGAACCGGCCACAAGACAGCTGGTCGTCGTGGACTGTTACGACGATGGCGGTTGTTCAGGCATCTGGCCCATCGTCTTTGCGGCGCTGTTCTTCTTCGTGGTGCTGACCAGTTTCGCCTATACGACCCTGCTGGAGCGGCGCCTGATCGCCTTCTTCCAGCAACGTATCGGGCCCAATCGCGTGGGGCCGCTGGGCTTTCTGCAACCGGCCGCGGACGGGGTCAAACTGGTGTTCAAGGAAGACTTTCGCCCGGCGGGCGCCTATCGCGTTGTCTACACCTTCGCGCCTCTGATGAAAGTCTTGCCGGTGATGCTGCTCTTCGGCGTCATACCGATCGGGCCATCCATCATCGTGCCCTGGTTTGCGCCATCGCTGGGTGACGTCTGGTTTCGGGTGCCGCTGGGACTGGCGGACCCCAACGTCGGCCTGCTTTGGCTGCTGGCGATAACCAGTCTGGGCACCTACGGCGTGGTGCTGGCGGGCTGGGCCAGCAACAACAAATACGCCATGCTGGGCGGCCTGCGCGCTTCGGCGCAAATGGTCAGCTACGAGCTCAGTTTCGGCTTCGCGCTGGCCGTGCCGATCATGCTGGCCGGCAGCATGAGCATCGGTGACATCATTCAGGGTCAGGAACTCATCTGGGAGTGGTACGTCTTCCAGAATCCCCTCGCGGCTTTCATCCTGTTCATCGCCGTGCTGGCGGAGACCAACCGCGCGCCCTTTGACCTTCCCGAGGCGGAGCAGGAACTGACCCAGGGATACCAGACAGAATACAGCGGCATGAAGTTCGCCCAGTTCATGATGGCCGAGTACCTGGGCATGATCGCGGTCAGCGCGCTGGTTGCGATCACTTTCCTTGGCGGCTGGCAGGACGGCTTCGGTCTGGTGCGCACGGCGCCAATTCTTGGCCCGCTGGTGATGGGCGGCAAGATTTTCCTCTTGCTGGCGCTCATGATCTGGGTACGGGCCACCTTGCCGCGCATTCGTTATGACCGGCTGATGCAGTACGGCTGGAAAGTCCTTTTGCCGCTGTCTCTGGTGGCGGTGGTCTGGACGGCGGTGGCTGTGGTGCTGGGCGACCTGTTTGACAGCCCGATCGTGTACGGCATGGCAGGCGCCATTTTCTTCGTGCTGATCGTGGGCGGCGCCTGGCTGATCATTGGTCGCGAGCGCCGCGAAGAGGAAGAGCAGGCGCTTGATCCGATGATCACCGGGGAACGAGGCGGATTCGGGCACGTGATTCTGAATGTAGTCGGCGGTTTGCTGGCCGTTCCTTTCGTAATGTTTCGCTATACGCTGAGCGCCCTTGACAGCCTCGCCGGGGTGGCCGCCAGCGACGCGACCGACGTGAGCGGTGAGGCTACCGGCTCTGGTCAGGCACAGGGCTAGGGACGCTGGAGGACTTGCATGAACCTGATTCGCGGTTTCCAGACCACTTTCCGGCACGTGCTGGAAGAGCCGGTCACGATCCAGTATCCGGAGGAGATGCGCCCCTTCCAGCAGCGCTTCAAGGGCCGTCATGAGCTCAAGCGCTATGACAACGGGTTGGAAAAGTGCATCGGTTGTTCGCTCTGCGCGGCGGCCTGCCCGGCGGACGCCATCTGGGTCGAGGCGGCGGAAAACACGGACGAGGAACGCTACAGCCCTGGCGAGCGATACGCCCGCACCTATGAAATCAACATGCTGCGCTGTATCTTTTGCGGCTATTGCGAAGACGCCTGCCCGACCGAGGCCATCGTGCTGACGCGAGAGCATCGGCTGAGCTTCACGGACCGGCGCGACGCGATCTACACAAAGGACATGCTGATCGAGGCGCCGGCAGAAGGCCAGGCGGACACGCCGCAACAGGTGGAGCCAGGTGAATTCGATCGCTCGATACCCGATATGGAAGACCCCGAGTAGGGTCCGGCGACAGGCGGGGGAACAACAGGAGATTCATGGCAACGGAAGTCTGGCTTTTCATTCTGGTGGGCGCCATCGCCGTCGTGGCGGCGGTGATGTTGCTGCTCAGCCAAAACGCGGTGCACGCCGCCCTGTTCCTGATCATCAACATGGGCTGCATCGCCTTTCTTTTCCTGTTGCTGAACGCGGCATTTCTGGCGATGGTGCAACTGGCCGTATACGCCGGCGCCATCATGGTGTTGTTCCTCTTCGTCATTATGTTGCTCGGCGCAGAGCGGCCCGGCGGCCGATCGCCCTATGGCTGGCTGGCGCCCGGCGCCGTCGTACTGGCGCTGATTTTCCTGGTGACTGTGGCCCTCGCGCTCTCCCAGGGGGGCATCAGCGACCTGCAGGCGCCGCCTGCGCATCCGCAACTGCGCGTGGCCAATCTGGCGGCGGACGCGGGACCGCTTGAGTTACGCCTAAACGGTTCCAGCGTTGGTGACAACCTGCCCCAGGGAAGCGTGCGGGACTACGAGGCCCTGCCGCCTGGCGACTATGAACTGGAATTGCGCGCGCTGGACGACAGGACCTTGCTGAGCGGCAGTCTGGTGTTGGAAGCCGGGCAACGCTACACGGCACTTATTCACGGCACAGGGGCGCCGGCGTTGAGCCTGTTGCCGGACCTGGCCGAAGCAGGCAGTCTGCGCGTCTTCAATGGCTGGGGCGAAGCGGTCTTTCTGGTGGACTTCGCATCCGAACTGAGCGATGAAGATACGATTGTACTGCTGGGCGACGTCGCGCCCGGCGCCCTGTCGGACCCCCTGGCGGTCGCTGATGACGCGGACTTCAGTAACCAGGCGCTGGTAAACGAACTCGACGAGGTGCTGGCCCGCCCGGGAGCCGGCATGATCTTTAACGCGGGTGATGGCGAGAGCGCCCTGCTGGTGCTGTCACCGTTGCGCCGCTTCGAAGGGACGCTGGAAGCCACAGTCGATCTGTTGGTGACGCCCTCACAGGCGAGTTTTGGCGGTCCCGCGGATATCGGCCTCAAGCTGTTCAACCAGTACCTGTTGCCGATGCAGATCGTCGCCCTGCTGCTATTGGTGGCGATGGTGGGCGCCATCGTCCTCACGCACCGGCCCAAAGTGGCGCCGGAACTGGAACGCGCCCGCCTGGGTCGCCGCCGTGTGAGCCGGCCCCTGACCAGTGCCATTGCCTCGCAACTGGGACAGGGCGGCAGCGGCCAGGACTCTGACCCCGCAGCCCTGCCTCCGGCGGGGACACAGGAGCGCTGACATGCTGCAAACCGATGCCTATGTCATGCTGAGCATGGTGCTCTTTGTGCTGGGCGCGATGGGCGTGATGTTGCGCCGCAACGCCATTCTGGTATTCATGTCGGTGGAACTGATGCTGAACGCGGCCAACCTGGCTCTGGTGGCCTTTGCGCGGCAGTGGGGCAACAGTGACGGTCACCTCTTTGTCTTTTTCGTCATCACGGTGGCCGCTGCGGAGGTGGCAGTGGGGCTGGCGCTGATCGTGGCGATTTTCCGTACGCGCCGCAACATTAACATCGATGAACTGAATCAGTTGCAGGGATAAGGACCGGAACGAATCCATGGCAGGCTATGCCCAACTGGTACCACTGATCATCCTCATCCCCACGCTGGGCGCCTTGCTCAACTATTTCTGGGGCGCGCGCCTGGGCGAAACCTGGGCCAGCCGGGTCGCCATTCTGGCGTCGGCGCTGACCTTCGTCATCGCCCTGTCGCTTTATGCCGGCCTGAACGCTGCGCACGGCCAGGCGTCGGTGGTGGACCCGCCTTTGCTGGACGGCTGGATCCGTATCGGCGAAAGCGTCTCCATCCCCTGGCAGATGCGCGTCGACACGCTCAGTGTGACGATGATGCTTTTCGTGTCCTTCGTCGGCACCCTGATTCACATCTACGCGGTTGGCTACATGCATGGCGATCCGCGTTACGCGCGTTTCTTCGCCTACATCAACATGTTCCTCGCCTTCATGTTCGTGCTGGTGACGGGCAACAACTTCCTGATGATGTTTGTCGGCTGGGAGGGCGTGGGCGTTTGTTCCTTCCTGCTCATCGGCTTCTGGTTTGACAAGCCGGGGGGAGAAGGCTGGCGCAACTCCAATGCAGCCAAAAAGGCCATGATTGCCAATCGAATTGGCGATTTCGGCATGATTATGGGCATATTGTTGATGTTCTGGACCTTCGGCACGCTGGACTATTATCGTCCGGGCGAAATCCCCAACATGCACATTCTTGAAAAAGCTGTGCATGATTATGAGCTTGAGCATGCCGCTGCCGATGAACAGACCGGCGAGAGCCAGGGCGACGATTCTCATGCCAGCCTGATTTTGACCTCACTGCCCGCTGCCGAAGACAAGGGCGACGGGGCGGTCTTCCCGCCGGCACATCTGGATAACGAGCACATGGATACCCGGGCGCTCGGCGTGTTCGGCCAGTCCGAACGCTTGCTGGAAGCCGGCACCGAAGTGCACTTTGGCAACTTCTCGCTGCCGATCGAGACCGTTCTGGTGCTGATCACCCTGTTCCTGCTGCTGGGCGCGGCGGGCAAGTCGGCGCAGATTCCGCTGTTCGTCTGGTTGCCGGATGCGATGGCCGGCCCAACGCCGGTGAGTGCCTTGATCCACGCGGCCACCATGGTCACCGCAGGCGTCTACATGATGGTGCGGTCCAACGTGTTCTTCGCCAACGCGCCGTTGACTTCCTTCGTTGTCACCGTGGTCGGCGCCCTGACGGCGTTGGTGGCCGGTTATATCGCCATGGGCCAGTGGGACATCAAGCGCGTGCTGGCCTACAGCACGATCAGCCAGCTGGGCTTTATGGTGGCGGCTGTCGGGGTCGGGGCCTATGGCGCGGCCATGTTCCATATGGTCACCCATGCTTTCTTTAAGGCGCTGCTCTTCCTGGGCAGCGGCTCGGTGATCCATGGCATGGAGCACGGCCACCATCACGTCCATCATGACCACGGCCACGCGCATGAGGAAGAACCCTTTGACCCGCAGGACATGCGCCACATGGGCGGTCTGCGGCGCCGCATGCCGATCACCTGGTTTACCTATCTGATCGGCACCCTGGCGCTGGCGGGCATCATCCCCTTCGCCGGCTTCTGGTCCAAGGACGAGATTCTGGCGGACTCCTGGCTGGCGGGCCTGCACGGCAAGGACCTCTACCAGCAGTTCGGCGGCTACATCGCGCTGGCCCTGTTGCTGCTGGCCGCGGCCTTCACAGCCTTTTACATGTGGCGGCAGATGGAACTGGTCTTCTACGGTCGCACGCGCAGTCCGGCTGCCGATCACGCGCCGGAGAGCGTGGCATCGATGACGGTGCCGCTGCTGGTGCTGGCATTGTTCAGTGTATTTGTCGGCTTCGTCAATACGCCGAAGGCCTTCCTCGGCCTGGGCGACGTACTGGGTAATTCCTCCCTGACGCATTTTCTGGAGTGGTCGCTGGCCAACGTCCATCCCTGGTTGCCCGAAGGCGGTGTTTTCAATCCGGTCATCGCCATGATTGCGCTGGCGCTGGGCCTCAGCGGCATTCGTCTGGCGCGCATGATTTATGGCGATGGCAAGGCCCTGAGCAGCAGCGGTGGCGATCCCCTTGCGACCAGGCCCTCGACCGGGGCCATCTGGCGTCTGGCCAATGCCCGGCTTTATCTGGATGAAATCAACGTCCGCTTTTTCGAGAATCCCTTCAACCGCATCGGCGCTTTTCTGGCCGATGAACTGGACTGGAAATTCTGGCACGACTACGTCCACAACAGCGTACTCCTGCGCGGCTTCAACAGCCTGGGCGAATTTCTCGGCCGGCCGGTGGACCTTGGGCTGGTCGACGGCACGGTGAATGGCGTTGGCCGCTTCACTGTGTGGCTGAGCGGGCGTATGCGTCGCGTGCAAAGCGGCTATGTGCGCATGTATGCCATAAGCCTGTTGCTGGGAGTCGTGTTTGTAATCCTGCTCTTGTTGCTGCCGTTGCTGCAGACCTGACCTGGAGATCTTGTATCCATGGAATCTGCTGGACTTTCCCTACTGACAACCGTGCTGTTCCTGCCGCTGCTGGGTGCACTCGTGTTGCTCTTCCTGCGCGAGGAACAGGCCGAACACATCAAGTGGACGGCATTCGGCTTCAGCCTGGCGACCTTCTTCGGGACGCTGCTCCTGTGGCTGGCCTTTGACAGCAGCGCAGGCGGCCTGCAAATGGTGCAACGCGTCGACTGGCTGCCGCAGTACGGCATCAGCTACTACGTGGGCGTTGACGGATTGAGCCTTCTTCTGGTGGTGTTGACGGGCTTCATCATGCCCCTCGCCATCCTCAGTTCCTTCCGCAGCCAAATCTTTGAAGAACGTGGCCGCATCCGTCTGTACTTCCTGTTTATGCTCTTGCTGGAATGGGCGATGATCGGCGTATTTGTCGCCCAGGACCTGTTCCTGTTCTACATCTTCTGGGAAGTGACGCTGGTGCCGATGTACTTCCTGATCGGCATCTGGGGCGCGGAGGAGCGCATATACGCGGCCGTCAAGTTCTTCCTCTACACCATGGCCGGTTCCATCCTGATGCTGCTGGCCATACTGTTCCTTGGCAGCCGCGGCGGCAGCTTTGCCCTGCCGGAACTGATCGCCATGGTCGAAAGCGGCGCGCTGGAGCTTCCCTTTACGGGGTTGCTGGGCGGCGGCAGTGTCCAGTCCTTCCTGTTCCTCGGCTTCTTCATCGCCTTTGCCATCAAGGTGCCGATCTGGCCGCTGCACAGCTGGTTGCCGGACGCCCACGTGCAAGCGCCCACGGCCGGCTCGGTCATTCTTGCCGGTGTGCTGCTAAAGATGGGCACTTACGGCCTGGTACGTTTCAATTTACCGCTGTTTCCGGAGGCCAGCGTCGCCTGGGCGCCCGCCATCGCCGTGCTGGCGGTCATCGGCATTTTGTATGGCGCCTGGGTCAGCTACGCGCAAACGGACGTCAAGAAACTGGTGGCCTACTCCTCGGTCAGCCATCTGGGCTTTGTCGTGCTGGGCATTTTCGCACTGAACGCCCAGGGCATTGAGGGCGGCCTGCTGCAAATGGTCAACCACGGCATTAGCACGGGTGGCCTCTTTCTCCTTGTCGGGATGCTATACGAACGTCGTCACACCAAGGCGCTGGATGCCTTCGGCGGCATCTGGAAAGTGATGCCCTTTTTCGGCGCAGCCGGCCTGGTGGTCGTGCTGAGCAGCATGGGTCTGCCAGGGCTAAACGGTTTCGTGGGCGAGTTCACCATCCTGCTGGGTTCCATGGGCAGCGAGGTGCTGGGCTTCTTCTTCACCATGTTCGCAGCGCTGGGCATCATTCTCGCGGCAATCTACATGCTTTACATGTTCCAGAAAGTGTTCATGGGGGACGTTGACAAGGAAGAGAACCGCAACCTGCCCCGATTGCACTGGCAGGAGATCGCGGTGCTGGTCCCCATTCTGCTGGTCATCCTGCTGATTGGTCTGCAGCCTGGTCCCTTCTTCGACACGATGACCGCCACGGTGGACAACCTGGTCGCGGACGTGGGTGAGTTCATTCCCCGCGCTGAAGAGACCGTAGCCGCCCTGCCGCAGCGTGACAATCCGGTACTGGCTGTTGGCGCACAGGGCGCACGATGACCGACATTCCGGTTCTTGCTGACCTCAACCTCGCCTGGACCTGGCCGGTCGTTGGCCTGGGCCTGGGCGCGACCCTGCTGCTGGTCGTGGACCTTTTCATTCCGCGGGAAAGGAAGCGGCAGACGGCCTGGCTGGCGCTTGCCATTTTACTGGTCTCGTTCCTGCTCAATCTGGCGGCATTCACAGAAACGGACAGCGCCTTCTTCGGCATGTTCGTCGTGGACCCCTTCAGCGCCTTCCTCAACCTGATCGCGTTGACGACGGCCTTCATCAGCATCTTGCTCAGCGTGGACTATCTGCAGCGCAGCGGGATGCAACGCGGCGAGTTTTACGCCCTCATCCTGTTCACGACAGCCGGCGTGATGTTGATGGGCCACGCCAACGATCTTGTGGTGGTCTTTGTCTCGCTGGAACTGCTGAGCATCCCGTTATACATCCTTGCCGCTTTCCGCTACCCGGACGTGAAGTCCAGCGAGAGCGGCATGAAGTACCTGGTGCTGGGCGCCTTTGCCAGCGCCTTCTTCGTCTTCGGCGCGGCCCTGATCTACGGCGCAACGGGCAGCACCAGCCTGCCACACATCTTTGAAGTGGTGGCCCGCGGGTTCACCGCCGGTGGCGCGCCGGAACTGCTGCTGCTGGTCGGCACGGGTCTGGTGCTGGTGGGCCTGGGTTTCAAGGTGGCGGTGGTGCCCTTCCACATGTGGACGCCGGACGTCTATGAAGGCGCGCCAACGCCGGTCACGGCTTTCATGAGCGTAGGGGCCAAGGTTGGCGGTTTTGCGGCCCTGCTGCGCATTCTGGTCTTCGCGCTGCCGGTGCTTAGTACCGGGGCGGTTGAAGCCAGCGCCTGGCAGCAGGTGGTCTCGCTGATCGCCGCAGCCACCCTCATTCTTGGCAACGTGGTCGCCATCGCGCAGCAGAACGTCAAGCGCCTGCTGGCCTATTCATCGATCGCGCACGCCGGCTATATCATGATGGCCCTGGCGGCCGCCGGCCACGCCGGATTTGGCGAACAGGCCACGCGCGCCGCTCTGGTGTACATGCTTGCCTACATGTTCACCAACCTGGGCGCGTTCGCGGTGGCCATCGCCATAGAAAAGGGCGATGGCAGTGGCTCCGACCTGGAGGCCTTTGTCGGCCTTGGACGCAGCCGGCCCTTGCTGGCCGGCATCATGGCCGTTTTTATGCTCAGTCTGACCGGCATCCCGCTAACGGCGGGTTTCATCGGCAAATGGCTCATCTTCCAGGTGACCATCGAGGCCGGTCTGGTCCCGCTCGCCATCCTCGGTGTGTTGACCAGCGTCGTCAGTGCCTACTACTACATCGGCATCATCGTGCGCATGTTTTTGCGCGACGGGGAAGGCGACCCGGCTGCAGGTGGGACCGGGTTACTCAACGGCGCTGTCTACCTGACCTTTGCCGGGACCCTGTTGCCCGGCATTTTCCCGTTCCTGATGATTGACCTGACACGGGTGGTGTCGACGACACTGGTTGGCGGCTGAGCGCATAGCGCGCATGCTGTCATTTCCAGTCCGGCGCAGACGAATGCGCGCGCGCGCGCGCGTGTTGCGGCGTGGTGGCGTCCTCTACATTCTGACCGGTTCCCTCGGCTATGCCTTGCTGCCAGTGTGGGTCCGCTGGCTTGAACCCAGCGGACTGACGCCCCTGGACATGACCTTTTGGCGCTATATGTTGGCCGTGCCGGCCGTATGGGGAACGCTGGCCCTGTTGGGAACGCCTTCGCCTGCGAAAGCCTTGCCCTGGCGCGGTTTGCTGGTGCTGGGAGTGATTCTGGCCAGCACCGCCCTGAGCGCATTTATCGGTCTGCAACTGATGCCGGTGCCGACCTACGCCCTGTTGATCTACAGCTATCCGGCGCAGGTCGCCATTCTCAATTATCTTCTTGGTGAACGTCTCTCGCGGCGCAGCTGGCTGGCGCTGCTGGCGACGAGTTCCGGCATCCTGTTGACTCTCTATGGCGTCGAAGGCGGCTTCGCCGGCATTGGCCTGGCAGGCGCGACCATCGCCTTTTTGAACGCCCTGTTCATTGCACTTTACTTTCTGGTCAACAGTCGGGTCATGCGGGGCAACGAGGGGATTCAACACGCGGCGGCCTGGGCCACGACCGGCGCGTTAATTGTCATTCTCCCGTTCAGCCTGCTGGCACGGGTTACAATCCCGCCGGACATGGTGACCTGGCTGCTGTTGACCTGCCTGGCCGTATGGAGCACGGTGATGCCGATCTTTATGTACATGATCGGTATTCAACGCCTGGGTTCCTCGCGCGCGGCAATCCTGAGTACCAGCGAACCTGTCCTCACGTCAATAATCGCCCTGATGCTACTGGGCGAGGCCTTGCAACCCCTGCAGGTACCCGGGGGCGCGCTGATCATTCTCAGTATCGTGTTGCTGCGCGCCAGCCCCCGCAGCGCAGGAAAAGGCGTCGTAGCCAGTGCCTGATCGCGACCAATGCCCGTGAGCTCGCAGCGCGTCCTGATTGCCAGGCCGACTCCTCGCACAGGTCTCAGACGCGCACGCATAATGCGACGCACACTGTCGCGCAGCGGCTTTTTCTGTGTCCTTGTCGGAACACTGGGCTATGCCCTGTTGCCGGTCTGGGTGCGCTGGCTGGAGCCGACCGGACTGTCCCCCCTGGACCTGACATTCTGGAGTTTCCTGATTGCCGCGCCGGCAGCCTGGATCTCGCTTGCCATGCTGGCTCCGAAGCCGCCGGAAAGGCCTTTGCCGCACCGGGGCTTGTTGCTGGTGGGTGTGATCCTGGCATGCACGGCCCTGATTTCATATATTGGTGTCAGGATGATGCCCGTGCCCACCTACGGACTTTTGATCTACAGCTATCCGGCCCAGGTGACGGTCATCAGCTTCCTGCTTGGCGAGCGTCTGTCGCGGCGCAGCTGGCTGGCGTTGCTGGTGACAACGATTGGCATTCTGCTGACGCTCCAGGGCGTAGAGGGCGGTTTCGCCGGCATTGGCGTGGAAGGGACGCTGGTGGCCTTCGTCAACGCCTCCTTCATTGCCCTGTATTTTATTGTCAACAGACAGGTGATGCGCGGCCACAGGTCCCTGCAGCGCGCCACGGCCTGGGCGATGACCGGCGCGCTGGCGGTGGTCATTCCCTTCAGTCTGCTGGCCACGGTCACCATTCCCTCCGACTTGCGGACCTGGGCCTTGCTGGCAGCACTTGCACTGTTCAGCACCGTGACGCCCGCATTCCTGTTCATGGCCGGCATTCAACGGCTTGGCGCGTCGCGCGCGGCGATATTGAGCACCAGTGAACCAGTTCTGACCGCCCTGATCGCCTTCCTCTTGCTGGGCGAAATCATTCAACCCCTGCAAGTGCCAGGAGGCATTCTGATTGTGCTCAGCATTCTGTTCCTGAGGGAAGGCGGAGAGCGTGAACTGGTCAATCCGCCGGCCCGGGCCTGAGAGCGAGGAAAATCGGTGAGTCAACAGCGACTGCCGGGCGCCATGCGCAAGCGCCTGGAACGAAACCGGCAAGGTCGTCTGGCGGGCGCGCAGTGGCTCGCCACCGTCACGCAACCCTTGACCGCCCTGTTGGTCCTGTTGCCGCCACTGGTGCTCATTTTGGGGCCGCGGCTGGCGGCGTTTTCCCTGCGCGGTTTCGCCCTTGTCGCGTTGCTGGTGCTGGTCCTGTTGCTTGTGCCGGCCATCTGGCGGGCCAGGCGCTATGCCCGCGCCCCGCTGGAATTCGCCGAGCTGAACGCCGACACCAATCCCGTCGCAGGCCTGTTCTTCTGGCGACCGCTGGTCATGCGGGCCGCGAACGGCGAGGAAGTGCGCTTTCACCGGCGTCTGGCCCAGGTGCCGCGGGTTCGCTCCGGTCAAAATTGCCTGGTGTATTTCCTGCGGGACGGGGAGCAACGGGTACTGCTCAGTCTGGTCAGCGCGGACCACCCAAACGCAGGTCACTATCGCCCTGCAGACGCGTTCCAGCGCCGGGCGCAACAGCGGTCCTGAGTTCTAATCTGTGTCAGCAGGCCTGAGCCGGGCCAATCTCTCCAGCGTTTGCTTTAGCAGCGACTGCCAGTCCTCCTGGCCGACGTCAATATCCCCTTCGACAGCCGTGCGCGTTACACGAAAGGGTGCTCCCAACGCCTGCTGCAGCTGCCCGCGGTTGATGGTGGGCAGCCAGGGCAGGCGAATCGCCAGTTCGCTGTTGCGCAGGGAGATGACCGTTACCCCGGCTGATTGTCCCAGCAACTTGACCTCAATCTGGTAAAGCAGGTTGACCACTGCCGCGGGCAGCGTGCCGAAGCGGTCGCGCAATTCCTCGCGAATTTGTGCGACTTCTTCCTCGCGCGTCAGTCCCGCGATGCGCCGGTAGATCTGCAGGCGCAATTCCATTTCATGGACCCAGGCGGAAGGCAAATAGGCCGGCAAGGGCAGGTCGATGGCAAGTCGGGCGTCTCCAACTGCATCGCCGCGTTGCGGGCCTTCTTTCAATCCGCGTACCGCATCGGCGAGCATGCGCGTGTAGAGTTGCAGACCTACGGCGGTCACCTGTCCGGTCTGGCGGTGGCTGAGGATGTCACCGGCGCCGCGCAATTCCAGATCGCGCATGGCGATTTGCAGGCCGGCGCCCAGTTCACTGTTTTCGGCAAGTATGTCCAGCCGCGCCAGCGCTTCCTCGCCGGGGTCGCCGGTCCCGCCATGAAAGAAGTAGGCCCATGCCTGACGCGCGCCACGCCCGACACGGCCGCGCATCTGATAAAGCTGGGCCATGCCAAAGCGGTCCGCCCGGTCGACGATCAGGGTGTTGACGTTGGGGATGTCAAGGCCGTTCTCAACGATCGAGGTGCTGACCAGGACGTCATGCTCGCCGCGCGAAAAGGTGCGCATCACGTTTTCCAGCGTGCGCTCGTGCATTTGCCCGTGGCCGACAATGCAGCGCGCTTCCGGCACCAGTCGCTCCAGTCTGCCGCGCACCATGTCGATGGAACGCACGCGGTTGTGCACGTAAAAGACCTGGCCGCCGCGTTCCAGTTCGCGCAGGATGGCCTGGCGCGTCAGGTGCTCGTCAAAATGACCGGTGTGGGTGATGACCGGCAGACGCTCTTCGGGCGGAGTCTGGATCATGCTGATGTCGCGCACGCCGGTCAGGCTCATGTAGAGTGTGCGGGGGATTGGCGTGGCCGTCAGGGTCAGGACGTCCACCTGGGTGCGCAGCCGTTTGAAATGTTCCTTGTGGGTGACGCCGAAGCGTTGCTCCTCGTCGATGATGAGCAGCCCCAGGTCGCGAAAGACCACGTCGGCCCCCAGCAGGCGATGCGTACCAATGAGAATGTCGATTTCGCCGCTGGTGACCTTGGGCAGCAACGCCGCCTGCTCTTCGCGGGTGCGAAAGCGTGACAGCATTTCCACCTTGACGGGGAACGGCGCCAGGCGCCGGCTGAAACTCTCCAGATGTTGCTGCGCCAGCACGGTCGTGGGAACGAGCATGGCGACCTGCCGTCCATCCATCACGGCCTTGAAGGCGGCGCGCAGGGCGACCTCCGTCTTGCCATAGCCAACGTCGCCGCAAATGAGGCGGTCCATCGGGAAGTCGCGCTGCATGTCGGCCTTGACGTCTCTGACGGCGCGCAACTGGTCTTCGGTTTCGATGAAGGGAAAACTGGCTTCGAGTTCATGTTGCCAGGCGTTGTCGGGGTTGAAGCCGGCGCGCCGGGCCTGCGCGCGTTGCGCGTAAAGCGCCAGTAGCTCTTTGGCTTCCTCCTGAATGGCCTTGCGCGTTTTGCTGCGGACGCGGTCCCAGTCGGGTCGTCCCAGTCTGTTGAGCGGCGGTGTGCGATTGTCGGCGCCGATGTATCGAGTCAGGCGGTCAGCCTGGTGGATGGGCACGAAGACCATGTCCGTGCCCTCATATTCGACCAGCAGGTATTCGCGTTCGGTGCCGCCCAGGGTGCGGCGTCGCAAACCGGCGAAGCGACCGATGCCATAGTCCACGTGGACGACGATGTCGCCCTCGTGCAGGTCGCTGTAACTTCTGTCGGGGGCGCGCGGGCGGGGCGCGGTCAGGCTGCGGCGGGGTTCCGGCCGACTCCAGCCAAAGATCTCCTGATCACTGAGCAGCAGCAGGTCGCCATCGTCCGAGCGCAGACGCCAGCCTTCCTGCAGCGCGCCATTGACAAAGCACAGCGAAGCGGCCTGTGGCTCGACGTCCAGCGAATTCAGCGTGGGAATGAAGCTCTCCTGCTCGCGCCACAGTTCAGCAAGTCGCGGCGCCTGGGCTGTGACGACAACGATACGTTCCTGCTCTTGTCGCTGCAGCTGGCGAAGGCCATCCAGCATCAGGCGCAACTGGCCGCCAAAGCGCGGGCCCGGCGCGAAACATTCACGCAGCGTGGGCCCGGGCGCATCATCTCCACCCGGCGGTCGGCCCAGATGCAATGGCCGCCGTTCCTCAATGGCCTCGACCAGGGCGTCCCATGTGAGGTAGGGCAGGGGCAGGTCCGGCGGGATTTGCTGTGCTGCAATGCTCTCTTCCCTTTGCACCAGCGCGTTCTCCTCCAGGCCGGCGACGGTCTCACGCAGCGTCGACCAGTCCTCGACAACAATGAGTGCGTTGGCGGGCGCGTGATCCAGCAGGCTGGACGGCCGCTCGTCCAGCCAGGGGAGATATTGCTCCAGTGTGGGGAAGGGGGCCTCCTGCTCCAGCGCCTCGCGGTCTGCGCGGGGGCCAGAGCTGTCGCCATCCTGCAGACCATCCAACCAGTTACCCAGATCGCCGGCAAGGCTTCGCGCCCGATGGGGCAGGATTTCACGGGCGGGGGTGACCTTCGCTTCCTCGAGACGCTCCAAAGAGCGCTGGCTGGCGGGATCAAAACGACGCAGTTGCTCAATCTCGTCGTCGAAATAGTCGACGCGCAGGGGCGTTTGCGCCGCCTGCGGAAAGATGTCTATGAGTCCGCCGCGACGGCTGAAGGTGCCGGGCGCGAGCGCCAGGGTGCTGGGGGCGTAGCCCAGTCGCAGGCAATGCGCCAGCAGGGCATCGGGCGGCAGACGCATGCCAGGCCGCAGGGTCAGGGTCTCCGTCGCGAATTCCTCCGCCGGCATGCTGCGCTGCATCAGGGCGCGGGCCGGACAAACAATGATCGGCATTCCCTGGCTGCTGTCGACCCTGTGCAGGGCCGCCAGCGCCGCGATGCGGCTGCGAATGGCGGAATCACCCCAGGGCGCCCGTTCGTAAAAGTGCGGTACCGGTTCCGCAAAACGGTGTACGGGTCTGTCCGGCAGCCAGACCGGCAACTGGCCGGCGACGTTCCAGGCGCGGTCCACGCGGGCCGTGATGAAAACAACCGGACCATCCCAGGCCTGCGCCAGCGCGGCCAGCACAAAGGGCCGCGCCGCGCCGATCACCTGCAGGTCCGGCAGGGGCCCTGTCTCTTTCAGGCGTTGCCGGAGACCGTGCCATGCAGGGTTGCTGTGCAAAACCGGAAACATTCCGGTCAGTTCAGTCATACGCGCTGTATCCGGACAGGAACTGCAAATGTTGGCGTGTCAGGCATGGACAGCGACCGGCATCTTGCGCGTAGCGCTGTCTATGGCGGCGTGTACCATGGCGAGGCTGTGGATGTTGTCGCTGGCGACGGTCTCGACGCTTCCGCCTTCCCGCACGGCACGCAGAAAATCGCGGATCAGGCCGGCATGGCTGCCGGTCCTGTCCGGTGGCAGCGTGATTTCAGGCAGGGCCACGTCGGCCAGCGGACGCATGAAGCCCTCGTCTCCGTCGATGACCTGGGCGCGGAAGCCCGTTTCACCATCCCAGGTCACGCTGCCCCTGGTTCCCACGATGCGCCAGACGCACTCCCAGGAGGTGTGCAGGCCTTCGCTGCACCAGCTGCCGCGGTAGGTGTAGACGATGCCCTCGCTCATCTGGAAAATGGCCACCGCCGACGCATCGCCTTCGTACCAGGAGCCGGCCGGGTTCCACTCGTGACAGTAAACGGATTGCGCTTCCGCGGCCGTGAGATAGCGGGCGGCGTCGAAGGTATGAATGGCCATGTCGGCCAGCAAGACGTGCGGCATGCGATCGCGGAAACCGCCAAAGTGGGCGCCGATGTAGAAGTCGCTGTTTACCGTGGTCAACCGGCCGAGAACGCCGCTGGCGAGAAAGGCGCGCAGGCGGCGTATGTCGCTGTTGTAACGGCGATTCTGAATCACAGCGAAGACGCGGTCGGCGGCCTCTGCGGCCCGGACCATGCGGCGCGCCTCCGCCATGTTGTCAGCCAGAGGTTTTTCGCCGAGGACGTGCGCGCCATGCGCCAGCGCGGTCAGGGTGACGTCATGGTGCGCTTCCGGCACGGTGCAATTGAAAACGACATCCGGCCGCACTTGCTGCAGGGTGGCAGCCAGATCATCACTGACAAGCGCGGCTGGCGCGTTCCATGCGGCAGCGCTGCCATGCGCGGCTTCAAGGTTCAGGTCGACGAAGCCCCTCATCGTCAGACCAGGCAGGTCAGCCGCCCCACGGCGCCAAGCGTCGCTGATGCCGCCGCATCCAACCAGGACACATGTCAATTCCGAATTCATTGCGGGACCTCGCGTCAGGTTGCGCATGATACACGAGGCCCCTTCAGGCGGCAATGCGCTGGACTGGTCTCTCACGCCTGGTGTATGCTGAATGGTAGAAGAAAGGCGGGGATTCATGGGATTTCGCGGCGGCGGCTACTGGCGCCTCATGCGCAACGTGGAGGAGCATCGGGCCGACGTGACCTGGGCGCTGTTACGTCGCGTGCTGGGCTACGCCTGGCCCTGGCGCCGACCTCTGCTGCTTATGTTGCTGACCATCCTGCTTTCGGCAGGACTGGGGTTGCTGACGCCGCTGATCTTTCGCGACCTGATAGACAACGCCCTGCCATCCCGCGACGTGCAGCAATTGCACGTCTTGTCGCTGTTGCTGATCGCCGTGCCCCTGGCGATTGGCGCCCTGCGTCTGTGGCAGCGCAAGCTCAGCGCGCGCGTCGCCGAGGAACTGATTTTCGAACTGCGGGTGAAGCTGTTCGAGCATTTGCAACGCATGTCGCTGCGTTTCTTCACCCACACCCAGACGGGCGAACTGATGAGCCGCCTCAACAATGACGTCATCGGCGCGCAGACCGCAATCAGCAACACCATCGTTGACATACTGTCCAATCTCGTCACCGCCGTCGCCACCCTGGCGGTGATGCTGACCCTGGAGTGGCGCCTGACCCTGCTGGGCGTGGCGGTGTTGCCGCTGTTCGCTCTGGTCGCGCGCGGGATTGCCAAACGGCTGCAGGAAATCGCCCGACGGCAGATGAATCAGAATGCCAGCATGAACGCCACGATTAATGAAACGCTGAATATCAGCGGTGCGCTGCTGGTCAAGCTCTTTGGGCGCATGGACAGCGAAATCTCGCGTTTCAGCGAGCGGGCCGGGGCATTGCGTGAAACGGGTGTGGAACAGGCGGTGACCAGCGGACAGTTCTTCATTCTCATTGGTCTGGTAAGCGCGGTCGGGACGGCGCTGGTCTACTGGGTGGGCGGTCTGCTGGTCATTGAGGAAGTGTTCACGACTGGCACGATCGTGGCTTTCAGCGTCTACCTGACCCAGCTTTACGGACCGCTGCAGATGCTGAGCAACGCGCCGGTCGCTTTCGCCCAGTCGATGGTCAGTTTCGAGCGCGTATTCGAAGTGCTTGATCTGCCGCTGGAAATTGCCGAGCGCGAGAATCCGGTCGAAATCGTTCGTCCCCGCGGCGAGTTGGCCTTCGAAAACGTGAGCTTCACCTATCGGGAAAGCGGCAGCAGCCTGCTCAAGGACGTCATGCGGCACGGCCGTATGGAAGACTTCACTGTGTTTTCCGGCGTTTCGCAGCGGGAGGAACGACTGAGGCGCTCCCGTGCAAACGCCAACGCCACGACGAGCCAGGCGCGCGAAAAGGCCCTGGAGGACATCAGTTTCACCATGGAGCCGGGGCAACTGGTGGCGTTGGTGGGTCCCAGCGGCGCAGGGAAGTCCACCATGACCTGGCTCATCCCGCGTCTCTATGACCCGGACCAGGGGCGCATCCTCATTGACGGGACAGATTTACGTGACGTATCGCTGAACTCGCTTGTGCGTCAAATTGGCATGGTGACACAGGAGACCTATCTGTTTCACGACAGTATTCGCAGCAACCTGCGATATGCCAGGCTGGACGCCAGCGACGAAGACATGGAAAGCGCCTGTCGCGCGGCCAACATTCACAGTTTTATCGTCGATCTCGAAAAGGGCTATGACACGCTGGTGGGCGAGCGGGGCTACCGCCTCAGCGGCGGCGAGAAGCAGCGCATCGCCATTGCGCGGGTCATTTTGAAGGACCCGCGCATCCTGGTGCTCGACGAGGCCACCAGTCACCTGGACAGTCAATCAGAAGCTCTGATCCAGGAAGCGCTGAAGACCGTCATGCAGGGTCGCACTTCGCTGGTGATCGCGCACCGGCTCAGCACGATTTTGGCCGCCGACCTGATTCTGGTGCTGGACCGGGGACGTGTTGTGGAGCGCGGCACGCACCAGACCCTGCTGGCCGAGGGCGGCCTTTACCGGCAACTCTACGAGACCCAGTTTCGTCCGGAAACTGAATCCATGTCGGGCACGCCGGCGTGAGCGAACGTTGGCTTATCGTCGGGCTGGGCAACCCGGGCCGCAGGTACGAGCAAACGCGCCATAACGTCGGCTGGTTCGTGCTGGACGAACTCGCCCGGCGGCATGGCCTGCAGTTCAGCCGCAATGCCCATGGCGCGCGCCTGGCCGAAGGCACAATCCAGGGACGCTCCGTCATTCTGGCCAAACCCCAGGGCTACATGAACCGAAGCGGCCAGCCGGTAAACAACGTGCTGCGCTACTGGCGAATCAACGTTGAACGGCTGCTGGTTGTGCTTGACGACCTTGACCGGCCGGCAGGCACCTTGCGCATTCGGCCGGCCGGCGGCGCGGGCGGGCAGCGGGGTCTGCAGGACATAATCCATCAACTGGGCACGCGAGATTTCAGCCGCCTGCGCCTTGGAATCGGGCGGCCGCCAGGTCGGATGGAACCGGCCGCCTGGGTGTTGAAACCCCTGCGTGGCGATGACCTGATCGCGGCGCAGGAGATGGTGGGGCGCGCCGCCGACGCGGTGGAGACCTGGCTGCATTTCGGAACAGAAGCCGCCATGACCCGACACAATGGCGACGGAACGCAAGCGCCGATGCATCTGCGCAGGGAGACACCTGAAGAGCAACTTGAGCGTTGGCAGCGCGCGCAGGAACTCAACCCTGAGGACCCCGGACCGCCGGAGAGAATCGGCCGCACACTGCTGCGTGTGGATCGTCCGCAGGAGGCGGCCCAATGGTTGCTGCGGGCAGCAGCGCTGCACGGGAAACGCGGCGACAGGGATCGCTCACTGCTGCTGCAGGAACGGGCCCTGAAGCTGGACCCGTCTTTGGTGGAGGCACAGCGTCAACTGGCGGCACAGTGGCTGGAAGCGGGAAATCTGCGCAAGGCCGTGAAGCGCCTGTGGACCCTGGCGGATTGGCTGGCGCGGCAGGAGCGGTTTCATGAATCCCTGGCTGTGCTGGACGACTTGCTGGAATTGAATGCAAGCCACGGCCCGGCTTTGGAATTGCGCGATCAGTTGCGGGAAATGGCTGTCGTCCGTGAATCGGCTCAGACCAGCGAGCGGTAGAGCAGCTGCTTCCAGCGTGGCACGTCAATCTCCCAGCAGACCGTTACATTGGCGGCCAGCGCCTGCGCCCAGGTGTCCCGATTGCGCACGTCGCCGGCGTTGTCCAGTTGGTCGACGATGGTGATGCCGCGCGACAACTCGCTTTGGGTCTCAACTTCCACGGCGTGGCGGCTTTTGCGCCTGCAGATGTCCGGTTCCAGCGCAATGGCCATGGCGACCGGGTCCGGCAGGTCCAGGTTGTCTTCGCCGGACTGAATCTGAATGGCTTCCATGGCGCTGCGATTGCAATCGATACTGAAGTGCGCCAGTGGCGTATCCAGGCTGCGCACGTGAGCGATGTCGGCCTGGGAAAGCGCGGCGTCAAAGCGACTTAGTTCCCAGCCAACCATCTCTACGGGCAGGCCGGAAAGAAAGACCATACGGGCCGCCTCGGGGTCGTGCCAGACGTTGAATTCGGCGGCGGGCGAGACATTGCCGACCGACCAGGCTGTGCCCCCCATCACCACGCAGCGGCTGACCAGCCCGGCGATCTCCGGCGCGCGCGCCAGTGCCAGGGCGACGTTGGTCAGCGGCCCCAGCGTGACCAGCACGATTCCCGGATTGTCACGAATCGTGTTGACCAGGGCATCGACGGCATGGCCTTCTTCAGCGCTGCTGCGCGGCGGCGGATAGTTCATATTGCCCATGCCATCGAAGCCATGAAACCAGTCGGCGCGCGCATTTGAACGCAGCAGCGGCTGGTCGGCGCCGGCATAGACGGGGATGTCATCGCGACCGCACAACTCCATCGTGGTGAGCGCGTTTCGCACACCCTGCGCCACGTCGACGTTGCCGGAGACGATGGTCAACGCACGTACGTCCACGTCCGACGCGCGCAGGGCCATGATCAGGGCCACGGCATCGTCCGAAGCGGTGTCAGTGTCGATCAGAAAGCTGCGGGTCATGTCTTGCTCCTTCGGGGGCCGTCGCCAGGACTCATATGTCGCGAATGCTGAAGGTCACCAGGTCGCTGGCGGGAGCGCCATTGATTTCGAGGCGAACGCTCCAGTTGCCCGCGACGAAGGGCAGGTCGCTCTGTTCGATGTAAAACCAGACGCAGTTGCCATTGATTGAAGCGCCTGGTCGCCACTGCAGCAGGGATTCACGGCCCGAGATGACGAAGCGGGCCGCGATTAACGTGTTTGCCGGAATGTTCCAGGCGGTCGCGACGACATAGATGCGCTCGGCGTTGGACCTGAAATCGAATTGTGGCTGACTGGCACAGTCATCGTCCCGGACGGAAGCCGCCATCACGATGTCCGTAAGACGCGCCTGGCCGGAAAGCTGCAGGGGCAATGCCGTCGCAACCACGGGGGGCGACGTGGCGAACACGGTATCCGGCAGTGGAAATGGCGTACCGGTGGGGCCAGCGATGCTGCCCGGGAAGGGTGTGCCTCTGGCGCTCAGGGTGGCCTCCAGCTCCTGACGCTGGCGGCGGGCGAACTCGACGCGGGTGGCCATGTAATCGAGAGTGACCTCCAGCCGCTCGGCGCCGACGGTAGCGGTTTGCCGCAGGGCAGCTATCTGGGTCTCCAGGTTGAGTCCGCGCGCGACCAGGGTCAGTTCAACGTTGTTCTGGCGTTGACAGGCCGTCAGCAAGGCCGACACAAGCAGCACAATCAACAGGGACGCGTGGCGCCGCACGAGACCTCCAGGTACACAAGACCGCCCGAAACGCTGCGGGCGGCCTGGAGTGGAGGTGAGCGGAATCGAACCGCTGTCCAGAAGATTCAACCCTGTGCTTCTACAGGCATAGTTGGCTCTTGTTTCTCGTCCGCGCCTTCCCTGGCCAACCCGGTCTTGCGCAGACCAGCCGATTTCTCTTTGCCCCCGCCTTATCGGCGTCAACGGGGACGCACTTCACCTTTGGTGACGCCCGCCGGACCGTCCGGGTGAAGACGGGCGGGGCGAACGGCCAGCCTCGCAAGGCTGGCTACGCTACTCAGCGCCTAAGCGGCGATGGGCAGCGCGAAGGGGTTGTAATCGTCGGCAGTTAATTGCCTTGCCCGTTTTAACGCAGTCCCGGGCGCTGCGGCCTGCAACACAGAACCAGCCTCCCCTGTCGAAGCCATGTCACCCCCAGTGACAGTCAGGATAACACGGCTTGAACCGGCTGTCCAGCAGGCCCTCAGCCGCCGCTGCGGGCGCGCAGGGCAGCCGTGAGGGCAGGCACAATTTCATACAGGTCGCCGACCAGGCCATAATGCGCCAGGCGAAAGATGGGCGCCTCGGGATCGCGGTTGATGGCGACGATCGTTTTGCTGCTGCGCATGCCGGCCTGATGTTGAATGGCGCCGGAAATGCCGCAGGCGACGTACAGGTCAGGACTGACGACCTTGCCGGTCTGGCCCACTTGATGGGCGTAGTCGATGTAGCCGGCGTCCACCGCTGCCCGGCTGGCGCCGATGGCGGCGCCCAGCTCGGTCGCCAGCGGCGTCAGGGTATGCTCGAAACCATGTTGCGCCTTCCAGATGGCGTCGTCGGGCGCGTCCGGCGGCGGCTGTGCCGGATTGGCGGACATGCCGCGCCCGCCGGAAACAATGATGGCGGCGTCGCCAAGGCTGACCACACCTGCCGCCGGGGAGACCTCCTCGATTTTGGTGGCGATCCCGTCTTCGTCGAGGACCGCATCCACCGGGGTGACGGGAGTGGCCCCATCTTCCCGCGGCGCAGCGGGCGGAAAAGAGCGGGCGCGCAGGCAAAGGTATTGCGTATTGGCCGGTGATCCCGCGGCGGTTGATATCAGTTTGCCGGCGTATACCGGTCGTTTGACCTGCAACGCCCCGTCCGACTGCGTCACGACGGCGCTGACTTCGGTCAGCAGGCTGGCGCCGACGTCCGCGGCCGAGGAGGCCAGTAATTCGCGGCCGCGAATTGTGCCCGGCGCCAGCAACGCATGGGGTTGCCGTTCCCTGACCAGGTTTGTGAGCAGGGCGGCGCAGGGCTCCAGTCGCAAACCGGTCAGGGTCTCGTCTTCGCACACCAGCGCTCTATCCGCAGCCAGGTTGCCGGCGACGGCTGCGGCGTTCTCACCGAATACCAAGGCTACCAGCGGGACTTTCAGATCTGCGGCAAGCGCCGCGCCTGCGCCCAGCGCTTCCTGGCTGAGGGGGACGGCGGCCCCCGCAACGGTTTCGACCCAGACAAAGACGGCGCTCACAGTACCTGCTCCTTTTCGAGGCGCGCAATCAGCGCCGCGGCCTGCTCCGCCGGCGTGCCGGGCAGTAGTTCGGCTTCGGCCACGCGTTGCGGTGGCTCTTCCAATTTTATTTCCTTTGTCAGCGCCTGCGGCAAGGCGGTATCAAGGTCCGCCAGCGACCACAGTGGAATGCTTGCGCGGGAGGCGCGGCGAATGCCCATGAATGAGGGATAGCGCGGTTCGTTGATGTCCTTGAGCACAGAGACAAGGGCCGGAAGACGGCAGGCCAGCACCTGTTTCCCGTGTTCCAGCGAGCGTTCCACGCGCATGCTGCCGGCGCCTGTGTCCAGCTCCAGGATGCGTGAAACGGCGCCGATGAAGGGCCAGCCAAGCAGTCGGGCCGTTTGTATCTGGTGCTGGTCGCTGCCCACGTCTACGGCTTCCTTGCCAAATATCACCAGGTCGACGTCATCGAGCCTGAGAACAATCGCCGCCGCCACCGTGGCCCAGCCGATGCTGTCGGCCCCTGCCAGCGCCGGGTCATCGATGCGCAGGGCAGTGTTGGCGCCCATGGCCAGGGCCTGGCGCAAGGCTTCCTCATGCACTTCCGGGCCGATGGCGACGACTGTGGCTGTGCCGCCCTGGTCCTCGGCCTGGGAGATACATTCTTCAATGGAGTATTCGTCCCAGGGGTTGACCACCATGGCGGCGTCTCCCTGGCTGACGCAACCGTCGGCGTTGACGGTCAGCCGCGCCGCCGTATCCGGCGTACTGCGGGTGAAAGTGACGACGTGCAAGGGTACACCTCCTGTTGCCTGGCTGCTGTCAGTGTAACGCGACCGGTCTGATTGCTGAAGACCGTTACACTAAAATCAAACGTCCAATTCGATGCCTGCGTCATGGCGCGCGGCGCCAAAATTGGCGCCTTCCAGCAGGGCGCCGGACAGATTCGCGCCGCGCAGGTCTGCCTGCCACAGATTGGCTCCGCGCAGGTCCGCCTCGCGCAAGTCGGCGTCGCGCAGGTCGGCGGATGCAAGGTGGGCGTGACGAAGCGCCGTCATGCGCAGACTTGCGCCAGTCAGAAGTGCGTCGCAAAGATTGGCATGCACCAGGCAGGCCTGGTCCAAAATGGCGTTGGACAGATCGGCCGCATGAAAATAGGCGCCATCAAGACGGGCTGCGCAGAGCCTGATGCCCGTCATCCTGGCGTGAGCAAGTCGCGCCTGCTGCCACTGCGCGTTTTCGACAGCGAGGCCGCAGAGCGTGCCATCCTGCGTCCAGCCCCTGGCCTGCATGCGTCGCAGGGCCTGAATGGCAATGTTGTTGTCGGGGTCTTGCAAGTCCCTGAGCGTGGCCTGCCTGCCGCGCAGCAGGCGTTCCAGCGGCTGGCGCAAGGCTTTCATCCGGACAGCCCCTGGTCGCGCAGAAAGCGCACAATCGAATGCGCCATGCGTTTGGCAGCGTCGGGAGTGGGGTGCAGGCCATCGCAACTGTAGCTGAAATCTCCACGTCGCTGCAGTTGCCTGTAATCCGGCGCGCGCCACTGCCAGCTCCAGACACGGAGCAACCAGGTCAACTGCAGGGAAGGACGTGGCGGTACGTGCGGCGGAGTCAAGTCCTGCTGCAAATCCAGCAGCGGCACACGCAATTCCTCACAGAGTTGCCGGGTAGACGAATTAATCTCTCCCAGGGCGCTGACCAGTTGCGGACGGTACTCGGCCGGCGGCGTGGCGACAAAGACGTCGATGTTGTGACGTCCGAGAGTCTCCAGGATGGCGCGCAGGTTTTCACGGCAGGCGATTGCCGAGAGGCGGCCACCACGCAGGCCCTTTTGCCAGCGATACCAGGGCCGCAGGGCGGCTTCACTGTGGCTGATCGCGTCGTGCAGGCCGGCCATGATGAAGACCGCCTGCGGGCTCAATGTCAGCACGTCGGCCTCAACTCGCTGATACAAATTCAGGCTGGTATCTCCAAAGCGACCTCGCAGGATGAAGTGGTGCCCGCGCAGGCCGCTCGCGACTTCATCAACGATGCTTGCGCCGGGCAGGCCCTGGAGCAATTCATCGCCAAAAAAGACTATTTTCACGGAAAGTCGTCCATCAGGGCTCGACGTCGTCACCCAGCCAGAAGTCTTCGTCCCAGGCGGGCAATTCGCAGCGCAGCGGCCTGTCCTTGCGCAGGCCGAGGGCATAGTCCGCCTGCATCAACTGGTGAATTTCACTGGTGCCTTCGTAAATGGTTGCTCCCTTGCTGTTGCGCAGGTAGCGCTCGACCGGGAACTCGTCGCTGAAGCCATAAGCGCCATGCAATTGAACAGCTTCCAGCGCCGCCTTGACGCTGTGATCGGTGGCGTACCACTTGGCCAGGCCGGTCTCGCGCGTGTTACGCTGTCCGCGGTTCTTGAGCCAGCCGGCCTGCAACCACAGGAGTCGGGCGCAGTCGTACCACTGTTGCATGTGGGCCAGCTTTTGTTTAACCAGCTGATGCTGACCGATCGGCTGACCGAAACTGCGGCGTTCCCGGGCGTAACGCAGGCTGGCTTCGAGGCAGGCGCGGATCAGGCCTGTCGCGCCGCTGGCCACCGTGTAGCGGCCGTTGTCCAGCGCGGACATGGCGATCTTGAAGCCTTCACCCTCCTGGCCCAGGCGATTTCTGAGCGGGACTTCGACGTCCTGCATGGCGACCCAGCCGGTAGAGCCGGCGCGGATGCCAAGCTTGCCATGGATATCGCCAGTGGTCACGCCAACCATGTCGCGGTGAACAATGAAGGCCGACAGGCCCAAATGGCCCGCCTGCGCCTCCGTGTCATGGCGCGCCACCACCAGAAAGTTGTCCGCCCTGGTCGCCAGGCTGACCCACATTTTCTCGCCATTCAGGATATAGGCGTCGCCGTCGCGTCGGGCGGTGGCGCGCATGGCGGCCACGTCACTGCCGGCGCCGGGTTCGGTCAGGCAAAAGGCGCCGACCTCTTCACCCAGGGCCTGGGGCTTCAACAGGCGTCGCTTCTGCTCGTCGTTGCCCCATTGCAGCAGGGCCAGGCTGTTCAGGCCCATGTGCACGGACATGATCACGCGCAGGGAGGTGTCCATGCGCTCAAGTTCCTCACAGACCAGGCCGAGGGTGAGGTAGTCGTAACCCTGACCGCCGAAGCGGGTCGGCAGGCAGATGCCGAGAATGCCCAGTTCGCCCATACGTGGCAGCAGGTCGGGGTCCGTGCGCTGCTCACGGTCCCATTCCGCGATGTGCGGCGCCACCTCACGGTCCACGAAATCACGCACCATGCGTTGCGCCTGCAAGCGCTCTTCACCCAGTACCAGTACCATGGCAAACTCCGAAGACATTGCAGTGGTTCCAGTATAGCAGTCCCTGTTTCAGGTGTTTGCTACAATCGGAGTCTCATACGCAGGGAGTTGCCATGGCCGCTGTTCCCGACAAGCTTTTGACCACCTATCTGGAGATGAACAGTCGGAAACAGTTCCGACCGACTTTCCTTGATGCAGACGCGATTGCCGACTGCAATCTGATGCAACTTGAAACGGTGGACCTGGACTACTATCGCTTCCTGTACAGGTCGGTCGGTGCGCCCTGGCTCTGGCTGTACCGGTTGAGCATTTCGGCTGATGAATTGCGCGCCATGCTGGACAAGCCTGGCGTGACCGTAGATGTGCTTTATGTGGCTGGCGCGCCGGCAGGGTACATCGAATTGAGTCGTGTTGGCGCACATACGGAGATTGCTTATTTCGGCCTGCGCAAGGCGTACTTCGGGCGCGGCCTGGGGAAGCATTTGCTCAGCCTTGGCGTGCAGCGCGCCTGGAATGAAGGCGCCGGCCGCGTCTGGTTGCACACCTGCAATCTGGATGGCCCGTTCGCCATGGCGAACTACCAGAAGCGCGGCTTCGAAATCTACATGGTTGAGGAAGAGCCGATGCCCGACCTGTACAGGGAAGGACTGACAAGTTGAACGCGCGGTCGGCACTACATTGGGTCAGATGGTGCTGCCGTCGTGCGGCGGGTGACTGAACCCGGGCGAAATTGTGAATTGCTTCACCCGCCCGGATTCAGCCTTCCTGCGCGCGACCTGGCGCTTCCTGCGTCAGTAAATCGGCAGGGAGGGGTCGATTTCGCGGGACCAGGCGTGAATGCCGCCGTCAAGATTCAGCAGCCTGTTTTTGTAACCCAGGCGCTTCAGGAAGGCGATCGAATCTGCGCTGCGGATGCCGGTGCGGCAGTGCAGCACGATTTCACGGTCCTCCGGTATTTGAGCCAGCACCGTTTCCTCGCGTGAGCGGATGCCGGCCAGCACGTCGTTCATGGCCGCTTCTATCTGGGGCTTGGGAATACGCAGCGTGTCGTCCAGCGCGGCGATTTCCCACTCAATGGGGTTGCGCACGTCCAGAACGATCAGGTCATCGCCGGCATCGAGTCGTTCCTTCAGCGCCGTCGCGCTGATTTCCTCGACTGCATATGCCGCTTCCAGATGCCCGTTTTCCTGGCCGAAGGTGCTGCGATCATGCGCCGGCATGCCGCAGAACTGCTCGTAGTCGATCAATTCGACCTGCTCCGGCGGGATGCTGCAGACGGGGCAGGCGGTGTCGCGACGCACACGGATAGTCGTAAAGGTCATTTCCAGCGCGTCGTAAAGCAACATACGACCGATCATCGGCTCACCGATGCCCAGCAGCAGCTTGATGCCTTCGGTGGCCTGCAGGGTACCGATGGTGCCGGGCAAAATACCAAGGACGCCGCCCTCGGCGCAACTGGGAACCAGGCCTGGCGGCGGCGGTTCCGGGAACATGCAACGGTAGCAGGGCCCTTCCGTTGCGTAAAACACGCTCAGTTGCCCCTCAAAGCGAAAGATGCTGCCGTAGACGTTGGGTTTCCCCAGCTTGACGCAGGCGTCGTTGACCAGGTAACGCGTGGGGAAGTTGTCCGTCCCGTCAATAATGACGTCGTAGGGCTCCATCAGGCGCAAGGCATTGGCTGAAGTCAGGGGCTCGTTGTAGGTGTCAATTTGAGTAAAGGGGTTGATGTCGCGGATGCGCGCGGCGGCGCTTTCCAGCTTGCTGGTGCCCAGCGTGCTTTGACCGTGAATGATTTGTCGTTGCAGGTTGCTTTCATCGACGACGTCGTAATCCACCAGGCCGATGCGACCGACGCCGGCAGCCGCCAGATAGAGCGCCAGCGGGCTGCCGAGGCCGCCGGTGCCAATTAGAAGGATGCTGGACGATTTCAGCAGGCGCTGCCCCTCAATGCCGACTTCGGGCATGATGATGTGGCGGCTGTAGCGCCGGATTTCATCGTTACTCAGCGTGCCGGGGTTGCTTGCCAGTGCCTGCATGATGCCTAACCTTTTCTCCTGCCGAAGCGAACAGCGCTTTCGCCCACCGCCCGGCCACCGGCGATACTGGGAATGATGCGCAGGCTGTCGCCTGCGTCGAGGCCGGTTTCCAGCCCGTCCAGAAATCGAATGTCTTCTTCACCCAGGAAGACGTTGACGAAGTTGCGCAACTCCTGCCCTTCATAAAGATGTTGCCGTAACTCCGGATAGCGCGCAGTCAGGTCCTCCAGCGCGGCGCCGATTGTGTTGCCGTCCACTTCGACGACAGCCTGCTCCCCTGTGTAGGCGCGCAGGGGGCTGGGAATACGAATGGTGACCATACCTTTGCAACTCCTTGCGGCGAATGCCTGCAGTATACCCAAAAAGGTGCGCGCGGGAGTCGAACCCGCTCACGTCGCATTTGCAATGCGATGCCTCACCCACCGGCCCGCGCACCTGGTCTGTCAGTCGTCAAGGACCTCCAGTGTCTCGCTGTCAAAGCGACTGCGATCCGTCCGCAGGCGCCAGGCGAGCATTTCCTGCGCCGCGCCTGCCTGCACCCGCGTGATGAGATAGACGAAATTGGGCAGGGCGTGCTCGCGATCGTAGTCCGAAGGAATGGCAGGGGAATCCGGATGACTGTGGTAATAGCCCAGCAGGGCCAGACCACGTGCGTCGGCCTCGTCTTCCAGACGCATCCAGTCCTGAGGAGTCATCGCATAGCGATGATACTGTTCGGCAGCCTCAAAGACGTTTTCCACGGCGATACTCTCACACACCGTCGCTGCGCCCTGCGCGGTGTTTCCCAACAGAAAGCCTCCGCCCTCATTGGGCCAGGTTGATTCAAGGTGCTGAAAGATGCGCGTCTGCAATTGCTGTGTGATGCGCACGGGCATGTGCCGGCTCTCCATTCAAGCAAAAGGCCAACCGGGAGGGTTGGCACTGGCGCCACTGCTGCAGGGGTACAGCGTCCCGATTCTAGATTTCAGGTCCAGGACAGGTACAGGCTGTACGCCAAAATGATGCAACAAACGCGCGATTCATGGCAGCAGTTTATCATGCGAACCTGGAGCGTGCAAGCGATGGCCGGGGGGCTGCCATCGGTCGGGCGTTGATTCGGCCGTAAGGCATTGCTATACTTGCCGCCCGCGCAGTTGGCGTCAAAGCGATATCCGGCACTGGCAAGAGGGATTCAGTAACAGGGATTCGCCGGGGAGCGAGCATGACCGAGCAGGCAAACAGGGGGCTGGAGGGTGTGGTGGTCGGTGAGACCCGCACCAGCCTTGTGGACGGGGCCGCTGGCAGGCTGTCCTACGGTGGCTACTGCATCGAGGACCTGGCAGCCCACGCTTCCTTCGAGGAAGTCGTTTTCCTGCTCTGGCACAATCGCCTGCCAGACGCTGCAGAACTGGAAGCGCTGCGCCAGGACATTGCCGGCAGTGCCAGGTTGCCAGACAATCTGATTGCGCAACTCCGCAGTTTCCCGCAGGATGCCAATCCCATGGCAGTCCTGGAGTCGGCGGTGGCGGCCCTGGCCTTTCACGATGCTGACGCCGCGGACGACTCGCTGGAAGCAGCGCGACGCAAGGCCATACGCCTGACCGGCCAGATCACCACCTTGTGTGCGGCCTGGATCCGCTTGCGTCAGGGTGATGACCCAATCGCACCTCGCGGCGACTTGTCGCTGGCAAGGAACTTCCTCTACATGTTGCGCGGCGATGAGCCTGACGAAACGGCAACAGCGGCGCTGAACGTGTATCTGGTGTTGCTGGCCGAACACGGCATGAATGCCAGTACCTTCACCGCGCGCGTGGTGACAGCGACCGAATCAGACATTCACAGCGCTGTGGTGGCCGCTATCTCTGCGTTGAAAGGCCCGGCGCACGGTGGCGCCAACTCCGCGGCCATGAACATGTTCATCGAAATCGCCGAGCCCTGCCGCGTGGCGGACTGGTTTCGCGACGAGGTGCTGGACAAGCGGCGACGCATCATGGGCATCGGCCACCGCGTCTACAAGGCGCCCGATCCGCGCGCCAATGTGCTCAAACAACATGCCCGCGCCCTCGCCGCCAGTTCCGGCAACGGCAAGTGGTTTGAGATCGCCGAGAAACTGGAACTGGCCGCCCGCGCCAATGATTTTTTCATTCAAAGGCGTTTGTTCCCCAACGTGGATTACTACAGCGCTATCCTGCTTTATACCATCGACCTCGACGTAGACATGTTTACGCCACTCTTCGTGATGAGCCGCATTGCCGGCTGGTCGGCCCATATCTTTGAACAAAAACGCAACAACCGTCTCATCCGGCCCAAGGCCAACTATATCGGTCCGCTGGATCTTGAATGGGAACCCGTCACAGAGCGCGCTGTGCAGTCAACGGGTTGAGCGGCTGGCCTCAGGCAGGACAGGCGCACGCTATACTCGCGCAATGAGCGGTCAAAATCCTGAAGAAACTGCACTGACGACCGGTCAGGACATGGGGCCGTCATTCGATCTGTTACATGCCCTGCCAGGGCGCACCTCAAGCCCGCACACGCATCGCGCCTACTATCGCTGGATCGACGTCTGGCTGGCTGATCACACCGGTCTGCCCCGCACACGTGGTGACAAACGTATCGCCCGTATGCGCGCCCTGCCGCTTGCGGCGCTGCGCGAGACCCTGAGCGCAGCGCGCCTGCGGGCCTGGCTGGGCTGGCTGGCGGAGAAGGGGCAAAGTCGTCCGTCGATCGACCAGGCGCGCGCGGCGGTGGTCACGCTGACTCAACTGCTGGTTGAAGCGGGCTGGCTGGATGACGTGGTCGGCGCCGCCATGGCCAACGTCAGATCGCCCAGGGCGGCCGGCGGCCAACGCAGGGGTCGCTGGCTGGGCACGGGCGAAATCAATCGCCTGGTCGCCGCCGGACAGCGGGTCGGCAACAACCGGAACCAGAAATTGCGCAATCGTCTCGTGCTTTCCCTAATGTGCACCCTGGCGTTGCGGCGTGAGGAACTGGTGGGTCTGCGTCCTGGTGACTTCAGCATTCAAAATGGCCGGCCAGTGCTGCGGGTGCGGGGGAAGGGCAACAGCGTCGCCGTGCTGGACCTGCCGGCGTCGGCGCTGGAGGCTCTGCAGGACTGGCACCAGGCGCTGTCCGGGCAAGGACCGATCGATGAGAACGCGCCGCTGCTGCGTCGTCTGTGGAAGGGCGGCCGCATCAGCGATGACGGACTTTCCACGGAAGGAATCTGGCACATTGTGGATCTCGCCTCGCAGCAGGCAGGGCTGGGCCACGTGGCGCCGCATGATCTACGTCGCTCGGTGGCCGGCGCCCTGCAGGAAGCCGGCGTGACGGTGGACGTCATCAGTCGCCTGTTGCGCCACGGCAACGTCGCCGTCACGGAGCGCTATTTGAGCCGTCTGCCCCAACGAAACGAGGGTGGTGTACTCATGGAACAGTTGCTGGCACGGGAAGACCGGGCGGAACGGGCCAGACAGGCTTCAGTACCCCTGGCTGGCGACAAAGGGCAGAAGAATCAGCATCAGGTTGACGCCAATCTGACATAGCCAGGCGGCAGCCAGGCCGTTGCGCTGGCGCACGTAACTGAAGAGCAGGTTGATCAGGAGCAGTGCGATGGAGACGATCAACCCTATTGCCGGAAATTGGGAGACGTCCAGCCGCGGCAGGTAGAGCAAAATCGACCACAGGCTGGCCATCAGGCCGGTCAGCCAAAAGACGAAGCGTTGCTGCAACAGGCCGCGAAAGAAGAGCGTTTCCGCCAGTGGAGTGACGAAAATCAGCAGGGCCAGCAGGGAACTGCTGCGTAAATTGCCAAACATTTCCTGACTGATTGTGCCCAGGGTGTTCTCACCAAAGACCAGCATGGGGCCGGACAGCACCAGCGCAAAAGTCAAGCCCCAGGCCAGGTTCTCCAGCGTGTCGACGCCAATCCGCTCGCCATCGGCCAGCAGCCAGTTGGCCACGCTGTAGCCGGACATGGCCAGCCACAGGAGTACCAGGCGCAGGTCATGCTGGTCGGTGGGCAGGGCAGTCAGACCAATTGAAAGGGCGAGCAAGAGGAGCAAGACGAAGAGCGGGTCATTGCGCCGGGCGACCCTGAGCGACAGACTGTCGTCGTCTTCGTCTGGCACAGTCGGCGGCACGCCGGATTCAGGACCGGAGTCGACGGAAGCCTGGTTTTCCGGATCGTCGCTGTCTGGCAGGGCGTTGTCGTTTTCTTCGAGGTTTTCCAGGTCGTCCGGGCGGTTCATGAGAGAATTTGACGAAATCCTCGCAGTACCTGTTCAACGTCGGTTGCGGTCACCCAGTAATGGGTCACCAGGCGAATCGTTGTAGGGGAATAGCGATTGCGGGCGATTTGCACGTTGTACTCATCCAGCAGGCGCGCGGCCAGCGCTTCCACTGCAAGCGGCGCTTCCGGCGAGAGTTCCAGATAGACCATGTTGGTGTAGACCTGAGTGGGGTCCACGCTGATCCAGGGGACGTCCACCAGGCCCTCCGCCAGAGCGCAGGCGTGGAGATGGTCTTCATGGAGCCGTTGCGGAATACGGCGCAGGGCGACCAGGCCGGCGGCGGCGAGGATACCCGCCTGTCGCAGACCGCCACCCAGGGCCTTGCGCGCGCGCCGGGCTTCCTGAATGAAGTCTGCGTCTCCCAGCAGCAATGAGCCCACCGGCGCGCACAGGCCCTTGGACAGGCAAAAGGAGACGCTGTCGGCTGCCTCGACCAGGTCGCTCGCAGGTGTGGCGAGGGCGGCGGCGGCGTTGAAGATGCGCGCGCCGTCGATATGCAGCTTCAATCCGCGCGCCCTGGCGAAGTCGCCCACCTTGTTGGTATAGGCGGCGCTCACGGGCACGCCATACAGGGAGCCCTGGGTGTTTTCGAGCGCGATCAGGCGCGTGCGCGGCATGTGTTCATCGTCCTCGCGGATGGCGCTCTCAATCTGGTCCAGGTCCAGCGTGCCGTCCGGATTTAGCTCCAGGGTGTTGAGTTGAATGCCGCCGAATGACGCGGCGTTGGCCGCCTCGGAGCGGAAGATATGCGCCTGCTTGCCAAGGATGACCTCGTCGCCGCGTTGGCAATGGGTGAGCAGGGCAGTGAGATTGCCCATCGTCCCGCTGGTGACGAAGAGCGCCGCTTCCTTGCCCAGCATCTCCGCCGCCTCCGCCTCAAGGCGATTGAGCGTGGGGTCATCGCCGTATACGTCGTCACCGACTTCCGCCTGCGCCATGGCGGCGCGCATTTCCTCAGTGGGCCAGGTTACGGTGTCACTGCGCAGGTCAATCGTGTCCATTGGCTTCCTGTTTTGTCTTGTGGCAGTGCTTCAGGCCGGTACAATCATAGCAGAGGAGTTAAGTGCATGGCCACAATCACCTTACGCAAGATCAGCAAGAGCTTCAGCCAGCGCAAGGAAGGCATTCGCCGCGACGTACGGGCGGTGGACGATGTGTCACTGACGCTCGAAGACGGTGTGGTGCTTGGAATTCTGGGCCCTTCCGGATGTGGCAAGTCCACCTTTCTGCGTCTGATCGCCGGTCTCGAAACGCCGGATTCAGGCGAAGTGTTCTATGATGATCAGGCGCTCAACCAAATTGAAATGAAGGACCGCGGCATCGGCATGGTGTTCCAGAACGGCGCCCTGATGCCTCACTGGGAAGGCCGGCGCAGCGTGGGGTTGTTCCTCAATTTGCGCAAGCGGGACCAGGAACTGCCGGAGCGGGTGAAAGAAGTGGCGAAGATCACAGGCATCGGACTGGAAGCCTTGCTTGAGAAACGGCCAAAGCATCTCTCCGGTGGCGAGGTGCAGCGGGTGGGCATTGCGCGCGCGCTGGCCCGCGACCCACGCCTGTTCCTCTTCGACGAGCCCTTCGCCAATCTGGATGCCAAAATTCGTGCCCAGGCGCGCGTGGAACTCAAGCGACTGCTCAACGCCTTCCCGGTAACCTCGGTCTACGTCACGCACGATCAGACTGAGGCAATTGCGCTGACGCAACGCATCGCCGTCATGCGTGATGGTCGCTTCGAGCAGGTTGGCAGCTACCGCGAACTTTATGGCAATCCGGCCAACCTGTTTGTCGCCGGCTTCATCGGCACGCCGCTCATGAACGAGTTTCGCGGCCGTGCTTCAGAGGGAAGCTGGCGCGGGCGCAGCTTCAGCGGTTTGCCCATCCGCAGGGATTTGGAAGACGGCGCATTGATCACCATGGGCATTCGCCCGGACCGTTTGCGCCTGGTTGCGGAAGGGGGCGTGCCGGCCCTGGTCGAACGGGTGACGCCTTACTTTGCGGAGCGATTTCAGCTTCTGGATCTGCAACAGGGGCGGGAACGCTGGCGCGTGTCCGTCCCTGCAGACCTGCAGGTCAGCGCCGGCAGCACCGTTCGCTGTGAACCGGACGTTGATGGCATCCTGTATTTCGATACCCTGAGCGGCAGGCGCGTCGGTTAGTCGAAGCGCACCCGGCCCTCCAGCTGGCGCAGCAGGGCGGGCCCGACGCCAGTCACGGCATCCAGGTCCGAGAGGGTCGAGAAACGCCCCCGGGCCTCGCGCCAGGCGATGATGCGCTGCGCCAGCACGGGTCCAACGCCTGGCAATAGTTGCATTTCTTCCATCGTCGCGTGGTTTATCCGTATGCGCGGATCTCCGGTGGCCAGGAGCGGTGCAGGACTGCCCTGGTAGGCCAGGTGGACCTGCATACCGTCCCTCAATTGTTCTGCCAGGTTGACCCGGTCCAGGTCCGCGCCTGGCAGGGGGCCACCGGCGGATGCGATGGCGTCCATGACGCGGCTGCCGGGGGCCAGACTAAGCACTTGGGGCTCATGTACGGCGCCGCTGACGTACACTGTCAGGGGGCCCGGCGTGGGACGCGGCGTTGGCGTAAGCGTGGGCGGTGGCGGGAAGACGCGAATTTCCAGAGGCTCCGGCCGGGTCTGCTGCCATAGCGACACGGCGCTGGTGACGATCAACAGCAGGAGAGCGATAGCGAAGAGGAATTGCCGCGGGCGCGGGCTGTTACTACTGAAAGAGCGATCTCCAGGGTCGGGCATGGCGTCGATGGAAGCAGGGATGTCAGTTCTGCCCGTCGCATTCCCCCCAGCGTCTGGTAAAGGCTTCCGGAACGACGCCCAGGGCGTCTGCCACCCGATTGATGTAGTTGAAGAAGGCGATTATTTGCGTGGCGTCATGGATGGCGCGGTCATTGAGGCCGACGGCGCGCAAGGCCCCGACGTGCTGCGGCCCCATGTCCTGCGGCGCGCGCGTCAATTGCTCGGCATGGGCACAGAGCGCGCGATCGACTTCATCCAGTTCGGCCTCGCGCCAGTCTCTGGCGATGCTGTCCACCCAGGCGTCCGCCGCACCCTCGCTTTCAAACCAGTCGACCTCGGCCCGGAGGTCATGCGCGTGGCCGTACGTTCAGTAGCGACAGTGATTGACCTTGCTGACGACGACCGCGAGCATTTCACGCTGCGCGCGGCTGAGGGGCGACTCTCCGAACATCAAGGCCGTGTAGAAGTCCATGCAGGTGCGCAGGGCCTGCGCATTGGGGGTCATGATGCGCACAATGTTCCAGACTCGGCCGGCGCGTTGACGCGCACGGTCCAGTTCGCGTTTGACCGCGCCTTGCGCTTCCTCGTCGCTGACCACCTTGATGTAGGGCACCTTCCCTCCTGCGGCAAGCATATCCATTTTTGCGGCGACTGGCGACCATCAGCCGGAGCAGGCAGTGCGCAAGTCGTTTAGCAGGGTCTGAAGCACCGGGGGCAGGGGCGACTCGAAAGCGACCTCTTCGAGGCTTGCCGGATGGGTGAATGACAGTCCGGCGGCGTGCAGGAACTGGCGCGCCAGCGGCAGGCTCTGTTTGCGGGTGCCGTACACGCTGTCCGCGACGACGGGACAGCCAATGTGCGCCATGTGTACGCGAATTTGATGGGTGCGCCCGGTGTGTGGCCGTACCTCAACCAGCGCCCGCCCGCCTGCCAGATTTCCTTGCAGCACCCGATAGTTGCTGATGGCGTTTTTTCCTCTGGCGATGACAGTCATGCGCTGTCGCCGGCGCGGATCCCGCCCGACCGGCGCGTCAATGACTCCCTGCATTGCAGGAGGGCAGCGTTCCAGCAGGGCCAGATAGCGTTTGGCCACGCGACGTTCCTGAAACTGGCGCATCAGGTGACGACGGGCTCTGTCCTGCAGGGCCAGCAGGATAAGACCGCTGGTGTCCTTGTCAAGACGGTGGACGACGCCGGCGCGTTTCGCTTCGCCGGGCATGGCCGCCAGCTCCGGCCAGCGGGACAGGGCGGCGGCGACCAGCGTGCCGCGCTCGTTGTGGTCGCCAGGATGCACGACCATGCCGGCCGCCTTGTCGACCACGACAAGGCAATCGTCCTCATGGATGACCTGCAAGGGGATAGACTCCGGCAGGACGCCGGGCGTGTTGTCAGGTACGGGCAAATGCAAGACGATGTGCTCACCGCCCTTGAGACGTTCACCTGCCTTCCGCCTTCGACCATCCACTCGCACGGCGCCCGCGCTGATTAGCGCCTGCAGTTGCGAACGCGACAGACGGTCTCCCAGTTGGCCAAGAATGGCCAGGTCAAGGCGCTGGCCGGAAGTGTTCGCCGTGAACTCGAGGCGGCCCTGATTCATTTGGAACGGTTCATGCTGTGGCGAAAGGCGACGGCCTTTGCCACGTAGGCGCGGGCGCTGGCGCGATTGCTCTCGATTTCGTCCGCTGTCAGGGAGCGAATGACCCGCGCCGGGCTGCCAAGAATCAGCGAGGCGGGCGGAAACTGCTTGCCCTGGGTCAGGAGGGCGCCGGCGCCGACGACAGAGTCCCGGGCAACGCAAGCGCCATTGAGCAGGATGGCGCCCATACCCACCAGCGCGTTGTCGCCAACCCGTGCGCCATGGACGATCGCGTTGTGGCCGATGGTGCAGCCCGCCCCGATGACAGCCGGGAAGCCGGGATCGGCATGCAGGACGGCGCCATCCTGCACGTTGCTGCCCCTGCCGACGCGCAGCGGCGCCGTGTCGCCCCGCAGAACGGCGTTGAACCAGATGTTGGCCTCCGCCGCAAGCGTCACATCCCCCACAACCACGGCGCCAGGCGCGATGAAAACCGAAGGCGCCACCAGTTCCGGCCGCCAGGTGACCTTGTAGTCGGGTACAGGGTTACTCATACATGCCTCGCGTTTCACGGGATCAAGGAAAACTGTACAGCGCGGGCACGATCGCGCAAGCGATCCGACCGCTTTTGGCGGCGTGACAGACCGGCTGACGCGTGCTACACTGGCTTCAATTGCAAGGAGGAGGCAATACTGGACGAACAGGAGCAGTTGGCACGCCGCATCATCGACATCCTGGAGGAAAACCGGGCGACGCAAATAACCCTGCTGGACCTGCGTCCGGACACCGTAATCGCCGATTTCTTCGTGATTTGCACTGCCACCAGCGAGCGTCAAATACGCGCCCTCGTTGGCTACGTGCGCGGCGCCGTGCGCGATGAACGTGAACAGTTGCCTTCCTCAATCGAAGGCACCCACGAGAGCGGCTGGCAATTGCTGGATTATGGCTCGGTTGTCGTCCACGTGTTTATGGACGACGTACGCCGATACTATGATCTGGAAGGCTTGTGGCGCGACGCCACGGTGATGGTCAACATCGTTTGACCGTCGTCACTCAATCCTGATCCTCGAAAATCCAGCGGTCGTTCGCTCGCGTCCAGTCCAGCAATTCATCTGGCGCGAAGAAAGTATTCACTTCCTCCCGTCCGTTTTCCGCGCTGTCCGAACCGTGGACCAGGTTTAAGCCCACCTCCAGCGCCAGATCGCCGCGAATGGTGCCCGCAGCTGCGGCTGAGGGGTTGGTGGCGCCGATGGTCACGCGCGCCGCAGCGACGGCATCCGTCCCTTCCAGGGCAATGACAACCACCGGTGACGAGGTGATGTATTGAATCAGGCCGGCATGGAAAGGCTTGCCTTCATGGACGGCATAGTGCCTTTCCGCCAGGCTTCTCGAGATTTGCATGAACTTCATGCCGATGATGCGCAGGCCACGATTTTCAAGGCGACGCAAAATGTCGCCACACAGACCGCGTTGTACGGCATCCGGCTTAATGATGATCAGCGTGCGTTCCAATTGCTTCTCCTTCTGGAAAAAAGGCGCAGGTCCAGGCTCAGGACACGTTCTGACCCGGGCCGCGCGAAGGACGCAGTGAAGGCAGACCTTTGCCAGGCACGCGCAACCACAAGGGCAAACGGGAAAAGACAAATTGCTGCTGCCTGGCGTTTACTGCCGCAGGCCCGGGTGGCAGTCCGCGAAGAGGGTTTTGCCAATCTGAACCGGAAGTGGACGACGTGGATGGCTGCGCGGCGGATAACAACTCAGGCGAAATGTGGCTGGAAGGCGCAGAATCATCCCGGGCGCCTTGCGGAAACCATTGTGCGCCGTCGTCCGGCGGGCTGTTGAGCCAGTCCAGTTCGTCACCGGCCTCATGCAAGGTCGCTTCATGCATGGTCGCTTCGGGCGCGGTCGCCGTCAGCGCGCTCATGTCGCCGCCTTCCCAGGGCAGAACTGTGTTGCCGTTTTCTGTATTCGCCGCTGTCGGCGCATCGCCTTCCAGCCAGGCCAGTTCATCGGACGCTGCGTCGTCGGCCACGCCCTGTTGCAACCAGTCGGGCAGGGAGCCATCGGTGACATCCGGAGGATAGCCATCCTTACGGCGTTGCCAGCTGCCGCCACTGGTTGTGGGTCCGGGAGTCGGTGGCGATTGACGCACGGTCGGCTGGTTTTGCCCGATCTGCCGGTAATCCAGTTCAGTCAGGGTCCAGGTATGCTCATCGGGCGGGCTGTTGCTGGCCAGGCGCAATGACAAATAGGGGTCGACGTCATGAATGCGTTCCAGGAAAGGACGGGCATCCGAGGGGCGCAGTTCAGCCAGCCAGAGGCTGGCGACTATACGATTGGCATGCAGGCACCAGGGAAGGGTCTCAAGCGCATCCAGCGCTGACTCAGCGGCATCGAGGCGCTTCTCTGCATCCCACTGCGCGCGCGCCAGCAGGAGGCGCAGGTCCTGACGGCCCGGCTCGCCCTTCAGGGCGTTTTTCAATGTTCGAATGGCCTGCACCCGCTGCCCTTCACGTATCTGGCGACGGGCAACGGCGCCCGGCAGACCTTCGGGCAATTCAGCGCCTTCACCCCGCTGCATTCGATACAGATTGCGCAGTCGCTCCCGGTAACTTCTGTTTTCCGTGGCATGTTCACAGGCACGCTCCAGATGCCAGATCGCTTCCACAAAGCGGGCGCTGTTTTCATGGATTTCACTCAGGGCGGCGTGTGTGGCGGCGTCATCGGGGGTGATGGCCAGCACGCGGCGCAACACCGCCTGGGCCTCCGAGCTGTTGCCGCCCATCTGGACCAGGGCCTGCCCAAGCATGTGGCTGGCTTCCAGGTTTTTGGGGTAACTGACCAGAATGTGACGGCAGTGGTGGGCCACCTCGTCCAGGTTGCCGACTGTCAACAGGGTGTCGACGCGGCTGATATAGGCTTTGAGACTAATGGTCGCCATTGCAATCATCCCGCCCTGGATGCCCAGTATAACATCGCGAGCGCTTCATCACGATGACATTTTTCGACCGGGGCACTGTGTACCGTCTAACCCTTGTCGTAGGGTTCAACCTCGGCGTTCACCCAGGTGATGCGCCCCTCGATGGCAGGCGAGACGGGGCTGAAGGCCTCAATGTAGTCCATCGTCAAATGATAGTCCTCGAGATCGGCAGCCTGCAAATTGAAGGCCTTCTCCGCCAGGACACTGTGTCCCTCGCCGCCCTTGCGAATGTAGTCGTTGCCGATGACGCTGTAGACGGCTTCCGGGTCCAGCGCCTCGTATTCGCCGGCTGCGTTGAGCACCTCGACACTGAGGACGCGGTCGCCTGCTTCACGAGTGGGGTCCGCGCTGAAACGGAGGCCGGAAAATTGCAGGAAGTTGCCGCTGGCTTCGTCACGACGCACCTGGCCTGCTTCGTTCAAGGTGATGTTCATGACGGCCTGTTCCAGGACGGCGACAAGGTCCGCGCCATTCAGGTCGAAGGTCTCGATGATGTCGTTGTAGGGGTGCACCTCAAGCAGGTCGTTTAGCGTAATCTCGCCCGCCGGAATGTTGCCGTCAAAGCCGTTGCCGTTGATATAGGAAATTTGCGCGCCGGTGTGTCCCCGAAGTGCATCGGTAATCAGGTTGCCAAGCGGGCATTCGGTGACGCCACAGGCGCGCCAGCCGCCTTCCAGGGCCACCGTCGTCTCACCAACGACCAACCCGCCTGTCTGTTGCACCGGCCCGGCAAGGTCGCTTACCAGTTCTGCGACGTCCGCCGCCGGGGCGATGTAGCGGGAAAGTCGAATGACGTCGCCTTCCCAGTCTGTGAGTACACCGTCGGCATCAAATTCGACGTCCAGCCGGCCCAGGTATTCCGTGTGTTCACCGGCCATGACGATCAGGACCGGTTCGCCGGCAGCGCTTTCCTGAACAACCGGATAGCTGTTTGCAGCGTCGGCATAGGTGTTGCTAAAGATTTCGTTGCCCTGACTGACGATGATCACGTCAACACCGCTGACTTGCGACGCCAGTTCGAGGGCGCCCGCCACGCCGCTGCTGGTCAGCATGATGATCTTGTTGACGCCTTCAGCCTGCAAGCCCTCGACGACATTCTGCGCCACGGAAACAAGGTCGCGATCAAGGACTGCCGATGGCCCCGGCGCCGAAAGCATGGCATGCACTGCGGTCACCAGGCCGCTGACACCAACTCGCTCACCGCCCGGCTCCAAAATGACCCAGGGGTCAATTTTGCCAGCCAGTGCTTCCGAGTAATTGAAGTCAAGGTTGGCCGCGACCACAGGAAACTCAAGCGCGTCGATGAAATCCGCCAACACCTGGTCACCATCGTCAAACTCATGGCCGCCGGGCGCCATGGCATCGTAACCCAGCAGATTCATGATGCGCGCATTGTCCTGTCCCTGCCAGGCGATGTGAAACAGCGTGCCGGTGAAGCGGTTGCCGGCGTCCAGCAGCAGGCTGTTGGCGACTTCGGCGCGAATCTGGCGAATGACGCTGGCCTGCCTGGCCGCTCCGCCCTCGCCGTTGCTGTCGGGCTCATGCACGGCGTTGACGTCGTTGCTGTGCATGATGGTCAGATTGAAGCTGCCGTCCTGGGCAGCGAGCGGCGCCATCAAGGCCAGACTGGCGATAATGACAAGAAAAACCAATACATGACGACGCATGTTGCCCTCCCCTTGCCGGTCGAATCGGACTGGCCTGATTATTAAGGAGATTCAGAGAAATGTCAGCGCCGAAATTAACTCTGCGTATTCAACATAAAGGCCGGCGACCCTGGTCGCCGGCCTGAAATGCAGCCGTCTGAGTCTAGCCGTCCAGCGGCTCGACCTCGGCATTGACGTAGGTGATGCGGCCCTCGGTCACGGGTGACACCGGGCTGTTGGCCACGATGTAGTCCAGCGTGACGTTGAAGTCCACGCGACCGCCGTCGTAAGGATCGATAGCGTTCTCGGCAAGCACGGAGAATCCGTCGCCACCGCCACGCACGAAGTTGTTGCCCGCGACGCTGTAGACGGCCTCGGGGTCCAGCGCCTCAAATTCACCGGCATCGTTCAATACCTCGACGCTGACGATGCGGCTGCCTGCGTCCTGCGTGGGATCAATGCTGAAGCGCGCGCCGGAGATTTGCAGGAAACGACCGCTGGCGCCGCCGCGTTGCACCTGACCCTGCTCGTTCAGCTGGATGCGCGAGACCGAGTTCTCCAGCATGGCGAGCACGTCCGAACCTTTCAGGTCGAAGGTGCTGGTCACGTTATTGAAGGGTTGCACGGTCAGGATTTCGCCCATGGTGATCTCGCCGACGTCGATATCGCTACGGATGCCGCCGCCGTTCATGTAGGCGATCTGCGCGCCGGTTTCCTCGCGGACGGAGTCGGCAATCAGGTTGCCGAGGTTACATTCCTCAACCCGGCAGATGCTGCGGGCGCCATCCAGCATGACGGCCGCTTCGCCCACAACCTGTTCACGCAGGGCGGCGATGGGTTCGGCAAGACCGGCAACGAGGTCCGAAACGTCCGGCGCCGGCGCGATGTAACGCGACAGCAGAATGGCATCGCCTTCCCAGTCCGAAAGGACGCCGGCGGCGTCAAACTCGACGTCCAGGCGACCGAGGTAACGGGTCTTCGTGCTGGCCTGCACGACCAGGACCGGTTCGCCGCTGGCGCTTTCCAGCACGGCAGGGTATTCACCCGCCGCGCCGGCGTAGCGGTTGCTCAGGAAGGTGTTGGTGTGGCCGCCGACGACGACGTCCACCCCGCTGACCTGCTGCGCGACCTCGACGTCCGCCTCAAAGCCGATGTGCGTCACCAAAATGATCTTGTTGACGCCTTCCGCGGTGAGCGCATCCACCGCATTTTGCGTCACTGCCACCAGGTCATAATCGAAAACCAGTTCCGGCCCGGGCGAGGACAAAATCTCGCTTTCCGGAGTGACGAGGCCGATAACGCCAACCCCGGCTCCGCCAACGTCCAGCGTCACCCAGGGGTCGATCTTGCCGGCCAGCAGCGGCGATTCGCTGAAGTCCACGTTGGCCGTAACAACCGGAAATTCAAGCGCATCAACGAAAGCGGCCAGTACTTCGTCGCCGTTATCGAATTCATGATTGCCAAGGGTCATGGCGTCATAGCCGATCATGTTCATGATCTGCGCGCTGTCCTGACCCATCCACTGAATGTGGAAAAGCGTACCGGTGAAGCGGTCGCCGCCATCCACGAGCAAACTGTTGGCGACCTCATCGCGAATTTGGCGCACGACGGTGGCCTGACGGGCTGCGCCGCCATCGCCATCCCTGTTGGGTTCGTGCTCGGCATGCACGTCATTGGTGTGCATGATGGTGAGCGCGTAACTGTCGTCCTGGGCCGTAAGCGGAGCGACCAGCGCCACGCACAGTACGATAGCGAACAAGAGTGCCACGTTGCGTTGCATTATTCCTCCTGGCAAGGGCTTTCCAACGGTTACTGGCATGTTTAACTGTTTCGGGAAGGGTAGTCACCAAAACAGGATGACATCCCGGCGTTCAGGTTAACATAACACCAAATGGCGATTAAGGGACGGCTAAACCGGCGGCCAGGGGACATTTGGGCCGTGGCCGGGTTGAGGCCAGCGGCCCTGCTCGAGCAGTCGGGCGATCCGGTGCCGCAGGGCGGCGATTTCGTATTCGTCCAGCAGTGTGGAAAGTCGACGCAAAACCGGGCTGTGCAGGTCATTGAGTCGCCTGGCCAGGTCATCCACGTCGGCCAGTAAGGGGGCGGGGATTTTATCACCGGCGAAATCCCAGATGACTGTCCGCAAACGGTGCTCGGCGTTGAAGGCGATGCCGTGGTCGATGCCCCAAAGTCGGCCCCTGGCGTCCAGCAGACAATGTCCGCCCTTGCGGTCGGCGTTGTTGATGATGTGATCGAAGAGCGAGAGGCGCTGTAACTGGGGTCTGGTTTCCGGCGGGAAGGTGAAATAGGTCTGTTCAGGATCGTGGTCGATAAAGTACTGCACTGACCCCGGGCCGTGCGCGCCTTCACGCAGAACGGTGGGCGGCACGATGTCCCAGCCCAGGGCATGGGCCGTCTCCCATGCGGCCACTTCACGTTGGCAAAGCGTGCCATCCGGGAAATCCCAGAGCGGGCGTTCCCCGCTGCGCGGCTTGTAGATGACCGTGAAAGCCAGGTCTTCGTGTTGCAGCGAGGTCAGGAAGGTGAAATTGGAACTCCAGCGCATCAGGCCGATATCCGCGCCGAGTTCGCCTTCGCGCAGGGCCTGCAACAGACGAGTCACCTGCACGGCCGTCGTTGGAAGATGAGGAGGGTCTGTCGTCACGACCAGTAATAAACGACGCGCCCGTTCTGGCGCGGATCCGCCCTGCCGGAGCGGGCGCACTCCGACGCCTGCGTACTCAACTCCCGCATTTGCCTGCGATTGCACCACAGGCGTACCACGCCAGGTTCGACCTCGACCTCGTCGTCCTCGTTTTCCCGCGCCACCAGTTCCTGGGCCAGCAATACCACCATGCGGGTCTCGTCGTCATAGCCCAGTCCCATTTCGGCGACGCGAAACAGGGGCTCCAGAGGCTCCCGCAGGTCCATGTCGGCTGAGTCTGGTGCTGTGTCGGTTTCTTCGCCAGGGGGCGGAAAACGTTTGTCGATGTCGTCCAGCAGTTCGCGGATCGCCTCACTGAGCGCCAGGGCCTGTTCTTTTTCGATAACCAGGGTGACGATTTGCGCTTCCTTGCCGGCCTGGAGGTAAAAAACACGTTTTCCCTTGGGGCCAATGGTATCGATCGTCACAAAGTCAACAGGTCTCAGTTCGAGTTCAGAGCCGGTCATTCACAGGCTCCCCTTTTGCAATGGATGCGCGTTCCTTGCGGCCCCGGCCCGTCTCTTTATGTTTCAGGCCCTGCAGATGGGACACGTCGTTCATGCCATGTATCCATGGGCGGCCATGCCCCAGGGAAAGGCGGCTGATGGAGGCGGGCGCGATATCAATGCGCTGAAAGTTGTCGAGATGCATGCCGAGAAAGTGCGCCAGCGCCATGCGAATCAGATCGGCGTGGAAAACAATGGCAACCTGTGCGCCCGGCCACAGCAATGCCAGTTCTTCGAGCGCGTCCACCACCCGCGTCTGAACGCCGCGCATGGTCTCGCCATTGGGAAAGCGCGCCCGCGACGGGTATTCCTGGACCACGCGCCAGGCCTTGCGGCGGCCGAGATCATGGAGATTTGCGCCTTCCCAGTCCCCGTAGCGGACCTCGCCAAGGCCGTCATGATGCCGGATTTGCAGATGTGGATGTTGCTGCTGAATGGCAGCGGCCGTCTCCATGGTGCGTTCCAGCGGGCTGGCATAGAGTTGGTCCAGGCTTTCTGCGGCCAGGCGCTTTCCGAGCGCCTGCGCCTGCGCCTTGCCCTGTTCGCTGAGATGCACGCCTTGCGTCCAGCCGGCCAGGCGGTTGGTTTGAACGTAGTCATTGATGGCGTGGCGAATGAGAAGGAAACGGGTCATGGCAGGGTCCGCTGCCGTGCGGAAGCGGAGATAATAGCATATCGATGAGAAAAACGCAGAAAAGAGAATTTGTTATACTGGTCTGATTGATGTCAGGTGGCTTTGTGAAGCTGGGCATAATCTCCGATATCCATGGTGATCGCCAGGCCCTGGAAACCGCCCTTGCGCGCTTTGAAGGCGTACATCAGGTTGAGCGGGTCTTGTGCGCAGGTGACCTGTTGGGCAGCAACAGGCAGGCAGACGGTGTCGTGCGCATGGTTCGTGAACGCCGGATCGTCACTGTGCGGGGCAACCACGATGCCTGTCACCCGGAATTGACGGGTGAAGACGCGCGCTTCCTCGAGGAGCTGCCGCTGGACTGGGAAGGTATCCAGGGCGGTCGCAGAATCTTCATGAGTCACGGCAAGCCAGGCAACAACATCTGGGGTCTTTACCGCGATCATTTGTCGGACACCTTGCTGAACATGATGCTGCGTTCACTTAACGCCGATGTACTGGTTACCGGGCACACGCATTTGCCCATGTGCGTACAGGTCGAAAGCGGCTGCGTGGTCAACCCCGGCTCGCTCTTTCGCAGTTGCCACAGTTCCCGCGACACCTCACATTCCTATGGCGTGTTGCACCTGCCCGAGCTGGAATTTGAAATCTACGATATCGACTGTAGCGAGCTGCAGCCCCTGGGTTGTATTTCCTGAACGCCGGCGGACAGTCCACATGAGCGACGACAGGGCAGCAGCGCCCCTGCAGCACTACGACCGTTCGTACTTCTCAAGATGGAACTATGCGGACCGCGGGCTGGGGCGCTACAGCATGTACTGGTTTGCCCGACGCTATTACGCGGCACTCGTGCGACGGTTCGCACCGGCGGGGCAGGGCAACCTGCTGGAACTGGGCTGCGGCCTCGGCCACTTGCTGGGGCTGCTGCAGGAAGACTTTCGTTGCACGGGCATCGACCTGATCGACTACGCCGTTGAACAGACACGAAGGAATGCGCCCAGGGCATGCGCGATCCAGGGTGATGCCGCTTCCACTGACAGATTTGCAGACGGAGCATTTGACGCCGTCGTCGCCCTGCACCTGATTGAGCATCTGCCGCGACCGCGGGCCATGATCCGCGAGGTGCATCGCATTTTGCAACCTGGCGGCCTCTGGCTCTTCGCTACGCCCCATCCGGAGTATGCACTGCGTCGTTGCAAGGACCCGACGACAGATGCCGCCGGCAAGGACCCGACGCACATCAACGTGCATCCGCCCGCTGTCTGGCGCGCTTGGTGTGAGGAGAGCGGTTTCAGCGTGCTGCGCCATTTTGGCGACGGGCTGTGGGACGTGCCTTACGTGCCGCTGCTACCGGTCAAACTGCAATTCGCCCTGTTCGGTTTGCCGGCGTTGATTCAGGTGCTGACGCGCTCGACTTTCATGCCGCTGGCGCTGGGCGTCAACCAGATTGTGATTGCCCGGAAAAACGCCTGAGTCCATTACAGTCCAGTTTGTCTTGCAGCTGCTCCAGCGGGTGTAGACTGGCCGCCGCTTCGGTCGCGGACACCCTCGTCCGTCTGCACTTCTACAGGAATCGATGCAAAACATTCTCCACATCCGCAGTCTGCATGTCGTCGCGCGTCTCCCGTTCTTCTATGGCTGGGTTGTGCTTGTGGCCGCAACGCTGGGGCTCATCCTGCCCTTTTTCGGACACAACACGACCATCGGTTTGTTCGTCGATGACTTCATCGTCGAATTTGGCATGGATCGCACCACGCTCTCGGGCCTCTTTGGACTGGGCGGGTTTGTGGCGGCGCTGGGTCTTCCATGGGTGGGGAAAGTGACGGACCGCTACGGGAGTCGTCGAATTGGCGCGATAGCCGGGGCAATATTCGCCCTTTCGCTCATCGCCCTTTCGACAGCGACCAACCCGTTGGCGCTGCTGTTGATGTTCGTCATTATGCGGGCGGTGGGTCTGGGGCCGCTGTGGATCGCCAACAGCACGGTACTGGCCCAGTGGTTCCGCAGTCGTCGCGGCCGGGTATTCAGCATCACGGTCGTCGTCACCTGGCTGTTTCAGGGCTTTTACGTGCCCTTTGTCCAGCAATTGCTGGAGACCATGAGTTGGCGCCAGGTCTGGCAGTTGCTGGGACTGCTGGTTGGCGTCGTGGTTGTGCCCCTGGTTTGGCTGCTGTTACGGGACCGGCCCGAAAGTTACGGTCTGTTGCCGGACGGTCGCGTCAATCACGAGGAAACCAAAGCGCCGGAGCCGGAGCAAAGCTGGACGCTGCCGGAAGCGCGGCGCACGGCCATCTTCCGCATTTTTGTGCTGGGGCGAACGTTGACACCGGCAGCCGGATCCGCGCTCATTTTGCACCAGGTCTCCATCTTCAACAATCTCGGCTATGACGCGGCCCTGGCGGCGCAGTCCTTTGGCATGATTGCTGTCGTGGCAGGAGGCCTTTCCCTGTTTGGCGGGGTGCTCGTTGACCGGCTGCGTCCCAACCACCTGATGGTCATTCAGATCGGCACCTCGCTGTGTGTCCTGTTGCTCTCCGCCACCATGACAACGCCGTTGCTGCTGCTGCTGTACATACTGGCATTTGGCAGCAACATCACGCTGGGCAGCCTGTTTGACAACACAGTGTGGGCCAATCTGTTTGGCAGGGAGCACCTGGGCGAGATTCGTGGCTTCGTCGCCATCCTGATGTCCGCCGGCGTGGCGATCGGCCCGGTGCTGTTCGGCTGGAGCTTCGATACCTTCGGCGACTACAACGTGATGGTTGTGGTCTTCGTCGTATTGTTGCTGGCGCAGATGGTCATCGCCTGGATGGCGCCCATGCCGCAACGTGAGACGCAAGACGGCGATGCGTCCACTACAACGCTCCAGCCTGCCAGCGCTTGACCAGCGCCTGCGTTGGCCGGAAGGCCAGCGGCGGCAGTTGATCGCTGCAGAACCAGGCGACCGCGTCCGCGTCATCGCCCGCCAGCAAGTTCCCGCCAAGGATGGCGGCCTCGTAAACCAGGACCAGGTTGGCGAGGCCGCCGTCAGCAGGCGTGTGGAACAATTGCAGCAATTCCTCCACCCGCACCTGGAGGCCGGTTTCTTCGTTCACCTCGCGCCGCAAGGCGGCTTCGGGATGCTCGTCATACTCCATGAAACCGGCGGGCATGGCCCAGTAGCCGGCCAGGGGGTCGCCACGGCGTCGCACCAGCAACAGGCGATTGTCCTGGCGGATCCAGGCGGCGACGGCAACCTTGGGGTCGAAAAAGACCACGTGGTCGCAGGCGTTACAGACGGGTCGCAGCGCGCCGAGGCGTTGTTGCGAGACAAGTGGTTGTCCGCAAGCCGGACAGTAGCGGGCGATGCGACTCATGGCAGGTCGCCCTGAGGCCCGGATTGCGTCCCATGGATTGAAATCATTGACAGTTTCAACCTGGCTTTCTATCATCAGGTCAGCGCCGATGTGGCGGAACAGGCAGACGCACGCGACTCAAAATCGCGCGCCCGTGAGGGCATGTGGGTTCGACTCCCACCATCGGCACAGAACGGGATGCTATCTTTCAGGTTCCACGCCGTCAATTGGCCGCGCCCCCTGCTATACTGCCAGCCATGATGGCGTGGCGGCTGGCAAGGAATTCCCTGCCCACAATGCTTGCCGGCCTGCTTGCGGGTTCCCTGGCGGGCTGGTTGCTCGGTCAACTGGCAGGCGGCGGCGCGTTTGGCGGGGGATCTATTGACCCCCGGAGCCAGCAAATTCGTGACGATCTGCTGGTGATGATCGCCACGGCCTACAGCGACGATCGCGATCTTCCGCTTGCATGGCGTCGAATGCGCCAGGTGACCGGTGACGGCAGCGTTTCAATGTTGCATGCTACAACCGAACGGTTCATCGCGAACTCGCGTAACGTGCAGGACATTCGCCATCTGGTCGCTCTTGCAGAGGGACTGGGACGGCTGACCCCTGCCATGAAGCCATTTCTCCTGCCTGTCCCGGTTGACGCCAGTCCGTGAGGCGCTCCGCTGCGCGCAGAAGCCGGCGCAGGGCGCAGGTAGCGAGACCGATATTCCTGCTTGCAGGTATTCTGGCCGGGCTTTGCCTCGGGCTGATTGTCGCCTGGGGTTCCCTGCCAGTGATATCCCCGGGCGCTGCAGCTGTCCTGCGTGGTATGGCGCCGGAAGAATACGCGGCGCTGGTGGCTCAGGCCTGGTCGGTTGATGGCGACCGGGCGCGGGCCATGGAGCGCCTCGCGGTGGCAATTCCCATTGGCAATGACCCTGCGCGTCACATGGCGGAAATGGCTTGCCGACTTGCTTCTTCGGATTACGTCAACGTCCCGGGCGGGTTGAGGAACTTGCGCAGCATGCAAAACTTCTATCAGATGGAAGGCCGGCGCAGTTGCGCCGATACCCTTTTGCCAGTACTGGACAACGAAGCGGTCCTGCTGCTTGACAGCAGCCCGACGCCCCGACCCAGCGCCACGCCGGTGCCTCCACCAGGCAAGACTCCCTTGCCGACCCTGACACTTGCGGCAAGGTCCGCATCGACCTCGCAACCAACGCCAGGGGAAACGAGCGTGCGACGTTTCGAGCTGGCCGGCCTGGGGGCCTTCTGCGACGCGAACCGGCCGGCCACACTGGCGGTCTACGTGCAGGAACGCGACGGGCGCGGGATTGCGGCCATGGCCCTGCGCGTGCGCTGGCAGGGGGGCGAGGACCGCTTTTTCAGCGGGCTTAGACCGGAGCGCGGCCAGGGATATGCGGATCTCACCATGGAGCCGGGCCTGCAATACCTGCTCGACATGCCGGGGCTTTCGGAAGATTCTCCCGCATTCGGCACTGCAGAGTGTGTGGATGCCGGGGTACAGACGATGCGCTCCTGGCGCGCCCTGTTTCGCCCGGTGAACTGAGTTCAATTGGCCGCGGCATTGCCGCGCGAGAAGCAATTGCCCGACAAATGTGAGATCGTTATTCTTGAATCCGAATTACGAGCGCCAGGCAGGACTGCCGTGCAAATCGATGTGTTGACCCTTTTCCCGCAAATGTTTGAGGGACCGATGGGCCTGAGCATGATGTGGAAGGCGCAGGAACGCGGCCTGCTGCAGTTGCGTTTGCATGATCTGCGCGACTGGGGTGAAGGGCGCCGCCGCCAGGTGGACGATACGCCCTGTGGCGGCGGTGGCGGCATGATCCTGCGGGCGGACGTGCTGGTGCGGGCGATTGAGGACGTTCGGGCGGACAGTACCCGGCCCGTGATCTTGCTCACCCCCCAGGGCCGGGTCTTTAACCAGCAGGTGGCCGGCGAGCTGGCGCAGGAAGAGCGATTGCTGCTGGTGTGCGGCCATTATGAGGGCGTCGACGAACGTGTGCGCCAGCTGGCCGTCACGGACGAAATCAGCATCGGAGACTACGTGCTGACCGGCGGCGAACTGGCGGCAATGGTCGTCATTGACGCGACTGTCCGTCAATTGCCGGGCGTGCTGGGCGCTGACGATGCTGCGGCGCGAGACAGTCATGCCGACGGTTTGCTGGAAGGTCCGCATTACACCCGTCCAACTGACTTTCGCGGTCTGCAGGTCCCGGAATTGCTGCTGAGCGGCGACCACGGGCGCATATCGACCTGGCGCCGGCGGCAGTCCCTGCTGCGAACCATGCAGCGCCGCCCCGACCTGTTTGCCGCAGCGCATCCCGGTGAAGAGGAGTTGGACTGGCTGGCACAGCACAGGGCCGACGGGCAACTTCCAGGCAAATGAGGCTTCTGCGCCACCTGCTGCCGGCAACAGCGATTCTGTTGCTGGCGAACGGCCTGCGTCTCCACCAAATCGACAGCCAAAGTCTCTGGTTTGATGAAGGCTGGTCCGCCTGGGCAGCCATCCAGCCCACGCTGGCGGAGGCCGCGCTCGCCGATGACACCAACCCGCCGCTCTACTACGTTCTGCTGAACATCAGTACACGTTTCCTGGGCGACAGCGAATTCAGTTTGCGCCTGCCTTCCCTGTGGCTGGTGCTGATCAGCATGGCACTGACCTGGCAAGTGGCCCGGCGCAATTTTGGCAGGCAGTCCGCCTGGCTGGCCCTGTGGCTGGCTGCCTGCTCCGCGCCGCTCTGGTGGGCGGCACAGGAAGCGCGCATGTACGCCTTGCTGGCCTTGCTGGTGCCGGCCCTGCTGCTCGCGTGGCAGGAGCTTTTGCGTCGCCCGCAGCGACGTCATTGGCTACTGCTGTTGGCGATTGAAGCGCTCATTCTCTACACGCACAACACCGGGCCGGTCTTTGTGCTCTGGATTAATCTGGCCATGGCGCTCCACTGGCTGTCCCGTCGCAGCTTGCGGCAACCCGACTGGCGTCTGTGGTTGGTAAGTCAGATGGCAGTTGTCCTGCTGTGGCTGCCCTGGCTATCTACCCATTTCATCGACGTGGCGGCTGCCAACAGCATTCTGCGGGACGGGCCGCAAGCGGGGTTGACGCTTGTCGGCCAAATGTGGGGGGCGCTTTGGCTGGCCCCATGGGAACTCGTCTTGCAGTCGCCGCTGACAAGCGTCGTGGTCCCGGTGGCCGTCGCGCTGCTCCTGTTGCTTCCCTGGCGCCGTTCCGGCACGCGCTGGCTGGCCCTGCACATGGTATTGCTGGCCTTCCTGCTTGCCCTTGGGCTGGGCATTATTGGGAACAACATGCACGGTCGTTATCTGGTACCGCTCGCGCCCTTGCACTGCATACTGCTGGGCTCCTGCGCGGTCGGGGTGGCAGGTCGTGGTCGCGGCCGCCTGCTGATCCTGTTTGCTTGCGGCGCATTGCTGCTCAACCTGCAACTGGCGGCTGACCCGGCCCTGCGACACGACGATGTCCGCGGCATGGTCCGGTATTACCAGGAGACCCTGTCCGGGGCGGACAGCGTACTCGCCTGGTCCTATGCCGAACGCTACGAACTGGCCTATTACTGGCGCCGGTTTGAGTTGCCGACGCAACTGGTTACCTTGCCGGAAGGCGCGGCACTGGACGCCATTGCGGGTTTGATGCCACGACAGGGCAGGGTGGCGCTGAACCAGTGGTACACGCAGCGCGCCGATTATCGCGGCATGACGCCCTGTTTGCTGGCGCATGGCAGCACGAAACTGCCCGCGGCGTACACGGTTTACGGCATGAGCAACCTGCTCTTTGACGCCCCGCAATCCTTAACTCCCCAACTTCAGCCCCTGGCGCAGACCATCACTGTGGACGGCGCGAATCGGGCGCTGGTAACTGCACATGGCACCTTGCCAGAATCTCAGGCCAGTCAGGCGCTGTGCCTGCCGGTTCTGCTGGAGGCCGGGCCGCAGTTGCAGACTGAAGTGCAGGCGTCGATTCTCGTTCGCAACCGCCTGGGGCGGATCGTGAACCAGGCCAGCGCGATTTTCGCCACCGACGACCAGCGCAGCGGCTTGCAGGCGCGCACCGGCGACGTGCTGAGCGCCTGGCCCACGCTTCGCCTGCCCTTTGGCGCGCCGCCCGGCGACTATGAGATCTGGCTGCGCATCTTTGACGAGGCGCAGGTGGTGGAGGGTTATGATCTGCGCCGGGCGGATGGCGCCCCTGTGGGCCGTGAACTGATGTTGGGGGCCTGGCGAATCGCGCCTGGCGCTGACTGGGAACTGACGGGTCGGGAGACAGGGTTGCCAGTTCGTGACCTGGTGCAAGTCGGAGACGATTTGCAACTGCTGGCCCACAATCTTGCCGGTGGAAATTTGCAACCCGGTCAGACCCTGACGACCAGCCTGCTGTGGCGGGGAAGCGATGAGTTGCCCGACCTGACCCTGGCAGCGGTGGACGGCAGTTGGTCGCGAGTGCTGTCCCCCATGGCCGGGCCGCGCGACCGGGTCACGCTGGACTGGCGCGAGGTTACCGTACCGGCCACGGCAGGCGCAGGCGACGTCCGCTTGCTGCTGCCCGATGGCAGGGAACTGGCCCGCTGGACCCTGCATGTGCTGCCAGGGTTGGACGATGCGCCCGAATTCGCGGTGGGGGTTGACGAAAAGCTGGGAACACTGGGTCGCCTGGTGGGCTACACCCTGGCAGAGATACCCCCGGGTCTGGACGATCCGCTTGAAGTTACGCTGGTCTGGCAGGCAGGTTCTGTCGGCGTCGAAACCAGTTATACGGTCTTTGTGCATCTGGTCAATGACCAGGGGCAAATCATTGCGCAAAGCGACAGTGTGCCAGCGCAGGGCAGGCGACCCACGAGCGGCTGGCGCAGCGATGAATACATCCTTGACCGACATGAACTTCACTTCAACGCGTTGGCGCAGGCCGGACCGGCGCGGCTGCTGGTCGGCATGTATGACGCCCGCAGCGGTCAGCGTCTGGCGCAGTGGAGGGCTGACGCCGACCATGTCGCGCTACCGGGTGATGTGCTGTTGCGCTGACCCACTGGTCCTCGATAAATGAGTGGTTTCGCGGCGATGCCCCTGCCAAACAAGGGGCCAATTCAAGGGCGCTGCGGTTCGCCAGCGCCACGCAGGGGCGATTGCCGCAAAGAACGCTACAATGCCTGAATTATTCGCTGGAAAGGAGCGCGACATGGAATATCGAATGCTGGGTCGGACGGGTGTCCCGGTCAGTGCGCTGTGTCTGGGCTGCATGAATTTCGGCAATGCAACGCCGGAAGACGAATCGATCCGCATGATGCACCATGCCATGGACCAGGGCATCAACTTTTTTGATACGGCCAACGTTTACTCCCTGGGCGTGAGCGAGACGGTCGTTGGCAAGGCCCTGCAAGGCGGCCGACGGGACAGGGTGGTGCTGGCAACGAAGGTGCGGGGCGCCATGAGCGACAACGTGCTGGACGTGGGCAACAATCGACGGCACATCATTCAGCAATGCGAGGCATCGCTGAAACGCCTCAACACCGACTGGATTGACCTGTACCAGATTCATCGCCCGCAGAGCGATCTGGCGGCGGACGAGACGGTGCGGGCGCTGGACGACCTGGTGCGGGCCGGCAAGGTACGTTACCTGGGCACCAGCAGCTGGACGGCCTGGCAGGTGCTGGAAGCGCTGTGGATCGCCAGGGAACTTGGCGCCAATCGCATTGTCTGCGAGCAACCGCCTTACCACTTGCTGGACCGCAGCATAGAGCGCGAACTGGTCCCGATGGCGCAGACCTACGGCATTGCGCTTATCCCCTGGTCGCCGTTGGCGCGCGGATTCCTCAGCGGCAAATATGAAAGTGTGGAGGCAGTACCGGAAGATTCCCGCTTTGCGTCCGACCGCCGCCTGAAGGCCGGCCACATGCGGGACCGCTGGCACCGGCACTTCGGTGAACGCGCCACAGACATGGTTTCGCTGGTCAGGACCCTGGCGGAAGAGAAAGAGGTGACGATGGCGCAGATTGCCATGGCCTGGGTAACCCGGCAGCCCGGCGTGACCAGCCCGATCATCGGGCCGCGAACCATGGCGCACCTGGACGACAATCTGGGCTCACTGGCGGTTGAATTCAGCGCGGACGATTACGCCCGCATCGACGCGGTCTGTGCGCCGGAAGAAGCGATCGTCTCCTACTATAATGGACAAGCCATGGACTTCGCGCCGGCGCAGTATCGCTGGTAGGCGGGCAGCGCTTCAGTCCTTTGCGCTGATCGGCTCCAGCGATTCCCTTTCGTTGGCGACGTCATCGAATCCCGGGTTGTCCGCGGCGGCCCAGTTGACGGCGTTGGAAATCACGCGCAGAATCTGCTCGTTGTGGAAGTGCGGGAAACTCTCGTGGCCCGGCCGGAAGTAAAAAATCCGGCCGCGGCCGCGGTTCCAGCAGCAACCGCTGCGAAACACGTTGCCGCCCTCAAACCAGCTGATGAAGACCAGGGTGTCCGGCGCCGGGATGTCAAATCGTTCGCCGTACATTTCGACGCGGTCCAGCTCAATGAAGCGGTCGATGCCGGCGGCGATTGGATGACCAGGCTCGACAACCCATATGCGTTCACGTTCATCGGCCTCGCGCCATTTCAGGTGACCCGTGGTGCCCATCAGGCGTCTGAATATCTTTGAGTGGTGGCCTGAATGCAGCACGACCAGGCCCATGCCGGAGAGTACGCGTAGCTGGACGCGGTCGACAATCTCGTCACAGACCTCGCCATGGGCGAGGTGGCCCCACCAGACGAGCACGTCGGTCTTGTCCAGCAGCTCCTGGGTCAGGCCATGTTCGGGCTCGTCAAGCGTCGCCGTGCCGACCTCCATGCCCTGTTGTCGCAGCCAGTCGGCGATGGGCGTGTGCATGCCATCGGGGTAAATGCGGCTGGCAGGGTGGCTGCTGTCCTTTTCGTGACGAAACTCGTTCCAGACCGTGACTCGTACTGGTTTCGACATGGGTTCTCCTTTGAATTGTCAGAGTTTCACCAGGGCGCCGCCCTGGGCAGAAGATTCTGTGATGGCGTCCCACAAACGCGCCATTCGCAGGCCAACTTCCGGCGGACAGGGATTCTCCATACGGCCGTCACGCACAGCCAGGAACTGTTGCCAGGTGCCCAACGATTGCGGCACCGGCACGGCCTTCAGTTCCTGCTCATTGCCGCGGGCCATTTCCAGGCGCTTGCCCCAGACACAGGTTCGGATCAGGCCCTCTGTGCCATACACCCGCACGTCAGAATCGATAAAGCCCGGCGCACTGCGCCCGCAGCCGTGCAGCGTGACCAGCACGCCGGAGGCCAGCCGTCCCATCACCACGCCCAGCAGGTCCACGGGGCCGCCCAGATTGTCCAGCCAGGCGCCGACTTCCACAAATCTCTCGCCGGCCAGGTCTACGACTGTGTTTAGCATGTGGGCGCCGGTGTCGAAGAGAAAGCCGCCGCCGGACTCCTTCGGTTGCTGGCGCCAGGTGTCGACTGTGATGCGGTCCCAGTCCTGCCACACGGTGGCGGTGATAGACTGGACACGACCGAGGCGGCCGCTGCGCAGGATTTCCACGGCCGTCCGGATATTGGGTGACATGCTGCCGTTAAAGGCGACCACCAGCAGTTTGTCCGTGCGGTCCCGGGTTTCGATCAGGCGAACCGCTTCGTCACCATTCATGACCATCGGTTTCTCAAGCAGGACGTCCAGGCCGGCTTCCAGACACATGGAAGCTTGCTGGTAGTGCAAGTTGTGTGGCGTGACGATGAAGGCGGCCTGAAGCGCTTCGCCGTGTTCATCCAGCAGGGTCTCAAGGTCGGGTACGTTGGGCGGCGGCCGGAGCCCCTCCTCCACAAAAAGCGCGGCCGCCTCTGCCCACGCTTCTGCCGAAGGCTCGCACACGACGCGAATCTGCGTCGTATCCCTTTGCTGCAACATGCCCCGTATGTGATTGCGTGACATATTGCCGGTACCGATGACGGCGGTCTGCAGGGGGCTGGCCATGGTGCCTCCGGCTTCGCTGGAGTGGACGCGCGAATTTTACCCGTCTACGCAGGGCAGGCAACAAATTGACCGGACAAGACCGGTGGCCTGGCGCTTCGCTTGCCGATACAGGCTGGATGTGCATAATCTTTGCTTCAGGCAGGAGGGATTAATGAACAAGATTCAGGAACTGGGTCAGCTGGGCCAGTCTGTCTGGCTGGACTACATCCGCCGCGCCTTTGTCACCTCCGGTGAAATGCAGGCGTTGATCGACCAGGGCGTGCGGGGCGTGACCTCCAACCCGGCCATCTTCGAGAAGGCCATCGCCCAGAGCAATGACTACGACGATCAATTGCAGGAACTGGTGGTGGGCGGCGCCAGTGTCAACGAGGCTTATGAAGCCCTGGCGCTCAGGGACATTCACATGGCGACCGGGCTCTTCCTGCCGGTCTACGAAGAGAGCGAAGGCGAAGACGGGTACGTCAGTCTGGAAGTCAATCCCAATCTGGCATTTGACACCAATGGCACGGTGGCTGAGGCGCGACGTTACTTTCAGGAACTGGAGCGACCCAACCTGATGATCAAGGTGCCGGCCACGCGGGAGGGCATCCCGGCCGTCGAGCAACTGATCGCCGAAGGCATCAACGTCAACATCACCCTGATGTTTTCGATGGCGCACTACGAAGCCGTCGCCAATGCCTATATTCGGGGTCTGGAGCGACTGGCGGCCAGTGGCGGGGACCTGAGCAAGGTGGGGTCGGTGGCTTCATTCTTTGTCAGCCGCGTGGACGTCAAGCTGGAGGGCCCGCTGGCCGATGCCGGCGCGCCGGAATTGCAGGCCAGAATCGCGATCGACAACTCGAAACTTGTCTACCAGCGCTTCAGGGAGCTGTTTTCCGGCGAGCGCTGGCAACGGTTGGCACAGCAGGGCGCACGCGTGCAGCGTCCCCTGTGGGCCAGCACCAGCACCAAGGACCCCGCGCTGCCGGATACGCTCTACGTCGATTCGCTGATCGGCCCGGACACCGTCAACACGCTGCCACCGGAAACGCTGGAGGCCCTCCTCGACCATGGCAAGGTCGCCTTGACGGTTGAGGAAGACCTGGAGGGCAGTCGCGCAAGAATTGAACGCCTTGAGTCCCTCGGCATCGACCTGCACCTGGCCGGTGAGGAACTGCAGGCCGAGGGCGTGGACAAGTTTGTCGCGCCCTTTGAAGACCTGTTGGGCACCATCGCCGCCCGCCGTGACCAGATCCGGGCGGAAACGCAACACGTGACGTCGCAGTTGCATCGCCACCAGAGCCTGGTGGATGCGACCCTGGCGGACATGGCCGCGCAAGACATCGTGGCGCGCATCTGGCGCCGGGACCATACGGTCTGGCGGCCGGAGCCGACAGAAATCGCCGATCGCCTGGGCTGGCTGGATTGCGCGCAAGCCATGCTGGACAGCCTGGAGCCAGGCGCTCAGGTTGCGGCGGGCCAGATTCATGCCTGGGGCTCTTCCGGCAGCATCAAGTCCCTGGTCGATACTGTTCGCGATGAGGGCTACACCGACGTTCTGCTGCTCGGTATGGGCGGTTCCAGCCTGGCGCCGGAACTCTTCGGCGAGCTTTGGGGGCCGGATGCGGGGGGCCTGCAGTTGACCGTGCTGGACAGCACCAGCCCTGACGCCGTACGTGCGGCGAGCGACGGTCTGGACCCTGCGCGCACCCTCTACGTGGTCTCCACCAAGTCGGGCGGCACTATAGAGACGCGGACGCTCTTTCAACATTGCCACGCGCAGGCGAATCTGACTTTGTGCGGGACGGAAGTCGGCAAACACTTCGTCGCCATCACGGACCCGGGCAGTTCACTGGTCGAGTTGGCGCAACAACATGACTTTCGCGCGATTTTCCTGAACGACCCGGACATCGGCGGCCGCTATTCCGCGCTCTCGTACTTCGGCCTGGTACCGGCGGCGCTGGCCGGCGTCGACGTACCCTTGTTGTTGCAACGGGCCCTGGCGATGGCCAGCGGCTGCCAACTGGAGCCCGGACAAAACCCGGGCGCCTGGCTGGGGGCCGTTTTGGGCAGTCTGGCGCGCATCGGGCGGGACAAGCTGACGCTCGTCTGTTCAGCGGGGCTGGAACCTTTCGGCGCCTGGGTTGAGCAGCTGGTCGCTGAAAGCACGGGCAAGGATGGCGCCGGCATCCTGCCCGTGGTGGGAGAGCCATTGACGAATCCCGAATTCTATGGCGAGGACCGTCTCTTCGTGCAGTTGAAGCTGGAAGGCGACGACAGCCAGGACGCAGCGCTCGCCGCGCTGGAGGAAGCCGGCCATCCGGTGCTGCGGCTGACGCTCGGGGACCTTTACGATCTCGGCGCGCAGTTCTTCCTTTGGGAATACGCCGTGGCGGTAGCCGGGTGGAGCATGGACATCCAGCCTTTCGATCAGCCAAATGTCGAGAGCGCCAAGGTGCAGGCGCGCCAAATGGTCGCTGCGTGGCAGGCCAGTGGCGCGCTGCCGCAGCCCGAGCCGGAATTCAGCGAAGCGGGCATTCAGGTCTATGGCGAAACGGGCACGGACAGCCTCGCCGCCGCGCTGGCCCGCTTTTTTGGGCAGGCCATTGCTGGAGATTACATCTCGCTGCACGCCTGGTTCGCCCCGGATGACAACACGCAGGTTGCGCTGCGTTCGCTGAGGGAGCGGTTGCGTGCCGCCACGGGCCTGGCCACGACCCTCGGCTACGGTCCGCGTTTTTTGCATTCCACCGGACAGTTGCACAAGGGCGATTCCGGTGCGGGTCTTTTCGTTCAACTCTCCGCAGATGCCGGCAAAGCCTTGTCGATTCCAGGCGAAGGCGGCCTGGGTTTCGATGTGCTTTTTCAGGCACAGGAACTGGGAGATCGTGAAGCTCTGCTGGGCCAGGGCAGGCGCGTGCTGCGACTGCACCTGGGCGGACACGTAGACGAAGGCCTGCGCGTCATTGCCAATGCCATTCAGATGCTGCCCTGAGCAGGGCGCCCATGGCAGTGATAGACGAACAGGTACGGCTCAAGCACCTCGCCGCGGCCAAGGCGATGGAATTCGTCGAGTCCGGCATGGTGCTGGGGCTGGGCGAGGGTAGCACGACGCTGTTGGCAGTGCACCGGCTTGGCGCCCTGCTGGCCGACGGCGAGTTGCGCGAAATCGTGGGTGTGCCGGCATCGCCGCGCATGGCGCGGGAAGCGCGCGCGCTGGGTATTCCGCTGACCACGCTGGAAGAGCAGCCATGCATTGACCTGACGATTGACGGCGCGGATGAAGTCGACCCGCAACTGGACCTCATCAAGGGCGGCGGCGGCGCACTTCTGCGAGAGAAAATAATCGCCCGGGCCACCCGCCGCGAACTGATCATCGTGGACGACAGCAAGCTGGTGCCCAGGCTTGGCAGCCGCTGGGCCATCCCGGTCGAGGTCGTGCCATTTGGTTACAGCGCGCGCCTGGCCTGGCTGCGTTCGCTTGGTTCAAGGCCGGCGTTGCGAGTGCGGGACGGTCAGCCCTTTCGCAGTGACAACGGCAATTTCATCGTAGATTGCAACTTTGGGCCCCTGGAGGACGCCGCCGGGCTGGCGCAGCAAATCAAGGCAGAGACCGGCATCGTAGAGCATGGTCTTTTTTTGGGCCTGGCCACTGACGTCATCGTGGCCGGAGCAGATGGCATTCGCCATTTGCGGGCGACCCGCCGCCCGGATCAGAATCGGGGAAGGGTGCAGGATGGGTGAAGCGACCAGCATCGTTATTTTCGGTGCCTCTGGCGACCTGGCCCGGCGCAAGTTGTTGCCGGCCCTCTACAATCTTTATCTGAAAGGCCGACTGACGGAGCCGCTCAACATCGTCGGCATCTCGCGTACGCCCTTTTCGCACACGGAATGGCGCGAGCGCCTGTCGGCCGGGGTGCTGGAGCACTCGCCCCTTTCCTGGGACCGGTCCCGCTGGGAGGAATTCGCCCACCATATCTGGTACGTGCCCGGCAACGCCAGCATTCCCGAAGACATGCAAAGGCTCAACAACTTTCTGGCCGGGCGCGAGCAGGGCACGGGCAGGAGGCTTTACTATCTGTCGGTGGCGCCGCCGCTTTACGTGCCGATAGTTCACAACCTGGGCGCGCTGGGAATGCACCTGGAAACGCAGGGCTGGCGACGAGCCATTTTCGAGAAGCCCTTTGGCACGGACCTGGTATCCGCCCGGGCCCTGAACGAGGAAATCCACAGCTATTTTGACGAGAGTCAGGTCTTTCGCATTGACCACTACCTGGGCAAGGAGACCATCCAGAACATCATTTACCTGCGTTTCGCCAACGCTATCTTTGAGCCGATGTGGAACCGGGAACACGTCGATAACGTGCAAATCAGCGCGCTGGAAGCCGTGGACGTGGGCACGCGCGGCGGATACTACGACGACTTTGGTGTATTCCGCGACATGTTTCAGAACCACATGTTGCAGATGATGATGCTGACGGCCATCGAACCGCCCGAATACTTTGACGCCGACCTGATTCGTGACGAGAAAGTCCGCTTGCTCAATTCGGTGCGCCCGATACAACCGCAGGACGTGATTTGCGGCCAGTACGGTGGATACAACCCGGCGGACGACAGTGACAGCAGCGTGCGCACGGCCACCTATGCCGCCATGCGCCTGTGGGTCGATAACGAACGTTGGCGCGGCGTGCCTTTTTACCTGCGTTCCGGCAAGGCGCTTTCGCGCAAACGGACCGACATCATCATCAATTTCCGACGTACCCCGCAGCGCATGCTGGGCGGGCGGCAGTCCATTCCCAATGCGCTTTCCATTTGTCTGCAGCCGGACGAAGGGGTGCAACTGGCGATCGACGCCAAGGTGCCGGATACCGCCAGCGATACGCGCAGGGTGCATATGGGCTTTCGCTACGATCATGCCTTCGCCGCCACGCCGATCCCGGAAGCCTACGAACGCCTGCTGCATGACGCGATGCAGGGCGATGCCTCTCTTTTTGCTCGCAGTGATGGCATTGAGGCGGCCTGGCAACTGATGGACCCTGTCATCCGCCAAAGTGAGCAGGGGATGCCGCTGCTGTACACGCCCGGCGGTCAGGGGCCACCGGCAGCGGATGCCTTGCTGAAACAGGCCGGTCATGTCTGGGATGACGGTTGTGGCGGCAGCTGAATTGCGCGCGTTCGGTCAATGATTTCCTGATTGAACCCTGGCAACCTGGCGGCAATTCGAGCGGCAGGCCCTGGAACTCGTCGCAGAGATTCCGCCAGGCCGGGTGAGCAGTTACGGGCGCATCGCGGCCTGCATCCCGCCCCCGCCAGGAATGGACCCCAACGGCTATCGTCGCATCGCCGCCCGCAAGGTCGGCAGCGCCCTGCGCAATCTCGGCCGGCGAAAGGCCAGGGGGCAGCCAGGAGAATCGCCGCCCGTCCCGTGGCACCGTGTCCTGAATCATCGCGGTTGCAGCAGCCTTGAGGGACAGGCGGCCGACCTGCAACGGGCCCTGCTCGAGGCAGAAGGTGTGCTTCTTGACGAGTACGGTTGTGTGGATATGGCGCGCTACGTGTGGCACTTCAGTGGCTGGGCTCAGGCCAAAGGCTGAGGGCCTGGGCCGACACTCGCGCTTGCCTCGCGTTCCCGATTGATGTCGTCACGCAGCCTTCTGGCCGCCCTGGCGGGATTCGCAGCGTAAAGGATGCTGCGCGCGGCATTGATGAGCAATCCGCCGCCCTGTGAGTCCAGGCCGGCGCGCAAAACCGCTGCAACGTCGCCACCCTGGGCGCCAACACCCGGCACCAGGATGGGCATGTCACCCACGATCTGACGGGCTTGCGCCAGTTCCGCGGGACGCGTCGCGCCCATAACCAGCATGCAGTTGTTGCGCTCATTCCAGCGCAGCGCGACCGCTCTGGCGACTTGTTGCCAAAGCGGGCGGCCACCCGCCTCCAGGTCCTGAAACTCTCCGGCGCCGGGATTCGAAGTGCGGCAAAGGATGATGCAGGCCTTGTCGTCACGCTCGAGGAAGGGCTCCAGCGCGTCACGGCCCAGCCAGGGACTGAGCGTGACGGCGTCAAAGCCCAGGTTGTCGAAGATGGCTCGCGCGTAGGCTTCGCTCGTGCTGCCAATGTCAGCGCGCTTGGCGTCGCAAATCGTAAACAGGTCCGGCTGCGTCTCGCGCAGCCACGCCATCGTGAGGCGCAGACTGCGCAGACCCGCTTCGCCGGCGGCTTCGTAGAAGGCGATGTTGGGTTTGACTGCGCAAATGGACTCCTGGGTGCACTGGATGACATGTTGATTGAAGGCGAAGAGTGGATTGACTTCCTGCAGAAACCGTGGCGACAGGTGGTCCAGGCGGCTGTCCAGCCCCAGACAGAGTAGCGAATTGACGCGCCCGGCCCGTTGCCGGTATTTCGCGATGGCCTTCATGTAACCTGCCCGGCACACCATTCACGCGGATTGCGTTGCCACTGCCCGATTTGCGCGCGCGCAGCGTCGTCCAGCTGGCCGCGCGCCAGGGCAGTCGAGAGCAGGGCATTGAAACTCACAAGCGGCCACAACTGGACCTTCTGGTTGCCAAAGGCCTGCTGCGCCTCTGCCAGATCGTAGGAAGTGATGGACAGGCAGTCCGTGACTGTGGCGCCGGCGTTGCGCAGGGCTGCCACGCCGGAAAGGCTGCTGCCGCCTGTAGTGATCATGTCCTCAATCAGCAGCACCTGCCTGCCGTCAACCGCGCCGCCGTCGATACGACCCTGCAGGCCGTGCTCCTTGGTCTCCTTGCGCACGAACACGGATGGCACGCCCAGGGCGTAGGCCAGGGCCGAACTGTGGGGGATGCCGCCGACCGCGATGCCGGCGATGACGTCGAAGCGCAGGCCGGATGCGGCAATGCGCGACCGCATGCCGTCGATGATGCAGCGCCATTGCGCCGGATGGTGGATCAGGCGGCGATTGTCGATATAGACCGGGGACTTAATCCCGGAACGAAAAGTCACCGGGCTGTCCGGCGTGTGATGAAAGGCCTTCGTTTCGAGCAGGGCGATGGCCAGCGCATCCTCAGTGATCGTGGTCATTTTGTCCCTCGCGTAGAATAAGCGCCGCCGCCAATGGCCCGCGCCAGATGAGGGCGGACCAGTACTGGCCGGCCCGCGTACCGCAGGCGCGCCAACTCGCTCCGTCCAATATACCGCCACAGGCGATCAGGTCGACGCTGCCACCCATCCCGACCAGATGACCCTGCAAGAGCGCCTGGGCCCGTCGGGCATGCGGGAAGAGATCTGCGCCACCCAGACCGGCCTGTTGTCGGGAATCCTCCGGCGACGCCTGGCCATGGGTGTTGGTGGCAATGATGGCCCGAACGCCGGAGACGGCGCAGGCGCAGGGCAACGAGCGGTATTGTTCGGCACCCAGGTCGGGCGCGACCTTGATCCAGATCGGCGTCGGGTGGGCAAGCCGGACTGCCGGCTCGCAGAGCGTTTGCACCAGCGAGGCACTGTGTCTGCCGCGTGGGTCGTCGCCGGTGTTGGGGCAGCTGATATTTATAGTGAACCAGGCGGGCCGCACGCCCGCATCAAGAAAGAAATCGATCGACTCAAGCAGTTCATCGCACTGGCGCCGAAGATCCTCTTCGCCGGGGCTGGTCGCAATGTTTATTCCCCAGACTGCTGGCAGTTTGTCGCGCCGCATCCCCAGAAACCGGGCAGCAGCGCGAGCGCCAGGATTGCGTAGTCCCACGCGATTGTGCGTCGAGCGCGAAAGTGAATCGCGCCACAGCACAACGCCGTCATTGCCCCTGCGGGGCCAGCGGGTAAAAGAGCCAAACTCCACCGGTCCGAGCAGCGCCGGCAGGCTGCGCCAGCCGGGGAGTATGTTGTGTCCTGCGGTCACTGCCTTCAGAGCGTCAGGTTCGGTCTCAAAACCGCTGCCCTTGACCATGCCGGCGGCCAGGATCAGCGCTTGCGGCAAGCGGACGCCTCCCACCTCGGGTGGACGATGATCTGCAGGCGGAAAACAGTTGCGATGAAGCCTGGCCAAAAAAGAAGTCGCATGGTCTGAACTGTCCAGTCTGGCCATGAGGGCCAGCGCCTGGTCATGTGCCTGTTGCGGTGAATTGAGAAAGAGCAGGGGACGCATAATGCGCCACAGCAGGCGACAAAGGCCCAGAGTCAGGTCAGGCATTTTTGCGCGGGATGCATTGTGTCAGCGGCAGACCGCTGCCAGGCGCGGCGCAGACCTGTTCACCGTCGAAGACCTGTTTGCCACGCAGGGTCACCTGGCGCACGACGCCGTGCACGTGCATGCTGCTGAAGGGCGACCAGCCGCAGAGTGTGTGCAATCTGTTGTCGTCCAGCACCTGGCTGGCTGTCAGGTCCAGTTCCGTCCAGCTTTCCGGTGGTACGGGGTAGCCGAAGAGGCGGCGCGGATTGGTCGACACAAGTTCAACGATTCTGTCCGGCTCAAGCCAGCCTTCGTGGACAGCCTGGCCGAGCAATGGCAGGGTGGTCTCCAGGCCGGGCACGCCAAAAGCAGGTTCATCGCCGAACTTTTCTGCCAGGGTATGTGGCGCGTGATCGGACTCGACGACGTCAACCAGTCCGGAAGCCAGCGCCTGGCGCAAGGCATCGCGGTCGATGGCGGTCTTGAGTTCCGGTTTCATCAGGCCGAGCGGGCCCAGCACGTGGAGGTCGTCCTGCGTCAGAAACAGATGGTGCGGGCATACGCCGACACTGACCGGCATCCCTTCATCCTTCGCGGCAGCCAGCAGCTTCAGTTCCCTGGCGCTGCTGACGTGGCAAAAGTGGACGTGTTTCCGGTAACGCCTGACCAGTTGCAGTATGTCGGCGACAGTGTCTCCTTCGGCATGCACGGCAAGGGGTTTGCCGGCTGGCCAGGCGGCGAAGATGCGGTCCCGCAGCTCCTGGTCCTCGATCAGCAGGTCGCCGGTGGTCTCGTTGTTGTAGATCTTCAGGCCGCAGACACGATGCTGCACCGTGCCAAAGTGTTCCTGATTGCCCGGTTGCGCGGCGCCGAACCACAGGCCCCAGTCGCAGCGGGCCGTTTCACAAAAGCGGGCCCGCTTCGTATCCAGGGCGGCCGGGCTGGTCGTCGCTGGGGGGGTGTTGGGCATGTCCAGCAGGGCCGTGTAGCCACCGGCCAGGGCGGCGGCCGTTTCGCTGGCGACTGTGCCCTTGTGAGACCAGTTCAGGTCGCGCAGGTGAACGTGCGGGTCGAAGGGTGCGGGGATGCGCAGGCGCATCAGACATAAACTCCGCGCAACACCTTGGCCAGCAGGGCCATGCGCACGAACATGCCGTTTTCCATTTGCTGAAAATAGACAGAACGCGGGTCTTCATCAAGAATGTCGTGCGATTCCGGCGGCCCCATTTCGTGCTTGCGGGGCAGGGGATGCATAAGAATGGCGTCCTTGCGGGCGCGCTGCAGCAGTTCCGGCGTCATGATGAAGCCATCCTGGATGGCATCGTAGTCGGCGCGCTCGGCAAAGCGCTCCTCCTGCGCCCGGGTCCAGTAGATGACGTCGCTATTGCCCAACACCTCGTCGAGGTCGGCGGTCTCAACCACCTGAATCTGACCGCCCTGCATTTGGTCCAGCACTTCCGCCGGCATGCGCAGGGAAGGTGGAGACACACAGTTTACGGCAACGCCCTTGCCTTTCAGTCTGGCCACCAGTTTTGCCAGCGAGTGCACGGTCCGCCCGTGGCGCAGATCGCCCACCATGGTGATTTGCAGGCCATCGATGCTGCCCTTTAGGTCAAGGATTGTAAAAAGATCGAGCAAGGCCTGACTGGGATGCTCGCCGATGCCGTCGCCGCCGCTGATGAGGGCCGGGCGGCGTCCGATTTTTGCTTCCAGTTTGTCCAGATACCAGGCGGCTTCCAGTGAGGAGGCGACTTCCGGGTGGCGCAGGACGATGACGTCGGCGTAGCAACCTGCGGCGCGCACGGTGTCCGCCAGGTTTTCGCCCTTGTAAACGGAGGAAAAACGCACGCCGTTGCTGGCGCCGACGACCTCGCCCCCCAAACGGCGCATGGCCGCCTGAAAAGACATGTCCGTACGCGTGCTGGCCTCAAAAAACAGGGTTGCCATAATTTTGCCGCTGCATATTTCGGTTAGCCCGCGATCATGCTGGCGCGATCGCTTTTTGAGCGAGGCGCTGGCATCAAAGAGGATCTGCAGGTCCTGGCGCGAAAATTGCTCCACGGACAATATGTGCTTGCCGGTAAACTCCCCTTCTATTCGCGGCGGGACATAAAGGCTGGCGAAATCGATGGCGTGCCGCGTATCGGCCTGCTGCGAAAATGTTTCCATTCATCCTCCCGTTTCCAAAAAAAGTCACCTTCCACGGTGACTTTCGTCCTTGCGACTGTTCGTTTTACCCGGTGGCCGCACGGGCGTCGGGCGTCATGTTGGGTGATCGGAAGCGGTACAGGCTCACTCACTGGTGCGCAATTGCTGGCCCGGTTCACGGCCCTTCAGTCCCCCGGGCGCAAAGGGCCGATACGTGCCGGGCCATGGCGCGGGCGCGCTGCGGCGCGTCCCCGACGTAGTCCTGCGCGCGCATCAGGTCGCGGATGCGCGATTGAGACAGCAGACGGCGCAATTCCTCGTCGGCGCAAAGCAGGTCCGGCAAGGGGTTGGGTTCGCCGCGTGAAAGGGCCTGCCAGGCGTTCATACTGTGACCGCGGATGACTTCGTGCAAGTGCTGACGGTCACCTCCGGCCAGACTGGCCGCCATCAGCACTCGTTCGGTGGCCGCAAAGAGACCGTAGCGCTCCAGGTTGAGGCTTATGGCCCGTGCGTCCAAACGCAGTCCAGACAGGATGCGCAGGGTTCGTCGAAGCAACTCCTCGCAACACAGGCTGGCCTGAGGCAGCACGATGCGGCGGTTGGCGGAGTCGTCGAGGGTGCGTTCCAGCAGGTTGTGGGCGCCGTTGTCCCAGGCCACGCGCGGCAGGGCGGCGAGGTAGCGGGCGAGGCTGTCGATGTTTTCGGCGTTGACAGGGTTGCGCTTGAAGGGCATGGCCGAGGAGCCTACCTGTCGGGCCGCGAATGGTTCCGCCCACTCTCCGACAGTCGGGCTTTGCAAAAGGCGCAGGTCAAAGGCCAGGCGGTAAAGCGTCATCCCGATGCCGGCCAGCAGGTTCACAAATTGCCAGTCCTGACGGCGGCTGCAGGTCTGGGTGGCGACGGGAAAGGCCTTTAGGCCCAGTCGCTCCATGATGTCGGCTTCCAGTTCTTCTGCAGTGCGCGCGTTGCCTTCCAGCAACTGCTGCCAGGAAGCCGCCGTTCCGACCGCGCCCTTGAAGCCCTTGCCACGCAGGCCGTCCTGAAGCTCGCGAAGCGCTTCGTAATCGGCCAGCAGGTCCTGCGCGTAGCCGGCCAGTCGGTAGCCGACGGTGGTAGGCTCTGCCGGTTGCAGGTGAGTCCAGCCGATGCAAACATGATCGGCTTCCTTCTCAATTTGCTGCGCCAGGATGAGCAGCAGGTCACGCAGCGCATCGCCCAGCAGCCCCAGCGACTCGCGCATGCGCAGGACGTCGGCGTTGTCCTCGATGTCCATACTGGTGGCGCCCAGATGCAGAATGCCGCCACCTGTCGGGCACTGCTCGGCAAAGCAACGCAATTCTGCCATCAAATCGTGATGCAACTCTGCTTCCAGCTCATGCGAACGATCGATGTCCACGTCGTTCGCGTGGGCCCGCAGGTCCTCAACCTGTGCCTCTCCCACCAGGTCGGCGCGCAGCTGCGCTTCTGCCAGCGCCACCCAGATGCGGCGCCACAAGCGTCGCTTGTGGGCCTCGGACCACAGTTGCCGCATGTCCGCACTGCCATAGCGCCAGCTGAATGGGCCGACCCAGGTGTCGTGTGTAAAGCTCATTGATTCAGCGCAGGTAAGCGCTGGTCACGCCGCCGTCAACCGGAAGCATGGTGCCGGTGGTCCTGGCAGCGCGTGGCCCGGCAAGGAATGCGATGGCCTCGGCAATGTGCTCAGGCAGGATTTCTGTGCCCAGAACGTTTCTGTTGGCGTAAAAGGCGTTCAGTTCCTCGACCGCGATGCCGTATTGTTGCGCGCGGGCCTGCTTCCATTCTCCGTCCCAGATGCTGCTGCCGCGAATGACGGCATCCGGCAGCACCGAGTTGACGCGGATGCCATGGGCGCCACCTTCCTCGGCCAGACAGCGCGCCATGTGCACCTCGGCGGCCTTGGCCGCGCTGTAGGCTGCCGCGCCCTTGCCAGCCGCCACACTGTTCTTGCTGCCGACAAAGACCATACAGCCGCCAACGCCCTGGGCCTTCATCACCTTGAAGGACTCACGCGCCATCAGGAAATAGCCGGTGACCAGGATGTCAACGTTGCGCTGGAACATTTCGAGCGAAGTCTCCTCGATCGGCGCGCCGCCGGCGATGCCGGCGTTGTTGACGAGCACGTCGAGGCCGCCGTATTTCAGCACGCACTGTCGCAAGGCTTCCTGCACGGCCGACTCGCTGGTGACGTCGGTGTGCACGAAGATGGCGCGGCCCGCGCCAAACTCGCCTTCCAGGGTGGCGACAGTTTCCTCGCCTCCCTCACGGTTGATGTCCGCCACCACGACGTGAGCGCCGTCCTGCGCCAGACGGAGGGCCGTGGCCCGGCCAATTCCGCTGGCTGCGCCTGTGATGAGTACGACCTTGCCGGCGAAGTCGCGATCGGGCGGCGCCAGTTTGAGCTTGTAAAGCTCCAGGGGCCAGTACTCGATATTGTAGGCCTCGTTGGGCGTCAGGCAGACGAAGCCGCCCAGCGCCTCTGCATCGCCGATGACGGCGATGGCGCGGTGATACAACTGGCGGCTGACATCGGCGTTGGCGATGTCCTTGCCGGTGTTGATCATGCCCAGGCCCGGAATGAGAATGACCCGCGGCGCGGCGTCGCGCAGTTCATCGCCCGGGTTCTTGTTGTCCTCGAAGTAGGCGACGTAGCGTTCCTCGTAGTCGGCGATGCCGCAGCGGATTCTGTCGGCCAGGCTGGTCGCGCCCTCTTCCGGCTGCCAGTCGACGTAGAGCGGTTGGCGCTTGACGTGCACCAGATGGTCGGGGCAGGCGGCGCCGATCTGGCTGACTTCGGAAGTCTTTTCGCTACCTATCATGTGCAGCACGCTGTCACTGCTGTCTGTCTGCAGAATGGCGCTGCGACGGGAAGACACCGCGCCACGAATAACGGGCAGCACCCCGGCCAGGATGTCTTCCCGTTCCCTGGGTGAAAGGCCCGGCACCTTCAATTCACCGAATACTTTTCTGCCCCTGCGTCGGTCCGCCAGGTAGTCCTCGGTCTCCTGAATGATGCGCATGCTGCTTTCGTAGCAGGACTTGCTATCGTCCCCCCAGGTGACGAGACCATGCTTGCCCATCACCACGCATTCGATGGCCGGATTGTCGCGCACCATGCCGCCGATCCACTTGCTGAGCGTGAAACCGGGGCGGATATAGGGCACGTAGGCGGCCCGCCTGCCATAGACCCGACGCGCTTCTTGCGCCGCATCGTCGACGCACATCAGACTGATGATGGCGTCCGGGTGCGTGTGGTCGACGTGTTTGTGCGGCACAAAGGCGTGCAGCAGGGTCTCGATGCTCTGGCGCGGGCGACCCTGCTCGAACCATGTGCGTTCCAGATAGGCGACCATATCCTCGTCGCTCATTTCCTCGCGCTGGTAGAGCGGCTCAATCTCGTCCATCTGCAACAGGGCGAACTGTGGTTCGGTGATGGTCAACACATCGGAACCGGAAGCCTTGACGGCCAGCACTTCCTGCTCGCGTCCAACATGATCGATCATTTCCAATTTGGCGCTGGTATTGCCGCCGAAGATGTTTACAACAGCGCGGTCAAGCCCCAGGATATTGCTGCGGTAGACAAGACCATCCAGATCCGGCAGTCCGGCCGCTTCTTCATCATTCCAGAAATTGTGTGGCATGGAACCCCTTCCAACCTTCGTAGACAGAGGTGGAACGGGGTCACAGTATACAGCCTGCAAGGAAGCACGGGCAGTGTGAATCCTGAAGCCAGGGGATACAATCAGCGCTGATCCGGTTACAGGAATCGCGATGCCGGCCCGCAAAGGCGAACAGTGGGACGAGAGTGAAACCTGGCGCGATGCCTGGACCTTGCGCGCCTGTCGCCGCCTGACGACTCTTGGTGAAGTCAACCAGACTCCAAATTATCACACCAACATCGGCTTCACGGCCGACAGCGAATTTCTGGTCTTCTGGACCTTGCGCGAGAATCGCGGCGCTTTCTGCAAGGTTGAGGTAGCGACCGGTGAGATAACCCAATTGACCGAAGCGCAAGCCAACTACGGTTTTTGCGCGCACATTCAGGGCGGCCCTTACCCCCGCATGTGCCTGGCGCCAGACTCGCGCTGGCTGGTCTACACCGGCGAACGTTCGCTGCACGCTGTGCAACTGGATACGCTGGAGGAACGCACCCTGATCGCCGATACCGGCGCCTGGGAACTGGGCTATCCCGGCGTCTCGGCGGATGAAAGCAGGGTGATTCTGCCGCTTTCCACGCTGCATCCCGAAATCGCAGCCGGCACACGCGTGACGCGGCACTATTTTGATCACTTTGCCGACGGCCGGGGCATGCAAATGCGTCTGGCGTCGCTGCCGCTGGCAGGGGGAGAGGTGGTTGACTTGTGGCGCGAGGACGGATGCCGCAGCTTTCATGCGGAGTATTCGCCGACGGACAACAACCTGGTGCTACTGGACCGTGACTTTCCACCGCGATACTGGAGCGGCAGTGACGGCCGCACAACGCGCATCTGGACGCTGCAACCGGAAGGAAAAACGCTGACCGAGCTGGCGGCGCGCAACCGTGACTGCGCCCATACGCACGCGGTCTGGTCCTTTGACGGAGGGCGTGTGCTGTATCACGGGCGCAACCGGCGGGAAGGCGGCTGGATTCTGGGAGTCTGTTCCCCCGGGGGCGAGGTGTTGCGCGAATACGACATGCCTGACGCTCGCCATTATGGCCACGTCTCGGCCATGCAGGGCAAGGAGGCGCTGTTGCTTGATGGCAACGTCAGCGAAAACCTGCTGACCTGGCTGTACTTTGACGGCGAACTGCCGAGGGTCGAGGTTATTGCCGCGCACAACACGGAGTGGGGCAGCCTTCCCGGGCAGACCACGCATCCGCATCCGCTCTGTTCGCCGGATGGACGCTGGATTTCATTCAACACGACGCAAAAGGGCCGCAGCGACGTGGCGGTCGTGCGCGTCTGATTGCCCCTTCATGACAAGGCGAAGCGACGCGCGCGGTCTGCGTGTCTGTTGGGTGGATACGATGCGCTATACCCGGCCGCTGCAACCAGGGCAGGCGCGCAAATGGCAAAGGCTCACTGAAGATTCGGGCGTTGAAATTTATGTCACCAGTTTCGCCCCCGGCCTGCGACCCCAAATATTCAGGGAGCATGCACGCTTCATTCAGTGGCCGGCCCTCCCGTTTGCGCCCCTGCGCTGGCTGACGGCCTGGCTGCTGGTGCCGCCGGTGGTGCTGTGGCTGGTCTTCACGCGGCACGTTGACGTGATGATTGCCCACGACCCGGTGATTGGCGCTGCGGCGGCGCTGACCAAAGGGTTGGCGCGTCTTGCCGGTCGACGTGTTGCGTTGGTCGTGGAAACACGCGGTGATTTCCAAAAGGGCTTTGTTGAACAAAGACGGATGCCCTTGCCAGGCTTCTGGCTCAGGTTGATTGACCGACTGGCACGTTACAGCCTGAACCGGGCGGATGTGCTGCGCGCCGTTTCTGCCTCATCAGCCGCGCAGCTAAGAGAATTCGCGCCGGACAAGCCATTGAGGCAGTTCATGAGCTGGACGGATGCGAGCCTTTTTCAGGGGGCAATGGCGCAACAGGCCGTATCGCAACGACAGGAATTGCTATACGCCGGTGTGCTCATACCACGCAAGGGAATCCGGGAGTTAATTGAGGCCTTTGCCAGGGTTGCGGACGACCTCCCGCAGATGCAGCTGAGAATTGTCGGTCAGGCCGCCAACAGGGACTATGCGGCAGGATTGAGACGGCAGGTTGCTGATTTGAGTCTGGAATCCCGGATTACGTTTGTCGCAACCTTGCCCCAGGCGGAGCTGGCAACAGCCATGGCGCGGGCTCGCCTGCTGGTCCTGCCAAGCTATAGCGAAGGCTTGCCCAAGGTCCTCATCGAGGCCATGCTTTGCGGCACACCGGTGCTTGCCAGCGCGGTGGACGGAATCCCGGAAATCGTCGAGGATGGCGTTAGCGGCTGGCTGGTGCCACCAGGCGACGTGAATGCCCTGGCGGACAAATTGCTGCATGCCTTTCGCGAAGCCGACGTCGACCGCATGGGAGAAAACGCGCGAGAATTTGCGACCCGCTTTTTTTCAACCGGGACTTACGTGAAGCACTATGGCGAACTTTTCGCGCTGGCCTGGAACGAGGCGCAGCGGTGAACGAACAACCCTTGCGCCTGCTGTGGTTCAATCTGGCAACGGACGCCGACGCCACCAATCTGGGCTTCACCACAGACTGGATCAATGCGCTGGCGCCCCACTGCGAATTCATTGACGTCCTGTCGATGCGCGTGGGCCGGGTGAACGTGGCAGCAAATGTGAAAGTCCATTCGCTGGGCAAGGAAAAGGGCTACAGCGAAGCCAGACGCGCCGGCAGATTCTACAGACTTCTGTGGACCTTGCTGCGCAGCAGACAGTATGATGCCTGTTTCGCGCACATGCAGCCCCTGTTTGCCGCGATGGGCGCGCCCCTGTTGCATTTGCATGGCATTCCCATAACGCTTTGGTACGCGCACCGGGCGGTAACCCTGCGCTTGCGCCTTGCCGAAAAAGTCGCCACACGCGTGGTGTCGCCTTCCCGTGAAAGTTTTCGCCTGCCCGGTAGCAAATTGCGCGTCATCGGCCACGGGATTGACGTGGAGCGCTTTGTTCCCGCAGCTCCGGCAACTGGCCCCTTCACGATTCTTTGTCTGGGTCGCATAGCGCCGGTCAAGCGGCTGAACACACTCGTCACTGCGGCTCATTTGTTGAAGAATCGTGGAACCAGCTTCCGCTTGAGGCTGGTGGGCACGGTCTATCCGCAAGACCAACAGCACGCCGCAGATCTTCAGGATCAGGTTGCCAATAGCGGACTGGAAGAATGTGTCGAGTTCGCCGGCGCCGTGCCGCATGAACAGGCGCCGGCTGAATTACAGCGTGCCCACATGCTGGTCAACCTGAGTGAGACCGGCAGCGTGGACAAGGCCGTGCTGGAAGCCATGGCCTGTGGTATCCCGGTCGTCACGTCAAACGAGGCTTTTGTAGAGATGCTTTCGCCATGGGCCGGGCAACTGCTGACACCCCCCGACGACCCCGAAGCACTGACGCTGCGGATTCAGGGGTTGATGGCCATGGAATCCTGCGCGCGGGTGGAACTGGGCAGAGAATTGCGGGCGCTGGTTGAGCGCGACCACAGCATGCAACATCTGGTGGAAAACCTGCTCGCGGTCCTGCGCAGCGGAGAGCCAGAGGCATGAGGCTGCTGTACATCGCCAACGCGCGCATTCCCACCGAGAAGGCGCATGGCCTGCAAATCATGCAGAATTGCGAGGCCCTGGCCAGGGCTGGCGTTGAAGTCAGTCTTTGGGCTGCGCGTCGCGTTAACACGCGGGAATTGCGCGGCGTTGCGGACCCCTGGGCGCATTATGGCGTGCATCCCTGTTTTGCCCTGCAGCGTTTGCCATGCCTGGACCTGCAGTGGCTGGTCGGCGAGAGAATTACCCCGTTGCGTCGTGGCGCCTTTTTTTTGCAGGTCATCAGCTGGCTGCTCGTATTGACGGCCACACTGCTGCCAGGGAGCGGGTCGGACTGGTATTACACACGCGATTTACCGGCGGCCGCCCTGCTGGTCCTCCTGCAGCGGGGCAAGCGCCTGGCCTACGAGCCGCATCGCATTTCGGGCTCCGGTCCCGGGCGCTGGTTGCAGGCCCGGGTCATGCAACATGCCGCTGCCCTGTTTCCGGTGACGGGCGCCATGGCGCGCGAAGCCCGGGAACTGGGCGCAACCCGCGAGCAACTGTGTGTGGTGCATGATGGCATACGGGCCGAACGATTCAGGGACATGCCTGCAAGGGAAGATGCCAGAAAGCAGGTTGGCTGGCAGCGCGAGCGGTTTATCGTCGGCTACGTCGGACGATTGCAAACCATGGCGATGGACAAGGGGGTGGGCGGCCTGACCCAGGCCATTGCGCCAGTGAAAGACATGGCCATTGCCCTGGTTGGCGGGCCGGAGGAAAGGGTTCAGGAGCTGCGCGCGCTTTGGCAGCAGGCGGGAAGACGAGACGAGGACTTTCTGGTTGCCGGCCAGGTGACGCCGGACGCCGTGCCCCTTTATCTGGCGGCATTCGACGTCTGCGCCATGCCCTTTCCCTGGACGGAGCACTTTGCCTGGTATGCCTCTCCGGTCAAGCTTTTCGAATACATGTCCAGTGGACGCCCTCTGGTCGCCACGGATTTACCTGCCGTGGCCGAGGTCGTGCGCCACGAAGAACATGCCCTGCTGGTCCCGCCCGATGACGTCCCGGCATTGCGGAAAGCCCTGCAACGTCTGCAGGGGGATGCGGCGCTGCGGCAAGGTCTGGCCGCCAATGCCCGTGAGGAAGTCATGCAGCGCTATACCTGGGCGCACCGGGCGTCTCGCATACTGCGACATCTTGAGGAACGGACCGGTTTCGCAAGATAGTCCTCCACCCTCGGATTCCAATATGTCGGCCGCCTGAAATTGGCCCGTGCCAACGAGGCTGCGCAGGCGTATGATGCGGGCTGCGACAGCTTCAGTTCAAATGGCACCGGTCCACGACAGGTCATGACGATTCACATTCCCGAAACCAACCTGCGCAGGGCGTTGGCCGCCAGCCGGATGCGCGCCATTTTCATGCTGCTGGATGGCTTTCGCTGGACTTACGCAGCTGCGATCTTTAGCCTGATTCTCTCCACCCTGGCGCAGACCACGATCTGGCTGTTGCTGGCCTGGTTTGCGGACAGTCTGCTGGCCAGCATCGGCGTTGCAGGCGCAGCACCGGTAGAAATGCGAGATCTGACGCTGCTGGCAGGTGTCTTCCTGACACTGGCTGTGGTCCAGGCGGGCTTTTCGTTTAACAGTGGCCGTTTGGCGGCGCGCGCCGCGGAGGGGGTGGCGCTGCGTTTGCGGGTTGCCCTGTTTGACCACATTCAGTGGATGTCTTTCCGCGCGCTGGACAAACAGCAGACCGGTGACCTGCTGCAAAGGTCCACTTCCGACGTTGACACCATTCACCAGTTTTACTCGGAACAGGCGCTGGAAACGGGACGCATCCTGTCACTTTTCGTGGTCAATCTGGCGGCAATCATGGTCATTCACGTGCCGCTGGCGCTAGTCTCGGTCGCCACGATCCCGTTCACCGTAGTCGTCTCGGGCCTGTTCTTTAAACGGCTGGAAAGAGTCTACCGCCAGTACCAGGAACAGGACTCCGTACTGTCGACCACCATGCAGGAAAGTCTGACGGCCGTGCGAGTGGTCCGTGCCTTTGCCCGTCAGGAGCATGAAAACCAGAAATTCGAACGTGAGAACCTGGAGCGTTTTCGTCTGGGCCGCCGCATGTTGACCCTGTATTCGCTTTTCTGGCCGTGTTCGGACTTGCTGGGCGGCCTGCAACAGGTAGTGGGTCTGGTCGTGGGTGGGCTGTTGGTGCTGGACGGCGAAATGTCGGTGGGCGCCTACGTCGCCTTCACCGGCATTTTGCACCAGGTCATCTGGCCGATTCGTGAGTTGGGCCGCCTTGTCATTCGTTACTCCTCCGGCGTTGTCTCCAGCCGACGCGTGCTGGAAGTCATCGGCGAGGAACGTGAAGAATCGGTCGAAACCCTGTCCCCCACGGACGATTTGCGCGGCGAACTGGAGTTTCGTCACGTGGGCATGCGTTATGACGAGGGGGAAGCAGCGTTGCAGGACATCAGTTTCCGTTGCGGCGCCGGCCAGACCGTCGCCCTGCTGGGCGCTACCGGTTCCGGCAAGACTTCCCTGGTGAATTTACTGCCGCGTTTCTACGACTATTCGGAAGGAAGCATTCTGCTTGATGGCGTGGAACTGCGAGAGTATTCGCGAAACTGGCTGCGCGAGCGGATTGGCATCATTGAACAGGAGCCTTTCCTGTTTTCCCGTAGCATTCGCGAAAACATCACCATTGGTGTGTCTCGTGAAGTCACGGAAGAAGAGGTTGAGAAAGCGGCGCGCGCGGCTGCCGTTCATGAAGTCATCCTCAGCTTTCCGAAGGGCTACGACACCATCGTCGAGGAGCGCGGCGTGACCCTGTCGGGGGGGCAGAAACAGCGGGTCGCGCTGGCCCGTACCTTGCTGCGTGACCCGCGAATCCTGTTGCTGGACGATTCGACCTCGTCGGTTGACACGGAAACCGAGGCAGAAATCCGCGCGGCGTTGAATGTCTTGATGAAGGGTCGTACCACCTTCATCATTGCCCATCGCATCCAGAGTCTGATGCTTGCTGATCTGATCCTGGTGCTGGAGGGCGGGCGTATCGTGCAGCGCGGCACGCATGCAGAACTCGTGGACCAGGCGGGGATCTACCGCCAGGTGCATGACGTGCAGGAGCGGCTGGACGAGGAACTGGAACGGGAGGTGAGCCATGCCTGAACCGGCATGGTTTGAGGAAGAAGAATTCGGCGACGTGCTGGACGGACGCACGCTGCGGCGCATCCTTGGCCTGGTGCGACCGCACTGGCGTCACGTGGCCGGCTTTGTCGTGGCGATCATCATCATTTCCGTACTGGAATCATGGTTCACCTATCAGGGCAAGCGCATCATCGATGAGGTCGTCGTGCCGCAGGACACCAGTGCCTTGCGGGGCATCCTGATCAACTACCTGATCATCATCTTCGGTTTTGCGATTGGCGTCTTCACCTTTATCTATCTGACGGGTCTGCTGGGCCAGCGCATCCAGTACGAGTTACGCGGAAGACTGTTTGACCATCTGCAGACCCTGTCGCTGGCCTATTTTGATCGCACCCCCGTAGGCTGGATCATGTCCCGCCTGACCTCGGACACCGTTCGCATTGCCGAACTGGTCACCTGGGGCCTGCTCGACACCACCTGGGCGCTCTCCAACGTGCTGGCCGCCGCCGCATTCATGTTGTTCATCAACTGGCGTCTGGCTCTGGTGGTGCTGGCGGTCATGCCCGTACTAATCGTCGTGGCGCTGTGGTTCCGGCAGAAAATCGTGCTTCAGTTCCGCCTTTCGCGCCGTATAAACTCCATTATCACCGGCGCGCTCAACGAGAACATCACGGGCGTGCGCGTGGTGAAGGCTCTGACGCGCGAGCGCGCCAATTTACGCGAATTCCGCGTCCACACCGATGACATGTACCGCGCTTCCTTCCGCGCCCACTGGCTGGCAGCGCTGTTCCTGCCCCTGGTGCAGTTGATCAGCGCCATCGCCCTGTCGATTATCGTGCTGCGCGGTGGCGAACTGGCGCTGGCGGGATCACTTACCATTGGCAGCATCCAGGCCTTTATTTCCTATCTGATCATCATGCTGTGGCCCATCCAGGACCTGGCGCGGGTTTTCGCCAGCCTGCAGCAGGCCGTTGCCTCGGCCGAGCGCACCTTTTCGCTGATCGACACGCAGCCGGACCTGAATGACCGGCCTGGCGCCTATGACCCTGGCACGTTGAAGGGCGACATCCAGTTCGATCAGGTCAACTTCCAGTACGAGGCGGACAAGCCGGTACTGCGGGATTTCTCGCTTACCGTGCATCAGGGGGAGACCATCGCCATTGTTGGGCCAACCGGCGCCGGCAAAACCTCGATTGTCAATCTCGTGTGCCGTTTCTACGAGCCCGGCGGCGGCGCGATCCGTATCGCTGGTGTGGACTACACGCGTTTCACCATGCACGCCATTCAGTCCCGCATTGGCATGGTGCTGCAGACGCCACAGCTGTTTTCCGGCACGATCCTGGAGAACATTCGCTATGGCAATCTGGACGCGAGCGATGACGAGGTGCTGGAAGCCGCTCGCGTGGCCGGCGCGGATGAATTCGTGCAGCGCCTGGACAAGGGCTATGAGTCCGGCGTGGGGGAGGGCGGCGTGCTGCTTTCCACCGGGCAGAAGCAACTCATCAGTCTGGCGCGGGCGATCCTGGCGAAACCGGACATCTTCATCATGGACGAGGCCACCAGTTCGGTGGATACCCTGACGGAGGCGCTAATCCAGCAGGGTATGGAAGCCCTCATGAAGCAGTCGACCACTTTCGTCATCGCGCATCGCCTTTCCACCATACGGCGCGCCGACCGCATTCTCGTGTTGCAGGACGGTCGCATTGAAGAACTGGGGACGCATCGCGAGTTGTTGCGCCAACGCGGGCATTACTATCGGCTTTATACGCGGCAGTTTCGTGAGCAGGCCGATCGCGTCTGGGATTCATGGAATGGCGCAGCGACCGGGCCCGCGCTGGCGGAGTAGGCACTTTCGCTTGACAGGATACGGCCTGCATTTCAAAATCGCCTGGCAGTGAGTGACGGACAGGAGTGGCGCGATGGAAGCGTTGGTACTGGAACGCAAGGATGAACTAAAGCTGCGCGACATTGTGCTGGATGAATCCCTCGGGCCGCAGGACGTGCGCATTGCCATCCGCACGGTTGGTGTTTGCGGCAGTGACGTGCACTACTACACGCATGGCGGCATTGGCCCCTTCATCGTGCGCAACCCGATGATTCTGGGACATGAAGCCTCCGGCACTGTCATTGAGACTGGCGCTGAAGTTGAGCATCTGTGCGTGGGTGACCGCGTTTGCATGGAGCCCGGCGTACCGGACCCCGACAGCCGCGAAACACGGCTCGGTATGTACAACCTGGACCCGAAGGTGCGCTTTTGGGCCACGCCGCCGGACCACGGCGTGCTGCGGCCATCGGTGGTCCATCCGGCGGCGTTTACATTCAAACTGCCGGAAAACGTGACCTTTGCCGAAGGCGCAATGATTGAGCCACTTGCGGTCGGCATGCACGCCGTCACGAAAGCGGGTGTCAAGCCGGGTGACGTAGCCGTGGTCAGCGGCGCCGGGCCGATCGGCATGCTCACCGCGCTGGCAGCGCTGGCCGGCGGTTGCAGCCACATTTTCATCAGCGACGTCATTCAGCAGAAGCTGGACCTGGCGGCCAGTCTGGGGCCCGTCATTCCGGTCAACGTACGCGAGCAGGACCTCACAGAGGCCGTCAAGGGGCTGACCGGTGGCGCCGGCGCGGACATCGTCTTCGAGGCCAGCGGCAACCCCCAGGCCGCTGCGGCGGTATTCGAACCGCTCGCGCCGGGCGGCACGGTCGTGTACATCGGTTGTCCGGTGGAACCGGTGGCGCTGGAGATCGTGGCGGCCCAGGCGAAAGAAGCGCGCATCCTGACGATCTTTCGCTACGCGCACATCTTTCCGCGGGCGCTGGGGCTAATCAGCAGCGGCGCGATCGACGTCAAGCCGTTGATCACGGACGACTTCAGCTTTGCCGACAGCGTGGCCGCCTTCGACTACGCCGTTCACATGCCGCCCGCATCGGTGAAGGTGCAGATTAACCTGCCGGTCTGAGCCGAACTAGCTGTCCAGGCGGACCTCGCGTCCGCACCGCTGGCTTCTGTAGATCCCGTCAAGAATCGTCAGCACCTGCAGCGACTGCTCGGCAGGAACGGGTGAGGGCCCGCCTTCGGCCACGGCGCGCGCGAATTCCACACATTCCAGCGCATGTGGCTCCATACTGTCCTGCGTTCGCCTGAGTGCTACGTTGAAGTGCTGCTGCGATTCGTAGTTGGTGGAGTAAATCTCGCATTTGGGCCAGTGGCTGCCTCCACGCGTGCCATACAGCCACATTTGCATGTCCTCGCCGACGACGTCGTGATGCAGCAGCCAGCTGACCTCCAGCACCAGGGTGGCGCCGTTGTCGAAACGCACCAGCGCAAGCGCCAGTTCCTCGACGTCCATTTCCGGCGGGACGGCGGTGCCGGTCCAGGCGCTGAAAGCGCCAGGGATGCCGGCCAGTTCAGAGCGCGCCACGCCGCTGACGGCCACCGGTTGCGGATTGCCCATCATCCACAGGGTGAGGTCGAGGATGTGCACGCCGATGTCAATCGTGGCGCCGCCGCCGCTGTGTTGTTTGAGCACGAAACCAGGACCCGGAATGAGCCCGGCACGGCGCAACATCCAGCCGCGAGCGTGGTAGATGTCGCCCAGCGCGCCGCGGTCAATTTCCGCCTTGAGGGCCCGGGCCGTTCCCGTAAAGCGGAAGTGTTGGGCGGTCATCAGCAGTTTGCCGGAAGCGTCACGGGCGGCGATCATGTCGCGGATCTCGCCTGGCGTGGGGGCCAACGGTTTCTCGCAAATGACGTGCTTGCCCGCTTCCAGCGCGGCAATACTGAGCGGCGCGTGATAGCGATTGGGCGTGCAAACGTCGATGACGTCGATGTCCGGATCGTTGAAAAGGGCGGCCGGATCGGTCTCGAGCCGGGCCACACCGTTGTCTTCGCCCCAATCGCGCAGGGCAGCTTCACTGATGTCGCTGCCGGCCACCACTTCCGCATGTTCCGAAGCAGCCCAGCCGGGCATGTGGGTGCGGGCGATGCCGCCAACGCCGATTACGCCTACCCTGAGTGCCATGTCAAATCCTGTTACTGGTCCAGACGCACTTCGGCGCCACTGGCCTGACTGCGGTAGATGCCGTCGAGAATCGTCAGCACTTGCAGCGACTGTTCGGCGGGCACGGGTGACGATGCGCCAGCGGCCACCGCGCGCGCAAATTCTACGCATTCCAGCGCGTGCGGTTCCATGAGGTCGCGGGTCCGCTTGAGCGCGATGTTGTAGTGTTGCTGGTTTTCGTAGTTGGTGGAGTAGATCTCGCATTTGGGCCAGTGGGAGCCGCCGCGCGTGCCGTAAAGCCACATCTGCATGTCCTCGCCGACGGAGTCATGGTGCAGCAGCCAGCTGATTTCGATGACCAGGGTGGCGCCGTTTTCGAAGCGCACGAAGGCTGCGGAGAACTCTTCCACGTCGGTCTCGGGCGGTACATTCCCCCAAAGTCCGAATGCGCCTTCCAGATGGGCCAGGTCCGCGCGGGCCACGCCGCTGACCGCGATCGGCTGCGGGTTGCCCATAAACCACAGGGTCAGGTCGAGGATGTGGACGCCAATGTCAATCGTCGCACCGCCGCCGCTGTGCTGTTTCAGTACGAAGCCGGGACGGGCAGGCAGGCCGGCGCGACGCAGCATCCAGCTGCGGGCATGATAAATGTCCCCCAGCGTGCCCCGGTCGATTTCGGCCTTCATCGCCCTTGCGCTGCCGCCGAAACGGAAGTGCTGGGCGGTCATCAGCAACTTGCCGGAGGCATCGCGGGCGGCGATCATGTCGCGGATTTCGGCCGGCGTGGGCGCCAGCGGCTTTTCGCAGATGACGTGCTTGCCGGCCTGCAGGGCTGCGATACTGAGCGGCGCGTGGTAGCGATTTGGCGTGCAAACGTCGATGATGTCGATATCGGGATCGCTGAACAGGGCGGCCGGATCGGTTTCCAGTCGGGAAACGCCATTTTCCTGGCCCCAGGCCTGCAGGGCAGCCTCGCTGATGTCACTGCCGGCAATGACCTCGGCGTCCTCCGAAGCGGCCCACCCTGGCATGTGCGCCCTCGCAATGCCGCCAACCCCGATGACTCCCACTTTCAAACTCATGCTATTGCTCCTGTTTCGGCCAGAATTGCTGGTGATAAATGAATCAGGTTACCGGAGGTTGTCTGGCTCTCAGCCCCTGATATCGACCCACTTGCGCTGACCGGCGGCCCGGTATAGCGCTTCCATAACCGTGCTTCGTGCAGCGGCCTCGACCGGGCTGACCAGCGCGCCGCTTTCATCACCGACCAGGTGGTTGAGGAACAGGTCGAAGGCGTGGGGCCAGGCGTCCGGCAGGTCCGTCCAGGGCGATTTTCCGTCGGCCCCGTCCACGTGTTGACTGTTGAAAAACAGCTCGCCATTGCGCACCAGGGCGTGTCCTTCGGTGCCGCTGAGAATGACGCTGACCGGCTGTTCGATATCCAGCCAGCCGGCGCCCAGACTGCCAATGACGCCATTGCTGAATTGCAACAGGGATTCACCGGTCTCATCCAGTTCACCGTATTTGCCCGTGTGGCTGGCAAAGGTCGCGGTGACGGCGTCGACGTCGCCCATCAGCCAGAGCATGATGTCGAGAGAGTGCGTGCCGAGATCGCCAAATCCGCCGATGCCGCTTTCGTCGAGGCGCGTCATCCAGAGGTAATTCGGCGTGAAAATGTCGCGCAAGGCACCGGCATGGAAGTTTGTGTGGCGCAGGCGGGTGATCTGCCCGAAGCTGCCGGCCTTCACCTGTTTACGCAGGAAGAGATGTACCGGCATACCGCGCATGAAATAACCGGTCTGGAAGAGGACACCGGCGGCCTCGATGGCGCGCGCCATGTTGTCGGCGTCCTGGCGACCCATTCCCAGCGGTTTCTCGACGAACATGTGTTTGCCCGCGGAGGCCGCAGCCAGCACCAGGTCCTCATGCAGGTTGGTCTCGGCGCAGATGACGACGGCGTCGACCTCGGAGTCAGCCCAGATGGCGCCGGCGTCCGCGACCGTCGGCGCGTTCAGTTCGCCGGCGCACTTTGACGCACGAGCCGGGTCATGGTCCCAGACGGCACGGACTGCAACGTCCGGGCGGTCGTTGAGCCGCCGGACAAAACCGGGTGTATGGATGTGCGCGCAACCGACCAGGGCAAGATGGTGCATGTTATTCTCCTGTTTGAGGGAGGCCTTGCGATACGTGGCCGCGACGATTGTAAATCGCGACCGACGCTTGCGCTATATCCACTGAAGGCCGCATCCCGACCGACCTTGCAATTCCCGGCGTCTTGTGAAAGAATGCCTTTGATAAGCACAGGAATGGCTTCCATGCACAATCAAGTAGCCAACAAGGCGAAGAAGCGCAGCGTACCTGGAAGGTGATCCGGGAGCTTGTGCCCGCCTTTTTGGCCTGCCCGGAGCGCCGGAGCAGGCTTTTTTGTTACAGAAATACTGATGACCAGGTAGCAAAGATGGTATAGCATGCGGGCAACGTCCTTTAGTGAATTCAATGTGATCGAATCCACCCTGCGCGAGGGCGAGCAGTTCGAGGGCTGTCACTTTTCGCTGGATGACAAACTGGAGATTGCAGCAGCGCTGGATGGCTTTGGCGTGGAGTACATGGAACTGACCACGCCCCTGGCCAGTCCCCAGAGTGAGGCCACCCTGCGCGCCGTTGCCCGCTTGCCACGCGGCTTTCGTTTGTTGACGCACATCCGCGCCCGCATGGACGAAGCCCGCCTGGCGGTGGACTGTGGCGTAGACGGCGTGGACATCTATATCGGCACCTCGGCCTACATGCGCCAGTTCAGCCACGGCCGCAGCCTGCAGGAAATCATCGAAAGCAGCGGCGAAATTGTCGCCTGGTTGAAGTCCCAGGGAATTGAGACACGCTTCAGCACCGAGGATACCTTTCGCAGCAATCTGGCGGACGTATTCACCGTTTATCGCGCAATGGACCTGGCCGGCGTGGACCGGGTCGGCGTGGCCGATACCGTTGGCATCGCTGACCCCCTGCGCACGCACAGTCTGATCAGCAGTTTGCGCCAGGCGGTGAATTGCGACATTGAGTTTCATGGCCACGATGACAGCGGCTGCGCAGTCGCCAACGCCTGGTGTGCCTTGCAGGCCGGCGCGACGCACGTCGATACCACAGTGCTGGGAATCGGTGAACGCAACGGCATCACGGCGTTGGGCAGTCTTGTCGCGCGGCTCTACACCTTCGACCCTGAACTGGTGCGCAAGTATGATCTGCCGCTGCTGCGTGAGGTCGAGGAACTGGTGGCGCGCAGGGTCGGTATCGACGTGCCCTTCAACACGCCAATCACCGGCCGCACCGCCTTTCATCACAAGGCCGGCGTGCACACCAACGCCGTGCTGCAGAACCCCACCAGTTACGAAGCCATCAATCCTGAAGACTTCGGCATTGTGCGCAACATCGACATCGCCCATCGTCTGGTCGGCTGGAACGCAGTTCGTGACAGGGCGGCCACGCTGGGCATGGCGCTGGACGAGCCGAAACTGCGCGCGGCCACGTTGCGCATCAAGGCCCTGGCGGATGAACGCCGCATCTCCCTTGCCGACGTGGACCAGGTACTGCAGGACGCGGTTACGGAGCCTGGTTGATGGGCGCCAGCTTTAGTCAAAAGGTGCTGGCGCGTAACGTCGGTCGCGCGCAGGTACAGCCTGGCGAAGTGCTCGACGTCACACCCGACGTGGTGCTCAGCCACGACAACAGCGCCGCCATCATCCGGATTTTTCGGCAGTTGCCACAAAAGGAACTGCGCTTTCCGGAGCGTCTGGCCATCACGCTGGACCACGCCGTACCCCCACCCACGCCGCAGCACGCGCAGAATCATGCGGAGATTCGACGTTTCGTCTCCGAGCAGGGTATTCAACACTTCTTTGAGATGGGGCGCGGCATTTGCCATCAGGTGCATTGCGAAGAAGGCGTGGTCGGGCCCGGCATGATTCTGCTGGGCGCGGACAGTCACAGCCCGCATTGTGGCTGGATGGGCGCCTTCGGCGCCGGCGTGGGCCGCACGGAGGTCGCGGCGCTGTGGGCCACTGGCCAATTGTGGCTGCGCGTACCGGAAACGCTGCGCATCACATTGACCGGACGCCTGGCGCCGGGGGTCATGTCCAAGGACCTTGCGCTGCAACTCATCGGCCGCCTGGGCGCAGATGGCGCCAATTACCTGGCCGTCGAATTCGACGGGCCTGGCGTCGCAACCTTGTCTGCCGATATGCGCGCAGCCCTGGTCAACATGATGGCGGAGATGGGCGCCAAGAACGCCTTTATCGCGCCGGATGAACTGACCTGGCGCTGGCTGGAAATACAGTTGCAGCGATCGCGTCCGGATGACTGGCAGGCGCGTCTGTCCATGTTTCGCGAGCGGGCCATCCTGCCGGACGCGGACGCAGATTGCGCGCAGCAGCTGGACGTGGCGCTCGATCACGTCGCCCCGCTTGTTTCCTGCCCGCACCGCGTGGACAACACAGAACCGGTGACGGCGCTGACCGGCACGCGGGTCGATCTGGCATTTATTGGCACCTGCACCAATGGCCGCCTGGAGGACCTGGCGGCGGCGGCTGAAGTCGTGCGCGGTCGCAGGCTGCGCGCCCGCTTGCTGGTCATCCCCGCCTCCTCGCAGGTGCTGGGCGATGCCCTCGCCGCCGGTTATCTGGCCGACCTGATTGAGGCTGGCGCCAGCATTGGCACGCCAGGTTGCGGGCCCTGCATGGGCGTTCACGCCGGCGTGCCGGCGCCTGGCGAGGTCTGTATCAGCAGCGCCAACCGCAATTTTCGCGGGCGCATGGGCCAGCGCGAGGCCGAAATCTACCTGGCGAATCCGGCGGTGGTCGCCGCCAGCGCGGTGGCCGGCGAGATCGTTCATCCTGCCGATCTGCTGGCCGGGGACTGAAAGACATGCGCAGCAGGCATCGCACCTGGGCCTACGGCGATCACGTCAACACGGACGTGATCTTTCCGGGCAAATACACCTACAGCGTGCAACACGATCCGGCGGCGCTGGCGCGTCACGCCCTTGAGGACCTTGACCCCACCTTCGCCACCGGCGTACAACGCGGCGACGTGATCGTGGCCGGTCGCAACTGGGGCAATGGCAGCAGCCGCGAACAGGCGGTGACCTGTCTGCTGGCCTGCGGCCTGCGGGCCATCATCGCGGAGTCCTTCGCCCGCATTTACTATCGCAACGCCATCAACAACGGTCTGCTGGCGCTGACCTGTCCGGGGATAGGGGCACTGGCACAGACTGGTCAGGAACTGGCGCTGGACCTGGACGCAGGCGAACTGGAGATCGCCGGGCAGACCCTGCAATTCGTCCCGCTGCCGCCCTCCGTGCGCCACATCGTGGCGGCTGGCGGTCTGGTCGAGTATCTGAAAGCCGGAGCAGGGGAACAAGAGGGCGGGGGTTAACCCGCCCCCATAAGAGTTCAGTCTTCGTAGCGAATGTCGACCTGGCGACCGGTGCTGGCGGATTCCTCAATGGCATCGGTGATGACGTTGTTGCGATAGCCGTCGACGAAGGTAGCGCCCCAGGGCGCAACATCCCTGTCATTGACGATGCAATCGAAGAAGTGGTGAAACTCGTGGATGAAGGTGTGCTCCCAGCCGATTATGTGGCCGGGCGGCCACCAGTGTTCCCAGTAGGGATGGTAACCCTCGCTGATCAGCACGTTGGTGAAGCCGAGGGTCTCCTGACGACCGTCATTCCAGTAGACGTCCAGCTCGTTCAGCCGCTCGAGGTTGAAGCGAATGCTGCCGTTTTCGCCGTTGACTTCCCACTTGTTGCCATTGCGATTACCGATGGCGAATCGCGTGGCCTCGATGGTGCCCAGCGCGCCACTCTCGAACTCGAGCAGGGCGGTGACGGCGTCGTCAACGTCGACCGTGGCGCGGCCGCCCTGACCGTCGGGGCGCTCGTCGATAAAGGTCTTCTTCATACCCATGACGCGGTTGGGCTCGCCAACGAGGAAGCGCCCGATATCAAGGATGTGAGAGGCGAGATCGCCCAGTGAGCCACTGCCGGCCACTTCCTTGCTGAAGCGCCAGGTCATCGGAAACTCGGGGTCGACGATCCAGTCCTGCAAATAGGCGGCGCGGAAATGATAGATGCGTCCCAACGCGCCGCTCTGGATCAACTTGCGCGCCTGGATGATGGCGGGCACAAAGCGGTAGTTGTAGGCCACCATGTGCTTGACGCCGGCCTTGACGGCGGCGTCGAGCATGCCCTTCGCCTCTTCGGCCGTGCGGGCCAGCGGCTTTTCACAGAAGACGTGCCTGCCCGCCTGGGCCGCGGCGATGCAGGGTTCGGCATGGACGTTGTTGGGCCCGCCGTTGTCGAAGACCTGGACGGCGTCGTTTTCCAGCATGTCCTGCCAACGCGTGTAACGATGTTGGTAGCCGTAACGATCGGCGGCGGCGTTGAGGTTGGCCTCGTTGCGGCCGGAAAGCGCCACCAGGCGCGGAATGGCGACCGGCGGATACATGTTGTGGGGAATACTCAGGAAGGCGTTGGTGTGGGCATTGCACATAAAGGCGGTGCCCAGCAGACCGATGCCCAGTTCCGGGGCATCCACGTCGCCACCGGCCACCGCTCCCATACGGGAGATGCCACCTGCTTCGCTCATTGCTCTTTCTCCTTACTCGGCAAAGGATGCATCAAAGGCGCGCCCGGACTTTTCGAAATCGACATTGCGCACGAAGTCGACCGACTCGGCGGCGCCGTGTTCGCGGTCCATACCGCTGTCTTCCCACTCGACCGACAGCGGGCCCTCGTAGCCGATGCGATTCAGGGCGCGAATAATGCCCTCAAAATCGACGTCACCGCGACCCGGCGAGACGAAGTCCCAGCCGCGACGGTGATCGCCAAACTGCAAATGCGATGAAAGGATACCGTTGGCGCCGTTGAGGGTGATGCGCGAGTCCTTGACGTGCACGTGGTAGATGCGGTCCTCGAAACGATCGATGAAATTCACCGGATCAAACATCTGGTGAATGAAGTGACTGGGGTCAAAATTGAAGCCGAATGCCGGCCGTCGGTCGATGGCCGCCAGCGCCAGTTCCGAAGTGTGGATGTCGTAGGCGATTTCTGTGGGGTGTACTTCCAGGCCGAAGCGGACGCCAACGTCGTCAAAGACATCCAGAATCGGATTCCAGCGCTCGGCGAATTCACGGTAACCGGCGTCGATGAGTTCCGGCGAGGTCGGCGGAAAATGGTAAATCAGGTGCCACACGGAACTGCCGGTGAAGCCGTTGACGACGTCCACGCCAAAGGCGCGCGCGGCGCGGGCTGTGTTCTTGATCTCTTCGGCGGCGCGCTGGTTGACGCCATCGGGGTCGCCATCGCCCCAGACGTAGGGCGGGACGATCTCCTGGTGGCGCGCGTCGATGCGATCGCATACGGCCTGGCCGACCAGGTGGTTGGAGATCGAGTAACACTGCAGGCCGTGTTTGGCAAGGATGTCGTGTCGGGTCTGAAGATACCCGTCCTCTTCAAGCGCGCGGTTGACCTCGAAGTGATCGCCCCAGCAGGCAAGCTCGAGGCCGTCATAGCCCCATTCGGCAGCTTTCTGCGCCAGGGTATCCAGCGTCAAATCCGCCCATTGACCGGTAAACAGCGTAACTGGTCGTGCCATGGAATGCCCTCCCGCAGCGCACCCTGATTCAATGCGGGCAGTGTAGCGCGGGACTCGCGCTGCTGCCATGACCGTGAGGGTGGGAGGCAGCGCTCCGTGCCTTCAGTCGCTTGCCGCGGCGGAGGCTTCGATCAGCCCGCGCATGTAACCGACGGCGAAGATCTTGCCGAGCAGCATGTAGCCCGGATGATCGTTGCTTTCGCCCTCCAGCGTGGGCGCGTGGTCGGGACGAAGGGGGCCCGGGAAGCCGACATCACGGTAAGCGCGCATGCAGGCCAGCATGTCGGTCGGCCCTTCGTCATGGAAGACCTCGTCGAAATCGGGGACCTTGCTGCTGACATCGCGAAAATGGGCGAAGAAGATTTTTTCGCGTGCGCCGAATTCGCGGATGGCGGCCGGTACGTCCGGCACGTCGCGCATGGCGGCGAAATTGCCCTGGCAGAAGGTCAGGCCGCTGTTGGGCGAGGGCGCCAGTTCGATGACGCGGCGGAAGGCGGCGGCGCTGCTCATGATGCGCGCGATGCCGCGAATTGGGGAGATGGGCGGATCGTCGGGGTGCAGGGCCAACCTGACGCCGGCCCGCTCGGCCACGGGCAGCACGCGCTTCAGGAAATACTCGAAATTCTGCCACAGGCTTTCCTCGCTGACCTCGCCGTATTCGGTGAGCGGCGCGTTGCGCATGAGATCGTGGCGGTAGCTGCTGACCAGCGCGCCGCCACGACCGCGGTCTGCCAGTGAGGTGCGCAGCCAGCCGAAGGCCGTCATGAAGTTGTAACAAAGTACCGGAATGCCGGCGGCGCCCATGTTGGCCAGCGATTCGCAGAAGTGATTGATGTCTTCGTCCCGGCCGGGCAAGCCCAGCTTGATGTTGTCACTGAGCGGGATGCTCTCGATGACGCTGAGACGCAAACCGGCCGCCTCTATGCGCTGGCGCAACTGCAGGAGGGAGAGATAGTCCCAGACCGGGCCACAGTCCCCTGCCGGACGGCCGGCGACGATTTCACTCACACCAATTTGGGCGGCCAGTCGCAGGGCACTGTCGTCAGGTGGTACGGGCATGAGGGCAATGCGCATGGCGACAATCTCCATTTTCGTCGGGATTGTAGCGTTATAGCAGCCTGGCGACCCCTTGCGAGAACCGGACTATGTTTCGCCTGGTGTACATGGCGGTACTTCGCAGCATGCTATACTGCCGCCTGGTGCAACGCCGGGACGAAAAGGGGCGCCTGTGTTTCGCTGGGGCATTATCAGTACAGGGCGAATCGCCAATGACTTTGCGCAGGGGGTGGCGGCATTGCCAGACGCCACAGTGTGGGCAGTCGGCTCGCGCACACAGCAGGCAGCCGACCAGTTTGGCGATCGCCATGGCGTGGAGCGTCGCTACGCCTCTTACGAGGCCCTGGCCGCCGACCCCGACCTGGACGCGATTTACGTTGCCACGCCGCATCCTTTCCACGCGCCGAACTGCATTACCTGCCTTGAGGCCGGCAAGGCCGTTCTTTGCGAAAAGCCGTTCACAATGAACGCTGCCGAGCTGGAACAGGTGGTCAATCTGGCGCGGGAGAATCAACTTTTCCTGATGGAGGGCATGTGGTCCCGCTTCATGCCGGCCACGGTGAAATTGCGCGAACTGCTGGCCACCGGCGTGATAGGCGACATCAACATCGTGGATATCGACTTCGGCTTTCGTGCGCCCTTCAATCCGCAGCATCGCCTGTTTGCGCCGGAGCTGGGCGGAGGCGCGCTGCTGGACATCGGCATCTACTCGCTTTCCTTTGCCTCCATGGTGCTGGGCAAACCCCGACGCATCGCGAGCATGGCGCATCTGGGCGAAAGTGGCGTCGACGAAAATGCGGCGATCATCCTGGGCTATGAGAGTGGCGCCCTGGCGACGATCAGCACGGCCATCCGCACGACAACGCCGCATCAGGCCGTGATCAATGGCACGCTGGGTCGCATCACCATGCACCCGCAATACTGGTTTCCCGAGCGCATCACGCTTGAGGTTTACGGGAAAGAGACCACCGTGATGGACATCCCGATGAACGGCAACGGCTTCAATCACGAGGCGGCCGAGGTCGCCCGTTGCATTCGGGCCGGCAAGCTGGAAAGCGATGTCATGCCGCTCAATGAATCGCTGGAGTTGATGCGAACGATGGACGAGATTCGCGCCCAATGGGGCTTGCGTTACCCGATGGAGGATGCACGATGAAATACGGCAACATTGAAGGCGTCCGTAAACCTGTTTCACGAATCGTTCAGGGAACGGCTTTTTCCGGCAGAAAATCAAATTATGAAGACTATATGTTGAGTCTGTTCGACGACGTCTTTGAAATGGGCGTGACGACCTTCGACATGGCGCACAACTATGGCGGCGGAGCGGTCGAGCGCACCTTTGGTCAATGGCTGAAAACGCGCGGCGTGCGCGACGAGGTCGTCATCCTCACCAAGGGGGCGCATCACTCGCAGGACCGCAAGCGCGTGACTCCCTACGACATCGAATCCGACATCAACGATTCGCTGGCGCGTCTGGGAACAGACTTCCTCGACATTTATTTGCTGCATCGAGACGACGAAACGCAGGCGATCGGTCCGATTGTGGCCAAACTGAACGAGTATCACGAGAAGGGCGTGATCGGCATCTACGGCGGGTCCAACTGGTCGATCGAGCGCATACAGGAAGCCAACGCCTGGGCTGCGGCCAACGGCGCCGATCCCTTCCGCGCCAGCAGCCCCAACTTCAGCCTGGCGGACCAGATTGCCGTGCCCTGGGAAGGTTGCATGAGCATCAGCGGGCCTGGCAATCATGACGAACGGGCCTGGTACCAGGAGGCGCAGATGCCGCTTTTCACCTGGTCGAGCCTGGCGGGCGGATTCTTCAGCGGCCGCTTCCAGCCCGGTAACCTTGACGGCTTCACGGACTACTACGATCGTGTGGTCGTGGATTTTTACTGCAGCGACGAAAACTTCGAGCGCCTGGCGCGGGCCCAGATTCTGGCGCTTGAGAAAAGCCTGACGGTGGCGCAGATCGCCGTGGCCTTCATCTTTAATTCTCCGCTGGACATCTATCCGCTCATCGCCAGCCGCAGCAGCGAGGAGTTGCGTCAAAACATCGAGGCGATGGAACTGGAATTGAGTCCCGCTGAAATGGCCTGGCTCGATTTGTTGAGTGACGCTCGTTAAACGATGAGCGTTCCGCTGTGGATTCGCAACGGTCGTATACTCACGCCGAACAGTGTTCTTGACGGCCATGATCTGCTCCTGGCCGACGGACGCATTCAGGCCCTAAATCGGACTGACGAGAATGGCGCAAATGCAATTGATGCGCACGGACTTTGGATCGCTCCCGGCCTGATTGACCTGCACGTACACGGTGCCATGGGTTGTGACGTGATGGATGCCACGCCTGCGGCGCTTTCGACCATGGCCCGCTTCTTCGCGCAACATGGCGTCACCAGTTGGCTGCCGACCACGATGAGCGCGTCACGAGATGCCATCGCGGCGGCCATCGCGAACGTGGCGTCCTGCCCGCAAGCGGAAGACGGGGCGCAACATCCGGGCGTCCACGTGGAGGGCCCCTTTCTCAATGAGGAATATCGCGGCGCCCAGGCTTTGGCCGACCTGCGCCTGCCGGACCCGGAAGAATATGGTCTCTGGTTCGAGAGCGGGGCGGTCAGGCTGGTCACTCTGGCGCCGGAACTGCCCGGGGCCAACCGGATGATTGATGCCGGTGTGCGGGAGGGCATTGAATTTGCCATTGGCCACAGCGGCGCAGACTACGAGACGGTGCTGCAGGCGGCGGACCGCGGGTTGCGCCAGGCGACCCATACCTTCAACGGCATGGGCGGCTTGCATCATCGCCAGCCCGGCACGCTTGGCGCCGTACTGGATGACGAACGCATTTTCGCCCAACTCATCGGCGACGGGATTCATGTTCATCCGGCCGTGGTGCGTCTGTTGCTGCGGGCCAAAGGGCTGGACAAGGTCTTGCTGATCAGCGACGCGATGCGCGCAACCGGTCTGGGCGATGGCGACTACGATCTCGGCGGTCAGGCGGTGACGGTGCAACGCGGCATTGCGCGAAGCCCGGACGGGGCTCTTGCCGGTAGCACCGTGACTCTGGACGAAGTTGTGCGACGTGTCATGCGATTTACCGGTCTGTCACTTCCCCGGGCCTTGCCGATGGCCTCGAGGGTGCCGGCGGCCGCTCTGGGGCTGACAGGACGCAAGGGGACGCTGCAGGTCGGCGCAGATGCCGACATCATCCTGCTGGACGATGATGCCCAGGTGCAACTGACCATGATCGGCGGCAAGGTCGTGTTTGATCGGCAGGGGTTCATGAATTCGTAAGGAATCTGCTGTAGGCTTAAGCCAGATTGACAAGGAAAGGACGAACCATGGCGAGGATTGAACAGGCAACCTTGGGTGGCGGATGCTTCTGGTGCCTGGAGGCGGTCTACCAGCAACTGGGCGGCGTCCAGCAGGTCGTTTCCGGATACGCCGGCGGCCACGTGGACTTTCCGGACTATCGTTCCGTCTGCAGCGGCAACACCGGCCACAACGAGGTTGTTCAGATCAGCTATGACGCGGACGTCATCAGTTTCCGCGATCTGCTGGACGTCTTCTTCACAATTCACGATCCCACCACCCTGAACCGGCAGGGGGCCGACGTTGGCACGCAGTACCGCTCGGGCGTTTACACGCATTCAGAGGAGCAGGCAGAGACCGCCAGGGAAGTGATATCGGAAGTCAGCGACGCCGGTCTCTGGAAGAACCCGATTGTGACCGAGGTGGAGCCGCTGGAGCGCTTTTGGCCGGCGGAGGACTACCACCAGAATTACTGGAACAACAATCCAAACCAGGGCTATTGTCGGGTTGTCATTGCGCCGAAAGTGGCGAAATTCCGCAAGCAACACCTGCAGCGACTGGCGGCGGTCAGCTAATTCACAAACGAGCAAAACAAATGCGGCTTGCCAGGCCAGGCTGACCTGTAAGCCGCATTCTGTTCCCCTTGCGGGGCGACGGTCATCTATCTGTCCCGCCAGTTGCCTGGCGGGATCAAGCGACCTACCCGGCGCTGCTTGCGGGGCGGGCCACCCCTCTGCGCCTGTCTGGTCTTGCTCCCGGTGGGGTTTGCCTGGCCGCCGACATCACTGCCGACGCCGGTGGTCTCTTGCACCACCTTTTCACCCTCACCCCCGGACGGGGGCAATCAGTTCTCTGTTGCACTTGCCGTCGCGTTTCCGCGCCTGGCCGTTAGCCAGCACCGCGCCCTGTGGAGTGCGGACTTTCCTCCGGCCCGAAGACCGGCGACCGCCCGGTCAGCCTGGCTCTTCCAGTATACACGGCCCACACTGGAGCCACCTTGTCGAAAATGGAAGTGTCCTGGCTTTATTGCGGGGTCAGGACAGGCGCCGGTTCACGTTCTTCAGTGGTCGGGCAAGATACCGTTTGGCAGGGGGAATGTTGCTGTTTGCGGAAGAACCGGGGAGCGGCCCTGACTGACCGCTCCCCGCAACGCCGTCAAACTTCGGTTGTTTCCAGCTCTTCTTCCGCCGCCGACGTTACATCCACAATCTCGAGAATGAACTCGCCTTCGGACGCATCGTTGTAGGTCGTGACTTCGACCGTCAGCACGAGATCGCCGTCGTCCGCGCTGATGCCATGGAGGGCCGAACCCGACCCAGGCAGGGCGATGTCGTCGTTGCTGTCGAGCAGTTCCTCACCACTTGCATCGTAGAGATTCAGCAAGGTGTCGAGATCGCCTTCCTCGCTGCCCAGTAAGATATCCACCACGCTACCGGCGGGCAGGGTGAGCGTGTAGCGCAGGCGCTGACGAGCGGAAATCTGGTCCGTCACGACCTCACCCACAGCGACCTCACCACGATCTTCCGGTTTGATCTCCAAAGCTTCGTCCAGCCAGGCAATTGCAGCCTCCAGAACCGGATCATCCTCACCGAGCAGCGCCTCTTCGGTGACGGGTACGCGCAGCGTTGGTACGACGCCGATGCCTTCCAGGTGGATCTCCATGTCCGCATCCACGGCTCGCCCGACGGTCAAGGTCATATCCATGTCATCCGGCATATAGAATCTTTCGACGCTGCCGCCGGCGCCGGCCGTCGAGGTATGGCCGACGATGGCCGCCCGGTCCGCCACAGTCAAGTACCAGCTGAAGAACTCGCAGGCGCTGTAGCAACTGGAGTAGACCAGCACGGCCACTTCGCCCTGATACCGCAGGTCTTCCGGCGGAAGGACGAACTGGTCTTCGGTGTCGGGATCGAAGTAGAAGTCGTCCGTGTCCTCATCGTAGTAGCCACTGTTCCCCAGCACGTGCGGCTCGTCAAAGAAATAGGCCGCCATTTGCTGCGCCAGCCAGCCGCTACCGCCACCATTGCTGCGCATGTCGATGATCAGACCGGGCACGGAGTGAGAGTTAAGATCGCCTATCATCCGCTCCCACAGATCAATGGTCAGGCGCTCGTTGTCACTGAAAGAGTGAATGTTGACGAGGGTGTATTCTGTACCCTCGATTTCCTCAAATTCCAGCGGCAGGTCATGTCGGCCGCGGCTGGCAAAGAACGAGGAAGAGTCGAAGCTGTCCCGTTCGTCGCTGGTCGGCATGGTCGCGCTGGAAGCCTCTTCGGCGCCCGGATTGATCCAGCTGACTTCTACTTCGCTTTCGGCCGGGAAACGTGTCGCGTAACGCAATTGCTGCAGCCGCTTTTGCTCCTCCAGGCTGAAAGGCGCGGACCAGGCCAGGGTCTCCCGCACGTGGTCCTGAATCGGCACGGAGTTGATTTCGAGAATCTCGGCGCCGTTCTTGATGCCAGCCTCAGCGGCCGGGCCGTCTTCAAGCAGGAAGTTGACCACGACGCGACCATCATCCAGATCGCGAATGGCGATGCCAATGCCGCCGGCGATCGCTTCACGGAAGGCGCGATACGTGGTCGGGCCGAAGCTTACGCTGACGTGGGCGTCAGGAATCGACCAGGCGAAGTCGCGCAGGGCCAGTTCATAGGCGGCGGAGTCTTCAGCGGCCTCGGCCTGTTCGAAGCGCGGTCGGTACGCCTCACCCTTTGCGTCCCAGTCGATGCCCTTGTATTCGGTGAAAGCGTATTCCAGACGGAACTTGTCCAGCATGGCGTCAAAGGCTTCGGTGTAGGACAGCTCCGAAAAGTCGTCTACTTCGGAAGCCTCGCCCTCAATGAGATCGACGACCGGCTCCGCCGAGCGGTCGAAAACGAAGGGGTCTTCATCGAGAATGACCAGGGTGTAGCCTGGGGGAAGCGCCACTGTCGGGTCATCGTCGGTGAACAGGAGGCCGTCCTCGCCAAAACCGGAGGGGAAGCCCTGGTCGTCATCCGGTGCGTAGACCAGCAACTTGCCGCCGATGACTTCGTTCAGGGTTTGCGAGCGATGGCTGGTGTCCGTCGAGGCATAGGCGTTGGACCAGCCGCCACCGTAAAGATCGCGTTCCTCAAGTTCAGGCGGCCCCCAGGTGTTGGTCCAGTAGGCCACTGCGAAAATTTGTACGCCTTCGTTTTGCTCACCGTCGTTGTCCACGTCGCGCAGGCTGCCACGTGGTTCGATTGGCAGTTGCAGCGTCCAGGAAACTGGCGAGGTGAAGAAGTCACTGGTCAGACGTCCCAGGACCTGTGACTCCGGCGAAAAGATGAAATCACGGTCCCGATCAACAAAGCCGGCCTGGTCCTCAAGAATGATGAGGGGCTCGGCGACGCCATCCGTGAAGTAGGGATTGGTGTAAGCCATTTCGCCCGTCAAAACGCGCGGGCCACCCTCGTCATTGACGATTTCTGCCGGTTCGAGCCCTGACTGGGCCGACGCCGCAAGGGAGGGCGCCAAAAGCAACACAATACAGAACATTATCAATCTGGCCACTGGAATCTCCTTTCCGTGGCGATTTACAGACAGACTATCTTTGCTGACACTACTGGTGATTACCTTAACGCAAATTAGGTAATACATTAACGCCGCTTCTGGCGCTTGTTGCGCATTTCCCCGCCAACTACAATGATCGTCCTTCACCCGGAGCGTACAAAACCGTGAGCGTCGGCACAAGTAAGTCGGTACCTGCCCCACCCTGGTTGCGGCAACGCACTTCCAAAATCCGCCGGGTTTTGGGCGCAATCGAGCCCGCGACGCTCCTTGTGCTGTTGACACTGCTGTTGACGCCGCTGCTTGCCTTGCGGGCTGCAGGCTGGCCGCTGTCGATGGACACGGCCATCCCCGTCCTCCTGTTGTCCCTGTTTTTCAGTTTGTGGCTGGCGCTCAGCCGGCACAGTGAACTGTTCGCGTTGTTGCTCAGCTGGCTATACGGCTTCAGCAGCTCCTTGTTGCTTGTGGCGGCCAATGAACCAGGTGACCTGTTGCAGGGCATTGCCAGTTTGCTGCAGAAGGTTGTGTTGTGGGCCAACTCGGCACTGGCTGGCAATTTCAACCAGGACGTGGTGATACTGAACCTGCTGCTGGCGGCAGTGGTCTGGCTGCTGACCTATAACGCCGTCTGGCACGTTTACCGCGTCAACCAGGTCCTGCGCGCCGTCTTGCCGGTTGGTCTGGCACTACTCGCGAATGCCTTTTCCTACCAGGGCCTTGCCAACCTGGATCCTTACCTTGGAGCCTTTCTGTTCCTGTCGTTGTTGCTGGTCATTCGCTCCAGTCTGGAAGGACGTGAATGGCACTGGTATGTCAATCGCGTACGCGTTCCCCGTAACCTGAGGCGTCAGTTCTATCAATTGGGGGCCCTGGTGGCGCTGTTGACCCTGCTGCTGGCCTGGCTGTTGCCTGCGACAAACTTGCAACAACGGCTGGACCAACTGGAGGAATTGCTGGCCGGGGAGCCTTTGACGGAAGCGGCCAACCTGCTCGATCGCCTCTTTACTTCGGGCGACCTGCCAGGCCCGGCCACAGCGGACTATTACGGCGGAGATTCGCTGCAACTGGGAGGCGCGGTCCAGTTGGGGGACGACGTCGTCATGCAGGTGGCCGCGCCGCCCGAGCATCGCTATTACTGGCGTTCCCGCATATTTGACATCTACGAAAACGGGCGCTGGCTGCCGGCTGCCGACACGCGTCTCACGGACCCTCAGGCGCCCCTGGAGTTGCCGCATCCCGGCGCTGCAGAAAACACCCACGTGGCCGTCGATCAGACATTCACCATGGCCCTGCGCGCCTCGCGCCTGGTGTACGCCGCGCCACAGGTTGCCGCCGTCAACCTGCCCACGCGCAGTGACATCCGCTACATCGGCCCAGGCGGGCAATTCCTGGAACCGCCGGCAGGCGACCAGCAAATACGGTCCATCAACGTTTCGGTGATTCGGCCGCTGCGGGTCCTGTACAGCGGTGACAGTTACACGGCAACCAGCCTCCTCAATACAGCCGGCGCCGATCAATTGCGTTCCGCCGGCCGCGACTGGCCCGACTGGGTACGCAGCCTGTATTTCTACGTTTCACCTTCAGTGACGCCGCGGACCCGGGAGCTGGCCCGCAACATTTCCAATGCGGCCGGCGCGGTTACTCCCTACGATCAGGCAGTAGCGCTGGAGACCTGGCTGCGTCAGAACATTCGCTACAACGAACTTGTGCCCTCCCCGCCAGAAGGGCAGGGCCCTGTCGACTGGATGCTCTTCGATTTGGGGGAAGGCTATTGCAACTACTATGCCTCGGCCATGATCGTCATGTTGCGCTCGCTGGGGGTGCCGGCCCGGCTGGCCACCGGCTTCGCGCAGGGTCGTTGGGATCCGGCCGAATCGCATTACGAAGTGCTGGAACGTGACGCGCACTCCTGGGTTGAGGTCTACTTTCCGACCTACGGCTGGATCGAATTCGAGCCAACCTCGGCACAGGCGCCCCTGAATCGCCAGGACCCGCAACAGCCGGTCGCTCCTCCGGCAAGCGCCTTTGCCACGGCGACGCCCACGGCGACGCCCTCGGCTACACCGGAGGACCCACTGGATTTTCCCACACCAGTGCCTGAACGCCAGAGCTTGCCCGACAGACCGGACCTGACGCCGACCCCCACCCTGACTCTCACGCCCACGCCCACGTCGTCGCCAACTTTCACGCCATCGCCAACCTATACGCCGTCGCCGACTCCCGGGCTGCCTCCCGATCTCCCGCAGCCGGCGCCACCCCTTGAATCGCCACTTGATCCGCCGCAGACAGAACCTCCGGAAAGTCCGTCCGGCGTCCCGCCCCTGCCACGCGGTCTGCTGGCCGCCACGATTTTGCTGCTACTGTTGTTGCTGCTGTTGTTCCTTTGGTGGTGGTGGGAGTGGCGCGGGCTACGCCGACTGAATCCGGTTGCGCGGGCCTGGGCGCGACTGGAACGTTACGCTCGCTTGCTGGGCATTCGAATGGACCCGGCCCAAACGCCTGCGGAACGTCGACGTCGCATCGTACAGGACCTGCCGGTGGCCGAAGCGCCGGTGACGGCAATTACGTCACTCTACATGCGGGCGCGCTATGGTCCGGCCAGTCAGGGCGATGCGGACAGCAATGAAGCCGACGTCTCCTGGGGACGGGCGCGTTACCGCATTCTGCGGCGCTGGCTCGGGCGTGTGTTGCTACCCTGGCGACAGCGTTAAATCAGCGGGCTATTGCTCGTTGATGATGCTGAAGACCATCGGCCGCCGCCGTGTTTCAGTATAGAGCATGCGGCTGACGCGTTCCTGCAGGATGTTGCGACGACGCCCGTTTTGACGGGCCCCGGTATCCGCCAGCGAGGCCCTGGCCGTCTGGCGAATGTTTTCGATCAGGTCATCGGCCTCGCGATGATAGACGAAGCCCCGGGTCAGGATTTCGGGTTCGGAAACCAGCTCACCGCTGTCGGCGTCCAGGTTGACCACAACCACGAGAAAACCATCCTTGCCAAGTGTTTCCCGGTCGCGCATGACTGCCGGTCCCACGTCACCGACACCGCTGCCATCAACAAACACGTATCCGCCCGGCACGCGTTCGCCGATCCTGATGCCCTGCTCGCTGATGCTGACAACGCTGCCATTTTCGACGACGCGGATGTTTTCCTCAGGCAGGCCGGAAGCCAGCGCCAGGCGCGCATGCGCCATCAAATGCCGCAATTCGCCATGCACCGGCACGAAATAGCGCGGCCGTGTCAGGTTGAGCATGAGTTTCATCTCTTCCTGGCAGGCGTGGCCGGAGACGTGTACGGACGCAACAGGGTCGTAAAGCACGTTGGCTCCCTGCTGGAAGAGCCGGTTGATGGTGCGGTAGACTAGTTCCTCGTTGCCGGGGATAGCGTGCGCGGAGATCACGATGGTGTCATCCGGCCGCACGTCGAGCTGATGGTGACGTCCATGGGCCAGACGGCCAAGGACAGCGGAAGGCTCGCCCTGGGTACCGGTAACCATGATGACGACTTCATGCGAAGGCAGGTCGTTGCTGGCTGTCAGGTCGATCAGGGTGTCATCATCCAGTTTCAGGATGCCCATGGCGCGCGCCATGCGGACGTTGGCGTTCATACTGTAGCCGGCGATCGCCAGGCGTCGCCCGTGCTTACGGGCGCATTCGGCCACTTGTTGGATGCGTTGCAGGTGCGAGGCGAACGTGGCGATCATGATACGGCCGCGCGCTTCTTCGAAGACTTCGTCAAAGGCGGCGACTACCGTGCTTTCGGAAGGCGTCCAGCCTGGCCGGTCAGCGTTGGTGCTGTCGGCCAACAGCAACAGGACACCTCGCCGCGAAAAGTCGGCGAGTTTTGCATAGTCCGGTCGGTGGCCGTCCGGCGCCGTGTTGTCGAATTTGTAGTCTCCGGTGTGGACGATGAGGCCGAGAGGCGTGTTGATGGCGTAACCGACGCAATCGGGAATGCTGTGGCAGACACGGAAACTTTCTATGGCAAAGGGCCCCACCTGAAAATCAGCGCCTGGCTGAAAGATGTTGACTTCACAGTTTTGTTGCTGCCTGGCATCCTTCAGTTTGACGTTTAGCAGGGCAGCGGTAAGCGGAGTCGCCCAGACTGGCGTGCCCGGGAAGGCTTCGATGACGTGGGCAATGGCGCCCGTGTGGTCTTCATGACCGTGGGTATAAAGGATGCCGTGTAGCCGGAGGTCCTGCTTATCCCGCAAATAGCCAAAATCCGGGATGATGTAATCGACGCCCAGCATGTCGTTTTCAGGGAACATGATTCCGCTGTCAATGAGGATGGCATCGTTACCCCATTCCACGACGGTCATGTTCTTGCCGATTTCGCCAAGACCGCCCAGCGGGACAATTCGCAACGTTTGATTTTGCATGATTCAGTGAGCCAGACACGCTGCCTGGCGCGTTCCTTTCTCTTCTATTCGGCTCACAAGGAAAAACAAGATTATCGTCGCCGAGTATACCATAGCCGTTCTGCAAGTCAGGGCCCGGTTACACTGTGCCGCAGGCGAGGGTGGTACAATTGCCAGGGGCAGGACGCATCCGGTGACTTGCGCCACGACACAGGGACGGCACGATGATCAGCTTTGGCACCGACGGATGGCGCGCGGTCATAGCGGACAGCTTTACATTTGCGAATCTGGCCCTCGTAACCCAGGCGGTGGCGCAGGCGGTAAAGAATCAGCACCAGGGCGACGGTCCGCCCGAAATGGTCGTCGGGTATGACACGCGTTTCCTTTCCGACCGTTTCGCTGCCGAAGTTGCCTGTGTGTTGGCCGGCAATGGCATCATCGCCTGGCTGACGCGAACGGATGCACCGACCCCGGCCATTTCCTGGAATGTCCGCCTCAAGGGCGCCAACGCGGGCATCGTCATTACAGCCAGCCACAACCCGCCGCGATACAACGGATTCAAGCTCAAGACGGCTTATGGCGGCAGCGCCACCAGAGAACAGTGCGCCGGGGTGGAAGCGGAACTGCGCGCCCTGGAGCAGGCCGGTCAAAAACCTGCGCGGATGGACTACGAGGAAGGCCTGCAATCCGGTCTGATTCGACGCTTTGACCCAGGCTGGGACTATTACCAGCACCTGAGCACGCTGGTGGACGTTGACCAAATCTCCAGGCGCGAACTGTCCGTCATGGTGGACGCCATGTGGGGGGCCGGCCGTGGCGCCATCAAGACCATCCTGTCGCGTTCCCGCTGCCAGGTAAACGAAATTCGCGATGTATTGAATCCAGGTTTCGGCGGCATCCACCCGGAGCCGGTATTGCGCTATCTCAATGAACTGGTCGCGGCAGTGCAGCGAGTGCAGGCCGACGTTGGCCTGGCGACGGACGGCGATGCCGATCGCATTGGCGCCATCGATGCGTTTGGGAACTTTGTTGACCCTCACCAGATCTTTGCGCTGGCCCTGCGTCATCTCGTTGAGCAGCGTGGCCTGCGCGGTTCCGTCGTCAAGACAATTTCGACGACCTGCATGATCAACAACCTGTGCCGCCGATACCGGCTGCCGCTTCATGAGACGCCCGTCGGTTTCAACCATATCGCCGACCTGATGATGCAGGACGACGTGCTCATCGGCGGGGAGGAAAGCGGCGGAATCTCCATTCGCGGCCACATTCCGGAAGGCGACGGCATCCTGATGGGCCTGTTGCTGCTGGAAATCATGGCGCAGGCGCAGGCCCCGCTTCACGAAATTGTGGCGGACCTGCAGGCAGAATTCGGCCCGGCGCACTACGGTCGCATCGATGCGCAACTGGAATCTCAGCTTCCGAAAAACGAAATGGTCCGTCGCTTGACAGAAAGCGCCCCGACATCCCTGGGGGGCGAACGTGTCACCCGGGTGGAAACGACGGACGGCGTGAAATTCTGGCTGGCCGATGAGAGCTGGTTGCTCATTCGACCCAGCGGGACCGAGCCCCTGCTGCGCATTTACGCGGAAGCGCCGACGACAGATGCCCTTCCGCTTTTGCTGCGTGAAGGCCAGGCGCTGGGCAATGATTTGATTGACAGGAGGAGTTTATGAAGCAGGCAAGCATAACCGGTGTGCAGCAGACGCAGGTAAGGGAAGTGCCGGACCCGCAGGCAGACGAACGGCGTGTGTTACTGAAGGTTAACGTGGCCCCCCTGTGCACGGATTACAAGTCCTTTCAGGCTGGCGACGCGCGCGACAATCTTGGCCACGAAGCGGCGGGTGAGGTGCTGGAGACTGGCGGGTCAACGCTGGTCCAGCCTGGGCAGCGAGTCGTGGTTATGCCTCAAATCCCCTGTGGCGACTGTTCCTATTGCGACACCGGCGACTTCATTTACTGTCTCAATGATGCGGGCTCCAGACTGCCGAACGGTAGCGCTACGGTCGCCCAGTACATGCTTAAACAGGACTGGCAGCTGGTGCAAATCCCGGATGACATTTCGACTGAACATGCCTCAATGGCCTGTTGCGGCCTGGGGCCGACTTACGGCGGCCTGGACAAAATGGGCCTGTTGCCCGGCGAAACGCTGCTGATTACGGGCATGGGCCCGGTTGGCCTGGGCGGAGTGATCAACGCCTGCTATCAGGGCGCGCGGGTGATCGCTGTCGAAATGAACCCTTATCGAGCCGATCTGGCGCGGGAACTGGGCGCGGAGGTCGTGATAGAGCCCGACGGGGCGCTTGAGCAAATTCTGGACCTGACCGACGGCAGCGGTGTGGACAAGGCGATGGACTGTTCGGGCGTGGTTGCCGCGCATCGTCTCTGCATCGATGCCGTGCGTCGTCTGGGCTCGGTGTCCTTTGTCGGCGAATGCAGTGACGCCACCCCGCTCTACATCAGCAGGGACATGATTCGCAAGGGGCTCACGCTGGTGGGCACCTGGCATTACAATCTTGGCCTCGCGCCGCGCATCATGCAGCAAATTCGGACGGTGCGACCACAACTCGACCTGCTGGTTACCCATCGATTCCACATCGATGACATCCAGCAGGCCTTTGAACTGCAACTGACAGGACAGAGCGGCAAGGTGCTGATCGAACCCTGGGGCTCCACCGCCTGAGGCGATCGGTAAACGGCGACACTTTCTGTGCTATACTGTTCGCCTGCTGCAGGCCGGATGAGGAGGCGCGTGAACGATGGCCTTTGACAAGATCAGGGTCCCCGATCATGGAGAGAAGATCAGCGCTGTCAACGGGGCGCTGAACGTACCGGACAACCCCGTTTTGCTGTTCATTGAAGGGGATGGAATCGGCTACGATATCATGACGGCCAGCCGGCGCATTTGGGACGCTGCTGTCGAGAAAGCCTATCGCGGCAAACGCCAGATATCGTGGATGGAAGTCTATGCCGGTGAGAAGGCGGCCGGGATTTACGACGGCAACTACATGCCGGAAGAGACCTTCGACGCCCTGCGTGAGTTTCTGGTCGGCATCAAGGGGCCCCTGACGACTCCGGTTGGTGGCGGCTTTCGCAGTCTGAACGTCACGCTGCGCCAGGTGCTCGACCTTTACAGTTGCATTCGCCCGGTGCGCTGGTACGAAGGTGTGCCCAGCCCCCTGCGCAGTCCGCAGGACGTGGACGTGGTGATCTTCCGCGAGAACACGGAGGACATTTACGCCGGCATTGAGTACGAATCCGGCACGCCCGAGAATGAGAAGCTGGCGCGCTTCCTGCGCGAGGAAATGGGCGTAACGAGCTTTTTCGAGGGCGCCGGGCTTGGCATCAAGCCGGTCAGCGCATTCGGCAGCAAGCGTCTGATTCGCGCCGCCATTCGTTATGCCATTGAGCGCGGGCGCAAGAGCGTGACCTTCGTCCACAAGGGGAACATCCAGAAGTACACCGAAGGCGCCTTCGTGAACTGGGGCTATGAGGTTGGGCGCGAAGAATTTGCGGACGAGACGATTTCCTGGGACGAGGTGGCCAGCGAATACGGCGGCGAGGTGCCGGAAGACCGCATCCTGTTGCAGGACACCATCGCGGACATCATGTTCCAGAAGATGTTGCTGCGGCCGCGTGAGCACGATGTCATCGCCACCACCAATCTCAACGGCGACTATTTGAGCGACGCCCTTGCTGCGGAAGTGGGCGGTGTGGGCATCGCGCCAGGGGCCAACGTCGGCGACGAGGTGGCGCTCTTTGAGGCGACGCATGGCACGGCGCCCAAATACACCAATCTGGACAAGGTCAATCCGGGTTCACTGCTGTTCAGCGGCGTCATGATGCTGGAACATATCGGCTGGCAAGAGGCGGCGGACCTGATAGGCACGGCCTACGAAAAGACATTGGCGCAAAAGATAGTGACCTACGACTTCGCGCGTCAGATGGATGGCGCGACCGAGGTCGCAACCAGCGCTTTCGCAACGGCCATCATCGACAATATGGGGTAGGGTCACCGGGCTGACCGAATGAGAAGGGCGCCGCGGCGCCCTTTTTCTTTTATCTTCCCGTAAGTAGTTTACGCGCCAGGGAACGCCAGGTGAAGCGACGACGTCGCAGGCGACGGGCCGGTTGCGGCAGCTTGTCGACTTGCGCCAGTTTCTTCATGATGGCAAGGCCCGTGCTGCCGAAGTGAAATTGCAGCAACAGGTCGTCTTCGTTGGCGAGGAAAAAGTCCAGCACGGCGTCCGCAATGCCCCGCCAGACCACTTCCATGTTGGCGTTGTCTTTGCGCCGGCCCTGCATGAAGGGTCCGGGATCCACGTCATCGAAGGCCAGGTAGCCACCTTGCTTCACCAGGGGGTAATACAGTGAGATCAGTTTGGCGACGTGCCCCGGCGAGTGCAGGCTGTCGATGTAGACGACATCTATGCCCTGCGCCAGTTGCGGCGCGCGGGAGAGCACGTAGTCTAGGTCCGCGTCATCCGTCCGGATGAAGCTCCACACCTCTGATTCAATCGCGGCCGAACAGTCGGCGACGTCGAGGGAAACCAGTCGGCCTGCCTGTTGCTCGCAGGCATGTGCCAGTACGCCGCTGGACCAGCCTTCATTTACGCCGCACTCCAGCACCAGGGGCGAGTCAAACTGCCGCACCAGCCCGTGCAGGCACATCAACTGGGTAGCCACCTTGCCAAAAACGCCTGGCGTGCCGTCCGCGTCAAAAACGGATTGCAAGTCGTAGTGTCGGGTCTGGACCATGGACTGTTCCCTGACGTCGCGGGCGAGTGTGGCGCAATCGCGATTGGAACGCAAGACCATGCAATTGCGGCGAGCGCCCTGATCGGCTGTAGAATTGAGGCAATGCAGGCGCTGCGAGGTAACGATGGGTCGCGGATTCCAGCCCACCTGGCTGATCATCCTGGTTGCAGTGGCACTGGTGTTTGCCGGCTGGTATCTCTGGCAGGGCGTACAAAACTACCTGCGCAGTGGCGGTCTGGGCGTTCGGGAGGTGACGCAGCAGGCAAGGCAGGATGCGAGCGCCACTGTCGTCCGGGAAATGACCCGCCAGGTGGTTTTGGCGCCGCCACCCACCCGCACGCCGTATCCCGAATGCCAGCCCTTCATTGTTGTGGTGAGTGAGGCGATCGTGCGCTCCTCTCCTTCATTCGATGCGGGGATCGTGCGGGCGCTATTCGAAGGTGACGAAGTCTGTGTCATGTATCCGGCGCCCTCCAATCCGGACTGGCTGCTGGTCGACGAAGAACCGCGCTCGCGCCGCATCGAGTCCGTTTACATGCACCGCTCCCTGTTGCGCGCGCTGAATCCGACGCCAACTCCTGTGGACACGCCGACGCCTCTGTCCACGATTACGCTGGATCCCCGGCGCCTGACAATGGCGCCGACAATGCGCTCCCTTACGCCATCCCCTACGCCTGCCATCAGCCCGACCAGCGCCTTGAGAAACGCCTGATGCCGCAGGCCTGTGATACATTCAAAACAGCCATACATGAACGGGGACCAAACCATGCGCAGTGACCTTGAAATCGCCCGTCTGGCAGATCTGAAATCCTGTCATGAAATCGCAGCCGGGATGGGCCTTGAACCGGAGGACCTGGACCTCTATGGCTCGCCACACGTGGCCAAATTGCGGCTGGAGGTCCTGGATAAACTGCGAGACAGACCTGACGCGAAATACATCGACGTCACAGCTGTCACGCCCACGCCGCTGGGGGAGGGAAAGTCTACGACAACAGTCGGTCTGGGCCAGGCCATGAAACATCTGGGCAAGCGTTCTGTCGTGGCGCTGCGGCAACCGTCGATGGGGCCGACTTTCGGCATCAAGGGCGGCGCGGCCGGTGGCGGTCATTCCCAGGTGGTGCCGATGGAGACCTTCAACCTGCATTTGACCGGCGACATTCACGCCGTGGCGGCGGCCAACAATCTGTTGGCGGCCATGATCGACAATCGGCTGTTGCGCGGCAACCCGCTGGACATCGATCCGGACAGCATCACCTGGCGACGCGTGCTGGACATGAACGACCGCGCCTTGCGCAATATCGTGGTGGGCATGGGCGGCAAGTGGAACGGTTTGCTGCGCGAGACGGGCTTCGACATCGCCGTGGCCAGCGAGGTGATGGCCATCCTCGCCGTTACGACTTCGTTGCAGGACATGCGAGAGCGCTTCGCGCGCATCGTGATTGGCCAAAACAGCCAGCGGGAACCGGTCACTGCGGGACAAATCGGCGCGGCCGGCGCCATGACGGTGCTTATGAAGGACGCCATTCGCCCAAATCTGCTGCAAACGCTGGAAAACACCCCTGCTCTCGTTCACGCCGGACCCTTCGCCAACATCGCCCAGGGGAACAGCAGCGTGCTGGCGGACCTGATCGGTATCAAGTGTGGCGACTATCTCATCACCGAATCCGGCTTTGGCGCGGACATCGGTGCGGAGAAGTTTTTCAACATCAAGTGTCGCGCCAACGGACTGCGACCGGATGCCGCCGTGCTGGTTGTGACGGTGCGCGCGCTCAAGTTGCACAGCGGACGTCATTGCGTGGTAGCCGGCAGGGCGCTGCCGGCGGCCATGCTGGAACGAAATGTCGGAGACGTGGAAGCCGGCGCAGTCAACATGGTGCGGCAAATTGAAAACGTGAAGCGCCACGGCGTAACGCCAGTGGTGGCCATCAATGTTTTTGACAGCGACCATCCTGACGAACTGGACGCCATTCGGCGACTCGCTGTCGAAGCCGGTGCACTCGGCGCCGCAACGGCCAGACACCATGCCAGGGGAGGAGCAGGCGCAGTGGAACTGGCGGAAATGGTCGTCAGCGCCGCGGAAACACCTTCGAAGTTCCACTACCTCTATGATCTTGAGCAGCCAATTCGCGACAAGATTGAGACGATTGCTACAAAAATCTATGGCGCCGCAGGGGTGCACTACGAAGCGCAGGCCGCTCGCCAAATAGACGGCTATGAGGCCAATGGCTTCGGTAACCTGCCGATATGTATGGCAAAGACACACCTCAGCCTCAGCCATGATCCCAGGCTCAAGGGCGCGCCGTCGGGCTTTGTGCTGCCGGTGCGGGAAGTGCGCGCCAGCGTTGGCGCGGGCTTTATCTATCCGCTTTGTGGCGACATGCGCACGATGCCGGGCCTGTCGGCGCATCCGGCCGCCGAGCAGGTCGACATCGACGGGAATGGCGAGATCGTCGGCCTCTTTTAGTCCTTTCAGAGTCCTGGAAGGGTTGTTGGGTTGCGAACGTCAACCTGCCGGCAGGTTGAAACAAGTTGGGCACTTGCCGCAAGCAAACACACGGGGAGGCGACCAGGTGATTCATGACATCACGCGCCCGGTCCACGAGAACACGGCAGTCTGGCCAGGTGACCAACCTTTCCGACTTCGCCCCACGCTGCGCATGGGCGATGGGGCAGTCGTCAACCTGACGTCTATTGAGTCCACCCTGCACCTGGGCACGCACATGGATGCCTGGTTTCACTGCGACGACGAAGGTGCGACTGCGGCGGAGATGCCGCTGGCAGCTTGTATTGGGCCCGCACGGCTGGTGACGGTAGCGCGTCGTGATGGGCCCCTGGCGCCGGCAGATCTGGCCCATGTCTCGCTGGCGGGGGTCGAAAGGCTGCTGCTTCGCAGCAGGGTCAGCGAACTGGCGGAAGACCAATGGCCGGAGACCTGGCCCTGGCCCGGCGACGCGCTTATTGAGCAACTGGCAGTCAGCGGGCTGCGTCTTTTGGGTCTGGATTCGCCTTCGGTGGATGCGGCCGACAGCGAAACCTTGCCGGGCCATCACGCCTTGCGACGGCATGCCATCGTCACGCTTGAAAGTTTGTGGCTGCGCGACGTGCCGGATGGCGACTACGAACTGGTGGCCCTGCCCCTGCGACTGGAAGGGGCCTGTGCTTCTCCGGTGCGCGCCATTTTACGCCCGCTGCCCGCTTGAAATTTCATTTGCGCGGCAGCGTCGCGAGCACGGCCAGGCCAAGCATTTCCAGATCCTCCCGCGTGCGCAGGGCGGGATCGAAGGTATGGGCAATCATCACCAGGATCAGCCCCGTCACGAGCCCCAGCGCGATGCGCAGCAGAGGGGCCATTCGCTGGCCCAGCGGCACCGGTACCGGCGAAATCGTCGGGGCGTCAAGCAGGCTGACGGTGGCCGACCCTTCGGTGAATTGCGGAAAATAGTTGCGGCTTGAGTTCTGCAATACACCTGCCGCCGCCGTGGCAATGCGCAACAGGGACTGCGCATCCGAATGGTTGAGAAAAAGTTGCCCGATGCTGCGATGGTTGTCCGATGCGATGACCAGCGCTGCGATGTCGCCGCTTTCAACGCCCGGGGCGGCTTCAAGTTCCCTGCGAAAGCTTTCTGTGCGTACCCAGGCGGAAATGGCATTTACTGCCAGCTCGGATGCCAGCCAGACATCCTCCAGACCGCTGTCCGCGGGCAGGACTTCTGTGGGTTGCTGGGCAGCGCTGAAGTGCAACACCGTGCTGTAGCCGCTGTTGCCAGCGCTCAATTGCGGCAGGGCAGGGAGCGTGGCGACACCGGCCATCAAGGTTGGTATGGCGATTAGCCACCACCAGCGTCGCAACACGTCCACGATAGCCCGCAGTTCCATTGCATCACCCGGATTCACAGGGATCGCGCCATGCCATGGGTTCCTGTCTGCGAAACGCCGTCAGTGCCTGATTGACGAAGGCGCGCATTTTTCGCCGAAAGACAAGCGTATCGAAATGCAGGGCATGAGCGCGAATGGCCTGGCTATCGTAGCGGGAGATGTCCAGATTCGCCAGCATGGTGGTCAGCGCATCGACGGACTGCTCGTGAAAAAGTTCGCCGCTGAGGCCGGGAACGACGGTATCCAGCGCGCCGCCGGCGCCGTAGGCGATGACCGGCCGGCCGGCAGCCTGGGCCTGTACCGGCGTAATGCCAAAGTCCTCATGACCAGGGAAAAGAAAGGCGCGACAACGCGCCATCAAATCCGGCAATTTGTCATCCGGGACGTAACCCAGGAATTCCACTGTGGGCCCGGCCATGGCGCGCAAACGGTCCAGATCGCGGCCTGTACCTCCCACCTTGAGCGGCAGATTCAGACGGGTAGCGGCCTGCACGGCGAGGTCGATGCGTTTGTAGGGCACCAGCCGGGCGACGGTCAAAAGGTAGTCTTCACAACGCGTGACGGGGCGGAAACGCTGCGTATCCACTGGTGGAAAAATGAGAAACGAATCCCGGTTGTAACAGTCCCTGATTCGCTGCCGGACGGCGCTGGAGATGGCGATGAAATGATGAACCCGCTGCGCCGATGCATGGTCCTGACGGCGTAACAGGGCGATCAGGGGGCGCAGGGCATGGCGCAGCGCCGTGCCCAGGCGCTCGCGTTGAATGTATTCGTCGAGCTGCCACAGGTAACGTGTGGGCGTAAGGCAGTAGCAAATGTGCAGGGCCCGCTGGTCATGGTGCAACGCCGTACAGAAACCGCTCTTGTTGCTGAGGACGACGTCATAGTCTCTGAGGTGCAGACCGGACCAGGCCAGGGGATACAGCGGCAAGAAGGGCTGATGGTGGCGGTGGATGCCAGGCAACCGGTCCAGCCAGAGGGTGCGGATGTCTGCCGCGTTAATGTCAGCGGGCATGGTGTCGGGGTCGTGGATGCTGGCATAGACCGGGCTCTCCGGCCAGATTTGCAACAGGGCCGCCAGCACGTCTTCCGCTCCCCCGACCTGATTCAACCAGTCATGCACCAGCGCGATTTTCACGCTTGCCGCTCTTCCAACAACGCACGCAGTGGTTGGTAACTGCGGCGATGGAGTGGTGAAGGACCGTGTAATTCCAGGGCGGTGCGATGTGCTGCCGTTCCGTAGCCCTTGTGACGCTCGAAGCCGTAGGCAGGGAATTCGGTCGCCAACCTGCGCATTTGCGCGTCGCGCCAGGTCTTGGCCAGCACGCTGGCTGCCGCAATGCTGAGGGAACGGGCGTCCCCGTCGATCATGGTGACCTGGGGGCAACGCGAGAGCATTTGCGGCCAGACCAATGCATCGAGCAGCAGGCAGTCGGGCTCATAACCTGGACGCCGCCGACGGGCATCATCCAGAGCGCGCTGCATGGCCAGATACGTTGCCTGCTCGATTCCCTGCCCGTCGATTTCCAGGTTGCTGGCCTGGCCGATGCCCCAGGTCCAGGCCGTGTGCCGGATAGCGTCCGCGGCGGTTTCCCGCTGCTGCGGGCGCATTGCCTTGCTGTCACGCACGTCCGCCAGCGATGCGCGCAACCCCTTGCGCTTGAGCGGAAGACAGACGGCGCCCACGCAAAGCGGGCCGGCCCAGGCGCCCCGTCCGGCTTCGTCCATGGCCAGGATGTGGCGATAGCCGGCGCCCTGAAGGCGCCTTTCATGACCCAGGCCGGGCATAAAAACCGCGCTGCCAGTTGCGATGAATCTGCTGGATCTCGAGGAGAATGTGGAGCGAGTCGTAAATCAGTCGCATGCGACTGTCAGCATCGAAATACCAGGTGACGGGCACTTCGCGGATCTTGTAGCCGCGTTTGCGGGCAATGAAGAGCAGTTCAACGTCGAAGCCGATACCCACCATTTGCTGAACGCGAAACAGGTCGTCCGCCGCAGTCCGGTTAAACATCTTGAAACCGCACTGCGTGTCCTGCAAGCCCGGCAGTGCCGTCCACTGGATGATCCGGTTGAAGATGCGGCCCATCAAATGTCGGTGAAAAGGTTCGCCAATGCGCCGCGCTTCCTGACCTTCCCGGGTCGCAATCTGGACCTCGAAACCATCGCTGTGGGGCGGCAGAAAATGGGCGATTTCCTCAATGGGCATGGAAAGATCGGCGTCGCAAATGAAACGGAAGTCGCCGCGGGCGGCCTGCATGCCCACCTTGACGGCCAGGCCCTTGCCGCGCACGGCGGCCTGAATGACCTGGGCCCAGTGACGCGAGGCGGCAAATTCGCTCGCCACGGCCAATGTTCGGTCCGTGCTGCCGTTGTCCACGACGATCACTTCGGCCTGGTAAGCTTGCTGCTGCAAAAATGCGTCGATCTTTTCGAGACTTGCAGGCAGGCGCCGCTCCTCGTTGTAGGCCGGGATGATGATGGAGAGCAGTTTGCTGCCGCCGGTTTCCTGCCCGGATTCTGTCATCAGGCAGACTCCCCAAGCAATTCCTCAAGATACTTCAGGGAAACCTGGCGAGTGGCCTGAATTGCCGGACGCTTGCGCAACATGCGCGGCAGGCCGAAGAGGCCGGCCAGCATCCCCCGCAGGCGGGCCCGGGCTTCCGCGCCCCGCCATGCCGCCAGGGCATCGCAAAGGAGTTGCCACTGGGTGCCCAGGACCCTTTTGCCATACAGTCGCCAAAGGTCCGGGGGATAATTTTTGGCGAGCAAATAGATCAGATTGCGTCCATCGAAATAGCTGGCGGTCACGCCGCCGCCCGTCGCCGACAGATGGTGGTAAACGATGGCGCGCGGCGCATAAACGCAGCGCCAGCCAGCCAGTTGGGCGCGCCAGCCAAGGTCAATGTCCTCGCAGGAAAAGAAGAAGTCATCGTCCAGCAGACCGATCTGGTCAAGCATGCTGCGACGGTAGACGGCGGCGCCCCCGCAGGCGCTGAATACATACTCCTCTCGTTCGAATTGACCGCAGTCCCGCTGCCAGACGCCGCGGTTACTGGCGCGTCCATCCAGCGAAAAGCAGTCTCCGGCCGTGTGCAGGTAGTCGCGGCGGTCGAACAGCAGCATCTTGCTGGCCACAGCGCCGGCCCGCGGATGGCGCCGGAAGGCCGCCAGGACTTCGCGCGCCCAGTCCGGATGCACTTCGGTATCGTTGTTGAGCAGGGCGACCAGTTCCCCCCGGGCAACCCGCAGTCCGGCGTTGCAGGCGCCGGTGAAGCCACTGTTTTGCGGCAGTTCAAGAAGTTGCACATGCGGATAGTTGCCGCTCAACAGGGCGCGGGAGTCGTCCGCTGATGCATTGTCGACCACGATGGTCTCCAGGGCGCAGCAGTTTTGGCGGGCGAGGGAATCCAGGCAGGTGGGCAAGAAATGTGCGCCATTCCAGTTGGGGATGACGATCGAGAGCTGCGGGCCGGAAGCGTCTGCTGCGCTCATGACAGCAATCCCTCCTGCGACAGGAAGGAATCGACCGCAGCCTGCCAGGGTCGCAGGGTAATGCCCAGGTGGCGTCCGGCGTGATTGACCAGGGCCGCATACTCCGGCGGCGAAGCGGGACGCGGCCACTGGTGGCTGCTGATCGCCTGGATCGGTGCATCCGCAAGGCCGCTGCGATCAAATGCGTAACGGGCGAACTGCAGGCGCGAACATGCGCCTTCATTGACAAAATGGTAGGTGCCGTGACGGCCCGTGGCGATGAGACGAACCAGAGCGGTGGACAGATCATTGGTGTAAGTCGGGTTGGCGACCTCGTTACTGACCACGCGCACTGGTTTGCCGGCGCGGCCCGCGGCCAGGATCGCCTGAATGAAGTTGCGTCCGCCATGGGCGAAGAGCCAGGCCGTTCGCACGATGTAGTGGCGCGAGCAATGCGCAACAACCGCAAGTTCCCCGGCGCGTTTGCTGTAACCGTAGGGGTTGCGGGGTTCAGGTGAGGCAAATTCATCCAGTGGCTGACGGTCACGTCCGGAAAACACTTCGTTGCTGCTGATATAGGCCAGCTCTGCATTCACCGCTGCCGCGGCGAGGGCGACGTTTTGCGTGCCGAATCCGTTGATCTGCAATGCCCGGTCCGGTTCACGGGCACAGCCATCGACGTCCGTCCAGGCAGCAGCGTGGATGACCAACTGTGGCCTGAGTTTTTGCAGCAGTTGCCGTGTGGCGGGGAAGTCGCAGATGTCGAGACGCTCCAGGCTTTCGCCGACGATATCGGCGCCCGCGACTTCATGGCCGTCCCGGGCCAGGTCCCCGAGCAGCAGGCCTCCCAGATTGCCGGCAGCACCTGTTACCAGAATTCGCATGCCACTCTCGTTTCAACTGGCGGCATTTTAGCACGGGCGCGCCAGAGCGGGACAGGCGTTCAGCCGTCAGCGGCGGCCAGGCGTGCAGCGTATTGTCGCTGGTACCAGTCCTGCCAGTCCTTGGACTTGACAGGGCGCCACCACCACTGGTTCTCCTGATACCAGCGCACGGTTGCAGCGACGGCTTCCTCAAAACTGTGTTCGCGTTGCCAGCCAAGCGCCTTCAGCCGTTCGCAGCGCATGGCATAACGCCGGTCATGACCTTCACGATCAGGCACGTGGCGGACCAGCGACTCCGGCTTGTTCAGCAGCTCCAGAATGCGCCGGGTGATATCCAGATTGCGCGCCTGGCGTTCACCGGCGATGTTGTAAACCTGACCGCTTTCGCCATGGAACAGTGCGCAGGCGACGCCGCTGGCGTGATCATCGACGTACAGCCAGTCGCGTTGTTGCCGGCCGTCGCCGTAAAGGGGCAGGGGGCGCCCGTCGATGGCTTCGGTGATGAAGAATGACATCAGCTTTTCCGGGTATTGATATGGCCCGAAAGTGTTGCTGCCGCGTGTGATTATCGTGTCCAGGTCATGCGTGATCTGCCAGGCGCGCACCAGCAGTTCGGCGCTGGCCTTGCTGGCCGAGTAGGGGCTGTTGGGCAGAAACGGGTCCTCTTCTTTGGAGAACGCGCCTGGGCCAATGTCACCGTAGACCTCGTCGGTTGAGACCTGCAGAAAGCGGCCGATTCCCGCGCGGCAGGCTTCATCCAGCAGGACGTTCACGCCCAGGGTGTTGGTGCGAATGAAGTCGTCGGGCTCCAGGATACTGCGGTCGACGTGGCTTTCTGCTGCGAAATTGACGACGGTATCGATGTCATGCGCCTTCATTACGCTGGCGCAACTCTCCCGACTGGCAATGTCGCCCTGTACGAAACGGTAGTTGGGCTCGTCGCTGACAGGAAGCAGATTGTTCAGGTTGCCGGCATAGGTCAGCAGGTCGAGGACGATGATGTTGAGATCAGGGTGGCGCCCGACCATCTGACGTACAAAGGCGCTGCCTATAAAGCCCGCGCCACCTGTGACCAGGATGTTTTTCACGCCTTGCTGTCCTGCAACAAGCCAGGAGGCACAATGTGCGGCAAAAAGTGCGCCAGGGCGTGGGCCACGCCATCCTGGTCATAAGGGAGGGAGACGAAGTCCGCAGCGGCGCGAACCGCTTCGTCAGCGTTGCCCATGGCGACGCCAATTCCGGCCAGTTCCAGCATCTCGATGTCGTTCTCGCCGTCGCCGCAGGCCAGGACCTGTTGCGGTGTGTGGCCCATGTCCTTGATCAGGGTAGCCAACGCGCCGCCCTTGCTGGTCCCCGTTGGCAGGATTTCAACCATGATCGTCAACCCGGGTTGCAGCACCTGGGCGCGGTCGCCCAGAGCCTCTTCCAGTTTGGCGCGCAGGTCGTTCATTTTGGCCGGGTTCATGACGTCCATGGCGGCAAATTTGTTGATCGGCACACGTTGCGTCAACGTCGCCAGCGAATCGCACTGTCTGGGACGCGGCTCGCCATACATAATCAGCAGTTCGACATTTCTGTCGAAGCGCACGACCCAGGTGTCCGTGCCGGAATAGGCAATGAAGGCGATGTCCTCATCTACCAGACCCACCACCTCCCGGGCCAGCCCGGCATCAAGAAACTGCTGATGGCGAATACTGCCATCCCCGTTGTGGGTGACCAGGCCCTGCACGTAAATGCCTGGGGACTGCAGCCCAAGTTGCTCGATGATGTTGAGCGCCGAGCCGCGCGTCCGGCCCGTGGCCAGCACGATTTCGATGCCGGCATCGCGTGCGGCGATCAGTGCATTGCGGTTGGTCGGGGATATTCCGGTACGGGGATCGTAAAGCGTTCCATCCAGGTCCAGAGCGATCAGTTTGATGTCCGGTTTCATCAGGGAATCCATACGCTGCTGTGGTCACCGAGGTTCATGCGAAGGGCCTGCGGCTTGCCGACCGCCCGCTGGACGTTGACGTATCGCCCGATCAGTGTGTCTTGCAGGCGGGCGGCGATGTCGCAAACGCTGCTGTGCTCAAGAATGATGCTGCGTTCGATTTCAGCGTTTCGCACGCATACATCATGATAAATGCTGGTGAAGGGGCCGATAAAACTGTTTTCGACGAGGGTGTTGCAGCCCACGATACTGGGTCCGCGCAGCACGCTGTTGCGGATTCTTGCTCCGGCCTGCACGCTGACGCGGGAATCGACCTCCGAGTTTTCGATAATGCTGTCCGGGGCGATGGCTGGCGACAATTCCGTGAGGACGTGGCTGTTGGCTTCCAGCATGTCGGTCGCCTTGCCAGTGTCAATCCACCAGCCGCCGTGGACGTGCGGCGCGACGTGGTAACCCGCGTCAATCAACCATTGAATGGCGTCCGTAATTTCCAGTTCGCCACGCAGTGATGGTTGAATGGCCCTGACCGCCTGATGTACATGATGATCGAACATGTAAATGCCAACCAGGGCCAGATTCGTGGGCGGCTGCGCCGGCTTTTCGACGAGGCGTGCGATGCTGCCATCCGGGCGAAGTGTGGCCACACCGTAGGCGCGCGGGTCGGCGACTTCCTTCAGGACAATCTGGCTGTTCCAGTCGTTGGCGCTGAAATCTTCAATCAGGTTGCCAATGCCGCCCTCGATGACATTGTCACCCAGAAACATGACAAAGCGTTGATCGCCGAGAAAATCGCGCGAGATACGCACGGCATGGGCAAGGCCGTCCGGGCTTTGCTGCCGGATCCAGGTAATGCGTACGTCGAGGTGTTTGCCATCCCCCAGGGCTTCGCGAATCTCCGGCCCGGTGGACCCGATGACGATGCCGATGTCATTCACCCCGGCATCGCGCAGGGACTCAATCACGCGCAGCAGTATTGGCTTGTTGGCGACGGGGATGAGTTGCTTGGCGCGGGTATAAGTCAAGGGCCGCAGACGCGTGCCGCTCCCGCCACTGAGAATCAGCCCCTTCATTTCAGGCTCCGGTATGACCCGCAGCGGCGTAGCTGGAGGCGACGTTGGCGCGTGGCGCATTGTCGAGGACGGCGCCTACAATGCGAACGTGGACGCGTTCCAGCGCTTCACGGGCCCGGGCAGCGTGTTCGCGACGCGTGTGCCCTGCCCGGATTACCAGCAGCACGCCGTCCAGTTGCGAGCCCAGCAGGGCAGCATCGGTAACGGCCAACACCGGAGGTCCGTCGAATAGCACGTAGCTGGCGCGCGCGCGCAGGAGACCAATGACTTCGCCCATGCGCTGGCCGCCGAGAAGGTCGGCCGGGGTGGGGGGCAGCGGCCCCGAGGGCAAGAGTTGAAGGCCGTCGATGCCGGTTTGAATTAGTGGAGGGTCAGCCAGCGCTGAGTCCTCAAGCATCATGGTCGTCAGACCGCGCTCGTTATTCGCATCCCAAATCACGTGCTGGGCGGGTCGCCGCAAGTCGCTGTCAACGAGGATGGTGCTGTGCCCGCCCTGGGCAAAGGCAACGGCCAGATTGGCCAGCACGCTGCTCTTTTCCTCTGCGCGCGCAGGTGAAGTGACCAGCAGTGTGCTTACCGGTTGGTCGACACTGCTGAACATCAGGTTCGTGCGCAAAGTACGATAGGCTTCTGCCGCTGCGGAGCCTGGATTGCGAATAGTGACAAGTTCCATCGTTTATCCCTCGGTCTGCGGGATGGCAGCAAGCACACTGATGCCGGTCGCACGCTCCATGTCGTCACTGTTGCGAACGATACTGCTCTCCAGATATTCCAGCACCAGCACCATCACACCACCCAGAATCAAACCAAGAATGGCGCCGGCAGCGGCGTTGAGTGCGGGCCGCGGGCGCAGGAGACTGTAGCGGGCATTGTCCTGCAGCCGGGCATTGATGTGGTCCTCGCGGCGGGCCCGCTGGTTTTCCTCATTGCGGAACTGGATGAGCAGGTTGCCCCATTCACGAGCGACGTCATTGGCCAAATCGCCGTCACCCAGGTCCACGTCGATCTGGATTGTCAGGTTGAGAGGGTCGGAGGCAACGGTCACCATGCTGAGCAGATGCCCTGGCGTCATGTCAAGGCGCAGGACGTCGATGACCTCGGCTGCGCGGAATTCACTATCAAGCCAGGCGACGTGATTGCCCAGCAGGGTCTTGCTGGCTTCAGTAAGGCCGAAGTCCGCCCGCGTGGGTTGCATCAACACCCGCTGGGTGGCGCGAAAAACGGGCGACTGCTGTGCTCCCAGCCACAGGGCGCTGCCCGCGGCGACCAGCGCCAGCAAGAGCATGATCCAGCCGCGCCGCAGCAGAATGTTGACGTATTCCAGCAGGTTCATGACGCTCCCGGCCGCCGATTATCACGGTCATTGTACCCGAACCAGGTGCTATGGCGAGAGTGCATCACCGTCCCTGGTCAGGTCTTGCTCCAGTTGCCGGATGCCTTCCGTCCCCAGGGCCTCCGCGATTGCCCGCAGGGACTCGCCCGTGACCGGGTGGCGATATTCGGGGTCCAACGCGGCGAGCGGCCAGGCGACGTGGGCAAATCGCAGGACGTCTAGGTCGGGTACACGGCGGGGAGGCGCTCCGAACTCAAGAATTGCTTCGTCCCAGAGCGCGATGTCGATGTCGATGGTGCGCGCGGCGTTGCGATTGTGCGGGTCACGAACGCGTCCCAGTTGCCGCTCGACCAACTGAATCACACGATGATGGAATTCGGAGGGCGAACGCCGGGTCCGTGCGCGCAGGGCCATATTAAGGAAATCGGCCTGGTTGCTGTCGCCACGGGGCGCAGTCCGGTAAACAGGGGAACAGCGCTCGACAACGCAGGCCTTGCGCAGCAGCCGCAGTGCAGCGCGCAGGTTGGCCCAGGGCCGGATGTTGCTGCCCAGGGACAACCAGACGACATGGTCAGTCACGTTCGAAGTCAATGCGCTCGCGTTCAATGCAGACGCCGACGGAATCAGAAAAGCGCAAGGCGCCTGGCTTGTGGGCGCGCACCTGCACCCATTGCGCATCATGCTGCAGCACACAGACGCGCGCGATGTTGGTGGCCAAAGTTTCCAGCAGCTGCCAGTGCGAACCTTCCACCAGACGAATGACGTCCTTGGTGAGACTGCGGTAATTGAGGGCGTCCTGCGGATCATCACTGAGCCCGGCGGCGCGCATGTCGCAACCGAGACGCAGGCTGATGACCACGTCCTGGCGGTCCCTGCGTTCATGCGGGCTGAAGCCGATGATGCAACGGAGCCGCAGGTTGTCGATCTCAATGACGTCCACCATTCACATTCCTCACAGCATACGGTCTGCCGCAATCGCAAAATCGGTGTTATGTTAACATTACTTTATCAGGGCCTTGACTGCAGATCCGGAAAGCGACGCAAATGAGCGAACACTTTGAAGACAGGGCATCGTCGCAAAGGCAATCGCTAACGGCAGAGTTCCCGGCCCAGGTGGCCGAAAACGGCAATCTGGCGGATGCTCCCGGCGAAATTGAGATTGACCACGCGAAAATTGAGTCTGCCACGACTGCGCTGCTGGAAGCGATCGGGGAAGATACGGGTCGGGAGGGACTGATCGCCACGCCGGATCGGGTGGCGCGGGCATGGGGTGAATTGACCTCCGGTTATCGTATTGACCCGGTGAAACTGATCAACGACGCTATCTTTGAGGTCGACCACGACGATATGGTTATCGTACGCGACATTGCCTTTCACAGCCTGTGCGAACACCATTTGCTGCCCTTTGTCGGTCGAGCCCACGTGGCCTACATCCCGCAGGGCAGAATCGTCGGCCTCTCCAAGATTCCGCGCATCGTGGACATGTACGCGCGGCGCCTTCAGGTGCAGGAACGCATGACGCGCCAGATTGCGGACTTTCTGGCATCCGTGCTCGCCCCTCACGGTGTGGCCGTGGTGGTTGAGGGGATGCACTTCTGTGCCGTGATGCGCGGCGTCAAGAAACACGAGGCCAGCATGACGACCAGCAGCATGCTGGGCACCTTTCGGGACAGCCCGGCGGCGCGCAGCGAGTTCCATGTATTGCTGGGTCGATCCGGCAACGGTGAACTGATCGGCTGAATTGCCGCAGGCCGGCGGCCTGTGCTATAGTGCCGCCGACCGTCTGACCGGAGGCACGCCTTGTCCAGTCTGTCTTTCGTCAACTCGCCATCATTTTTGTATACCTCGGAGTCGGTGACGGAAGGCCATCCGGACAAGATTTGCGACCAGATTTCGGATGCCATTCTGGACGCGATGCTGGCGCAGGACCCACGGGCCAGGGTCGCCTGCGAGACGGCCACGACCACCGGCCTGGTGCTGGTCATGGGCGAGATCAGCACGCGCGCGCCGGTCAGCCAGGAAGCCATCGCCGGCGTCGTTCGCCGCACCATTCGCGAAACGGGTTACACCGACGCCGCCAGCGGTCTGGACAGCGAAAGCTGCGGCGTGCTGCTTTCGCTGCACGGTCAATCAGCGGACATTGCCGCCGGTGTTGACCGGGAAGGCGCCGGTGACCAGGGGATGATGTTTGGCTTCGCCTGCGATGAGACGCCGGAACTCATGCCGCTCACCATTTCGCTGGCGCACAGGTTAACGCGGGAACTGGCTTCAGTGCGCAAGAGCGGCGAGCTCCCCTGGCTCCGTCCGGACGGGAAGAGCCAGGTCACGGTGGAATATGCCTTCGGCAAGCCAAAACGCGTTGAGGCCATCGTGCTTTCGGCCCAGCACGACGACGACATTGGACAGGACCTTCTACGTCGTCAACTGGAAAACGTCGTCATACGAAGGACGATTCCGGCACAGTTGATTGATGCCAACACAAAAATACACATCAACCCGACCGGGCGCTTTGTGACTGGCGGCCCGCATGGTGATGCCGGACTGACCGGACGCAAGATCATCGTTGATACCTATGGCGGCGTGGCCCGGCACGGCGGCGGCGCCTTTTCCGGCAAGGATGGCACCAAGGTGGACCGGAGCGCCGCCTACATGGCGCGCTACGCTGCCAAAAACGTCGTCGCTGCGGGACTTGCCAGTCGCTTTGAATTGCAGGTCTCCTACGCCATCGGCCGTGCCGAGCCAACTTCCCTGGCTGTCGAAACCTTTGGCACCGGTAAGATACCTGACCAGGACCTTGTGTGTCTGATTGAGCGCCATTTCGACATGCGTCCGGCGGCAATCATTCGGGAACTGAATTTGCGCCAGCCGCAATATCGCCAGGTCGCGGCCTACGGCCACTTTGGGCGCGACGACCTCGACGTGCCCTGGGAGCGCTGTGACAAGGTCCCGCTGCTGCGTCGCGACGCCGGTCTGGAAAATGATTCGCTGCGATGAGCACAGAGGGTGGCGCCCCCCCGCAGGGACATCATCGACTACGAAGGCTCGCGTTATCGCCACGAATTCTGGGAAGATGCCAATCGCGATTACGAAGACAGGGTTGAACGCGTCGCATTAAGACGCCTGTTGCCCACCTCCGGTCGTCGTCTGCTGGAAGTCGGGGCGGGCTATGGACGCTTGACGCCGGAATACCGGGGATTCGACCAGGTTGTACTACTGGACTATTCGCTGACGCACTTGCAGGACGCGCAGCGAAACCTGGGACGCGACAAGCGTTTTCTGTATGTTGCCGCAGACGTCTGCCGGCAACCTTTCTGCGCCGGGGCCTTCGATGCGGCAACCACAATCCGCGTGTTGCATCATCTGCCTGACGTGCCCGGCGCATTGGCCGAGACAGCGCGTGTCCTTGCTACCGGTGGCGTCCTTGTGCTGGAACACGCCAGCAAGCGCCATCTGAAATCCGCCCTGCGCCATGCGCTTGGGCTGCAAAAGTGGAGTCCCTACTCGCTCGAGCCCTTGGAATTCGTCAAACTTAATTTCGATTTCCACCCGGAGTACATGCGTCAGCAACTGACAGCTGTCGGATTTTGCATCGACCGACGCCTGCCGGTCTCCTGGATGCGCCTGGGCCTGCTAAAAAGCGCGCTGCCAACCGGTTTGCTGGTCCACACGGACAGTCTGCTGCAGCACAGCGGCGCGCTGTGGAGCCCGAGCGTGTTTGTGCGTGCTACCAGGGAAGGGCCGGTGGAAGTCTCGATCGCTGTTGACGATTTTTTGCGCTGTCCGCGCAGTGGCGAAGGACTGCGCCGGGAAGGCGACAGCATGGTCTCGGTCGAAAGCGGACGACGCTGGGCAATACGTGACGGGATTTACGACTTTCGCGAGCCGCTGACGTAGTCTACAGCGCTTCGAGGTGTTGCTCCACGAAACGCTCAAGGGCCTCGACCAGGGCAAGTGTGACGGGGCCGGGTCTGCCGCTGCCAATGACCTGCTCATCGACTCGTACCACCGGCAACAGGCCACGGCTGCTGCTGCTCAGGAAGGCTTCCTCCACACGGGAAAGATCGTCAGGCAGCATTGCCGACAAATTCACCGGCAAAATGTCCGGCGCAAGTTGCAGCACGATGCCGCGTGTGATGCCAGCCAGCACATCCGTCCCGGCCGTGCGCAACTCACCATCAAGCACGCCATAGAAGTTGCTGCTTAATCCTTCAAGAATCTCGCCGTCGGCAGCAAGCAGTAGCGCCTCGAAACAACCAGCCGGTATGTTGAAGCGGCCGCGTTGCTGTAACCAGGCGCTGCCCTTGGCGGCCGGGTTGTCGCGCGTCAGCCCGTCCACGGTGACACAACGCACACCTTCGCGATACAGCGACTGCGGCAGTGGACGCCAGGGTTCGATTGTGATCAATATCTGTTCCGGCGTCAGACGCGGCACGCTCAACCGAAAGCGCATTTCCTGAAAGCCGGCTTCGTCCAGCATGCTGCGCAAGGCCCGGCGCAGGCGTTGCCGCTCCAGCTTAAGGAGGAATCCTTCGCGCCGGGCGGAGTCTACCAGTCGGTCCAGATGTGCATCCAGATGAAGGACGCGCTGGCCGCGCTGTGTGTTGCTGACGGTATAGACGCCATCGGGTTCGCTGCGAGCGGCGCCCTGCAGGGAATCTGCCGCGCAGGCCACGTCCTGCAGTCCGCCGGGCGTCAGCCGTTTGCGCATTACCGGTGACATTGGCCAAGCATACAATTGAAACAGGGCAAGGTCGAAAAACGACGCTTGACTGTCCGCGCCATAATCGCTAATCTTCGCGCCGTTGAAGCAGGAACGGGCAAATGTTGTTGTCTGGCGCGATGTTGATGACGGGCGCGACTACCGGCGCTGAACTTGCGCGCGGGGATTTCTGCCTGTCCTGACGCTGACAACAGTCACAGGGACGCGAGCGTGTGGAAAACTCCCACACGCTTTTTTGTTGCGAATCGCGAAAGGCCTGACATGCAGCGCATCACGATGAAATTCGGGGGCACCTCGGTCGCTTCGGCAGCGGCCATTCAACAGGTGATGGACATATTGCGAAGGCATTATGAGACTGGCACTCAGGTGGTTGCAGTGATCTCCGCGCTGGCCGGTGTGACCGACCTTCTGACCGGGGCTGCCCGGGCCGCTGCAGAGGGCAGGCGCAGCGTCTGGCAGGAGGCGGCGTTGCAATTGCGGGGCCCGCCATGCAGAAGTGCTGCAGGCGCTGGTGAGGGATGGTGCGCAGCGCGAAGTCGCGCAAGGGGAGGTTGATGCCCTCGTTACGGAATTTGAAGGCCTGTGCGGGGCACTGGCCGTCGTCGCTGAACTGACGCCGCGCGTCCACGACCAGATCCTGGCGTTGGGCGAACGCCTCAGCAGCCGGGTGATAGCCACTGCCCTGCGTGACGCTGGCGTAAAGGCGCAGCAATTCGATGCGACTCAGCTGATCGTCACCGACGACCATCATCAGAACGCCAACGTTGAATTTAACCGTACCCAGGTCTGCATCGACCGGGTGCTGCTACCGGCCCTGGAACGAGGGGAATTGCCTGTCATCACCGGTTTCATCGGGCGGACGCCGGAGGGCGCCACCACGACGCTGGGGCGGGGTGGCAGCGACTACAGCGCGGCGCTGATCGCGGCGGCCAGTCACTGCAACGAACTGATCATCTGGACAGACGTCGACGGCGTGATGACCACCGACCCGCGCATAGATCCGCGCGCCCGTGTGCTGTCTCAGGTGTCGTATCAGGAAGTGGGTGAACTGGCCTTCTACGGGGCGAAGGTCCTGCATCCCCGTACTGTGCAACCCGTTCAGGAACGCAACATCCCGCTGCGGGTGCGCAACACTTTCAATCCGGAGCATGAGGGCACGCTGATTGCCTCGAAGAGCGCCGCCAGCGCATCGGTTATCAAGGCCGTGACCAGTGTGTCGCACGTCGGGTTATTGACTGTTTCCGGCAGCGGCATGATGGGCGTGCCAGGCATTGCCGGCCGCGCCTTTCTGGCCACTGCGCGGGTCGGGGCCAACATTCTGATGATCTCGCAAGCATCCTCGGAGCAGAGTTTTTGCTTCGTGGTGCTGGACGACCGGGCCCACGCCGTGCAACATGCCCTGCAAAGTGAATTCACGGGGGAGATTGAGCACCGCCTGATCGAGCACGTGGAGTTGCTGGAGGACGTCGTGATCCTGACGGTGGTCGGTTCCGGCATGCGCGGCACGCCGGGCATCGCCGGGCGGGTGTTCACGACCATGGGCGCGCAGGAGATCAACGTGGTGGCCATCGCCCAGGGCGCTTCCGAGTGCAGCATTTCCTTTGTGGTTGAAGAGGTCAATCACGAGCGCGCGGTCATCGCCCTGCACGAACTGGCGCTGGAGCCGGCGCTGGCGAAGTAGAGTCGATTCATGTCGGCCATACAGCCAGTAGCGCCGGCACCGCATCCAGCGAGGGGAGGCGCAGCGGGTCGCCGGCCTCCACATAGAACATGGTGGAGCCGCCGCCGTCCAGATTGAGTGCGCTTTCGATATCGAGATCGGATGCCGCCAGCCAGGCGGCCATGTCCGCCAGCGAGGGGCCCAGCAGCGGCGTCGCCAGCAACAACACGCGGCCGCTGCGGTCCAGCGCCACGACGCTGCGCCGCGCCGGAGGTCCGCTGCGGCGGTAGGCGGGCTGGCCATTCAGCACCAGCATCGGGAAACCCTGCACGGCCTGTTGCAGATCGCCGGTTTGCCATGGCCGCATCTGGTTTTGTTGAAGAACTGGCAGACCGTCGCGCAGCAGCAGCGTGCCGCCGCGAGTCAACCACGGGCGGCCGTGGGAAACGCCGTTAGCGACCAGCAGACCATTGATTTGAAAGTCGCTGTGAAAGAAATTGGCGTTGATGAAGGCGACGACGCCGGGCAGCGCATCCAGCCAGTCGTCGAAACTGCGGGCCTCGCCCGGCTCATAGTGCGCGCGCAATTGAAACAGGCCGGGGTCGACGCGCAGGGCGTAGGCCTGGCCGAAGAGGGAGCCTGTCGCCAGTGAACGATGCAGTTCCAGGCCGGGCGCGATTGTTTGCCAGTCGCTCGCCGGGGGCGATGCCGGCGTTGGGGCAGGGGGGCTGACCGGTGGCATGAGGTTACGCAACTGACAGGCGGAGAGCAGCAGGATCAGGGCAGCGGCGCAAACCAGGCGCGAGGCCGGTAGCGCTTGCCGGCTGCAGGGTCGCGTGCTACACTGACGCCCGCTGGAGAGGGGCGCGTAGCTCAGCTGGTTAGAGCGCACGGTTCACATCCGTGAGGTCAGGGGTTCGAGTCCCTTCGCGCCCCACAAAAGCGAAACGCTGCAATTTCATCTCAGGTCTGTTCAAAGTAGTCTGCGTCCAGCGCGTAGGTGGAGAACTGTTGCTCTGCCTGGACGCCGAGGCCATGCTCGATCATCAGCGCGGCCAGTTGCTTGCCGTCCAGCAACTGCAGGTCGTGGTCGCCGCCCGGCCCGCTGGCGGTGAGAATGTCTCCGGCGAAGCGGGCGCTGGAAATCAGGATACCCTTGCACCCGTCCCGCCCCGGCACGCTCAGGCCGCTGGCCTGCAGGGCGCGCCAGTCCAGCACCAGCAGGGGGTCCAGACACAGCGCCAGGAATCCTGGCGCGGGGTCCTCGCTCTGCCGACTTTGGATGATGCCGGCGAAGCCCCGTTCATTGCGTTGCTGCACGACGATGCGCTCGCGTTTGCCTTCCAGCTGGCCGAAGTTCAATGCGAGCAAGAGATCGAGGACCGTGCGTTCAAAGATTTCCGGCGACGCGCCCGTCAGACGAAGCAACAGGTCGTCATCAAACTGGCTACGCATTCGGGTCAATACCATTTGCAGGACCTGGCGCAACTGTTGCCGTGGCGAATACAGCGCGCCGCCCGACTGTCGGTCCTGCAGCATCTGCAGGTCCTCTTCGTCCCAGATGGGTAACGGGCGCCGACCGGCCGGGCTGCGCGAAGTCTTTGATGCGGGCCGTGAGAAGGCGGCGAAGGAGGGATAGCGCAGCAAGTATTTCTTGTCGATTGGTCCGGCGACACTGGCCAGAACGCGCTTGCCTTCGTCGGTAATGCGAAACTGTCCTCGCCCTGCGCTCTCCAACAAGCCGGCACGCTTCAGGCTGGTGTTGGCCCAGTTCATACGGCTGCGCAGGCGGGTCTGCGCGCCACCGGCGGTCAACTCGTTGCGTTCACGCCGGACCAGGCGGAACTGGCGCGCAAGGTATTCCTCGGCTTCCCGCAGCGTATGGCTCTCACCGTCGGCGGCGAGGTCGAGAAGAGGTTGAATAAAGGCATCAAGTTTCGGGACTGGCACAGGCGCCTCACAAGGAATTTGTGCAAATTATAGCGCGCGCGAATGGCGTTGCCATTCAGGCGAAGGATGGCGCGCGCCGTTCGCGGAAGGCTATCCAGGCCGTCCAGGGCAACATCAGGGCGAGCAAGGTTGCAGCCAGCAGCAGGATGCTGGAGATCGACCAGCCATTGCTGATGAATGCGTAGGCCAGCAGGGGCCCCAGGGCACTGCCGCTGTCGGCGACGGTGGTGAACCAGCCCAGCACGCGGGGGCGCCGCCGGGGCGGGACCAGGTCACCGATCAATGCCGTGGACTGCGTTTGCAAAATGCTGTTGGTAATCGCGCCGGGCAAGATGCCGGCAATAACCAACAGGCCTTCCGCCCTGGCAGCGAACATGAGTGTGACGCTCCCCAGCAGCAAGGAGAATGCGATCATGCGCCAGCGATCGCCCAGATGGTCGGAAATCTTCCCGGTAAGCGGGGAGGCCACCATGCTGATCACATGTTTGCCGGCGAAGGCGGCCCCGCTGAGGGTGGTCAGGGGCAGCAACAGGGAGCCGACCAGCAGCGCCTCTCCGACCTTTTCCCTTAGCAGCAGGGTCAGGGTAGTGCTAATGAACCCCAGGTAAATCATCCAGTTCAAGGCCATGATCAGCATGGCAGTAATGAGCGGAAGCCGCCGAATGGGCAATTCAGCAGCGTCGCCTTGCGAATCTGATCTAATTGAAGGGGTGATTTGGTGCTGGAAAGTGGTCTCGGGCAGCTTCCACCACCAATACAAAAAGGCCAGCAAACCCAACCCGGCACAGGCGATGAATGTTCCGTCATATCCAAGCCAGTCATTGAGCAGACCACCCACCAGGGAGCCGCCTGCGAAACCGGCGAAGATCCACAAGTGAAAGCGGCCTGACAAATTTCCCCTGGACTGTGCCGGCGCAACGTCCAGCAAGGCCGATGAACCACCGATCCAGAGACCAATCCAGGAGATGCCCCACAACATGCGTCCGATCAGCAGCGGCCAGAAGCCGGCCAACAAATAACAGAGAGACGACACGACGCCAATCAATTGCGCGGCAAGCAGCACGCGGCGGCGGGGCAGTCGCTCAATGAGCAGTCCGCCAGGACCGTTTAGCGGAATGCGCACAAGGCGGTTGGCCGCCAGCATCAGACCGACCTGACCAAGCACAATCCCCGCCTTTTCCATGTTGACCGGCAGCACGATATACATCGCCGTGTCGCTGAACAAAGCGAGGAAAGTGCCGATGCCAAGGATTAGCGCAACGCCTTGCGGCGTTACCTGGCTTGCTGCACTTTGTTTGTCGCCAACAGGATTGTTCGGCTGCCTGACCCGCGACGATTTCACTTCCAGGACAACGCGAGTTCGCTGTGAGGGTCAAAGAAGTGGGCCCGGGTCATGTCAAAGCTCAGACGCACACGGTCACCTGCGCGCAATTTGCTTTTGGGGTCCGCCAGCAGCAGGAAATGCTCCGTGCCGACGATGATGTCCAGCAAGTCGTCGCGGCCCAGGGGTTCGACGACAAACACTTCTCCGTGCACCGGCCCCTTGTCATCCAGGCGGATGTCCTCGGGCCGAATGCCAAAGGTCACCGCCCCGTTGCTGGCCGCCGCCGCCGCAGCAAATTCAGGTGGCAGGTTGAGTTCAAAAGACTCGCCTTGCAGCTGCAGTGCAGTGTTTTCCTGGCTGAAATTGACGTCCAGAAAATTCATGGGCGGATTGCCGACGAAACCGGCGATGAATTTTGTTGGCGGGCGTTCGTAGAGGTCATCGGGTGTGGCAAAGGCCTGCAGCCGGCCCAGGTTCATCACGGCAATGCGGTCCGCCATGGTGAGGGCTTCAACCTGGTCGTGGGTGACGTAAATGGAGGTGATGCCGAGTCGCTTTTGCAGCGAGCGAATCTCGCCGCGCATGGTCAGGCGCAGGCGCGCATCCAGATTGGACAGCGGTTCGTCGAAAAGCAGAATGTCCGGCTCCTTGACCAGCGCGCGTCCCAGAGCGACGCGTTGTTGCTGGCCGCCGGAAAGTTGACCGGGTCGCCGGTCCAGCAAGTGGGCGATACCCATCGTTTCGGCCGCGGCTTCCACGCGTCTTTGTTGTTCCTGACGCGGCACTTTCTTCAACTTCAGCGGGTAGGCGATATTGCCGAAGACCGTCATATGGGGGTAGAGCGCATAACTCTGGAAGACCATGCCGATATTGCGGTCCCTCGGCTGCAACTGGTTGACGATCCTGTCGCCAAAGCGGATCGTGCCGGTCGTTGGCCGGTAAATACCCGCAAGCATGAGCAGGGTTGTGGTCTTGCCGCAGCCCGAGGGGCCGAGGAAGGCGACGAACTCGCCATCCCGGATATCCAGGTCGAGGGCCTCGACGCCGACAACGTCGCCGAACTTCTTGGACAGGTTGGAAAGAACGACTTCCATGGTGTGCCCCTCAGGAACTGCCCTTGGTTCCGCCCGCGTAGATGTTGAGCAGGTATTCCTGGGCAAAGATGAAAAAGATGAAAATCGGAATCAACTGAAACAGCCCGACGGCGGCGACCTGGTTCCAGTCTACCGGGGCGGTCTCGTCGATCAATTCATTCAAAAAGACCGGAAGGTTCACGGTGCCGGCGCCGATGCTGTAGGTCTGCGGGATGAGGAAGGCGTTCCAGCCGCCAATGAAGGCGAAAATACCCAGGGCCAGCAGACCCGGACGAATTTGCGGCAGCACGATTTCGCGGTAAACGCGCCAGCGGGTCGCGCCGTCAATCATTGCCGAGCGTTCCATGTCCCAGGGAATGTGGTCGAAGAATCCCTTCATCAGCCAGATGCCAAGCGGAAGGTCGAAGGCGACCATGACAAGGGCGATGCCGCCCAGGGTATTGAAGCCGATGAGTTGGCCGATCAGCGGCAGATTGCCGAGGTTCAGCAGGACGAAAAAGATCGGAATCAGCAAGGTGACAGCCGGGAAACCATGCAGGATTAGCGTAAAGGACAGGAAAAACTTGCGTCCCGCAAAGCTCATGCGGGACAGCGCGTAGCCGGCCATGGAGGACACCAGCAACACGACCGCCGTCATGAGAACTGCCAGCAGAAATGAATTAAGCGTCACCTGCCAGATGCTGAACTCCAGCCCGGCAATGTCCTCACCCAGCATGAAGCCCCAGTTTTCGATGGTAAAGCCGCCGATGTTTCCCTCGCCATCCAGCGGCAGAATACCGCGGGTGCGGTAAGAAAAGGTGGCGATGATGAGCCACAAGTAGCCTATGGCCATGGGCAACAGGGACACGGCCAGCAGGATGTAGGGCAGGGTGCGTCCGGGCCAGTAAATTGACAGGCCTGCGACCACCAGGGCGATGACCAGGCCGGTGTAAATGGCGGAATTGTCCATACCCGGTTGCATGATGGCGCGCACGGTGAGCTGGTCTTGCTCACCGCCACGCAGGTACCGCAGTCGGAACGGGTCCTCTGCCTCCGCCAGCGAGACCCGTCGATTGAGTTCCGCCAATGTCACCTGGTCCCTGCGAATCGCGGTGACAATGTCGCCAGGCTGCAAACCGGCCTGTTCCGCGGCGCCACCAGGCACCAGTGAGTCAACCCGGATGCCCTCGTCCGTTTGTGTTGCGGTGAACTCGAGCGAAGGACGGTTTGCGAAGGGCCCAATGCCCAGCAGGGCCTGGGCGACGAGGACCACGGCATAGATGGCGCAGACGGCCAGCAAGGCCAGCGGCAGCGCCTGACGTCGTTGCGGCAGGTTGCGGACCGCCGTGCCGGCGGCGATCCACGCGGCGAAGGGCAGCAACAGCAGGAACAAACGGGAAAGTGTGCGCGTGACCGTCTCGTCAACCTGGACGGAGTTGATCATTGGCCCCAGCAGGGACTGAAAGAAGAACGCCAGGGCTGCCATGCCGAGCGCTGCAAGCAGGCCGTTGCGCAAGGCCAGCAGGAAGCGACCGGACAACGAGGCGGGGCTGGCCGAACCCTGTACCTCCAGCGCCGCCATCACAACACCTCGATCTTCGGTTCGGCCACCAGTTCATCGAAACGAAAGACGCGCATGTAGACCACCGCCAGAACGACGCCGATGATGACCAGTACGACGGCAAAGGCCGAACCGTAACCCCACTGGGTATTGCCGAAATAGTTGGAGAGGGCGCGGTGAAAGGCCGTCAATGCCCATACCTCGGTACGGTAAAGGCCGGGGCCGCCGTCGGTCAGCAGCAGGATCTGCTCGAAGGATGTCAGCAGGGACAGGCTCTGGTAGGTCACGACGAAGAGCAGCGGCCAACGCAACAGGGGCAGGATGACGTGGCGGATGCGCTGCATGTAGGTGGAACCATCCACCAGGGAGGCATTCATCAGGTCCTTCGGGATCGATTCGATGGCGGAAGTGAAGATGATCATGCCGAAAGAGATGCCAATGAAACCGTTGACCAGCAGAACGAAAACCCAGGGGTTTTCCGATCCGTAATTCCAGGTGGGCAGGCCAAGCGCCGTGTTGATCTGGTTGATGATGCCGAAGGGCGCTTCGGCCATCATGCGGCGCCAGATGAGGATGTAGACGGTCGACGTGGTGATGCGCGGCAAAATCCACAGGGCGCGGAAAACGAAGCCGGCGCGCCTGTCAATATGCGCGCTCAGCAGTGACACCACCAGGGCCGCGGAAACGTTGAACAGGGCGAGGGTAAACAGGACATAAAAAACTGTGTTGAAGAATATTTTTTTGGCGAACTGGTCGTTCATCAGGGTCTGGAAATTGCGCAAGCCGACGAATTCCATGGCGGCCAGGTTTGAGGTGAAATTGGCGCTGGCCAGGTTGGTCAGACTCAGATAGAGAACGATCAGGACCGGCAGGAAGAAGAAGAGCAACACCAGCACCCCGGCGGGCGCCATGAAGCCGTAGGCGGTGAGGTTGGCCTGCAACGCCCGACGGCGGCTGCGGGAATTGAATTGCGAGTCGGCGGGGGCGGCGTTGGCCGCCCCCGCACCTGACTGTTGTTTACTCATGGCAGCGAACTAGCGGACGGTGATTCCGTCACCCAGTTCGTTGGTCATCTGCGCGAGGGCGATGTCCGTCGCTTCCTGCGGTGACGCCTCTCCCGTCTCGACTGCCTGAATGCCCACAAAGTAGGCATTCGACCAGGCGTTCCAGCCCGGATGGTTGGGCAACGCGGTGGTGTGATCCAGCATGTAGTGAGCGCTGCTCAGCAGGCGGTTGTTCTTGTAGGCCTCGGAATCCAGTTGTGCGTTCAGGATACCAAGGTGGAAGCTGTCGATGGCGTGTTTGTTGTTGTGTTCCGGCGTGGTGATGGCGGCAATCAGCGCCAGGGCCACGTCCGCGTTTTCGCTGCCGCTGCTGATCATGTAGGTAAGCGGATGCGTCAGCGTCAACGCCTGACCGGTGCTCAGCGCCGGGATCAGGGTCAGACCGATGTTCTCGAAGAGATAGGCATCGCCACCCTGGTCAGCGACGTAGTTGATCGCCCAGTTGGGCCAGTTCCAGGTGCCGCCGGCGGCGAAGAGCACGGTGTCGGCCTGGGCCACGGTCGGGTGCCAGACTTCGTTCCAGTCGACGCCGATGAGGTCGGAGCGCATGACGCCGCTTTCGGTCAGGCCGCCCAGCAATTCATAGGTGGCCAGCAGCGCGGCGCCGTCGACGACTAGGCCGCCCATGTCATCAAGCACGGCTCCACCGTTGCCATAGTAGTAATAGAGGAAGTCCGGGCCGTTGCTGGGGCGATGCCAGAAACCGTTGCCCTCGTCGACGACACCTTCGTCGATTGCTTCCTGCGCCGTGGCGATCATGTCGGCGAAGGTAAACTCACCGGCTGCCACGCGGTCCGGCAGCGACTCGATGTCCTCGTCGCTCCAGCCCAGGTCGCCCAGCAACAGCTTGCTGTAGAAGACGGGGCGCGCTTCAGCGTCCTGCGGAATGCCGTAGATCGCGTCGCCCAGCTTGTGCGAATCCCACAGACTGGGGACGATATCCTCAAACTCCGCGTGCATGCCGATCATGTCATCCAGCGGGATGATGAGGCCGGCGGTCGCCCAGGCGCCAATGTCTTCATGGCCACTGAGAATGATGTCCGGCGCGACACCCGCCTCGGAGGCCAGCACGAATTCCTGCTTGTAGTCGGCCCAGCCGGCGTTGTCCTGAATCAGGTTAAGATCGATGGCGATTCCCAGGTCCATTTCGACCTGTTCCTCTACCTCGGCGAAGTTGTTGCAGCGCCAGTCCTCTTCCGGCGGGCTGGCCTTGCAACGAATGGTGATGCCTACGGCATCCTGAGCCTGTACGCCGACTATGGCGCTGAACAACAGGAGCGCAAGCATGAGCGGCAAGTATCGACGAAACATCTTTGTTCCTCCATACATAAAAAGACAATCCGACCGGGGGCAACTCACCAGCGGACCAGTTGGTCACGAGGTTGCCCAGGGTCGATCATAAAGGGATGATAACATGCCTTTAACAATTTCGGCAAAACTGATACGCAAAACACGACCACGCCCTGTATGTTCCGATCAACGCATGCGTTGAGCCCTGTCTTGACACAGCAGACTGAAACGCTACACTTGACCGTGTTCCCGCCCCATTCGTCTAGCGGCCCAGGACGTGGCCCTCTCAAGGCCAAAACAGGGGTTCGAGTCCCCTATGGGGCACACAGACGCTCACACTCGTGGGCGTCTTTTGTTGGGCGTCAGTCACGGCGTGGCGGCATTTCCACCATCTCGAGCGTGATGTCGTCCGGGTCGCGAAAATAGCAGGTGTAGCCGCCGCGGTTGACACCGCTGGTGATGGCGTTCGGCGCTGAATTGAAGTGGACCCCGGCTGCGACCAGACGCCTGTAGAGGGCGTGGATGTCCTGGACCTCGAAGGCCATGTGGGCCGTTCCGGGACGGCAGATCTCTGTATCGGTCGCTTCGCAATCCGGATGGACGTATTCCACCAGTTCCAGCAAGTGACCCGAGCGCGAACCCGGAATGCCGTCGATGGTCAACTGGGCCACCTTGAGATGGGCGTTCTCGTAGCCGACCAGGCGCGCCGTGTATTCATTGGCCTGTTCCTGGCGGTGCACCAGGCGCATGCCCAGCAGGTCGCGATAGAAGGCGATTGAACGCTCCAGATCGCTCACGGTGAAACTAAAATGCCAGCAAGCCTTGAGCATATGGTGTCTCCGATCCCGCAGCTGACGTCTGGCAGGACGCCGTTGCGACCATTATGATGTCGCCGTCAGGTATAGCGCAAACCGACCGATGGTTGGGCGGGCCTGGTGCGCTCCCGGCGACAGGGGCAGGGAAAGCATGGCAGCAAGCGTCATAGACTCGATCCTGTTTGGTGGACTGTTCGGTTCCGCGCGGATGCGCGCGCTTTTTGAGGAGCGCGCCCTGCTGCAACGCTGGCTGGATTACGAGGCGGCCCTGGCGCGTGCCCAGGCCAGCCTGGGTCTGGTGCCGCCAGAGGCTGCGAGGGAGATTACTCGCCAGGCGCGCGCGGAACATTTTGACCTGGCGAGCATTCGCGAAGGCATTGATCGCACGGTCCACCCGCTGGTGCCGCTCATCTGGCAGCTTGGAGCGCGCTGTGAAGGGGATGCCGGACGCTGGGTGCACTGGGGGGCCACGACCCAGGACGTGATGGACACCGCCACCATCCTGCAGTTGCGCGACGCGCTGGCGCTCATTGAGGAGACTGTTGCCGACCTTGCCGGCATTTTGGCGGATCTCGCGCAACGCTACCGCGAGACGCCCATGGCCGGCCGCAGCCACGGCCAGCAGGCCCTGCCGATCACATTTGGCTTCAAGGTCGCCGGCTGGCTGGCGGAACTGAAACGTCACCGGCAACGACTCTTGCGCGCGCGGCAGCAGGCCCTGGTTGGCCAGTTCGGCGGGGCAGTGGGGACCCTGGCCGGCATGGCGGAAGGTGAGGTGGACGCTCTTGCCGTCCAGCGCGCGTTGATGGCAGAGTTGGGTCTCAGGGTCCCGTCTATCGCCTGGCACAGTTCGCGCGACAATCCGGTCGAATGCGCCGTCGCCATGGGGATGACCGGCGCACTCTGCGGGCGCATCGCCAATGAGATCATCCACTTGCAAAAGACCGAATTTGCCGAATTGGAAGAGCCGCATTCGTCCGGCAAGGTGGGCAGCAGCACCATGCCGCAGAAACGCAACCCGATGCTCTGCGAATCGATTCTGACCCTGTCGCGCCTGATGCAGGCCCAGGTCAATGTGGCCATGGATACCCTGGTGTACAACGAACACGAGCGGGACTGGTCGGCGGTGCAAATGGAATGGGCCTGGGTGCCCGAGTTATGCGTGATGTGTCAGGGCGCGCTGGAGATCACCTTGCGTGTACTGACAGGTTTGCAGGTCAATGAAGCGCACATGCGTCGAAATCTGGACCTGACCGGCGGTCTGCTGCTGGCAGAACGCGTGATGTTTGCCCTGGCGCCACAGATGGGACGGCAAGGGGCGCACGACCTCGTGCATGCCTGCGCCATGGCGGCCCATGAGCAGGGACGTCCCTTCGATGAACTGCTGGCAGGCGATTCACGGATTGCACCACATTTGTCAAGGGAACAAATCTCCATGTTGCTCGATCCCGCAGGCTATACTGGGCTGGCAACTGAATTTGTGGACAGGGTGCTGGCCGACACGGGCAGCGACCAGGTTGCGGCCAACCGGTGAGGTGAAGAAAGAGGAGAAAATGCTCAAACTGGACACCCATCAACATTTCTGGCATCTGGACAAGGTGGACTACCCCTGGCTGGTGCCCGCCTACGGCCCAATCTACGCTAACTTCGAAGCGTCGGACCTGGAGCCGCAGCTGGACGAGGTCGGGATGCACAAGACGGTTATTGTGCAGGCGGCGGATTCTTACGAGGATACGGATTACATGCTGGCGACAGCGGCGGCCAACGACTGGGTTGCCGGCGTGGTGGGCTGGCTACCCTTGCTCGACCCTGCCGAAATGGCGCGCAAGATCGACGAGGACTATGGCAAGAACGCTTATTTCCGCGGCATTCGTCACCTCATTCACGAAATCGCAGACCCGGACTGGGTGACCCAGGACCAGGTCATCGAAGGCCTGCAGGTGCTGGCCGATCGCGGCCTTACATTTGACGTTGTCGCAGTGTTCCCCAATCACCTGAAACACGTCCCGACTCTTTCAGAACGCGTACCGGACCTCAAAATGGTCGTCGACCATCTGGCCAAGCCGCCGCTGGATGCGGAGGACAATCGGGTCTGGCGCGAGCAAATGACCGCAGCTGCAGAAAATCCGAACGTATACGCCAAGGTCTCAGGCCTGAACACGGCAACCGGCGATCTCGAAAACTGGACCTGGGAGGACATCAAGCCCTGGGTCGACAGCGCGCTGGAGATCTTTGGCGCGGACAGGTTGATGTTTGGCAGCGACTGGCCCGTCGCCATCCTCGCCGGCACCTACAAAAAGGTGCATGACGAGACGACGAAGGCGCTGGCTGACCTGAGCGAAGAAGAAAAAACCGCGATCTGGGGCGGCACTGGCAACGCATTCTACGGTCTCGGGCTGGACCCATGAACATCAGGCCGGAGGAGATCGCCTGGCGGCCCAGGCTGCCGCAACGCATGGATACGGGAATAGGCAGCGTGGGTTGCGGCGGTATCGTGCAGTACGCCCACATGCCGGCCTATCGCAAGGCCGGCTTTCGTTCGGTCGGCGTCTTTGACATCAATCGCGAGGCAGCGGAGTCGGTGGCAGCGGACAACGAAATTGCGCGGATTTACGACTCTCTGGACGAACTGCTGGCCGACCCAGCCGTCGAAATCGTGGACATCGCCGTTCCGGCCTGGGAGCAGCTGGCGATTGTGGAAAAGGTGGCCGCCGCCGGCAAGCACATGCTCTGCCAAAAGCCGCTGGCCGAGGACTTCGGCGAAGCCCTGCGCATCGTCGAGCTGGGGCGCCAGGCAGGCGTCAGGCAGGCCAGCAACCAGCAAATGCGCTGGGACGCCGGCATCGCCGCCAGCAAGGAGTTGATCGGCATGGGCGCAATCGGCCAGCCGACGGATGCGCAAATCCTGGTGACCATCGCCACGCCCTGGCGCCTGTGGCCCTGGCTGGCCCAGGCGCCGCGTCTGGAAGTTATGTACCACAGCATCCACTATCTGGATTCCCTGCGCTTTCTATTTGGCGATCCGCAGTGGGTGACCAGCCGCCATGCCCGCTATGCCGAACAGGCGCCGGTCGTCGGCGAAAGCAAGACGGTCACCGTGCTGGACTATGAAGACGGATTGCAGGCGACGGTGGCGGTCAACCACTACAACCTGCACGGTGAACCCGAGGCGGTGTACCGCTTCCTCGGCACTGAAGGCGCCATTGAGGGCACAATCGGGTTGCTCTATGACTATCCGGATGGTCGTCCCGATACGCTGGTTTACCGTTCCGGTGATGCGGAACCCGCCGAAGTGGACCTGGACGAAAAGTGGATCCCCGATGCCTTTGTCGGGCCCATGGCGGGGCTGATGATCGCCATAGAGGAGGGCCGCGAGCCACCCACGGATTGCGGCGACAATCTCAATACGCTGCGCGTCGTGCACGCCGCCTACCGTTCGGCGGCCGAACAGCGCTCCGTGCAACCTTCAGAGATCAGGGAGTAGTCATGGCGCCTGTTCCGAACCGTCACAGGGGCAAGGTCGCCATCGTCACCGGCGCCGGGCAGGGGATTGGCAAAGGCATCGCCACGCGCCTCGCGCAGGAAGGCGCGACGGTCATCATCGCAGAATACAACGAAGAGCGCGCCCGCGAGGCCGCCGCCGAAGTGGACGGCCACGCGGGCCAGGGCGTGGCGTATCCGATTGACATTGGCGACGTGGACCAGATTCAGACAATGGTTGACACCGTCGTTCAGCAGTACGGCCACGTCGATATCCTGGTCAACAACGCCGGCGTTCTGCATACCATGCCACTGGATGAAATCACGCCGGAAGAGTGGGACTGGTTGCAGCGGGTCAATCAACGCGGTTTGTTCTTCTGTCTGCAACGCGTGGCTGTCCAGATGCGCAAACAGGTCGAGGAGGGCATCAGCACGGGCATGCCGCCCGCCTCGATTGTCAACCTTTCCTCCGTGGCCGGCCGCAGCGGCCGACCCTTCGCGGCGCACTATTCGGCAGCCAAGTGGGCGGTTATCAGCATCACCCAGAGCGCCGCCGAGTGGCTGGCGCCCCTGGGCATCACGGTGAACGCCATCTGCCCGGGCATCGTGGAGACGCCCATGTGGGAAGATATCGACCGCATTCAGTCGGAACGCTTCGGCCTCGAACCAGGCGGCTGGATTGAAAAAAGCGTCAATGAACTGGTGCCCCTGCGCCGCGCCGCGCGCGCCGCCGGAGACATCGGCGCGACGGTTTCCTTTCTCTGCTCGGATGACGGCGCCTACGTCACCGGCCAGGCCATCAACGTGGCCGGCGGCATGGAGATGAACTGAGATGGGCCGCCTGGGTCAGGTGCGCATCCTTCATTCGGCCACCATTGGTCGTGAATTGCGGCTGGATGGCATCGAGACAATCGGCGTTTCGACCCAGACCCTGGCCGAGGAAGCCATAGATGTCGGCGCGCGCGAGTTGGCTGCCCGGCTATTGCGCTATTACCGCCAGGAAATGGACATCATGAACGGCATCATGCATGTCTGGATCCAGGACACCATGCGTTACATCATCCTCAAGGCGGGTGGAAGCGATGAAAGCGCGACAGTCGCAGCCGGTGGCGTCATGCGCGCCTTCCGCGCCTACCCCTTTGGCAAGCCGGAACAGGAAAAGGGGTTGACGGCGTTGGAAGAGGAACGCGATGCCGACGCGCTGTACTGGCTTGAACGCATGCATCTGGCCTATCTGAACGTGCATGACCTGCAGGTTGCCTGGATGCAGGACCAGCTTTCCTTCATCGCCAGTCAATACCAGGAAGAAGCGGTGCTGGAGACTGTGCTGCACACCCATCAGGACATCTGGGGCGATCGCTACGCCGCCTGGGACGACATGACGCCCTGGGAAAAGGTCTGCCTGACGGTCGAGGGCATGCGCGGCGGTCACTTCAGCGGCATGCGCCGTCGCGGTGACGTCATCGTCGAGGACCAGGGCGACCGTTTCATGGTCGCCTTCGATCCCTGCGGCAGTGGCGGCATTCTGCGTCGAGGTGACCCGGAAACGGGACGTCCCGCCTGGCAACTGGCAGAGCATGGCGTGAACGAGATTCCGCATGAGTGGGTGTGGCAGAAGACCGACGTCCACTGGTACTGCGCGCATTGCGCCATCGCCATGGAGTGGCTGCCGGGACGCACCCGCGGCCATCTCTTGCGCCCGCTGGACCACACGCTGGACCACGAGGCGCCCTGTCCCTGGTACATCTACAAGGAAGACCGCCTCATCCGCGAGGAACACTACCCACGTACGGGCCAACGCAAGCCGATGGAGTAATGCATGTACCACTACAGCGATTTGCCCGCCTTTCCGACCCAGGTAATCGGCAGCTACGGAACGCCGGGCTGGCTCTTTGTCGTCCGCGACGCCATGAAGCGCGGTGAGTTGGGCAGCGTCGACGTCCGTGAAGTCTTTGACGATGCCACCATGCTGGCGATCATGGAGCAGGAAGAGGCCGGCCTGGACGTCATCTCCGACGGCGAAATGCGGCGTTTCAATTTTCTGGTCGGTTTCTACGACTACATTCAGGGGGTGGAGGCGGTCCCCTGGGAGCGGCAACTGGGCTATCCTGGCCCGGACATGATCGATGCCTTCATCGTCCGGGAGCCCGTTCAGGCGCCGCAGGGTCTGGGTCTGGTGGAAGAACTGGAATTCGCCCGCAGGCGCACGCAAAAGCATTTGGTGACGCCGCTGGGCGGTCCGGTCACCTTTGCCTTCCGTATCAATCCTGGCGAGGTGTACGGCGACAAGCGCGACGTCGCTTGGGCGCTGATTCCCTTGCTCAACCAGGAGCTGAAGGACGTGGTTGCCGCCGGCGCGACACACATACAGGTGGACGAGCCCTCGGCCATCGACGATTTCGTGCCCCTTGCAGAATTCGTGGAAATGTTCAATGCGATGGTCGAAGGCGTGAATGCGACCATCGGCCTCCACATTTGCTTTGGCAATTTCCTGGGGCGACCGGCGGTAGCGCACCGGACTTACGAGCACATCGCGCCCTGGTTCGGCAAGCTGGATGCCGACATCCTGCACCTGGAATTCGCCAACCGCGGCATGTGGCAGGCGGACATTTTCGCGCGCCACGCGCGGGACGATCAGTTCCTGAGCGCGGGCGTGGTGGACGTCAAGGCGCGCGCCGTCGAGTCGCCGGAAATCATCGTCGAGCGCACGCGAGAACTGTTGAAGCACAACGACGCGCAGCGCCTTTGGCTAAGCAGCGACTGCGGTTACAGCATGACGGCCCGTCACGTGGCGCGCGACAAACTGCGGGCCCTGGTGCAGGCGGCGCATATTCTGCGCGCGGAGGTCTAAAGGAGGAAGCATGCGACGTTTTGGACAGGTTGTTGGGATCAAGCCCGAACACCTGGAGGAATACACGCGGCTGCACGCCGCAGTGTGGCCGGAAGTGCTGCAGAAGATTGCGGAGTGCAACATTCGCAACTACTCGATTTACCACCACGAGGGCCTGCTCTTCGCCTATTTCGAGTATCATGGCGACGACTTCGAGGGCGACATGGCGGCGATGGCCGCTGACGAGGCCACGCAACGCTGGTGGGACGTCTGCATGCCGATGCAGGCGCCACTGGAATCCCGCGCGGAAGGGGAGTGGTGGAAGATGATTGAGGAGGTCTTCCACACGGACTAGCCGTGTCCGGATTTAGCCCTTGGTGGCGCCGAAGGTCATGCCACTGACCAGATTGCGCTGCACCAGAATGACGAAGATGATGGCCGGGACCATCATGATGGCACTCATGGCCGCCATGCCGCGCCAGTCGAAGGTAAACTGTTCGGTGAAATCAAAGAGACCGGGCGGGAAGGTGCGCGAGGCGGCGCTGCGGGACAGCACGCTGACGATCTGAAACTCGTTCCAGGCGGCCAGGAATGCAAAGATGGCCGCCGTCGCGAAGCCGGGCAGGGCCAGTGGCAGTTCGACGCGCCAGAAAGCCGACCAGTAGCCACAGCCATCGATATAGGCCGCTTCGCTCAGGTCCTGCGGGATCTGGCGGAAAAAGCCGTCCATCAGCCAGGTGCTGAAGGGGATGTTCATGGCAATGTAGACGGCGGCCAGCCCGAAGATGTTGTTCACCAGGCGCATCTGGTTGAAGAGGATGAAGAGCGGCAGGCTGAGGGCCACGCCGGGGATGGCGCGTGAAAGCATAATGCCAAGGAAGGCGGCAGTCTGAAAGCGAAAACGAAAGCGGGCGAAGGCGTAACCGGCCAGAGTGCCGATACTGACGGCCACCACGGTACTGATACCGGCGGCCAGCAGCGAATTGCGCATGTAACTTTCCACCGGGACGCGCATACGCTCTTCCGGGTTGAGGCCAAACATGGTGGCAAAGGCGTCCAGAGTCAGTTCCTGCGGCACCCACACGGGCGGCCAACTGTTGATTTCCGAGTTGGGTCGAAATGCGGTCAGAACGATCCAGAAGGCGGGCAAGGCCATCAGCAGCAGGATCAGCCAGGCGAGGAGATTGAGGAAACGCTGGTTTCGTCGGCGTCTCTGAATCGTCTCACCGGGCTTCATTGGACCACCCGCGAACGGACCAGTTGACGGAAGAAATACAGCGTGAAAGCAACCGCCAACACGACGGTCACCCAGGACATGGCGCTGCCAAGGCCAAACTTTGTATTCTCGATCGCCAGGCGCGTGACATAGGTCCAGATTAATTCCGTGCGGTGGGCCGGGCCGCCATCGGTCATGATGCGGACAATGTCAAAGGCCCGCGAGATATCCAGCGACAGGATGGTCAGCGCGATATAGCTGAAGGGTGCCAGCAGGGGAAAGGTGATGAAGCGGAACTGTTGCCAGCTGTTCGCCCCGTCGACGTCCGCGGCTTCAAAGGTTTCCTGTGGCAGGGAAAGCGTGCCGGCCAGCAGGATGATGGTCAGCACGGGCAGGTTCATCCAGATGGAAGCCACGATGATGCTGAACATGCCCAGGGGTTCGTCGACCAGCCATGCGATCTGGCCGCGTTCCTGCATCAGCCCGAGGGAATACAACAGATTGTTGACAAGCCCGACATTGGCGTTGAAGAACCAGCGGAACTGAAAACCCACCAGGATGGGCGCAAACATCATCGGCACCATCAGCAGGGTGCGCATGATGCCCTGGCCCCGGGTGACGCGCGCCAGCAACTGGGAAAGACCCAGGGCAATGACGTAACTGAGATTGATGGAAAGAAACAGGAAGACGATTGTATTGCCTACGGACTTCCAGAAGATTGCGTCGGCAAAAAGTTTCTGGTAATTGCGAAGCGCGCGCGACAGTTCGAAATTGAGGCTGTTGGGTTTGAGCAGTTCGTAGGGCGTGAAACTGACGTAGAGCGAATAAATCAATGGAAACAACATGATGACAAGAATGAAAATCAACGCCGGCAACAACATGAATAGCGGGAACCAGCGGGCGCTGATGCGCCCGTCCGTCACTCGACGATCCTGAATGTCGCTGCCGGACTGCGCGCGGGACTGACTGCTCATGACCTGGTTGGAATCCAATGCTGGAGAGTTACTCTGGTCAGGCCGAAGCCCGACCAGAGTAAATTGAGCGTTTGACTAGCCGTAGTAACCGGCGTCTGCCATGAGTTCACGCGTTTCGACGGCAGCCTGATCCAGCGCTTCCTGGGCACCAACATCGCCCAGCATGATGGCCTGCAATTTGGGATACAGAAGGTTCGAGAAGGGGATCCACTCGGCAATCAGCGGTGGCGTCTTGAAGTCTTCTGCGATCTGCAGTTTGGCCAACACGAGTCGTTCCTTGTCAAGCGGGTTCTCGGCCATTTCGGCGTCAGCGATGATCCGGTCCCAGACGTCATTGCGCACCGGCAGGTAGCCGAGTTGCGCTTCCTCATAGGAAACACGCTCGGAGGAGAGGAACTTGATCAACTGGATGCCGGCCTCGGCGTTGGGCGCCGTCGCCGGGACCGAAAAGGCATGCGCGCCCGCCCAGCCGGTCGGCCGGACGTTGTCGCCACCGATGCTCAGGCCGGTGAAGCCGCGCGCCAGACCAAAGTTGTTGGAGATGGCGGGGCAGTTGGCCGGGTCCTGGAACCAGGCGTACCAGCCATACCACTCCAGCTTGATGGCGGTGTCGCCATTGCAGAAATACTGGGCCACGCCATCCCAGACCAGGGAAGTGGTATCCGCCGGAATGATGCTGTCGCGATACCAGCCATGCAGCAATTCGGCAACCGCCACACCAATCTCACTGTTGAAGACCGGCTCCCAGTTCTCATCGAACATGGCGCCGCCGCTGGCGAAGACCAACTCATAGAAACGGCCGTTGAGGGCTTCGTCGCGACCGGCAAGGGTGTAGCCAAAGGTGCTGTGCCCGTTCTCGACGAAGAAGCGAGCCTGTCGGTCGATCTGTTCAAGAGTGGTCGGTACCGTCAGTTCTTCTCCCGTAGCAGCCAGATACTCCGCGGCAATCTCTTCACTTTCGTAGAGATCAAGGCGGTAGTGAATTGGGCTGATGTCGGCATGGCGCGGGATGAGATACAGGTTGCCGTCAACAGTGGCTGCATCCAGAATGGCGGGGCTGAAAGCCACCAGCTCTTCTTCGCTGAAGTAGTCGTTCAGCGGCAGCAGAAAGTCGGTGTACTGGGCCATGAAACTGGTGTGGTCCCAGGCGACGTCGTAGTCGGCAGCGCCGGTGGCGAAGTCCACTTTCAGTTTCTGGTCAATGGCGAAGCCGTCCAGCAGCGCCACGATTTCGACGGTTGCGCCGGTGGCCTCCTCGAAAATCGGGATCGACTCGTACATGGCCTCATAGGTGCCGCCACCGATATTGGCCATGCGGATGTTGATGCCGCTCAGGTCCATGTCAAGCCCGGCATATTGCGGCTCGTCCATGTCCTGCGCCACCAGCCCGGTGCCGAGCATGAGCACAATAATGAAAATCAGCAGTCTTGCCTTGTGATGCATTACGGGACCTCCTGTCCTGTTCTGTTTCGGTTACGGGAACCAGGGAGCCAGAACCAGAATCCTCGCTTGCCGGGCCTCCACGTGTCCCGCTAGACTGCAATACTGGCGTATTTTGGATGATGGCGCAAGAATCTGTTGTGAGAAACAGTGAAAGCTCACGGGCCGCCCTGCGCGGAGAACCCAGTTACGTTTGGCGTGCGGGGCAGGAACGTCGGCTGCAGATGATCGAGCGCCATGCCCGGCTTGAACATGCGCTGGTGCTGGAGGCCGGCGGCGGAACCGGCATGTACGCCCGGCAGCTTCGTGAGCGCCATGCGGCAAGGGTGGAACTCTTTGACATTGAGCCGGACCGCGTGCGCCAGGCGCGCGTCTCCACGCCGCATGCGCTCGTCGCCGCTGCGGAACATCTTCCCTATGCCAGCGGCCGCTTTGACACTGTGCTTTCCAACGAGGTGCTGGAACACGTTCAGGACGACCGTCAGGCCTTGCAGGAAATGATACGGGTGTTGAAACCTGGGGGCCGTGCCGTCATCTTCTGCCCCAACCGCTGGTACCCCTTTGAAACGCACGGGCACTTTTGGCGTGGACGCTATCACTTTGGCAACACAATGCTCATCAACTGGCTGCCGGACGTCGCCCGCAATCGACTGGCGCCACACGTACGCGCCTATACGCGGCGCGGTCTGTATTCCTTGTTCGCGGGATGTCCGGTCCGTCTGGTTGAAATGCGCCGCATTTACGGGGGCTATGACAATCTGGTCAGGCGTTTCGGGCAACCGGCCCGTTTAATGCGTGACCTGCTTCAGGGGTTCGAGGGCGGCCCGCTGGATATCTGGGGCCTTTCGCATTTTCTGGTGCTGGAGAAATTGCAGTCGGATTGAGACCGGCCTAATCGTCCACCCAGACGGGGAGATGCCCCAACGCGATGATATTGCTCCATTTGGCGCGGTCTCCCTCGGTAAGGATGGCGGCTTCAGCGACCACGTCAGCGCCAGCCTTGCGCATGATGAGACGCAGGCCCTGCAATGTGCTGCCAGTGGAGATAACGTCGTCGAGCAGGATGACGCGGTTGCCGTGCACCAGGGAACGATCGCGCTCGTCGAGGTAAAGCGTTTGCGGTTGACCTGTGGTGATGCTCAGGGTCTCTGAAGCCAGGGCTTCTCCCATATAGGGTTTCAGCGACTTGCGCAGCACGACGTAGGGCAACTGCATTTCGACCGACAGGGCATGGGCCAGCGGGATGGCCTTGGCCTCGGGCGATACCAGCACGTCCGCTTTGCATTTGCCCAGTTGGCCGGCCAGGGCCTTGCTTGCCGCCTGGACCAGATCGCTGTCCCCCAATATATTGAGAATGGCGATCCGCACGCCCGGGCTGATTTCGAAGAGTCGCAGGTCCCGTCTGATGCCGGCGATGGTCATCGGCCAGGAGGCGGGCATCTCAGGCGGGTTCATGTCGTGTCTCCTGCGTCTGGCTGACAAGCTCGCCATCGACCAGGGTCAGTTGACGGTCCGTGATACTGGCCAGTTCGGGATCATGGGTAACCAGGACAACTGTGGTGCCGGCTTCGCGCTGCACGTTACGGAGCGCTTCCAGGACCACCTGGCCGGCCGCTGTGTCCAGGTTGCCGGTGGGTTCGTCGGCCAGCAACAGCGGCGGGTCGTTGGCCAGTGCGCGAGCGATGGCGACACGCTGCTGTTCGCCACCCGAAAGTTCCGCAGGACGGTGGTGCATACGATCGCCCAGTCCCAACTGTTCCAGCAATTCGCGGGCGCGTTGCCCGGGCCTGTATTTCGGTTTGTGGGCAAACTGGACGGGGAGGGCGACGTTTTCCTGAGCCGTGAGGGTTGGGATCAGGTTGAAGAACTGGAAGATAAAGCCGATTTTTTCGTTGCGGATAGTGGTGAGCTGGTCCTCGTTCATGTTTGAGATGTCAACGCCGTCGATTTCGACGCTGCCGCTGCTGGGTGAATCGAGGCCACCGACCAGGCCCAGCAAGGTGCTCTTGCCGCTGCCGGACGGTCCCACAATACTCACCATTTCGCCGGCAAAGATGTCCAGGTTGACGTCTCGCAGCGCGTGTACACGGACCTTGCCCAGGCGCAATTCACGCGACAGATTGCGGACTCGGATAACACTGCGGCGCCTGGCGGTTTTGGCTGTGTCCATCATGGTCAACCGACCGCCGGCTGCAGCGCGTAAACCGGTTCAAGCCATTCCATGTAGCGACTGTCGCGCCCGTAGACCACATCCAGAAAGCGTTCCCTCAGGCGGGAAGTCAGTGGGCCGATTTCACCGTCGCCGACCGGGCGATGTTCGATTTGGGTGATGGGTGTGATCTCCGCGCCGGTGCCGCACATAAACATCTCGTCAGCGAGATAGGCCTCGGTGCGATCGACCGGACGTTCCTGGACTTCGACATTGAGTTCTTCCTGAAGCATTTGGATCAGGGAGCGACGGACAATGCCTTCCAGTACGTCCGCGGTCACCGGCGGCGTAATGGCCACGCCCTTGCGGACGAGAAACAGGTTGGCCACGCTGCATTCCGCAATGTGACCGTCGCTATTGAGGACGATGGCGTCGTCGTAACCGGCCAACATGGCGTCCGAGCGGATCATGAGTGAATTGGCATAGGAGCCTGCAATCTTGCCACGGGCCGGAATTGCGTTGTCCTCCACGCGGCGCCAGGCCGAGATACACACGTGCATGCCACCGGCCTTGCTGACGAAACCGCCGTCACGCAGGGGCATCAATGTGATTGCCAGAGCGGGCCGCGATTCCAGCAAATGGACGCCGAGCGACTCGTTGGCGGCATAGACCAGGGGACGAATGTAGCAATTGCAGTCCAGCTGTTCGGCTCGCAAAAGTTCAACCAGGTTGGCCAGCAGCTGCGCGGGCGTGTAGTCCAGGTCCAGACGCAAGAGGGCAGCAGACTGCAGCAATCGCTCGAAGTGATCGAGGGGACGGAACAGATAGAGTTGCTGCCTTTCCGCGTTCCAGTAGGCGCGCATGCCGGCGAAAACGCTGGTGCCATACTGGAGGGCCTGGTTGTGAACGCTGATTTTGGCTTCATCATGGGGCACGACGGCCCCGCCAAACCATGCAAAACGGACGGTGCTTTCACTCATTTGGGTCTCTCCGCAGGTTTTTTTGAATTGCACACCCGGCGTTCCGGCCAAAATCTGGCACGCGAGGCCAGTCTTTACCAGTGCAGGGCAATGCATGCAAGTACTACGGTGAATCAGCCCAGATAGTCGCGCAGGTTGTGCGCCAGACGGGGATGGCGCAGACGGCGCAGGGCCTCTTTCTCCAACTGGCGAATGCGTTCCCGGCTCAGGCCAAACTTGCTGGCGATTTCCTCCAGTGTGTGGGGTTCGCCATCTCCCAGGCCGAAACGCATGCGCAGGATCTGGTTCTGGCGCGGCGTCAACTCCGCCAGCACTTCCTCAATTGTCTCCTGCAGGAGATTGCGCGTGGCCACCTCTACCGGGCTCGGCGAATCCTGGTCTTCAATAAAATCGCCAAATTCACTGTCGCCGTCCTCGCCAACCGGTCGTTCAAGGGCGATGGCGTGCTGACTGGCATCCATCATTCGGCAAACTATTTCGGCCGGCAAGTCCATCTCAAGGGCGATTTCCTCGGGCGTGGGCCTGCGTCCCAGCTTTTGCTCAAGAGACTGGGCGGCGCGATACATCTGGCGGATACGCTCGGTCATGTGTAGCGGAATGCGGATGGTGCGCGTCTTCTGGGCGAGGGCGCGCGTAATCGCCTGTCGGATCCACCAGGTGGCGTAGGTGCTGAAACGGTTGCCTCTTTTGTAATCGTACTTGTCGACTGCGCGCATCAGACCCACGTTGCCTTCCTGGATGAGATCGGGGAAGGGCAGGCCCTGGTTCATGTAACGCTTGGCGATGCTGACGACCAGGCGGGTGTTGGCCCGGCCAAGGTGCTCGCGGGCGGCCTGACCATCCATTTCCAGGCGCAACATACGCGCCAGTTCAATGTCGTTGTATTGCTTGCCGGGGTCGGGCTCATCCATACACTGGCGCATGTTGCGGCCAATTTCGATCCGGCGCGCAAGATCGATTTCATCCTGGGCCGTCAAGAGCGGTTCCTGGGCCATCTGGCGAAAATAAAGGCCGACGGGATCGTCGGCGGAAACTGCATTAATGTCGCCTATGTCGGAGTCGTTGTTCTCCGTCGCCAGAGCCTCCCGACCTCTGGAAAGCAGGCTGCGATGGTTTTCCTCTTCCTGCCGGACCTCAATGCCCATTTCTTCCAGTTCGATGTGAATTGCGGCGAGTACCGAGGCGTTTTCGTCCTGGTCGTTCAGTTCAATGATGTCGTCAAGTATCACAAAACCGCGCTGCTCGGCGCGTGCAATCAGTTTCTTTAGCACGTAGCTGCCGGTCCCCTGAAGTGTTGTGAAGTCACCTGTAAAGTGAATCCCTGCCGGCGACCGCTGCCGGTGAAACCCGACAACAGTATAGCACAGGATTTGTGAATGTGAACGCCTGGCCGGGGACCAGGGCAGGTTGCCACTTACTGCGTGGGTCCTGCCCGCAAACGAAACTCCTGTCTCCGGGACAGTGCCCGTACCTGTTCGCCGGCGCGGTAACTGCTGCGGACCAGCGGACCACTTTCCACCCAGCGAAAGCCCATGGCCAGCCCTTGCTCGCGAATGAAATCAAACTCCTGCGGTGTGTAAAAGCGCTCTACGGGCAAATGCTTGCGGCCCGGCTGCAAGTACTGGCCGACCGTCAAAATGTCCACGTCACATTCGCGCAGGTCGCGCATCGTCGCCAGCAATTCGTCCATATGCTCGCCCAGGCCAACCATGATGCCGCTCTTGGTCAATACTTCGGGGTCCAGCAGACGGGCGTTTCGCAGGGTGGTCATGGCCCACACATAGCGGTCCTGCGGTTGCACGATGCGAAAAAGGCGCGGGACCGTTTCCACATTGTGGTTGAGAATTTCGGGTTGCGCGTCCAGCACGGTTTGCAGGGCAGCCTCGTCGCCCTTGAAGTCGGGGATCAGCACTTCAATACTGCAGCCGGGTTGCAACTGGCGAATGCGACGGATGACCATGGCAAAGATTGGCGCGCCGCCATCCGGCCGTTCGTCACGATTGACGCTGGTGATGACCACGTGCTCGAGACCCATGGCGCGCACGGCTTCCGCCACTCGATTGGGTTCGGCCCAGTCCAGCGGGGCCGGCCGGCCGGTCCTGATGTCACAGAAGCCGCAGGAGCGGGTGCAGGTATCCCCCATCATGAGGAAAGTGGCCGTGCCCTTGCCCCAGCATTCGCCTATGTTGGGGCACTGCGCTTCCTCGCAGACCGTGTGCAGGGTTTTTGACCGCATCAGGCCGCGGACATGTTCGTAGGTGTCGCCTGAGGGCGCCCGCACCTTGATCCAGGGTGGCCGTCGCCGTGGATGCGCCGGGTCCGGTTTCCAGTTGCTTTCACCGTTTGCGTCCACGACGGGAATGCCGTCCGGGTTCATCAATTCGGGCACTGTTTGCTCCCCTGGTTCTTAATTCCGATTATAGGGGCGAGGCACTGGTTGTCCAGTGATTCGCAGGCTACTTTCTTTGCGCGGGCACAAACCACGTGCCAGACTGGATGTTCATTGATTTGCAGGGCAAATTCTTGCGCCGATCACTGGTGAACCTGGTCTTGCTGGCAGCGCTGGCTGTTCTGGGCGGGGCGTCGCGTATGGCGGCCGATCTGCGCTTTGTTGCCGCCGGCAATGCTGACGGGTTGCTTTATGCAGCAAATTTTGCTTCTCCCGACGCCAGTCTGGACCTGTATTCGGGTCGCAGGTCTGCCAGTCTGCAAGACGGTGAGCTTCTGCTTGAACCGGGTGAAGCGAATCTGTTGGTGTATGCGGCGGCCGGGCCACATCTGGGTGATTTCGAACTGGAGGTCGAGGCGCGCGCGCTGGCCGGTCCGCTTGACAACGGTTTCGGCATGCTTTTTCGCCTGCAGCAGCCACGTTCGTTTCCCGTTCTTGAAGCAAGCGGTTTGAAATCCCCGGCCGGGTCGGCGGTCATCAACTACTACCTGTTCCTTGCCAGCAGCGACGGTTACTATCGGCTGGTACGCAACCTTTCTGGCAGGCAGCAGGTGTTGAGCGCCTGGATCCCTTCCCCGTTCATTCGTCAGGGCCTGGATGTCGCCAACCGACTAACGGTACGTGCAAGGGGCCGTGAGCTGGAGTTTTTTATCAATGACCAACAGCTGGAGTTTTGCATTGCTGACAGCGCTTCCGGCAGCAGCACGTGGGTTGCAGGGGAGTGTCTGGGCGGTCAGATGCGCCGCATTGTACGGGATGACAAACTTCTGACCGGTCGGATCGCACTCGCAGCGCAGTCCCTGCAGGAGGCTGGCGTCCTGGTTGCCTTCGATAATTTGCTGGTGCGCATGCCGGCTGTCCGGGATGCGTCGGCATGAACGTCCATTTGCGATCCCTCGGCTGCCGACTTAACCAGGCAGAAATGGATGCCCTTGGGCGTCAACTTGCGCGACGCGGCCATCTGGTGACAGGGGACCCGGCGCAAGCCGGGCAGATCGTCGTGAACACCTGCAGCGTGACCCGGGAAGCGGGAGCCGACAGTCGTGCCCTGGTGCGCGAACTGGCGCGACGCTCGCCGGCAGCCAGCATCGCCGTGACTGGTTGCCATGCCGAGTTGGCACCCAGGGAAATGCAGTCCTTGCCAAATGTACGACAGGTGGTTGGCAACCTGGAAAAGGAAGGCATCGCCGACTTGCTGGACGGGCCGGCGCCGGATTTGGTCTCGCCGGCCTTGGCAGGGACGGGAACGCGCACACGTGCATTTGTCAAGGTGCAGGACGGATGCGACCATGCCTGCACGTTCTGTGTAACCACCCTGGCACGTGGGCCGGGCCGGAGCCGCCCGCTGGCAGCGGTCCTGGCCGACGTTCGTCAATTGCATTCGCTGGGCTATCAGGAAGTCGTTCTGAGTGGCGTGCAACTGGGCAGTTACGGCCGCGACCTCGGGATGAAGCAGGGGCTGACGGCGCTATTGCGTACCCTGCTTGCGGAAAGCGACATGCCCCGTCTGCGTCTGTCGTCACTGGAACCTTGGGACCTGACGGCCGACTTTCCTGAATTGTGGCAGGATGCGCGTCTCTGCCGGCACCTGCACCTGCCTTTGCAGAGCGGTAGCGCCGCCACGTTGAGGCGCATGCGTCGGCGCTGCAGTCCAGGGGAATTCAGCGCGTTGCTGCGAGATTTACGCAGGAATGTGCCCCACATGAGCATCACCACGGACGTCATGGTCGGTTTCCCCGGCGAGGACGAAGAAGAATTTGAAACCAGCAGGGCCTTCGTCGCTGCTCAGCCCCTTGCTGGCCTGCATGTCTTTCGCTACAGCCCGCGCCCTGGCACCCCCGCTGCCCGGATGCGACCGCAGATTCAGGAAAGCACGAAGAAGGAACGCAGCGCGGAGTTGCGGCGTCTGGCCCAATCTCTGGCCCGGGACTATGCTCGCGAAATTGAAGGACAGACGCAGGAAGTTTTGTGGGAACAGGTAGCCGGGGCGACTCCTGAGGGTTTTGTGAACGTCGGGTATACTGATACATGGGTGCGCGTTCGGGCAATTCATCCCCTGCCGCTGTCCAATCGAATCACTGCGGCCAGGTTGGGGGCCTTTCTGGATGGAGAAATCCAGGCGACGCCGATCCTGTAGTCGGGAAGATGACCGGCATGTCCCTGAATGCGCAAATCAACGCCAGGCACAGTTGACCTTCGTTCCGTCGGTGTCAGTCCCGGTTACGCAGTGCAGCAATGGGCGCCGCGAAAGTGGCAACACAGCGGCGATCGCGAGAGGTAGCGAATGAACGGGAGTGAGAACTCCGGGATTGGCGATCTTCGTCCGCACATCCCGGGATTCATCATTGCGGCTGTACTCACCGTCTTGCTGACGACGGCCATTGTGGCCAGTGACGTGCTCTTGCCCCTCTGGACGGGCAGCAGCGATCTGCGTGTTGGTCAGGTCGCCGAGGAAAACATCCTGTCCCCGTTCAGCCTTACGTTTGAGAGCGCGTTGCTCACCGATATGAACCGCAGGGAGGCTGCTGCGGCTGTCGTGGCGGTCTTCGACCCGCCGGACCCCAACGTGAGTCGGGCTCAAAGTCAACTGGCGCGTCAGGTGCTTGATTACATTCGAACCGTTCGGCAGGACAATCTGGGTACGGTTGCGCAACGGGCCGGCGACCTGCAACAAATCACCGCGCTGACGCTAGGTGAGGCCCAAAGCGATCGAATGCTGAACATGTCTGGTGAGACGTGGGAGAGCATCGATGGTGAAATCATCAACGTGCTTGAACGAATAATGCGGGAGCCCATACGCGCCTCTTCCCTGGATGTCGTGCGTACCCAGTTGCCCACCCAGGTGAGCATTCGCTTTTCGCCGGCTGAATCCGAGATCATTGTCGCCATCGTTGAAGACCTGATTCGTCCCAATACCTTCCCCAATGAGGAGGCGACCGAGGCCGCCCGCAAGGCCGCTGTTGATGCCGTGGCGCCGGTAGAGCGCACTTTTGCCCTGAATGAGGTGGTCGTACGTCAAAACGAGCAGGTGACCGCGGTTGACATGGAAGCGCTGGGCGTGCTGGGCCTGCTGCAGACCGAATCGCGCCGAATGCAGGAAGTTGGCAAGGCCTTTTTTGCCAGCCTGCTGGTGCTGGCCCTGACTTCACTTTACATCGTTCGCTTCGAACGCGGTCTGCTGGTGCGAGCCAGCTTCTCCCTGTTGTTGGCCGGCTTGTTCCTGCTGGTTTTGGCCGGTGCCCGTCTCGTGCAATTGAACAGCATGCCGGCTGAACTCTACCTGTTTCCCACGGCGGCCCTGTCGCTCTTGTATGTGGCCATAGCCTCGCCACGAATCGCATTGATCGCAACTGTTAATATGTCGTTCCTGCTGGGTCTGGTCGCGACCGGTTCGCTTGAAATGGCGACGCTCACCGTCGCCGGTGGCCTGACGGGCCTGTTGACGCTGCGCAGCACCGACCGCCTCAACAATTTCTTTCTCTCCGGCCTGTTCATCGCGCTTTCCAACATGCTGGTGGCTGTGGTGTTCAACCTGGGTGTTTCGGGCGCGTCCCTGACCGTGCTGTTGCCATACAGCCTGTTTAATGGATTGCTGGCAGCGGCGCTCGCGGTCGCGGGCATGTATCTGTTGACCCTCTTGTTCAATTTGCCCACCAGTCTGAAACTGGCGGAACTCAGCCAACCGGGACAGCCCCTCTTGCGCCGCCTGCTGCGCGAGGCGCCGGGCACCTATCAACATTCGCTGCAGGTCGCGAACCTGTGCGAGCAGGCCGCCCTGGCGATCGGCGCGGATGCCGAGCAGGTGCGCATTGCAGCCATGTATCATGACATCGGGAAAATCCCCAACGCCGTGTTTTTCAGCGAAAACCAGCAATTTGGCACGGGCAACGCACATGATGTGCTGGGCGACCCGGAACGCAGCGCCGATATCATCATCAGTCACATCCCCGATGGAGAGGTCCTGGCCCGGGAATACCATCTTCCCGGCCGCTTCAGGGACTACATTTCTGAACACCACGGCACGACAGAAGTCTATGTGTTTTGGCGCAAGGCCGTGGAAGCCGCCGGGGGTGAGGAAAGCCGGGTTGACAGCGCCAAGTTCCGTTATCCGGGGCCGCGTCCGCGGAGCCGTGAAACAGCAATTATGATGTTGGCGGACAGTTGTGAATCTGCCGTACGTTCCATCGGCCCGACCAGCCGCGATCAGGTGACGGAAATAGTCATGCGTATCGTGGAAGGCAAAATGAATGAAGGCCAACTGGACGATTCGGGCCTGACGCTCAGGGACATTCGTACCATTCAGGGTACCCTGGTGGAAATGTTGCAGGCGGTCTATCATCCCCGCATCGACTATCAGAAAGTCGGTGCGGTTGCTCCGCAAGTCCCGGCGCCCGCTGCAACCTTGCAGGCGCGGAGCCCATCGATTGCCGAATCGCTGCCTGTGGCCGCCCTGAGGGCGGAGAATCTGTCGACAAGCGCTGCCGGCGTTCGCCCCCGGCCCGGACCAATGGCGGAAGTACCCGAATTGCCTCACCTCGACGATGCCGGTCAGGCAACAGATATCGGCCGCGAACGGGGAGAAGAGACGAAATCTTGAGCGACGTGTTTGTTTGCAACGAAACCAGTCAGGTTCTCGACACCGCTCCGCTGATAAAAGCCGTCCGAATGACCTTGAGTATGCATCGGGGCCGGGGAACGCCTGATGGGCAGGTCTCAATTGTGATTACCGGTGACGAACAGGTCCGAAACCTTAACCGGCGCTATCGCGGCATCGACAGTGTGACGGACGTGCTGTCCTTTCCGGCAACGCCACACGGCATAAGGCAGGAGGAAACCGTCCTTGGTGATTTGGTGCTGGCCTTGCCGTGGGCATCACGTCAGGCGCAACTGGCCGGGCACAAGGTGATGGAGGACCTTGTCCTGTTGGTGGTCCATGGCACCTTGCATTTGCTTGGTTTCACTCACGACGACAATTGCAGGCGCGAGGCCATGTGGGCGGCTCAGGCCGCCACCTTGCGACGCCTTGACCTGTCGCCGGAGAGTGCCGGTCAACTGGAACGGATTTCTCAAACGGAAACTTGTGTGTGAGTTGGCAACGTGGCACGTGATCGTTTGATACAGGCTGAACCTGAAGTTCGCCGCGGTCACGCCCGGCAGCGGCAGATGAGCCGGCAGCAGCGGCGTCTGCGTCGCCGGGAATTCTCCACAGACCACCTGACGCCCGCCGGCGGGGTCCGCATTACCTTGCCCCGCGTGCGTATCCCTCTGTTTCGTTTGATCGCCGGCCTGGCGCTGGCTGTCGTGTTGCTGATTGGCGTCGTGCTCTTCTTGCGCGGACTGAAACCCGCCGAAGCGCAATTGTTGCCCAATGCCCTGTGGCTGGGCACGGAATGGACCTACGAGATCCACGATTCGCATGACATTCGCGAACTGGCATCCCGGCTGCGCGACCACGAAATCGGCACGGTTTATGCATGGGTCAGCTGGTTGCAGGCTGACAACACCTGGCGCGGCGCCGAACTCTTCAACCGCGTCAAGGTCTTTGCCAGCCAGCTTAAGGAAGAATCGCCGGACCTTGCCCTGCTGGGATGGGTCAGACTACCGGCCCATCTGGACGAGGATGGCTATCGCCTGGACGACCCCGAATTGCAGCAGGCGGTGGTCGATTTCAGCAGCAATGTCGTGCGCGAACTGGGCTTCGACGGGATTTTCCTGGATATCGAACCCGTTTGGGATGGTGACGGCAACTTTGTCGACTTGTTGCGCAAGGTGCGTCTGCGTCTGGGCGAAACGGTGCCGGTGTCTGTGGCGGTGCCGCCAGACTGGAGCCCGCTGGATGCGGACATTCCGGTGCCGGAACTGATTTTGCCCGGTACCGTGTGGTCTCGCAGTTACAAGCAGAACGTCGCCCTGCTCAGCGACCAGATGGCGGTCATGGGCTACAACAGCGGACTGACGGCGGCGGAGGACTACGAGACCTGGATGGCCTATCAGGTGCAGACCTACGCCGAAGCGGTCAGCGCGCTGGGACAGGGCACGGTCCTGCTGATCGGCATTCCCACCTATGACGCTGCCTTGCCCGGCCATGACCCGGAAGTGGAAAACGTGGTCACGGCCCTGAACGGCCTGCGCGCCGGCCTGGCCGCAGCAGGCCCGGCCGCGGCCTGGGTACAGGGCGCGGCGATCTATGCCGACTGGGAAACGGACCCGGCTGAATGGGAGCAGTTCCAGTTGCTGGCGGTTGAAAACCGCTAACCGGAGGGGTCGATTCCTCGCGCGATTTCCTGCAGAAACCGCACCGTCGTGTCAATTCCCTTGCAGAGCATGTCCACGCGGTAGTTTTCATTTGGGCCATGAATGCGGCTGTCGCTGGTGGCAAAGCCCAACGGCACCGAGGGAAGACCGAGAACTTCACTGAACATGGCGATGATGGGCACGGAACCGCCGGTTCGCCGCAAGCCGACGGGACCAGGCCAGTGCAGCCCGTAGGCCCGTTGCAATGCCTGCACCACCGGGCTGTTGACATCGATTTCTACCGGGTCGCCGGAGCCCAGCAACCTGAAATCCAGGGTGACTGTTGGCGGCGCGATTTCACGGATATGGTCGCAAACCAGATCAAAGACGCGCTGTGGCTGCTGCCTGGCCACCAGGCGACAACTGATTTTTGCGCCCGCCCGGGCAGGAATCACCGTCTTGAACCCGTCTCCGCTGTATCCACCATAGATGCCATTGATTTCCAGTGTAGGGCGCGCGCCGGTGCGCTCGACTCGCGAATAACCAGGCTCCCCCCAGTCTTCTGGCGCGCCAACGAGGGCCTGCCAGTCTTCATCGCTCATGTCGCCTTCAGCGAGCAGTTCGCGTTCCTGTCGCGAGAGTTGGCGTACGTCGTCGTAGAAGCCCGACACAGCAACGCGGCCGTCGGGATGGTGCAGTTGGGCCACAATTTCAGCAATGACCTGTGCCGGATTGTGGACGATGCCGCCATGAATGCCGCTATGCAGATCCGTCCCGGGGCCGTTTACCCGGACCTCGAGGGCCACGATGCCGCGCAGGGCCGTGACAATGAGTGGCTCGTCGGGGTCCTCGAAGCCACCGTCTGCGATGATGGCCGTGTCCGCCTGCAAGCGTTCGCGATTTTCACGCAAAAAGGGCAACAGGTTGGGAGAACCGCTTTCTTCTTCACCTTCAAGCAGGAAGCGTAAATTGACCGGGCAGCCCTCTTCACTGGCGAGCAGGGCAGCGACGGCGCGCAGCAGCACGATACAGTGGCTCTTGTCATCCGAAACGCCCCGGCCATAAAGACGTCCGTCGCGCAACCGAGGTTCAAAGGGTTCGCTGTCCCAGCCATCCTCAAGGCTGGCCGGCTGCACATCATAATGTGCGTAGAGAAGCACCGTGGCCGCCCCGTCTCCCGCGCCAAGCCATTCACCGCAGACCACGGGATTGCCGTCCGTGGGCAGGACGTCTACTTGCTGCAGGCCAATGGCTCGCATCTCAGCGGCCAGCCAGCGGGCCGCCCGCAGCGTATCCTGGCGGTGGGCGGGATCGGTGCCAACGCTGGGGATGGCAGCCAGTTCCATCAATTGTTGCAAGGCCAGTTCATGGCTGTTGCGGGCAATCGTTAGGGCATCAGGCATGTTGATTACCTTTCTGTCGCATCCAGGTATAGCGCGAGGCCAGCACGCACCTGGTATACTTGGCCGGGGAAAGGCGGCAGCCGGATGCTGAACCGATCGCTTGCCAATCGCACAGCCAGTCGCGTCTTTGCCACATCGCTGGTCGTGATTGTGCTTGTGGCGTTCTGGCAGGTGCGCAACGTCCTGCTGCTGCTGTTGAGTTCCATTATACTGGTCGTGCTCGTCACGACGCCAATGCGCTTTCTGCAGCAGCGGGCACGATTGCAACGCACGCCGGCCCTGCTCATTTCCCTGTTAATCTTTCCACTCTTCTTCATCGTGTTGACCCTGACGGTGTTGCCACTGCTGGCGACGCAGCTGGCGACGCTGTCAGTGCGGGTGAACGAAGGCGTGATGCTGATGCAGCAATACTGGGAATCGCTGAATGCCATCCCCGCTCCCTATGCAGGCTACCTTTATTCTCCGCCTCCCGAACGTGACCCTGTGCTGGACCTGGTGTCGCTGCTGGGCACAAGCTTTCAGGTCGACAGCCAGTTGATCACGCAGGTGGCCAATCAGATTTTCAACGCATTTGGTCAGGTAGGCGTTCAGGTGATACCGGTGGTGGGTGGCGTCGCCTCGGCCCTGCTAAACACCCTGATCGTCATTTTTATGTCGGTTTATCTGCTAACTGACCCCGGCAGCCATGAATCGGGCCTGTTGCGTCTCTTCCCGCCAGGGTATCGCGAACGCGGACACGAAATCCTGGCCCGGCTGGACCAGGTGTTGCGGGGCTGGCTGGAATCCACTGTGCTGGCCATGGTGTTTGTCTGGCTGTCTACCTGGATTGGCCTGACGCTGCTGGGGCTTGAGGAAGCGCTGGCGCTGGGTGTCATCGCCGGTTTGCTGGCTTTCGTGCCAACCTTCGGCACCCTGATTGCAGCGGTTCTGGCGGCGGTTGTCGGTCTGTTGCAGACGCCGCAAAACGTCGGCCTGATCATCGTCATCACCTACGCCATATCGATGGTGCAAAGCCAGCTCATCAGCCCGCTGCTGGTGGCAGATCGCATCAAGGTGCCGCCGATCGTCGTTTTGCTGGGACAGATCGTGGCCACGGTGTTTTTTGGCTTTCTGGGGATTCTGTTGGCGGTTCCTCTTACAGCCATCCTGATGGTGCTGGTGCAGGAAGTCTACGTAAAGGACATCCTGGGAGACGTCGGAGGCGATTCGCAGCTTCCTGTGGCGGGAGATGAAACACCAGGGGCGCAAGCTGAAACACTGCAGTGACTTGCGAACGATTGTCGCCATGACGTAAGAGGGCTGCCCGTCACGCGCGTGATCACAAACCATAAGTTGATGTTGTGTTGTTGTCATGCATCAGCGACACATGTTGGATTAATGTCCTCCGGCCACGCTGCCAGTCAGGGGACAGCAAATGAACATCAGATTCTCGCCCTTTTACTCTGCGCTTCTGGCACTGATTGCCATTGTCGTTGCCGTACTCCTTTACTAGAACAGCGCGCTAATCTTGCCCGGCGCAACGAGGAAGCGCGTTCCAATTACGTCAACTACGTGCTGGCCGACGGCCTCCGGCAGAGTTCGGAGGATCTCACCCGCATGGTGCGTTTGTACGCCATTACGGGAGACCCGGTCTACAAGGACTATTTCGATCAGATTCTTGCGATCCGCAACGGCGAGCAGGCCCGTCCCGACCAGTACTTCCAGATTCCTTACCGGGATCTGGTGCTGGCAACCGGCGAGCATCAGGGTGAGGCGGGAGAAGCCGTTCCAATCAGGGAGCTAATTGCCGGTTCCGATGCCTCCCGCCTTGAAGTGACCTTGCTGGCGGAAGCGGAGGACTGGTCCAACGTACTGGTCGAACTGGAAAACGAGGTGATGGACGTCGTCGCGGCGCAAATCGAGGCCGGCGATGGCAGCTATCAGCTGGAAGGGGAGGCTCTGACAGCCATGCAACGTTTGCATGGCGCGGATTATCACATCGCCAGGGAACGAATCATGCGCCGCTGGTCCTGCTTTCGGAGTTTGCCACGGACGAAGAATCGGCGCTGGATGTCGTGGGCGCCGCCCGGGAAACAAGCAGTCTTGTACCTGGGCTAATCGCCCTCGGCGTCGTAATCGGTCTTGTTACCGTCGCGCATGCGCGCAGCACGGGCCTGTCATTTCGGAGCGGTGCGTCGCTGGCCTCCCTGCTCGCTGTTATCGCCATGCTAGTCTTTGCATTTCTCGCGCAGCGCTTCCAGGACAATGTAGATTCCCTGACGGACACCTTCGGTGAACGCTACCGCTCCTACACCTTGTCCGATGGCCTGAGACAAACTTTGGATGACCTGACCCGCATGGTTCGCCTTTTCGCTGCCACCGGCGACCCGGTCTATCGTGAATACTTCGACGAGATTCTGGCGATTCGCAATGGGGAATCGCCACGGCCCGAACGATATTTTGAAGTGCCCTACCGGGACATCGTGCTGGCGACCGGCAGACATCCGGGCGCGTTTGGTGATTCTGTTCCGATCAGGACGCTGATTGCAGAGAGGGACTTCACGGACGAAGAACTGGACCTGCTGGCGCAGGCGGAAGATGCGTCCAACGAACTGGTCGTTCTCGAGAATCGTGCGATGGCAGTTGTTGAGGCAGCGGTCGCAGGCGGTGGCGAATACGACCTGAGCGGTCCCGCAGGCATCGCCCTGCAAGGTCTGCATGGCGATGACTATCACCGGGCCAAGGCAAATATCATGCTTCCACTGGTGAACCTCGCCAGATCCGTGCAGCAAAGGCTGGCGAGCGAAAGACAGCAGGCATTGGCAATTTCCCAACAGAACAGCGTTGTCTTTGGCGCCGCCATGAGTCTTTCCGTTTTGTTCAGTCTGGCTGCCGTGGTCCTTTGGAGGCGAGAAGGCCGTTAGCCGCCGGTGTCGCATACCGGGCCTGCAAGCAAAAGCCGCCCGCAAAGGCCCGGTCGGGCAATCGGGCCGTCGCTGCGCCATGCGCTTTCGCGGTAGCTGAAAGGCATTCGGGTGGTTCCGCGACAACTTTTCTGCCGCGGTTTGCAGGCGCGATTTGCGCAGGGGTTATGAGGCGCCGTTTCGCGCCATATCTTTGGCGGCATTGTCGTTGATACCGGTTCTTGTGATCATTGCCGCCGTCCTCATCCAGCAACTGGATGAAAGTCCGTTTCGCCTGATCCAGCTCACCAGATCACGCTAGGAATACTATGTATTGGTCAATGGACTTCGCCAGTGTTCCGACGATCTGACGCGCATGTTGCGCTTGTATGCCGTTACCGGTGAACCGCGTTTGTTATTTGGCGCACTGGCGCACTGGCGCACTGGCGCACTGGCGCCGGGCGCCTGGTCCTGATTGCAACAGTCGGCCCGGTCCTGTTTCCAGGCCGCAAACATTCAACTGTCGTAGCGATCAATAGGCCGGCGCGGGCATTGATTTGCTCTTGCGTGCAGTCCACGAAAGACCGAATAAATTGCGGAATATCTGTGGCGCCATCATAATTGGCCTGACGGCTCCGAGGCGGACAGGTCTTGAACAAGCCAGAGTTGACATGCGGAACAATTGCGTAGACATTTATGCGCGTAAGACATTTAGGCTTTTCCTGAGTGGCATGCATGGCGGGGGGATCTGCCCATGAGCAGTATGCACAGCCTGATCTGGTTTTATGACATAGAGGCCCTCACGATATTCCAGTTGGCGCAACTCGCCGGCGGTGAGGGAGAAGGTCAATTTGGCGCTCCGAATATGGCACAGGACTATCTGCAGCAATGGCTGGTCATCATCGCCGCGCTATTCGGTGTGACAGTCCTGATTTCACTGTACGGGCTGCTACAAAGACGGCTTCATTTGCCCAAAACCGAGTCTCTGGGCCTGTTGCTGGTGCTGTTCGCGCTTGTCCTGGTGCCTTTGACCTACTCAGGTCTCAATGACATCAGGGCCGAGGGAGGCGAACGGCGCGAACTTTACCATCTGTCAGATGGACTGCGGCAGACCTCTGACGATCTGACACGAATGGTACGTCTATACGCGGCTACCGGTGATCCAGTCTATCGAGATTACTTTGAAGAAATCCTGGACATTCGCAACGGGATTGCGCCGAGACCGGAGCAATACTACGAAATACCCTATTGGGACATCACACTGGCTACAGGTGAGCGGCCCGGGGCTCCTGGCGCGCCAGCGTCCATCCAGTCTCTGATGCAGCAGGCAGGTCTGCGGGCGGGTGAGCAGACCATGCTGCAGGAGTCCGAGAGACAGTCCAACCTTCTGGCGAAGCTGGAAGATGAAGTCATGGACGTGATTGCGGCCAATATCAACGATGAAGGCCCTGTATTTGCGGGCGAATCGCTGGATGCACTGCAGCGACTGCATGGCCAGGAGTACCACGACGCCAAGGCGTTGGTGATGCAACCCCTGGTGGAACTGGTGACGGGCTCTGGCCTTGACGCCCTGATCGTGGAAGGCAGCGCACACAATTTCCTGCAACAACGGGTCGACATTTTGCTGGTACTGACAGTAGTCGCCGCGGTCGCGCTGGTTCTGGCGGTGGACCGGCAAAACCCGCGGGAATCCATTTTGCCTTCCCTTGCGCTGCTGCTGGTGCTGGCATCCATCTTCCTGGGTCGGCAAAGCCTTGCCAGCAATGATGCCACCAGTCTGAATGCCGCCAGACGCCAAAGCGAGATTTTCCTGGCGGACGGCTTGCGTCAGACTTCCGATGACCTGACTCGCATGGCGCGTCTCTACGCGGTCACGGGAGAAACCAGGTATCGGGAGCACTTCGACGAAATCCTGGCGATCCGCAATGGCGAGGCAGCGAGGCCCAGCCTGTACTTTGAGGTCCCCTACTGGGACTTCGTACTGGCCACCAACAATCGTCTGGGTGAAGCGGGAGATTCGGTCGCCATCAGGACCCTCCTTGAAAGGGCCGGGGTAGGCGCCGCGAGTTTGTCCCTGCTGGGCGAGGCCGAAGAACAGTCCAATGCCCTTGCCGTGCTGGAGAACGAGGTCATGGATGTTGTGTCCGCCAGCGCCGTGGACGATTACCGGCTGGAAGGTGACGCGCTGGAGGGCATGTTACGACTGCATGGTCCTGAATACCACGAAGCGAAGGCCCGCATCATGCAGCCGCTGGTTGATCTGGCGCGTCAGCTGGAACAGGACCTTCAACAGGAAGAGCAAACGGGACGCGACGAATTCAACACCCTCATGAATCTGCTGGCGGCATCCCTGTTGCTGGCAGCACTGGTGTTGGTAGCTTCCCTCTATCGCGGCCGTAATCCGGAGGAATAACAACAGACAGGGGCCGGCCGCAGGGCACATCCCTGCCTCACCCTGCGGCCGGGCCTCTTGCGTCCCAATTTGGCAACCTTTGCATCGTCCTTGCATCGTCCTCTCTCGCACCTGAAGGACGCAAAACTGGAACCTTTGAACAGGATTAAAGACTCACCCGTCGTTTCAGTTTTCGCCTTGCTGGCGGTGCTCGTCAGCATGTTGAGCATGACCAATTACATGAACGAGCGAGAGACCGTACAGGGATTCTGGCGATCTCGCATGGCTGCGCTCTCCCTGTCCGACAGACTGCGCCAGACCTCCGATTATCTGAAGCGCATGGTGCATCTGTATGCCGTTAACGGTGATCCGGTCTACAGGCAATATTTCGACGAGATTCTGGCCATCCACAATGGCGAGGCACCGCGCCCTGTCAATTATTTCACAACGCCCTACCGGGATATTGTACTTGACATCGGTGAAAGGCCGGCAGGAGAGAGCGGTCAGACAGTAGCAATCAGGGCCCTCGCCAACGATGCAGGTCTGTCGCCAGAGGAACTGGCTGAATTTGCGAAGGCCGAAGACGCCTCCAATTCCCTTGCGACCATCGAGAATGAAGTGATGGACGTCGTCGACATTGCCCTGGTCGCCGGTGATGGTGAATACGTGCTGGAAGGCGCAACACTTGAGAACATGCTGCGCCTTCACGGCGCGGAGTACCATGCCGCCAGGGCGCTGGTCATGCAGCCGCTGGTCGAGCTGGAGCGCCTGGTTCAGGAGCAGTATGACACCTGGATAAACGGCACGATTGGTTTTATCAGCCAGTCACTTTTCACAGGTTACCATGCCATCATTGCGGCTTTTCTGTTGCTCGCTGCAAGCATCTGGCAAAGACGCAGGTAAGAGAAAGTATTTGCCCAGGGTAGACCGCCGGGGCAACCTTTTTGCATTCCAGCCAGAGGCATCTTCCGGTAACGGTCAGGCGGACAATTCAGCAAGACTTTCTGACCACAGACATTGCGCCGCATAGACAGTCCCTGAACCCTGTTGGAGTTCGCCGGTCGCCCTTTTCCTGCAGGCTGGTTGCTTCCTGACCGGCTCGTTCAGGCCGAAGGGCAAGGCCCGGAACAAGTCTACTCACACTGAACCCAAATCGGGGCATTGCATGCACAGTCCGCTTCTGCGCGCACCCCAGGGGACGTGGTTTCCATAAGCGAAGTATACGAAGCGCGTCTGACCCCACGTTTAGTCAGGCCAATTGCGGCATATCGACAAAGGAAGAACAATGGTATCCTTGACCTCTCTTTGTGTCCGCTGCAAGACGGATACATTTCTGAAATTAAGCGGGAGCCTTGTTCTTCAGGAAAAGAAGAGCCATTTGACAACCGGAGGCGAATTTGCGTCGCAGCGTCCACGGCCCTTGTATTGTGGTTGGTCGCGCAGATTTCCATTGCGAAGTCAGGCAATTCGACTTTTGGCTTCGAGCAAACGAATTGAGATATGTCGCGACGCTGCCCGATTCCGGTTAGAGGTAGCAAAGAAATGCATTGACTACACCTTGTGGCGCGGCAACTTTTGCAAACTTGATTGGAGTCAATTGGGGGGGGATGCAATGTCGAAGATGATTTCAGGGCGCGCTTTATCTGTTTTGACGCTGCTCGCCATTTTCGTGAGTGGCTTGTACCTTGCAGATTTCCTTTCCGAGCGTGAAGTCGTTCAGGGCAACTGGACGGCCCGGCGCGCTGCGCTTTCCTTTGCGGATCGCCTAAGGCAGACTTCCGACGATCTGACGCGAATGGTCCGTCTCTATGCTGTCAACGGGGATCCGGTTTATCGGGAATATTTCGAGGAGATCCTGGCCATCCGCAATGGCGAGGCCCCGCGCCCTGTCGATTATTTTTCGGTCCCTTACTGGGACATCGTGCTCAATACCGGTGAGCGCTTCGGTGCAGCCGGAGACGCCGTGCCCATCAGGACTCTTGCCAGGGAGGCGGGGCTGCTTGAGGAGGAACTTGCCGAGATTGAAAAGGCCGAGGACGCCTCCAATGCACTGGCTGTCATCGAAAACGAGATTATGGCAGTCATTGCCGCGCAAATAGAGACAAGTGAAGGTGACTACGTCCTGGAGGGGGATGCCCTTGAGGCGATGTTGCGCCTGCACGGTCCGGACTATTTCGCCGCCAAGGCCCAGGTGATGACCCACCTGGTAGAACTTGGCCGCAAGGTCGACCAGTCCTTCGGCGAGTTGAGACCGCAGGTGGTCACCTTTTACGACCAGGGGTTGAGAAACGGCGTCATCCTGCTTGCGATTACGCTCGTGCTGGTTGCGGTTGAATTTTTGGTGAATCGACGCACATTTTCAGGCACCGGGCGGACCAGGACACTCGGCGTACTTGCTGTATTGCTGGCACTTGCAGGCGTTCTGTTCAGCCTGACAGCGGTGGCGAATTTCCAGCGTGAACGGCCGACGATCAGTCGCAACATCTCTGCGCGCCTGGCGGCGCGCAGCTTCGCCGACGATTTGCGGCAGACCTCGGATGACCTGACTCTTATGGTGCGTCTCTACGCGATCACCGGCGACCCGCTTTACCGCAGCTATTTCGACGAAATTCTTGACATCCGAAATGGCATTGAACCTCGGCCAGAGAAGTACTTTGACGTTCCCTACTGGGACATTGTGCTGGATAGCGGTGAGCGTACGGGCGAAGGCGGAGAGGCCGTTGCTATCCGGACTCGTGCCGGCAATGCGGGTCTGACCGAGGCCGAATTCGCCGAGTTCGTTCGAGCCGAGGACGCGTCCAACGCTCTGGCAGAAATCGAAAACGAAATCATGGACGTGATCGCGGCGCAGATCGATGCCAGTGGTGGCGACTACCTGCTTGAAGGGGAGACCCTGCAGGCCATGTTGCGTCTGCACGGACCGGAATACCATGCCGCCAAGGCCCAGGTGATGCAGCCGCTGGTTGAGCTGGAAAGGAAGGTCGAAGAAGCCTACGCGACCTGGATCGATGCCGTCATTGAATTCAATGATCTGACTCTGAATCTGGGGGTCTATACGCTTGCTGCGGCTTTCCTGTTAACGCTTGCCGGAATGTGGCTCCGTCGACGTTGAGTGGCGCGTCCGGTGCCACATGGTGGCTCCGTTCCTGTCAGGTTTGCGCCTTGACAGATGGTCACAAAGCGAAGTAAGGTGTGGGCTCGCTGCAGGAAACGTCCTGTAGCGAAGTGGCTCACGAGGCCATGCGCAGGTTGACAACAGGACAGCGGGAAAGACTGAGGAAGCCGGTGCGACCGGCTAAAGGGGCCGTATATCCGGGCCCTGGAGAAATACGGATATGAGAGCGAAGGGATACAAACGGCGAGTTTGATCCTGGCTCAGGATGAACGTTGGCGGCGTGCCTAACACATGCAAGTCGAACGGGAGACATCATTACGGTGATGTTGAGAGTGGCGAACGGGTGCGTAACACGTGGTTAACCTGCCCCCGGGACGGGGACAACCGCTGGAAACGGCGGCTAATACCGGATGAAGCCTTTTGCGGGGGACTGCGGGAGGCGAAAGGGAGCCAATGGCTTTCGTCCGGGGAGGGGACTGCGGCCCATCAGCTGGATGGTGGGGTAAAGGCTCACCATGGCAAGGACGGGTAGGGGATCTGAGAGGGTGGTCCTCCACACCGGGACTGAGACACGGCCCGGACTCCTGCGGGAGGCAGCAGTGAGGGATATTGCGCAATGGGCGAAAGCCTGACGCAGCGACGCCGCGTGGGTGAAGAAGGTTTTCGGATCGTAAAGCCCTTTTCTGCGTGACGAAAATGACGGTAGCGCAGGAAAAAGTGTCGGCTAACTACGTGCCAGCAGCCGCGGTAACACGTAGGACACGAACGTTATCCGGAATTACTGGGCGTAAAGGGCGCGCAGGCGGTTTCACAAGACGGACATGAAAGCCTGGGGCTCAACTCCGGGAGGCTGTCGGTGACTGTGAGACTGGAGCGTGAGAGAGGGGTGTGGAATTCCGCGTGTAGTGGTGAAATGCGTAGAGATGCGGAGGAACACCGGAGGCGAAGGCGGCACCCTGGCTCACGGCTGACGCTGAGGCGCGAAAGCATGGGGAGCGAACGGGATTAGAAACCCCGGTAGTCCATGCTGTAAACGATGTGCACTCGATGTTTGTCGCGCTACGGCGCGGTGGGTGTCTTAGTGAACGCGGTAAGTGCACCGCCTGGGGAGTACGGTCGCAAGGCTAAAACTCAAAGGAATTGACGGGGGCCCGCACAAGCAGCGGAGCGTGTGGTTTAATTCGAGGCTACGCGAAGAACCTTACCCGGGTTTGACATCATGGTGGTAGGAAGCCGAAAGGCGACCGACCTTCGGGAGCCATGACAGGTGCTGCATGGCTGTCGTCAGCTCGTGCCGTGAGGTGTTCGGTTAAGTCCGAAAACGAGCGCAACCCCTGGTGCCAGTTACAAGTGTCTGGCGCGACTGCCCGTGACAAACGGGAGGAAGGTGGGGATGACGTCAAGTCAGCATGGTCTGTATATTCGGGGCTACACACACGCTACAATGGGGAGTACAACGGGTAGCGAAGGGGCGACCTGGAGCCAATCCTGCAAAGCTTTTCGTAGTTCGGATTGCAGGCTGCAACTCGCCTGCATGAAGATGGAGTTGCTAGTAACCGCCGGTCAGCACACGGCGGTGAATACGTTCCCGGGCCTTGTACACACCGCCCGTCACGTCATGGAAGCTGGTCATGCCTGAAGTCGGGAGGCCAACCCTTACGGGGGGAGCTACCGCCGGGGGCGGGGCTGGTGACCGGGACGAAGTCGTAACAAGGTAGCTGTAGCGGAAGCTGCGGCTGGATCACCTCCTTTCTGGGAAGAAGCTGGTGGAACTGGTGGAGGTTTTTCCCGCTGTCGTGTTGTCGGGCTGCGAGGGCCCGTAGCTCAGGCTGGTTAGAGCGCACGCCTGATAAGCGTGAGGTCGGAAGTTCGAGTCTTCCCGGGCCCACAGGGGATGTAGCTCAGGCGGGAGAGCGGTGCCTTTGCAAGGCACAGGGCAGGGGTTCGAGTCCCCTCATCTCCACAGGGACGCAGAGGGCGCCGCCAGGCGCTCTTTTTGATTGACCGTCATTTAATCCAAACCAAATGGTAGCAAGCAGGCGGCAAGTGGGATAATGACGCCGCTGACCCATTCATTTCGTCTCGATACCCGCGAATGTGATATTATGTCGCGCTCTGCCTTCCCTGCAACAGACTGCGGACCCATTGGACTGGTATCGGGAGAGTTCTGACTTGCGAAGTAACCTGGTTGAATTCACGAGCCCGGTGCTCTTACACCTGCTGGCGCTTTTGCTGGCAATTGCTCTTGTAGTTTACAGAGCGGAAATCACTTACGCTCATGGCGTTGACGGCGCGGCGGAGCTTGCCGTTGCAGACCCTCGCGACATGCAGGTCGAGAACGACGATCTCGACGATGACGATGAAGATGATCCGCAGATGGACGATGATGACACGGAGGGCAGCCAGACTTACACTGTTCAGCCAGGTGACAACCTCTGGAATATCGCCCAAAAGTTGGGAGTTCCATTTGGCACGCTGAAGGCACAGAAATCCAATCCCTCGCTGATACAACCGGGGGACCAAATCACGATTGTCAATGAAGAACCCGATGATACGCCGCCAACGTCGACCGGCGGCACGACAGACGACAACGGTGGCCAGGACGCCGGGCAAACATTTGAGTTTATTGTAAGGCCGGGAGATACCTTGTCGCAAATCGCTGAATACCTGGGTGTATCCTATGAGTCGCTTGCGGCGCAGACTGACGATCCGTCGTCGATTTACCCGGGTCAGGTATTTACTTATGTCAGTGAGAATCGTATAGACACGCCGCCCCTTTTCACTGACCAGGATGGCACCGACAGCGACGGCTATTACACACCGGCACCAGGGCCGACAGATTATGATGGCACCGACAGCGACGGCTACGACACTCCTGCGTTGCCAGATCTGGAATTTGGTTTCTTTACGCCGCCCCCGCCGACCGACAACGACGGCTATCACACGCCGCCAGACCTGGAGTATGGTTACCCTACGCCGCCGCCGCCGACGGACAACGATGGCTATGACACGCCACCGGACCTGGAATACGGCTACGATGGTTTCCTTACGCCAGCGTCGCAGACGGACTTCGGGGAGTGGTCCTGAGTCCGCAGCGATGATCACGATTCGCCGGTGTCAAACGCCGGCAGCGAAGGCAGGGACAGCGACGGCCAGGTCTCCCCGCCGCCGCCGGACTTTCACGCCTCCGGCAACAATCAGACCAGCCCCTGGACAGCTCGGACGGGCTACCCGGTGTCGCAGTTGGTTGCGTACCCTGGTGTTACGCCTCTGATGCTGTCAGTGCCGGCGCAGAAACTTTCCATGATTCATCCAGACATGAAGCTCTGCAGGCTGGGCAAACGTCGCTTTGATACGCTGCCGCTTCAAACGCCGCCCCATCGTGATGACAGCGACGAAAGCGGCAAGTCTTCATGACATTGGCGCCGGCAGTGAAACGGTTTTTCGATCAAATCGAGTTGCCCGCTGACCCGGCATTGCCCCGGTTGGCGGCGCTTTTTGACGCCGAATCGATAAGCCAGACAATTCAGGATCATTTACCCGACTCTTACGGCGAACCTGAACACATTCGAATTCATCACTTCATCCACAGCATCGGCAGGCGCGCACTCGTCAGCTATGAAGTCTCATGGCCGGAAGAACGATATCTGCCGCCCGAATACCTTGTGTTGAAAACCAGTGGCGCCGGCCCGATCGAGCTCTCAAGATATCCGCACGATGATCGACTGCCGGGCCTGGCAATGGCGGCGCAGCCTGCCAGCACCCTGGATCTGGTGAATGCACATGTATTAGGTATGCCCGCCCGCCGCGCCAGCGTAAACCTGGTCCGTTATCGGCCGGAGTTTCGCGCAGTATTGCGCCACCGCATTGGCAGGGTCCGGCTTTATGCGCGGGTGATGCGACCGGCGGACGTGCGTCCAATTATGGCTACGCATCAAGTGGCGACAGCTTCGAGCTTTGTCGTTCCGGGCCTGGCCGGTTGCTGGCACGATGGTGGCGTGGTCTGGCTGACCGAAATTCGGGGGAGGAATCTTCGCCGATGCATTCGAAAAGGCAGGTTTCCGGATCCGGCGGGGCTACTTGGCGGGTTAGAGTCCTTGTGGAACATTGCGCCTGAAAGTCCGGGCATTCGTCCCTTTGACCTGAGCCGCGCCTGGTTCCGCGCCTTGAAGAGTTTCAGGCATAACTTGCGTGACCATGCTGATGCGTCACAGGCGCTGAAGGCTATTGCGAATTCGCTTACCCCCTTCGTCAAATCCTGGAAGCCGTCATGTATGGCTCACAACGACTTTTACGACGACCAGCTGCTGCTTATGGAAGACGGCAAGATCGCTCTGGTGGATCTGGAGGACATTGCTCCCGGCGATCCCATGCTTGATGTCGGTAATTTCCTGGCGCATCTGCGCTGGATGACCCAGTCTGGAAGCAGGGACCATGCCGACAACTGCGAAACGTTTCACCATGCCTTGCGGGGCGCAGCTCTGGAACGTTTTCGCTGGGATTCGCGAGATCTCGCCTTGCGCGAGGCCGTTTGTCTTTTCAGGATATGCACGAATGTAATCCGTCACCCCAGGCAGAACTGGCACAGAAATCTGGAGGCTGGTCTGGCCCTGGTGAACGAAACTATGGGTTGAATCTCACCTGGAATACAGAAGACGGGAGAGAAGAAGAGCGCGACCGGGCAAATGGGTGAAGCCTGAACGCGGGGCTTGACAGGGTGCAAACAGAGGGCGCCGCGATGCGCTCCTTTTGATTCAGCTTGCAGGATCAGGCTCGTGAGCAGGTCAACATCTGCAATCGTTCAAACCAATAACAAATCAACGGACAGTTAACTATTTATATTGACTTTACTTTAATTGAGAGCTACGTTAGGCTAACCTGCAAGCAGACAACAAAAAGACTCCGCATTTTCAAGTCTGGTTCTCTGCCAGCGAGTTGGAGCGTTGCCAAATGAGAAATGTTGGCTATCCGTTTGCAATCGCCCTTCTTTTCAACCTGGTTTCGCTTTCGTTGATCTTTTCCGTCGTTCTTTACAGAACAGATTTCGTCTCTGCCTACAGCGATACAGAAAACGCGGACAATCCGGCATTGGTGCCGCGCAATACTGTGCCGCAGAACGGTGATGACGACGATGACGACGGGGACGATCTGCCGCCGACCGACAATGACGGTACCGACAGCGATGGCTACCACACACCGCTGCCCACAACGGACAATGATGGATTTGATACGCCCCTGCCGCCAACGGACAATGATGGCACCGACAGCGACGGCTATCATACACCGCCACCCACGGACAACGATGGCACGGACAGCGATGGCTACGACACACCCTTGCCAACAACGGACAACGATGGCATCGACACGCCGCCGCCGACTACGGATTACGATGGCACGGACAGTGACGGCTACGACACGCCAGTACCGACAGACAGTCGGGCCACGGAAGGCGTTCAGACCTATACCTGGACCGTCAGACCAGGCGACACATTGTCGCAAATTGCTGCATACCTGGGCGTTCCACTTGAGTCACTAAAGGTGCAGGTCGCCAATCCCTCGTTGGTTTATCCTGGCAAGGAACTCTATTATCTCAGGGATGGTCGAGTCGATACGCCGCCGCCTTTCACTGACAACGATGGCACCGACAGCGATGGCTACGACACGCCGCCGCCAACGGATAACGATGGCGTCAATACCGAAGGGCAGCCCTACACCGACAATGACGGCATCGCGACCACGCAGCCCTACACCGACAATGACGGCATCGCGACCACGCAGCCCTACACTGACAATGACGGCATCGCGACCACGCAGCAGCCTTACACCGACAATGACGGCATCGCGACCTCGCATCAGCCTTACACCGACAACATCGACACGCCAACGCCAAGCCCTTACACGCCACAGCCAAGCCCTGACACACCGCCGCCAACTCCTGACACGCCGTCACAGTCGGACGATAGTGACGACAGCGACGACAGCGACGACAGCGACTAGTGACTTTGTCGCTGCTGGCGCCTGAAGCAAGTCCGTATTTCGAGCAGGTTGAGTTCCCTGGCGATCCTTCTCTGCCGCAGCTGCCCAATCTCCTTGACCCGGATTGGGTATGGCAAGCAATAAATGGCAGTATGGGTGAGCAGCAACCGGATCCATATAGAATTCGAATTCACCACTTCAATCACAGTATCGGCAACAGCGCTACCGTGAGTTACGAGGTGGAGTGGCCGCGGGACCAGTATCAGCGTCCAGAATATTTTGTAGCCACGATTGCACGTGACCTGCCTCCCCAGGTTTTTCGCTATCCTGACGATCGGAGGCTTCCCGGGCTCTTCGACGCCGCGCAACCAGATTCAGCCCTCCGCCTCGTGAATGACCACGTACTGACGGTGCCTGTCTATCGCGCGGGCGTTCAGTTGATCCGGTACAGGCCAGAATATCGCGCGGTTCTGCGGCACAAGATTGGCAAGGCGAGGCTCTATGCCCGCGTGGTACGACCGGCTGATTTGGAGCAATTTCTCGCGGCTTACAGGATTTCGGCACAGTCTGGCTTCGTTGTCCCCGGGCTCGCAGGATTCTGGGCAGACGGTGGAGTCTTGTGGTTTACAGAAGTAAACGGCCGAAATCTGCGCGAGCTTGTCAGAAAGGGCAGAACGCCTGATCCTGATCGCTTGCTGAATGGCCTCGAAATGCTGTGGCGAGTATCTCTCGACAATTGTGGAGCCCGCCCATTTGACCTCGGGAGAGCATACCGGAGAGCCTTACGGAGCTTCAGGCACAACTTGCGCGACTTTGAAGACGCTTCGCGCAGCCTGGGCGAGATTTCGAATTCACTGGATGCCTTCGTGCAGTTCTGGAGTCCTTCCTGCGTTGCGCACAACGACTTTTACGATGACCAGATGCTTGTATTCGAGGATGGTCGAATAGCGCTCGTCGATTTTGAGGACATTGCTCCCGGCGATCCCATGCTTGATGTCGGCAACTTCCTTGCTCACCTTCGTTGGTCAGCCTGTTTTGCACGGGAACGACAGGCTGAGAATTGCCGTGACTATTACAGTTTGCTTCGAGACGCCGCACTTGCGCGCTTCCGCTGGAACGAGCGAAGCCTTGCATTTCGCGAGGCTGTCTGTCTGTTTCGGATTTGCACCAATACCATTCGTCACCCCAGGCAGAACTGGCACAGAAATCTGGAGGCTGGTCTGGCCCTGGTGAACGAAACTATGGGTTGAATCTCACCTGGAATGCAGAATGCGGGAGAGAAAAAGCGCCTATGAGGCGCCTTCAGGTTGTGAGAAGGCGGGGGTTGACAGGGAATGGAGGTGGGGTGGATAATGGTTGACCCGCGGGGCGCCTTGGGGCGCGTTGTTGAGGGCGCAGGTTGACAAGTGCATGGCGAGTAAACGCGAGAGCATCAATTTCTCCGTATCACATGAACAGGCACGGAAGGGCATTCGGTGGATGCCTTGGTGTCAGATGCCGAAGAAGGACGCGGTACACTGCGAAAAACCCTGGTGAGGCGTGTGCAGCCGCAAGAGCCGGGGGTATCCGAATGGGGAAACCCGGCACCCGTAGCGGGGTGTCACCTTGTCCCGGGTGGGACAGGGGGGGAACCGGGCGAAGTGAAACATCTGAGTAGCCCGAGGAGAGGAAAGGATTCCGCGAGTAGTGGCGAGCGAAAGCGGAGAAGCCCAAACCGTTGTTTTAGGATGACGGGGTTGCAGGACTGGCGGAAAGTTCGCAAGCTGAAGCCGAAGGGTCTGGGAAGGCCCGCCGGAGGGGGTGAGAGTCCCGTAGGCGGAAGGCGAGCGGACCGGCCGGTATCCTGAGTAGTGCGGGACACGAGAAATCCTGCATGAAGCGGGGACGACCACGTTCCAAGGCTAAATACATCTGACGACCGATAGCGGACAGTACCGTGAGGGAAAGGTGAAAAGAACCCCGGCGAGGGGAGTGAAAGAGAATCTGAAACCGGATGCCTGCAAACGGTCAGAGCGGCGGGGCTTGAGTTCTGCTGTGATGGCGTGCCTTTTGGAGAATGAGCCAGCGAGTCAATTTCTGTGGCGAGCCTAAGGGGGTGACACCCGGAGGCGTAGCGAAAGCGAGTCTGAAGAGGGCGCATGAGTGGCAGGGATTGGACACGAAACCAGGTGAGCTACGCATGGACAGGCCGAAGGCGCGGTAACACGCGAGGGAGGGCCGAACCCACGACTGTTGCAAAAGTCGGGGAGGATCTGTGTGTAGGGGTGAAATGCCAAACGAACCTGGAGATAGCTTGTTCTCCCCGAAACAGCTTTGGGGCTGGCGTCACGGGATAACTGGCGGGGGTAGGGCACTGTATGGGGGAGGGGGCGCAAGGCTTACCGAACCCTGGCAAACCACGAATACCGTCAGTGGAACTGTGGCAGTTGGACCATGGGAGATGAGTTTCATGGTCGAGAGGGAAAGAGCCCGGACCCGCGGCTGAGGTCCTTAAGGGGTGACTAAGTGGGAAACGAGGTCGTCGTGTCGAGACAGCCAGGAGGTTGGCCCAGAAGCAGCCATCCTTGAAAGAGTGCGTAACAGCTCACTGGTCGAACGCGGTGGCGCGGAAAATGGAACGGGGCTTAAGTCACCGACCGAAGCCCGGGAGTTGCGGAACTCCCCTGGGGGTAAAGCAGCTGGTAGGGGAGCGTTCCACGTGCGGCGAAGGTAAACCGTGAGGGATACTGGAGCGCGTGGAAGTGCGAATGCTGGCATGAGTAGCGAGAAACATGTGAGAACCATGTTCGCCGAAAGCTCGAGGTTTCCGACGGAAGGTCAGTCCGCGTCGGGTTAGTCGGGCCTAAGCCGAGGCCGAAAGGCGCAGGCGATGGACAACCGGTTAATATTCCGGTACCGGATGATGGAGCGAGTGCGCAAACCTGGGGAAAGTCTGGCCGCTGAGTGGATTGCGGTGACAAGCGGGTCACACCCGTGATGTCGTCCCCCTTGGGGGAGGAAGCAGGCGGGACTCCGGGGCGAGAAAAGGCGCGTGAGCGATGAAGTCATCCGCCCGTACCACAAACCGACACAGGTAGGCGAGTTGAGGATACGCAGGCGAACGGGAGAACCCTCGTTAAGGAACTAGGCAAAAAGGTCCCGTAACTTCGGGAGAAGGGACGCCACCCTGGGAGGGGTGGTTGCAGTGAAGAGGCTCTGCCGACTGTTTAGCAAAAACACAGGTCTCTGCGAAAGCGCAAGCTGACGTATAGGGGCTGACACCTGCCCGGTGCCGGAAGGTTAAGTGGAGGGGTGAAGGTATGCGAGAGTGTACTGGAAGCTCTGAAATGAAGCCCCGGTGAACGGCGGCCGTAACTATAACGGTCCTAAGGTAGCGAAGTTCCTTGTCGGGTAAGTTCCGACCCGCACGAAAGGTGTAACGAGCGGAGCGCTGTCTCAACGGGGGACCCGGCGAAATTGAAGTACGTGTAAAGATGCGCGTTACCCGCAGCAGGACAAAAAGACCCCGTGGAGCTTTACTGCAGCCTGTCATGGCGTCAGGGCGCATGTTGTGCAGGATAGCCGGGAGACTGGGAAGCGAGGCCGCCAGGTTTCGTGGAGTCGACGTTGAAATACCGGCCTGGATGTGATTTGGTCCTAACCGGGCCGTCGGGAGCGACGGTCGGGACAGTGGCAGGTGGGCAGTTTGACTGGGGCGGTCGCCTCCGAAAGAGTAACGGAGGCGCCCAAAGGTCGGCTCAGGCTGAATGGAAACCAGCCGGAGAGTGCAAGGGCAGAAGCCGGCCTGACTGCGAGACGAACAGGTCGGGCAGGGACGAAAGTCGGGCCTAGTGATCCCACGGTACCGGGTGGAAGGGCCGTGGCATAACGGATAAAAGCTACCCCGGGGATAACAGGCTGGTCTTGTCCAAGAGTTCACATCGACGACAAGGCTCGGCACCTCGATGTCGGCTCATCGCATCCTGGGGCTGGATCCGGTCCCAAGGGTTGGGCTGTTCGCCCATTAAAGCGGTACGCGAGCTGGGTTCAGACCGTCGTGAGACAGGTCGGTCTCTATCCGCTGCGGGCGTGGGGAGTTTGAGGGGAGCTGTTCCCAGTACGAGAGGACCGGAACGGACGCAGCGCTTGTGTACCGGTTGTCGCGCCAGCGGCATGGCCGGGTAGCGAGCTGCGGATTGGATAAGCGCTGAAAGCATCTAAGCGCGAAGCCGGCCCCGGGATGAGACTCCCGATCCTGAAAGGGAGGGAGACCGCTGGGAGACGACCAGCTGGATAGGCCGGACGTGGAAGTGCAGCAATGGATGGAGCGGACCGGTACTAAGGGTCGAGAGCCTGGGATGGGGTACGGAGAGACGGGTGCTTTGGCGGCCATGCACGAAGGAACAAACGAAGAGGGAAGCGGTTGTAGGGGCGACATATCATGTCGCCCGCAGAGAGGGGTTGGTGGCTGGAGCCACGGGGGTCCACCCGGGACCATATCGAACCCGGCAGTTAAGCCTGTGAGCGCGGATGGTACTGCACTGGCGACGGTGTGGGAGAGTACGCCGCTGCCAACCCCTGACAGGCGCGTCGCCACAGCGCGGCGCGCTTTTGTGTTCCTTAATTGAGGCGCAGGGGCAGGAACGAAAACGTGCAGGGACAAGAGCAGGGGCGAACGGAATGGATGGTGGCCTGGGCGACAAATGCACCGGAGGAGGCACAAATCGTCGCAGGAAAACTGCGGGCCGAGGGTATCCAGGCGTTGTTGCATCGTCAGGCGGGCGCAAGCGCCATGGGGATCCACATCGGACAATTGGGTGAAGTCCGAGTGCTGGTGCATCCATCCGACTACGAATTCGCACTGGCAATCCTGAATCCTGGAGAACCAGCACCCCTGCCCCGGGATAGCTCGAACATAATCATTGACGACAACAACAATGAACAAGACCCCGACCAACATACCTGACGCTCTTTTTTGAGTAATTCTGCTGGCCATGACACTGACCGACCGGGCACAGGCCTGAGTCTGCGAATGGGCGGGATTCCTGCGGGCAAAATGTTGGCCGGGGCCTTGAATGAAACCAGTGGCCCTTTCAAACGCGAGTGGCTGATCCCTTTCGGGATATTGCTGGCCTCGCTTTGCTTCCGGGTCATCCAACTCGATACAGCGTTCTTTGGACCGGAGCAAGCCTGGATTGCGGAGGCCGGCCTGCAACTGGCCCGGTTCCAGAATTTCCCCACGCACATGTATCCATCGAGCGCAAATTTCAGTCAATTCCCGCTTACGACCTACCTGACATTCATACCCTGGTTGTTTTCGAACAGCGTTTTTGCCCTGCTCATCCATTACCTGCTGCTGAACTTGCTGGCGGTCGGGTTGTGTTGGTGGTTTGTCCGACGTTACCAGGGACTGTACGTGGCCACCCTGGCCACCCTGGTCTACGCCAGCATGCCCTGGGCGATCTTCCTTTCGTTTCGGATCTGGCCCAATACCCTCCTGCCACCATTCGTAATGCTATGGGCCATTGGATGCGGGTTGGCTTTCGCGGAAAGAAGGCCGGGCTGGTTGAAGCTGGCCTGGGCCGCGGCATGGCTGGCGCTGCAATTGCATGTCAGCGGCATTCTCTTGCTGGTCGTGCTGTTCATCTTGATGTGGCTGTACCGATTACCCCAGGGTTGGCGTCATTCACTTGTGGGGAGCCTGTTGGCTGTCTTGCCCGCCCTGCCCTGGATTTACGCGCAATTCACCGGTGTAGCGGAGCTGGAACTCAATCTCTCTACTTCGGCAGGCAGGGGCGGTCTCCAGATAAACCTTGAACAGATCTTTCAGTTTCTGACGGCTCGTGATCTGGCAGCAAATGTCCTCAGTGGGGGCGGGGGCCTCCTGTTATCCCGCCTGTCCTGGTTGCAATTCACGGCGCCGATTTGGCTGGCGTTGTATTTCGTCTCGCCACTGTTTCTTATTTGGCGTTACAGGCAGGTGGACCAGCAACAGCGACCGTTTCACGTGTTGCTCGTACTCTGGTGCGCGACGTCTTTGGGATTCACCTTGTTTGCAAGGGCGCATTACACGCTGGCCTATTACTTGCCAGTCTTGCCGGCTCCCTGTATAGCGTTGGCACTGCTGATCAGGCATTTGGCCAGCACATTTTCCCGTTTTGGCATTGCAATAACCGCTGCACTGTTGATGCTATGCATCCTCAATCTCAATGCAGTTTGGGTCATAGACCAACAGATAAACGAGGACATCCGTAAGGGAGATCTTTCAAGCCATGCCTTTTCGACGGGAGATTTCACTGTTCCCTTGCCATGGCAACTGGAAATGGCCCAACACATTCGCAGGATTCTGGATGCCGCTGACGCTTCTGAATTGATCCTGGTGTTCCATGTAGACAAGGGAGAAAGTGCCACCTATTTGCGTTGGCCTTTCGAGTTTCACTTGCGCGGATACCCTGTGCGTGTTTTGGACAGCAAGCAGGCTCACCGCCTCTATCCGCAGGAGGCAGCCCTGATTCTCTGGAACGAAAGGGAATCGGAATTCCCGGCCGAATTGCTGAGGGAGTTACAGCTTGTTCGGACCGCTGGTCCATTCCACCTCTACCTGCAACAGGGAAACGCGAGCCCCGCACCACGGACGCTGCTTCGCGATCAACCTGCCTACGAGAACGGTGTGCGTCTGATCGGTTACGACGCCTTGACATGTAAAGGGGACTGGACACTACACTGGGCTCCTGGCCCTGCCGACGAGAAAAGCAAACCGGTGCACTTCTTTGTGCATTTGCTGGATGGTGACTTTGAAACACTGGCGCAGCAAGATTTTCGTGCCTATAACCCGGAGCACTGGCGTGAGGGAGACCGGATCGTGACGACAATTAATTTCGGCCGGGAATTGCGAACTCTGCCAATTGAAACCCTGCGCGTCGGCCTCTACTATTTCTCGGATGAGACCAATTCCTATTTGAGAGGTATCAATGCGCTTGACGGCCAGGGACATCCTGTCCAATACGCGATCGATATCCCCCATGATGTTTCATGCGCATAGTCAATCTGTGACCATCAGTCGTGAATGACACCCTGACCGCCATATCCGGCATTCGGGTTGGTCATGTCACGGACAGGGAAGGATGCACCGGCTGTACCGTCGTGCTGTGTCCCCCGGGGACAGTCGGCGGCGTAGATCAGCGTGGCGGTGGCCCGGGGACACGTGAAACGGACCTGTTGCGGCCGACCAGGCATGTTGACAATGTGAATGCGATTCTGCTGGCCGGGGGCAGCGCGTACGGTCTGTCCGCAGCAAGCGGCGTCATGCGCTGGCTGGAAGAACGGGGAACGGGCTACCAAACCGGAGATGGCTCCATTGTGCCAATCGTCCCGGCGGCCATCCTCTACGACCTGGGGCTGGGCCTTCGCGGCGTCCGTCCCGATGAGGAGGCGGGTTATCTCGCCTGCAACCAGGCCAGTTCGGACCCGGTTGAGGTGGGTAGCGTAGGGGCCGGCACCGGCGCACGCGTTTGCTCACTGGCGGGCAACGGCAGAGCCAGCAAAGGTGGGACGGGATCCGCCCGATTGTCTGCAGGAGGCGGGCTGCAAGTCGCGGCCCTGATGGCCGTTAACACCCTGGGCGAAATACTGGACGAAGAGGGCAAAATCCTGGCAGGCTTGCGTTCTGCGCAGGATCCCGAAGAATTTGTGCCTGTCCTGGAAGCGTGGGGCCAGCATCTGTCAGAGCGGCAGGCGCGGCAAAATACGGTCATCGGCGTGGTGGCGACCAACGCCAGGTTGTCAAAGAGCGGTGTGACCCGCGTCGCCCAAATGGCCAGCAACGGGGTGGCGCGAGTCGTCAGGCCGGCGCATACGGCCTATGACGGAGACACCATGTTTGCCCTGGCCACGGGGAAACTGGAGGCCGAGGCCAGCGTGGTCGGCGCATTTGCCGCAGAAGCAGTTGCAATTGCAATCCGACGGGCTGTTCGCGCGGCCACGTCGCTGGGAGGAGTGCGGGCCATCCCGGACTCATCCTGAGAACGGGAAGGGCAACGCTGTTAGGTGAAAGGCGAAAAAATGCCGGGTGTTCTGATTGTGGAAGACGAGGAAGTCCTGCTCAGAAACCTGGAGACGCGATTGCGCGACGATGGATACCAGGTCTTCACTGCCTCGGATGGAGAAGAAGCCCTGGCACACATTCGCGACACGCCGCCGGACCTTGTGGTGCTTGACATTATGTTACCGAAGCTTGATGGCCTAAGTGTTTGCCGCATTTTGCGCAAGGACATTTCACTTGCCAGCCTGCCCATCATTATGCTGACCGCACGGGGCACTGAAGTGGACCGCATCGTTGGGCTGGAAAGCGGCGCCGATGATTACATCGTCAAGCCCTTTGGTTTGGGAGAGTTTCTGGCCAGAGTGCGGGCCGTTTTGCGCCGCTCGCCAGGGCAACAAACCCCTCGGGACAAACTGGTAGCCGATGACCTGACCCTGGATCTCAAGGGCCACAAATTGTTTAGCGGCGACGCCGAAGTGCATCTCAGTAACCGCGAATTCATGTTGCTGGCTGAATTGATGCGCAACAGTGGCGCCGTGCTCACCCGCGATCTGTTGCTGACCAGGGTGTGGGGAGAAGACAATTTTGTAGAGAAGCGCACAGTCGACGTACACGTCAGGTGGCTGCGGGAAAAAATTGAGAAGGACCCTTCACAGCCCAGGCGAATAGTGACCGTGCGCGGCGTCGGATATCGTTTCGAGGGTTGATGACTCGAGCCGCAGCAGTGCAGGTGCTGCTGGCGGCAACCCTCTGGGGCACAACCGGTACGGCCATGTCCCTGGCACCTGCTGGAGCTGACGCCGCCAGTATCGGAGCCATGCGCCTGTTGCCGGGCGGACTGGCCCTCGCGGTTCTGGCTTGGCGTACGGGCGACCTGCAGCGAGCCCGGCCCCTGCCGCTGCGTACCCTGGCCGCATCAAGTGTGATGATCGCGGCTTACCAGCTTTGCTTCTTCTACGGCATCTCACGCAATGGCGTGGCACTGGGCACACTGGTCGCCATCGGGAGCGCACCCGTGTTGGCGGGCCTGCTCGAGTGGGGACTATCCGGCCGCCTGCCGGGAGGGCGCTGGCTGGTTGCCACGATGCTGGCCTTGACTGGCTGCGGCTTGCTGCTGTTGCCAGTTTCCGGCGCGCCCGCGACATTGGAACCGGTCGGTGTTTTGCTTTCCCTTGGCGCCGGTTTGTCCTACGCCGGTTATGCCCTGACCGGTAAACAATTGTTGTCTCGCATGCCTCCCAACGCCGTGATGACCTTGATCTTTCTGCCCGGCGCTCTTTTGCTGTTGCCATTGCTGGCAATCGAGGACCTCGAGTGGGTCCTGCAGCCTTCCGGAATTCTGGTTATTCTGCACCTGGGCCTCGTTGCTACTGCCCTGGCGTATGTGTTGTTTGCACGGGGGTTACAGGGTATGACCCCCTCCGTGGCCGTTACGCTTAGCCTGGCGGAACCGCTGGTTGCCACCGCCCTGGGCGTTCTGCTGCTGGGAGAGCGGCCAGGCAGTCGCGGTCTCCTGGGAATGATTGCCCTCGCTTCGGCCCTCCTGTGGCTGTCGCTTCCGGCGAAAAGAGGAAATACGAGGGAATAATGGAAGACATAACTGTTGACTTCTCCGCTGCCCGTGCTGCGGATCCAACGAACGCCGACGTCCTGCGCGCCATGGCGGACAGTTCCTGCAATGTCCTGTTTGTGCTGAACAAGCACAAGCGCGTGCTGGCCCTGAACCGCAGGGCGTGCGAGACCTTTATCGTCGACCGCGGTTTTCAGGGACTCCTGGTTGAACTGACGGGATGCGGCGAACTGGACACCATGGTCAGCGATGCCTTGCGCAATGAGGAACAGGACCTTGAGGAACAACTGCAGTTGAACGGTCGCTGGTGGCACGTACGCATCCATGTGGTCGATGGTTCCGGGCCGTCTGCCATTGTCTGCGTTGCGTTGGAAGACGTGACCCAGCTGGTCCGCCTGAATCGCGCGCGGCGCGATATGGTGGCAAACATTTCTCACGAATTACGCACGCCCATTGCCAACATCCGTCTCATCATCGACGGACTTTTCCTTGATACGGAAAAGCCACGTCGCAAGAACAGTATTCGTTCGCTGCATGCCATCGCGCGTGAAGCCGACGCGCTGCAGTGGATGTCCGAGGAGTTGCTGGACCTGTCCATGATCGAATCCGGGCAGGCCCTGATGAAAATGGTGGACGTGCCGGCAAGGAACGTTGTCGCTGAAGCCGTCGAACGAATGGCAGATTTCTGCGAAGACCGGGGCGTCCGCATTTCACAAAGGGTGCCCCGTGATATTTATGTCCTTTGCGACCCGGACAAACTGACCCGCGTACTGGTCAACCTGCTTCACAATGCGCTCAAGTGGTCGCCGCAGGGGGAGAAAATCCGCGTCGTTGCCACGCGCGAGAGCGATGAAGTCCTGTTTGGCGTGATTGACCGGGGCGAAGGCGTGCAAAAGGAATTCACAGGCCGCATTTTCGAGCGCTTTTATCAGGTAGACGCGTCTCGCAGTGGCAATGAAGGCACAGGTTTGGGACTTGCCATTTGCCGTCATATCATTGAAGCGCATGGCGGCTCCATACACGCGGAGAGCAACGCAATCCGCAAGGGTGGCCGCTTCTACTTCACGGTGCCCGCCGGCAACCGCCCCTGAAATCCAGTTTTCGCCACGCCGAAATATGCTATAGTCAATGTACAACAGGCAACCTTCGGGGCAGGGTGAAATTCCCTACCGGCGGTAAGGCAATCATCTGCCAAGCCCGCGACCCGTGTCATCGGCCCAAACGGGCTGATGCGTCATGACTGCGGTCATGCCGGTGGATCTGGTGCAAGGCCAGAGCCGACAGTTAAAGTCTGGATGGGAGAAGGTCGCTGGAGAACCTTGCGCCGCGCCGATCGGTTGCGCTGTTCGCTTCGCGCAACCCGGCGTTGTTGCGGCGTCTTTTTGGCCTGGCCTGCCCCGGAAACGACCTGCTCATTCGGAATGACGATTGAGCGCAAGCCGGGGCCAGCGATGACCAGCCTGCAATCAGACAATCCGGCGAACAGACCGTTGTCAAGGCGATTGATTCCCCTTGCCGTGATTTCGGCCGCATTGCTGCTGTGGCAGGTCATTGCCACACTGCAGGTCTATCCCGCTTTCATCATTCCTCCACCCGTCGCCGTCCTGGAAATGTTTGTGTCTGTTTCACTGGATGGCAGTCTGCTGCATCACAGCCTCGTAACCCTTAAGGCCGTCCTGGCCGGACTCGCCGGCGGCGCCCTTGCCGGCATGACGCTGGGCTATCTGGTTGCCCGCAGTCCCTTGCTGGAGGACGCGCTGGCGCCCTTTGTCGTTGGATTGCAGTCAACGCCCATAGTCGCCTGGGCCCCGCTGCTGGTGATCTGGTTCGGCAGCGGATTGACGAGCAAGGCCATCACCAGCGCGCTCATTGTGTTCTTTCCCACTTTCGTGAACACGGTGGTTGGCATGCGCAATGTGCCCGCCTCACTGCAGGACCTGCTGCGCGTGCATCGCGCAACCCGCTGGCAGACATTGATCGTGCTGGAAATCCCCGCCGCCCTTCCTGTACTGCTGGGCGGCCTGAAAATCAGCGCGACTCTGGCAGTCATCGGTGCAGTCGTGGGCGAGTTTGTCAGTGCTGATGCGGGCCTTGGATTTCTCATCACGCTGGCGCGCAGCCGTTATGACACGCCGCTGGTGCTGGTGGCGGTCATCGCCCTTGCCTTAATGGCCCGTCTTCTCTACGGCATCGTGTCCATGCTGGAACGCCGGCTGCTGGCCTGGCAGCGTTCCGGCACCCGATTGAGTGTCCTGCAACAGGGAACATTTCAGGAGTAGCCAAATGCACCGAGTGCGAGTGATATGTCTGTTCGTGTTGCTGCTGCTGACAGCAGGAAGCGCAACTGCCCAGGAACCCGTCATCGTAGAGCTTTTTCTGACCTTCGTGCCCAACATTCAATTCGCGCCAGTCTACGTCGCGCTGGAGAAAGGTTACTTTGCCGACGAGGGACTTGACGTGCGTATCCGGCATGGCGCTGAACACGATGGTGTGGATCTGGTTGCGGCCAACCAGTTGCAACTGGGCATTTTCGGTGGGGAGCAGGTGTTGCTGGCGCGGGCCCAGGAACGGCCGGTGATTTCGGTATACGAATGGTTTCAGCAGTTTCCGGCCGGCGTCGTGGCGATGATTGGTGCCGATTATGATGCCCCGGACAGCCTCAGCGATCTTGCCGGCAAGCGGATCGGTATACACGGACGCAGCGGAGTCACCTGGACGGCCTTCGTCGCGCTGATGAACGCGGAGGGGATGAGCGAGCAGGACTTCGTGCTGGAGACTGTTGGCTTCAACGTGCCGGAGCTCATTTGTCTGGGATTGATCGACGCCGCCGTGGTCTATCTGAACAACGAACCCCTGCAAATAGACAACAGAATAACCGCCAAGGACTGCGGCGACGCGCAGGGTCATCGGGTCTTCCCGGTGACACCGGTCGCCGATCTGGTATCGAACGTCATTGTGACCAACGAGACGACGCTGGCCCGGCAACCGGACCTGGTCGCGGCCTTTGTCACGGCCTTCGATCTCGGCCTGCGCGATGCCATCGCCAATCCGGCCGCTGCCACACTGGCCGCTGCGGCGCACGTGGAAGGCCTGCTGGCGCCAGGCGACGCTGAGGTCCTCGCCACACTCGCCCGGTTAACTCAGGCCGGAGAAGACGGGGACAAGATGCTGCTGGTGGAAGCTGACGCCGACGGGGAAGACCAGGAAACGCAGCTGGAGGAGATGCGCGCCACGTTGGGCAGAGGATTGAGCACGTCGGCGGAAGTGCAATCCGCTGTGCTGTTGGCGACCATTCCGCTTTGGCAGGCGGAAGTACCGGGCTACAGCGACCGCAATTCCTGGGTGACGACTGCCGAGGCCCTGCAGGCAGCGGGCATGCTGGAAGGCGAGTTGGACGTCGACCAGGCATTCACCAATCGATTTGTGCCAGGCTGCAGGGAAGCAGAAGCCTGCCCGTAAATGCATTCACCGCTTTGCATGGAGTCTTGACGTGAGGGTTTACCTCGAAGACTTGCTGGTGCGGTATCCTGCCGAAACCGGTGGCCACCTGGAGGCGCTCGGTCCTTTGGGCTTTACACTGGCAGAAGGCAGTTTCGTGGCCTTGCTGGGCCCAAGTGGTTGCGGCAAGTCCACACTTGTGCGGGTGCTGGCCGGTCTGCTGAAACCGACGCAGGGAAAGGCCCTGCTGGACGGAGTCGAGCCGGATGCCGGACGCAGCGGCATTCTGTTTCAGGATGCCAGTTTACTGCCCTGGCGTCGGGTGCGCGACAACATGGCCTTGCCGCTTGAACTCGCCGGAGTTTCCCGTGAGGTTCGCTACAAGGCCGTGCGTGAGTTGCTGCCCGTTTTGGGGCTTGAAGGTTTCGAGCTGGCCTGGCCTGCAGAACTTTCGGGTGGCATGGCCCAACGTGTTGCCATCGGTCGGGTGCTGTTGCAGGAACCGGAGCTGTTGCTGCTGGATGAACCCTTTGGCGCGCTGGATTCCATCACGCGCGAGCAAGTGGGTCTGGACCTGCTCCGCATTCGGGACCGCGCCGGCCAAACCGTGCTGATGGTCACGCACGACATCAATGAAGCATTGCTGCTTGCCGACCGGGTGTTGGTGCTCAGTCCCCGCCCCGGCCGTCTCGTCGCGGACCTGTCTGTGCCCTTGCCGCGCCCGCGACGTCTCGAACACACCTGGTCACAACAATACGTGGACCTGCTGCGTTCGTTGCGCACTGCTTTGGGAAAAAGGGTTGAAGAAAAAGCCAGAAATTCGCTTTGGGAGTGAGATGAGCATGGACGTGCAAGCACTGCGCAAGCAGTTTCCGGCACTGCAACAACGTGGTGACGACGGCCGCCCGATTGTGTTTTTCGACAATCCGGCCGGCACCCAGGTGCCCCAGGTGGTTATTGACGCAGTCGGCAACTATTACCGCAGCATGAACGCCAATGCCGGCGGGCTGTTCAGCACAAGCCGTCGCACCTACTCGATGGTATCGGAAGTGCGCGCTGCCATGGCCGATTTCCTCAACGCGCCTTCGGACCAGGAGATCGTTTTTGGCCCGAACATGACGACGCTGTGTTTTGCGCTTGCCAGGTCCCTGGCGCAAACGCTGCAACCAGGCGACGAAATTGTGCTTACGCGCATGGACCACGATGCCAACGTCGAGCCCTGGCGCCGCGTTGCGGCCAGGCATGGACTGGTCGTTCGCATGGTCGATTTTGTCCAGCCTGAATGCCTGCTGGACATGGACAGCCTGGAAGCAGCCCTGACCGACCGCACGCGTATTGTCGCAACCACGCACGCCTCCAATGCTGCCGGCAGCGTCAATCCCGTCCGGCAAATTGCATCGATGGCGCATGCCGCCGGCGCGCTGTACGTGGTTGACGCCGTACAAAGTGCGCCGCACGTGCCTCTCGACGTGCAGCAGATTGACTGTGACTTTCTGCTCTGCTCCGCCTACAAGTTTTATGGTCCGCACGTGGGCGTGCTCTGGGGCCGCGAGGACCTGCTGGCGCAATTGCCGGTGGACAAGGTGCGCCCGGCGAAGGACCTGCCCCCCTGGCGCTGGGAGACGGGCACGGCAAGTTTTGAGACCATCGCCGGCCTCGGCGCGACGATCGAATATCTGGATGGCATCGGGCGTCAACAGGGCGATCGACATGCATCCCGTTTCGCCCGTCTCTCAGGCCGGCGCCAGCGCCTCAAGTCGGCCATGGCCGCGCTTTCGATTTACGAACGCGATCTGTGCCGCAAACTCATCGCCATGCTGCAGCAGGTTCCCGGTCTGGAGGTCTTTGGCGTGACCGATCCGCAGCGCCTGGACCTGCGCGTGCCCACAGTGATCTTTACCCTTGCCGGGCACAATCCGGCGGACGTGGCCAGGCGCCTGGGGGAACAGGGGATCTTTGTCTGGTCGGGCGATTACTACGCACAGGAGCTGATGGAAAGGCTGGGGCACGGCGCCCAGGGCATGGTGCGGGTAGGCCTGGCGCAATACAACACAATGGACGAGGTCCAACGCCTTGGTGCTGCGCTTGAAGAAATTGTTCGGAACTGAAGAGTTACTCAGGCACCTGCCCGCAGCGCATTGAGCCGTTTCATCAGGCGCGACTTGCGCCGGGCCGCGTTGCGCTTGTGGATCACGCCCTTGCTGGCGGACTTGTCCAGGTCCCGCATGGCGACGCGGGCGGCTTCCTCCGCCCGGCTGGCGTCCCCGCCGTCGATTTCTGCCCGCGCCCTTTTGACCAGGGTCCGGGCGCGGTTACGGTGTGACCGGTTGCGCAGGCGCCGTTTCGCGTTTTGCCGAATTCGTTTCTCAGCGGATTTGCTGTTGGCCATTGTCGCCTTCTGCGGCGTCTGCCGCCATTTCATTGCTTACAGACTTGGACGTCAGTCTACACAGTCAAAACAGGCCTGTCCATTGCGGTCTGACAGGCTCGTCAATTGCCTTGACCCTGCAGCGTTACCCTGGCGGGGAGGACAGGATTCGAACCTGCGGTCCGGTCTAACCCGGACAACCACTTAGCAGGCGGCCCCAATCGTCCACTCTGGCACCTCCCCGGATCTGTCAGCAGCGGAGCGAGAGGGATTCGAACCCCCGGTGGCGTTGCCGCCACAGTGGTTTTCAAGACCACCGCCTTAAACCACTCGGCCATCGCTCCCTGACAGCGTAGGAATCATCGCACAGACGGCCGCCGCTGTCAATGCTGCTATACTGCTGGCGGCCGGGAGAAAACACCTGCCGATGGACATCCTTTACCAGTTTCTGTTGGGTTCAATGCTGTTGTTGCTGGCCCTGGTCTCCGGACAGAGCCGACTTGAGCAGCAATTGCTGCGGGCGACGCAAGTCCTTGCCCTGGCGCTTGGCCTGCGTTGCCTCGTCCACTATCTGCAGCTGGACCGGGCTGCCCTGACCGGAACCTGGTGGCCCACCGCCCTGGTCCTGTCGGCCCTGTGTCTCTTCCCGGCAGCGACGGTCTTTTCTGTTGCCTGGCGTGACTGGCTGGAACGGCGACTGAGAGGCGCAGGCGCCGCCTTCAGTAGCGCGTCGGCCCGCCACGTGACAGCGCTGGTCCTGATGCCTGTCGTCGTTGTATGCACCCTGGCGCTGTCGGCGGCAAGCGGAAATCCGGGCAACCCCTACGACCTGGATGTTACCTTTATGTCCATGCTGTTTCTGTTGCTTTTCGCCTTCCTGGGCGTTGGTTTCCCACTTCGCAGGACATGGCAACAGACCCGCGCCCGCCTCGGTTTGCTGGTGCCGACACCACGAGTGTTGGCGCTGGCTGTTGGAGTCGGCGTGTTGCTCGTGTCGCTGGTGTCTTTGCTCTGGCTCATTTGGGTGCTGGTCACCTGGCCCCTGTATGCGGAAAACGATGGCAGCCTGGTCAACCCGGACCTGGCAACGGCCTTTCTCTCGGCCGCGATGACGGCGCTGGGCGAAGAGACCATGTTCCGCGGTCTGCTGCAACCGCTATTTGGCCTGGCCCTGACCAGTGTTTGTTTTGCCCTGCTGCACATGCGGCCAGGCAGCGAAATCGCCTTTCTGCCCATACTGGGCGTGTCTCTGACGCTTGGCTGGCTTCGTTTGCGGCACGGCACTGTCGCCGCCATCGTCGCGCACTTCTGTTACAACCTTGCGCTGGGTTTGACGTCGTCGTGGTATGGTGCGTAGGTCAAACAGGCACTTATCGGGATGCCCATGCACAATCTGCTGGAACTGGACCAGGACGGACTAATCAGGATACTTGCGCAATGGGGACTGCCGTCTTTTCGCGCCCGTCAGATTCTGACCTGGGTCTATCATCGTCACGTAACCGACTTTTCAGACATGACGGACCTGCCACTGGGCCTGCGGGAACGTCTGACGGCGGAAATGCAAATTGGCTCATTGTCTCTGGCGCACGAGCGGCGCAGCCGCGACGGCACGCTCAAGCGGGTGTATCGACTGAATGACGGGCAACTCATCGAGACGGTTTTGATGCACTACCGGGACAAGCGTCGCAGCGCCTGCATCTCAACCCAGGCGGGTTGTGCATTGGGCTGCATCTTCTGTGCCACCGGCCAGATGGGTTTCGTGCGTCACCTCAGCGCCGCCGAAATCGTGGAACAGGCGCTGCTGCTGGCGCAGGAACTGGCCAGGCGTGGAGAACGCCTGAGCAACGTCGTGTTGATGGGCATGGGCGAACCCTTTCACAACTACGATGAATCACTGAAGGCCGTGCGGCGCCTGATGGACGACCTGGGCATAGGGGCGCGTCACATCACCATCAGCACGGTGGGACTGGTGCCGCAGATTCGGCGATTCGCTGACGAGGGCTTGCAGGTACGCCTGGCCGTCAGCCTGCATGCCGCCACCAATGCGGACCGCAGCGCCTTGCTGCCGGTCAACCGGCGCTGGCCGCTACGGGAGTTGATGGCGGCCTGTCGTGACTATGTCCACAAGACCGGTCGCAGGATCACATTTGAATGGGCCTTGATCAGGGGCGAGACCGACACCATGGAACAGGCCCATGCGCTTGGCAAGTTGCTGCAGGGGCTGCTCTGCCATGTCAACGCCATCCCTCTCAATCCAACGGCGGACTACGCCGGCTCGCCATCCGGTTCGGAAGAGGTGGAACGATTCCTGTCCATCCTGGCCGACTATGGCGTCCGGGCGACCGTGAGGGTTCGACGCGGAATCGACATCGATGCCGGTTGCGGTCAACTGCGGGCCGCTGTGCAGGCAAAAGAGGCGGACAGCGATGCGCTATGATTGCAGCGCCATTTTAAATGTGGGTGAACTTGACCTCGCCTTCGTAGACGAGCATGAAGACCTGCGCCTGATCAGTCTGGAAGACTGCGGTCGGCGGGCGCCTGCGCCGGACTGCGTTGCGCGTCGCCTCCGCACTGTCGACAGCCAGGGCGAACGCGGTTGGTCACTGGCGTTTTTCACGCAGCCAACGACAGTGTTTCATGCGCGGACCGAGCAGGAATTGCAGCGCGCGGTCTGGCGGCTGGAACAGATGGGTTGGAAGGTGCTCTGAAGGTCACTGGTTGCAAAAGCGGTGTGCAACAGTTAGCATTTGTGCGTTCGCCTGATCGCTGCGGGCAATCTGAACCAACCACGAATACACACCGGACGAGGCGATGGCCGTAAAGATCGCGCCGTCCATTCTGGCGGCAGACTGGACCCGAATGGGGGAGCAGATCGCGGAAGCCGAATCCGGCGGCGCGGACTGGCTGCACATCGACGTAATGGACGGAAGCTTTGTGCCCAACATAAGTTTTGGCCAGGACATGGTGGCCGCCGCCCGCCGTTCAACGCACTTGCCGCTGGATGTTCATTTGATGATCGTCGAACCTTTGCGCCATCTGGAGTCCTTTGCCAAGGCCGGCGCCACGCGCATCAGCTTGCACGTAGAGGCCGTTAACTCCCTGTCACTGGCCATCCAGGCCGTGCGGAAGACAGGCTGTCAATGTGGCGTGGCGATCAGTCCCGGGACTTCACCGGATGCCCTGACCAGGTCAATTGGCGACCTCGACTACGTGCTGGTGATGACCGTCAATCCCGGTTTTGGCGGTCAGGAATTCATGCCGGAAACCTTGCCCAGGATCAGAAACTTGCGAACGAAGATCGCAGGGAGCGGCCACGAGGTTTCAATTGGTGTTGACGGTGGCATAAATGCTGACACCGCGCCCCTGGCCGTCGCGGCTGGCGCCGACCTGATTGTCGCCGGCAGCAGCGTGTTTCGCGACGATCAGCCGGTGGCCGTCGGCATGGACCAGTTGCGCAGGGCTGTCGTGCAGCAATCGGGAAGGGACACATGAAGGCAGGAACGGACAGGCGCACGTGCGATGGTCGCCAGTTGCGGAGGTTGCTGACCGCCGGTTTGTCATGGCTGGAACAGAATCAGGATCTGGTCGATTCACTTAATGTCTTTCCCGTGCCGGATGGTGACACGGGCAAAAACATGGTGTTAACCATGCGCAGTGCCAACGAGCATATCAAGTCTCCTGCCTCAAGTGATGCAGGCGCCGTCGGGGCGGGGGTGGCTCACGGCGCGTTGATGGGTGCCCGCGGGAATTCCGGCGTCATATTGTCCCAGCTATTGACGGGCTTTGCGGAGAGTATCCGTGATTGCCAGAACTTTGACGCGCAACAATTGAACCATGCCTGGCAGTTGGCGGTGGACAAGGCCTACAAGGCCGTTACCGAGCCGGTGGAAGGTACAATTCTGACCGTGGCCCGAGAGACTGGAATGGCCCTTGCACAACGCGTGCGGGAAGACGACGAGGAGGACCTTGTTGTCTTGCTGGAGACCATGGTGGCGGCGGCAAAAGTCTCCCTGATGCACACGCCAGAGCTGCTGCCGGTGCTAAAGAATGCAGGCGTGGTCGACTCAGGAGGGCAGGGCCTGGTATGCATCCTGGAGGGGATGTTGCGACTGGCGCAGGGTCAACCTGTGCTCACGACAGTGGCTTCCCCGACCGGTGACGGGCAGGGCTGGCAACACGCGCTCGAGCCGGACGATGAAGAGGGCTACGGCTATGACGTGCAGTTTCTGATGCACGGTGAGAAAATGGACGTGAAGACCATCCACGACGGCATTGACGCGCTGGGCTGGTCTACACTGGTGGTCGGCGACGAGCGACTGATCAAGGTGCACGTGCACGTCCATGATCCGGGCCAGCCCATTTCTTATGCCGTAGCCCGATGCGCCTGGCTGAACGACGTGGTCGTTGAAAACATGCAGGAGCAATACCTGCAATACGTAGAGCAGCGCATGGACGGAACTGAAGTCGAAGAGGTGACTGAAGCGGGCGAAGTGGGCGTTATCGCGGTGGCTGGTGGCGCGGGCCTCACCCACCTGTTTCGCGAGGAACTTGGGGCCGCTCACGTTATTGAGGGCGGGCAAACAATGAACCCGAGCGCCAGGGACTTTGTCGACGCCATGGAACAATTGCCCCAGGACGCGTTTGTCTTGTTGCCGAACAACAGCAACATTATTTTGGCTGCGCAGCAGGCTGCCAAACTGGCGGATAATCTTGAAGTGCGCGTTGTCCCGAGCAAAAGCATTCCACAGGGCATTGAAGCCATGTTGCATCGCCCCATGCGGCTGCAGGACCTGGACAGCGCCGTCGCCGCCATGGAGGCAGCGCTGGATGAAGTCGTCAGCGCATCTCTCACAACGGCCACACGGGATGCCGTTATCGATGGCCTTGAGGTCAGCGCCGGTCAGTATATCGGCCTGGTGGACGGTCGCCTGTGCGTCGCTGAGGACAAGCTGGAAGAAGCGCTGGACAGGTTGGTACGTCTTGCGCTGCAGGACGAGGGCGAACTGGTCACACTGTACCATGGCGAACAGGTCGATCCGCAGCGCGCCGAAGCACTGGCCGCGTCCCTGGCGGATGCCCATGAGGACGTGGAAGTGGAACTGGTCCGCGGGGACCAACCACTTTATCCCTTCCTTGTGAGCGTCGAGTAGTTGTTTGTGATTTGCCAAATTTGACAGGGAGTAGAACCATGGGCTCGCAAGCTATTCGTGTGGTTACGGACGTCTCCAGCGAATTGGAAAAAGAAACCCTGGATGAACTCAAGATTACATTGGTGCCGGGCTACATCAACGAGGGAGACGAAAGCACCCTGTTCGATGGTTTCAATCTGGACCGGAAACGCTATTACGATGAACTGCGGGACAAAAACCCCCTGCCGACCACGGCTGCACCGGCGCCTGGCATTGTGCGTGAGATTTTGGACAAGGTCTTCGGCGAAGCGGATCACCTGGTGATCATAACCCTGCCGCGCAACGTGAGTGCCTACCAGGAGTCTTTCCGATTGGGTTCGGAGCATTTGCCGGAAGGCAGTGTCACGCTGGTGGACAGCGGCACGCTGGGCTCGTCGCAGGATATGCAGGTCCTGGCCGCTGCCGAAACGGCCCAGGCCGGCGGCAGTCTGGAAATGGTGCTGGATGCCATCAAAAGGGCGCGATCCGGAACCGTATCGGCAACCGCGTTGAGCACGATGGAGAACCTGCGGCGCAGCGGCCGGGTAAACATGGCCCAGGCCGGTCTGGCGACTTTGCTGCAAATCAAGCCCATTCTGGCGATGGTGGATGGGGAGGTCGAGACATATGCCCGCGTACGAACATTTCGCAAGGCCCGCCTCGAACTGCTGCGCATGTTGAGGGAACAGGGGCCCTATGATCGACTGGTCGTCGAGCATGCCAACAACCCTCAGGACGCTGACTGGCTGGCCGAACAGGCTGGCGAACTCGTGGCAGGTTCGCCGCACATCGGCATGATCAGTCCAATCATGGGCACGCATTTGGGTCCGGGCGCGGTGGGCTATTCTGGTCTAAAGACTGGCTGGAGAGACTGAATTGCCAACGGCGCTGGAGACTCTCGTCAAAATCCTTCGCCTGGAACGGGAACAGCAATGCAGGGACACTGCAGTTGCGGGCGGACTGGGCGCTTACAGCAAGGTGTGGGAACCTGATGCTCTCAGGCAGGCCCGCAACAACCAGCAAAGGGAGCTGGTTGAAGAATTGCGGGCCCTGATGCAAGGTTACAGCGGCCTCCGCAACGCCGATGCACGGTCCGAACGAGTGCAATATATGCTGGACCGCATTCACGCCAGGGTCCGGCCTGATTCGCAACGAAACGCTGCCAAAAACAAGGGTGGCAGGACGAGCGGCCGGAACCGGCGCGAGCAGAAGACAGGAAAGGGCCGTCGGCAAGGGCGTGGCGCAAGTTCGGGCAGGGAAGCGGGACGGCGATCCAGTCGTTCTGTTCGAGCCAGTCGGCCAGATATCGCGAACCGGGTGCCTCTGGATCAACCGCCGCGTCGGCAACGCAATCCGCAGGACCCCACAGTTGCATTGGCACGATTGCGAGAGCTGGAACAGCCGCTGACTGTATTGCAGGGGATTGGCGATCGACGGGCCGGGATATTCGCCCGTCTGGGGATACATACGCTGGCAGACCTGCTTTATTTCATGCCACGACGCCATGACGACTATCGTCAGGAGCGCTATCTTGGCAGGCTCGAACCGGACATGCGGGTCACTGTCGTCGGCAGGGTACGGCAAACAGCCATCCGCAACGTTCCCGGTGGCCGGCGTGACTTTCGCGTAGTCGTGGAGGATGAAAGCGGCCGGCTGGATGCGGTTTTCTTTGGCCAACACTGGTTGACGACCAGGATCAGGCCTGGCGATCTTATCGTGCTCAGCGGATGTACGTCGGCCTGGGGCTCGCGCCTGCAAATGAGCAATCCGGAATGGGAGCCGCTGGACCCGGAGAATCTGCAAACGGTCGGTCTGGTCCCGGTCTATCCACTCACCGAAGGCCTGACGCAACGGGGCATACGCCGCGTCATGCGCGACGTTGTGTCGGACAAGACACGGGACCTGCCGGATCCGGTGCCGGAAGCCACGCTTGAAAGGGCGGGTCTGGCAGATCTGGACTGGGCGCTGCTTCAGGCACATTTCCCGAAAGGGCCGGACCATTTGCGGCACGCGCAAGACCGCCTGCTTTTTGATGAATTGCTTGCCCTTCAGCTTGCAGTACTCGAAAGCCGGCGTGAATGGCAGTCCCGTCCGGCCGACGCCCTGGCCATGCCTGATGATGAGTTTGCCGAGCTACAGTCCAGACTCTTTCCGTTTCAGTTGACCGCGGCCCAGCGGCAGGCGGTCGCGGAAATTCGTCACGATATGGCAACGGAAGTCCCCATGAATCGCTTGCTGCAGGGCGACGTGGGCTCGGGCAAGACAGCCGTGGCCATGCTCGCAATGTTTCTCGCATTTCAATCCGACCGGCAAGCGGCCCTGATCGTTCCCTTGAGCGTACTGGCCGGGCAACATTTTCGAAACTTGACGGAAATGATCGCGCGATTGCCTGAAGACCGCCGGCCTTCCCTGGCGCTGCTGACGGGTGCAACCCGCGGCGAGGAACGTGAAAGGACACTGGCGGACCTGGCGTCAGGTGTCCTGGACATCGTGATTGGGACCCACGCCCTGCTGCAGGAAGGCGTTGAATTCAACGATGTTGGCCTGGTGGTTATCGATGAACAACATCGCTTTGGTGTCGAACAGCGTAGGTCGCTGCGCGGCAAGGGGCGCAATCCGCATTTGCTGTTGATGACCGCCACTCCCATTCCCCGATCGCTTGCCCTGACGCTGTATGCGGACCTGGACCTGAGCGTCATTGACGAACTGCCCCCAGGCCGAGGTACGGTGCAGACCACCATCATTGAACCGGTCGCCCGTGAGCGGGCATTCAGTTTCGTCGCCGCTGAACTGGCCCGCGGGCGGCAGGCTTTCATCGTGCATCCTCTGGTTGAAGAATCGGAAAACCCGGACATTCGCGCAGCTACCGTCGCACGGGATGAGCTGGAAGAGGTGTTTCATCGCTTCCGCGTGGCCCTGCTCCACGGACGCATGTCGGTATCCGGGAAAGATGAGGTACTGCGCGCGTTCAGCCGCGGTGACACGGACGTGCTGGTGACGACGTCCGTGGCCGAAGTGGGTGTAGACATTCCCAACGCCAGTGTGATGGTCATTGAAGGCGCCAACCGTTTCGGTCTGGCCCAACTGCACCAGTTCCGCGGGCGGGTGGGACGTGGCGAACACCAGTCCCATTGTCTCCTGATTCCGGACAGCAAGGACGCGGCAGCCCGGGAACGACTGGAGGCGCTGGAGCAGTACAGCGACGGTTTCAGCCTTGCCGAGCTTGACTGGCAAACGCGGGGGTCAGGCGATTTGGCAGGTACCAGACAGAGTGGCGGCGGTCTCCTGCAAATGGCCGAATTCCTGACTCCGCAACTGGTGGCGCTGGCGAGGCGCGAAGCGCGCACCATCAATCTCGAGGACCCTGCGCTGGCCTTGCCACAGCATGAACTGTTGGCGTTTCGGGTGGGTCAGTTGCGAGACCAACGCAGCGACATCAGTTAGGGGGCGGGGACGGTGAAAACGATGTCATGCAGCCACCTTGCCCTGTTTCCGGCGTCGCTGGATCCGGTACACAACGGTCACATTGACATCGTGAGCCGCGCTGCACGGATGTTCGGCCAGGTCGTTGTCGGCATATATGTTTCTCCGAAAAAGCCCCTGTTGTTTAGTACAGATGAAAGGCTGGCCCTGGCCCGCGAGGCTTTCGGCAGAACCCCAAATGTAAATGTTGCACAATACACTGGCTTAACGGTAGACTACGCCTCCATGTTGGGGGCGGTCGCGATTGTCAGGGGACTGCGGGTTTCGTCGGATTTCGATTTTGAGTTACGCACAGCCCTTGCGAACCGGCAGTTGTCGGGTGAGATCGAGACCATTGCCATCATGGCGGATGAGCGGTATATCCACGTCAGTTCCAGCATTATCCGGGAAATTGCGGAACTGGGGGGGGACGTGAGTTCGATGGTGCCGCTACACGTCATGGAGGCCTTGCAGCAGCGCTTTGAAGCCCTGGGAGAATGAATGTTCGTCCCGGAGGACGCAGGAGGACGTCATGGACATCCAGCATCTGATTGACCGGTTGGAAGACCTGGTCGATGAAGGGCAGCACATACCGTTCAGCCGCTTTACGATGGTGGATGAAGAACGGGCACTGGAGATCATCGACCAGATGCGGATTTCGGTGCCGGAAGAAATCGAAAAGTCCGCTCGTGTTCTTGCCAACCGGGACCGTATTCTGGCGCAGGCAGAAGAAGATTCGGCCCGCATCGTGCAACAGGCTCGCCGGGACACAGAACTGATGCTGGATGAAGGGGCGACGGTACAGGCAGCCCAGAATCGTGCCGCCAATATCATTGAGGCAGCGCGGCAGGAGGCTGAGTTAATCGCCGACGAAGCGGACCGCTACGTGTTGCAGGAGCTGGCGCGCATGGAGCGGGAAGTCGCCAGAATGCTGACTGTCGTGAGAAACGGCATTCAGGAAGTTTCCAGTCAACGCCCCAAATTGCAGGTTCGGCCCGACATCGACGTGGATGACGAACCTTCGCAGTCCCGGGAAGACGAAGCAGGGATGGACGAACTGCCGGTCATCACGCCCGCCCGCTCGCTTTCCAGGAACGAGATGCAATTTGCGCCGCCCAAACCTCCGGCAAGGGAACAGTCTGATTAAGGGCCGGCCCGTTCCTGCGGCCATTGGTCGCGCCACAGATTGATACCATCGCTCCACAAGTGAATGCTGACGGTCCTGTCGCTTCGCAACAGCGGGGTATTCCCCAACAGGCTCAAGACTTCCGCGTCCGGGTTTCCAAAGCGATTGCGCAGATCATCGGGATCTGTGTGCAACAGGGCCACTTGAGCCCTTGTGTAATGCAGAAAGTCCGCTTCCAGCGAACGTGCAGCGCCATGCAATGGCAACTGGAGCACAGTCGCGGGAGTAACTGTTGAAGAAGCCAGCATCCGTTGCTGGCCTTCGCGGTCCAGCGTGCCTGGCAGCAGAAATGAAACGGACCCGAAACGAATACGCAAAACAAGAGCATTTCGGTTCGTTTGGCGCTCGTCCGGCAGGGGCCGGGCCTGCGGATGCAGCACGTCGATTTGCAGTCCCTTGCCAAGGCGCAGGGTGTTGCCTGCCACCGGGGTGATCACTGCGTCGGCGGCCTGGACCAGCGCGGCCGGCAGTTCACGCTGGCCATTGTGTAGCAGCAGGCCAAGGTCATAGCGTTGCAAGAGAGCCGGCAGGGATTCCAGAGTGCCAGGATCAGGCACTGTGAGCGCAAGCATCTCCAGGCGACGGTCGTGAAATGGCAGTCTTTCGCCGATTGCGGTCATCAGGCGCGATGGCGAACTGCCGCCGTCTATCAGGATGTGTTCACCGGCCGGCCCCTGCAAGAGAATGGCGTTGTCGTGACCGACATCCAGCAGCCAGAGGTGCAACATTTCATCGGGTCTGCTCCGGTTGGTGGCAAAGAGCAGCAGGGCAAGTCCGAAAGCCAGCGCAAGGGCAGTCACGCCGCCGGCATGCCCCAGCAGCACGCGGACCAGTCGCAGCACTACAGGATGACGATGAACTGCGATGAGGGCTGCAAGCAACAGGCCCAGGTAGGTAGCTGCAGTCAGTTGCGGGTCAATCTGGACTTCAGCGTTGGCCATGGGCAAAAGCGCAGCGGCCCTGACAATTTCTATGGTCCAGCTGAGTGGCAGGAGCCCCAGCCAGTAGAGCAACTGTGCCGGCAAGGGAGCGAGAAACGCAGTCAAAGTCGCCAACAGACCCAAAATCAGGAGTGGCGCCTGGACAGGAACGATTAACAGGTTGACGGGCAAGGCCAGCAGGGACAAACGCCCGAAATAGCGCAGGATGAGGGGAAGGGTCGCCAGGTAAGCGGCCATGGAGACGACAAGGGGTTCGGTCAGCAGAGCCAGGGCCACGCGACCCGCGCCTGGCGGGAAATGAGCATACAGGAGACGCTGCAACCCCGCTCCCAACGGGCCCACCAGAAGCATGATTCCCAGGGTGGCAATGGCGCTGAGCTGAAAGCCAATGTCCCAGAGCACGGTCGGGTTTCCGAAGGACAAGACAATCACGGCGAATGCCAGCGACGCCGGCGTGAACACACGGCGACGCAGCGCACCGGCGATGATCAGCAGGCAACTCATCAGGGCGGCGCGCATCACGGGGGCGCCGGCGCCGACGAGCATGGCGTAGAACACAATGGTCAGGACAGCGATGGTCGCTCTTGCAACAGGGGCAAGCCTGGTGCGACGCAACAGCGCCACCACGGTGCCGCCCAGCACGATCATGTTAAAGCCACTGATCGCGATGACGTGCGCTGCGCCGGTAGCGTTGAAGTCCTCTCGCAAATCCGGTGAAAGGCCGCTTTCATCACCGAGCAGGATCCCTTTCAGCAGGGCCGACCAGGGCGCCGGCAACCAGGCGGTGATTCGTCGGCCAGCGCGTTGATTCAGGTCGTAGAGCAGGGTCTTCAGGCTGATTTCCTGCCCTCTGGCAAGAAGGGCGACCGACGAGTCGCGCATGACGCTAAACACGCCACTGCGCGCCAGATAGTCGTTCCAGGAGAAGCGATCAAATTCGCCAGGCCGTTGAAGAAGACCGGTGGCGCGGACGTGATCACCGAGCTTCAGCGACATTCTTGCAGTTGTCAACACCAGTACTTCACCGCGGACCGGACGCCCTTCGCCATCGCGGATGAGGGTTGATGCCGAGACACGAAATCGGGCGCCATTGTCCCGCAAATCCGGGGCGCTGCTGACAACGCCCTCGACGCTGACGCCACCTGGATTGTTGAATCTGGCGATTTCGCTACCTGTCGGGGCCAGCGACATACGCAGGCCGCCCAGGGTCATCGCCAGCAATGCGAAAGAAAACCGGCGCCATTTGTCCCGTAGCAGCCAAATACACGCAAGCGCCAGCGCACAAAGGAGCAACCAGGCGAGGGACATACTGGAAGAGAGATCAGGATTGTTGGCTGCCAGGACGATGCCGCAGACCCAGCCGAGCGTGAGATATACGAGGCGCATGGGTTCGAAGACGCCGGCCATGTAGTCAGGCTATACTAGCGCCCGTCCGCGGCAGTGGCAATCGAGGGATCAGACTCATGGCAGCGCCAAACGTGATCGTGTTTTTCACTGACCAGCAACGCTGGGATACCACCGGCGCGCATGGCAATCCGCTGGATCTCACACCAAATTTTGATCGCATGTCGCGTGAGGGCACACACGTGTCCCGTTCCTTCACCTGCCAGCCCGTTTGCGGGCCGGCGCGCTCGGTCCTGCAAACGGGCATGTACGCGACTTCCACCGGTTGCTACCGAAATGGCATCGCCTTGCCACGAGATGCGCGAACCCTGGCGCACTGCTTTCGCGACGGCGGCTATACGACCGGCTACATCGGCAAGTGGCATCTGGCTGATGCGGGCCCGGGTCCTGTTCCCGGGGAACAACGCGGCGGCTACGAGTACTGGCTGGCTTCAAATGCCCTGGAATTCACCTCGGACGCCTATGACACGACGATGTACGATGTCGATAACCGGCCGGTCAAACTGCCGGGGTACCGGGTCGATGCCCTGACGGATGCCGCCATCCGTTACATTGACAGCCCTCGCAGCCAACCTTTCTTCCTTTTCATTTCATACATTGAACCGCATCATCAAAATCACCGCGACGACTACCCGGCGCCAACCGGCTATGCGGAGCGCTACCGGGCGCGCTGGACTCCGCCGGACCTGGCCGCACTGGGCGGTTCGGCCCAACGCCATCTGGCCGGCTATTGCGGCATGATCCGCCGACTTGACGAAGCATTGGGCCGGCTGACGGATGCGCTCCAGAGTTTGGGACAACTGGACAACACGATTTTGCTCTTCACCTCGGACCATGGCAATCACTTCCGCACGCGCAACGCCGAATACAAGCGCTCGGTCCATGAATCCTCGTTGCGTGTGCCGACGGCCCTGCGCGGCCCAGGCTTCGATGGCGGGGGCCGTCTGCCGCAACTGGTCAGTTTGATCGACATGCCGCCCACCTTGTTGGACGCGGCCGGCCTGCCCGTGTCGGAGGAGATGCAGGGTCGCTCCATCCTGCCCCTGCTGCAGGGACAGACAGAGGACTGGTGCGACGACCTGTTCTTTCAGGTCAGCGAGTCCTGCGTGGGGCGGGGCATTCGCACGCAACGCTGGAAGTACGGTGTGGTTGCCAGTGACAGAGATGGCAATCGCGACAGCGCTGCTGAACGTTACACGGAAACCTGGCTCTACGACCTGTTGGCAGATCCGGAAGAATTGCATAACGTGGTCGATCTTGAGTCACACGTTGAAGTGCGCGAGGTCATGCGTGAACGATTGCTGCGGAGAATGGCGCAGGCCGGTGAGGCATTGCCTGTCATCATGCCACCTGGAGCGTTGCGGCAGGCACAGCAACTGAAAGTATCGAATGCCGAAGCGCGCTCCTGAGGCTCGGGCTGCGCTGCTCTGTTCTGGCCGGAGCCACCTTTCTGGTTTACAATGACGCCAGTATTGAGTACCCGAAGGCTTCAATGGCCTCAGCGGGGAGTCTGACAAACGTGATGGAAAGCATAAGCGTCCAGGAAGAGATGGGGCCCGCGGGCGTGGCGAGCGAACGCGCTGTTGCCCGCATCATCCATGGTGCGGCGCTTGCAGGAAGTGCATTGCTGGACGGGATGCTGGACAGCCAGATTTCGCCAGGCACGGACTTGCCCCGCCAGGTTGCCAGTCTGCCCTACAATGCTCCCGACTGCCGCCTGACCACTTTTCACGAGTTACGGGGAGAGCGCGAGTCTGAAATGTTTCCCGGCGCCACCCACCTGGTTTTGACCCGGGGCGCCGCGGAGCCAATGTTGGGCAGAGCTGCCCACGAACATTGGCCTGAGGGCCCACTTCCCCTGGATGCCAGTCGCAGCGCCAGCTGGCACGAGAACATTGAAGATCTCGAAAGGGATGGTTGGCGGGTTCTTGGAATCGCATGGCAACCGCTGGAAGACTTGCCGTCAACCCTGGACGCAGACCTGGAGCGCGACTTTTGCCTGTTGGCCCTGCTTGGAATTCAGGAGACTGAACATCTGGCGCCGGCGACGGAACGCAGCGTTGCGAGGCGTATTGCACTGCAGGTGCTCTTCGAGCTTGATTGCACCGGTCACGGTGCCCAAATCGTGACTGATGCCCGTTTGTTTTCCCAGAATGCCACGCGTAAACAGGCGCGCTATGTTCGAAAGTTGGTCAATCTGGTGCGAAAACATCGGGCCATCCTGGACAAAATCCTGCGTCAATACGCCATTGACTGGCCGCCAGAGCAACTGGCCATCGTGGACCGGAACATTCTGCGCATGGCGATTCTGGAGTTTGCCATTGCGCGCAGCGCACCCGTGGCGGTGGTCATAAACGAGGCCATTGAACTTGCGCGCCTGTTCAGCGGAGACGAATCCTTCGATTTTATCAATGGCGTGCTGGGTGCTATCGCGGAGGAGGATCTCGAAAGGGAGGCCTTGTCGTCCCGTGGCCGTATATTGCGCGATTACCGTGCGTCATTGCGTGAGCAGGAAGCGCCTGGCGACCTGGCGGCGGTAAGCGAGTCGGTCCTTGTGAACGGGGAGAAACCCGTCGCATGAATGTGCTGGGCGTCGGCGGCAGCGAACTCCTCATCGTCTTGCTGATCATGCTCGTCATCGCCGGCCCCAAACGAATGATTCACTGGTCTTATGTTCTGGGCCAGCACATGGCCAAATTCCGGCGCATGTGGTCCGAGACGGTTGACATTGTGCAGCAGGAATTCGATGAGGCGGGTGTTGGTATCCAGTTGCCGAAAGACGTGCCTACACGTGGCTCTCTGCAAAAACAGGCGGGCAAGGTGGTGGGCGGCGTGACGTCGCCGGTTCAGGAGACCCTGAAAGAAGTAAACACCCAAATGGGTGACATCAAGACAAGTACCAGGGAGGCGGCGGGAACGGCCAACACAGTGGCCCGCGGCAGCAATGGCACGCAGTCGGTACTCAAGGTGGACAAGACGCCGAAGCCGGCGATGCAGTCGATCGCTGCTGCCGAATCGAAGGTAACCGGATCTGCCTCAGGCGGTTCCCTGAAAACCTCCGCACCGGCGAGGCGAAAGTCACCTGGACGCGCCGATGACGACTTTGGCGCCTGGTCCAGTCATGAAAAGGCGCACATTGGCAGTTGGTCCAGGGAAGAAAGTCCGTCCAGACCGGAAGCAGGGACCTGAGCGAGTGCCTTCACTAAAACTGCCGCGTCTGCGCCGGCGCCAGTCGACGCAGCAACCCCTGGTGCCAGCGCCACCTCCACGAGACGAAGACTTTGATCCCGATGATGGCCATGGCGCCCGCATGGGGTTCTTCGAACATCTTGACGAACTGCGTACGCGTTTGTTTCGGGCGGCCCTGGGCCTGATACTTGGCACGGCTGTCGGCTTGGCGCTGGCCTCTCCGGCGCTTGACTATTTGCGGACGCCCTATTGCACGGTTGTCGCCATCAATGATGCGGCGCGACGCGGTGAAGACATTGACATGAACGCGCTGCAAAACAGCGACATCGATTGCCAGTACGTCAATCTTGGACCAACGGGCAGCGTGGTGGCCTATTTCCGCGTCGCTCTTATGGTAGGCGCCGGCTTCGCCATGCCGCTCATCGTCTATCAATTGCTTATGTTCATTTTCCCGGGTCTGACCCGCAGGGAAAGGCGCATTGTGCTGATGTCCTTGCCAGCCATTTCCCTGCTCTTCGTCGTGGGCGTCGTCTTTACCTGGTTTGTGCTCATGCCGCCGGCCCTGGGCTTTCTGGAAGGATTTCAGCAAAACCTGTTTCGCTCCGAATGGACCGCCGATCTCTACCTGAGCTTTGTCACTTCGCTGATATTCTGGATGGGTGTGGCCTTTGAAACGCCGCTGGTCTTTTTTGTGCTGGGTCTGCTGGGCCTGGTCAGTACCATAGCCCTGATACGGAACTGGCGATTCGCAATTATTGGCGCAGCGATCGCTGCCGCCGTCATCACACCCACCATTGACCCCGTAAACATGCTGCTCGTCATGGCGCCCTTGCTGGCTCTCTATGTGCTGAGCATAGGGCTGGTCTATATTTCCAGACGGATTTCGCGCCTTGAGGATCCTGCTGTCTAATCCGGCGGTTCAGGACAGGAGTAACCGGCAATGACGACAAGAACCCATCATCCTGGTCGCGTTCACATTTATGGCGTTCCGATGGACCTTGGTCAGGAAAAACGTGGCGTCGATCTGGGGCCGATCGCCATTCGTTACGCCGGTCTGACGGACCGACTGACGCGACAGGGCTGGGACGTCACCGACCACGGCGACATGTCCGTGGACGCCTCCAGACTCATGATGCGCAAGGTCAACTTCGGCGGCCACACGGTCTATCACTCCAACGCCATCATCAATATCGCGCGCGCATTGCATCATCGAATAGAAGAAGACGTGAGCCCGCAGGACAAGGTGCTCATGCTGGGCGGAGACCACAGCGCATCGCTTGGCAGCGTGGCCAGCACCCTGGAACGCCCTGGACGGGCAGGTGTGATCTGGGTCGACGCGCATGGCGACTTCAACACGCCGCAGACTTCGCCTTCCGGCAACGTGCACGGCATGGTAGTGGCGTGGTTGATGGGTCGGGGAATCCCCCGGCCGGGGGTCAGCGACATCCACTTGCAGCCGGACCAGATGTGCATGATCGCGATCCGCGACCTGGACCCGTTGGAGGCCGTCAACCTTGAGGCCAGTGGAATAAGCGTGGCCACCATTCGCGACGTTGAGGAACGCGGCATTTCGGTGGTCGTGCATGACGCGCTTGACAGACTGGGCGACATTGACTCGCTGCACCTCAGTTTTGATCTGGATTCGCTGGAACCTTCGGTCGCGCCTGGCGTAGGCACGCCAGTGCCCGGCGGCCTGACGCAGCGGGAAGCGCTCTTGCTGGCGGAGATTCTGGGCGATGACGGACGCGTGACAACCCTTGACCTGGTCGAGGTAAATCCCATACTTGACGAGGCCAACAAGACGGCCAAATTTGCCGTTGACATCGCGGCAAGCCTGATGGGCGAACGCATTTTGCATCCTGAAGATGTATAGGCCGGAGGTATACGGAGCGGGAATGTCAAAACAGGACTCAATCCTGATCACCCCCTGGGGCGGTCACCTTGTAAATCTGTTGACAGCGCCGGAGCAAATCGAAGAGGCCCGTGCCCACGCCGGGTCCCTGCCTTCAATCCAGCTGAGCGAACGCGCCGTCTGCGATCTGGAGTTACTGGCCACGGGCGGCTTTTCGCCGCTGAGGGGATTCATGGGGCAGGCAGACTACCAACGTGTGGTAGAGGAAATGCGCCTGGCCGATGGCACCCTCTTTCCCATTCCCGTGACCCTGCCCGTCAACGACGACAGCGGCATTCGGCTCGACCAGGAGATCGCGCTACGCGACAGCAAGAACAATCTGCTGGCAATCATGTGCGTTGAAGAGATATACCCCTGGGACAGGGAAGCGGATTCGCTGCAGGTGTTTGGCAGTCTGGACGCGCGTCACCCGCTGGTGGCCGAGATGCATCGCTGGGGGCCGCTTAACTTGGCGGGGAAATTGCAGGTGCTGCAGGTCCCGCCGCATCCGGACTTTCGCTTTTTGCGCCGAACGCCGGCCGAGACGCGCGCCCTGCTGGAAGAGTACGGCCATCGCGACGTGGTGGCCTTTCAGACGCGCAATCCGCTGCACCGCGCCCATGAAGAATTGACGAAACGCGCCGTCGAGGACGTGGACGGCGTTCTGCTGCTGCATCCGGTGGTGGGCATGACGCGTCCCGGCGACATCGACCACTTCACCCGGGTCAGGGCCTACCGTGCCCTGGTCGATCGCTACTATGAACAGGACCGGATTTTGCTTTCCCTGCTGCCGCTGGCGATGCGCATGGCCGGCCCGCGCGAGGCCCTGTGGCACGCAATCATCCGCCGCAACCACGGCGCCAACCACATCATTATTGGCCGTGACCACGCCGGACCGGGCGATGATTCAATGGGGCGTCCCTTCTATGGCCCTTACGACGCCCAGGACCTGGTGCAGGCGCATCAGGAAGCGTTGGGCGTTGGCGTTATTCCATTCCAGAAACTGGTCTATCTGCCGCGCGAGCGCCGCTTTGAGGAGATCAACCGGGTCGCCGAGGATGCCGAGGTTGCAGACATATCCGGCACCCAGGTGCGGGAAGACTATCTGGGGCGAGGCCGGCCGCTGCCGACCTGGTTCACGCGCCCGGAGGTGGCGGAAATATTGCGCGACGCCCGCCCGCCGCGGCACCGACAGGGCGCATGCATCTGGCTGACCGGCCTCAGCGGCTCCGGCAAGTCCACGACGGCGGACCTGCTGACCGTGTTGCTGATGGAACACGGGCGCCAGGTGACCGTGCTCGACGGCGACATCGTGCGCACCCATCTCTCGAAGGGTCTGGGCTTCAGCCAGGAAGACCGCGACATCAACATCCGGCGCATCGGCTTCGTGGCGGCCGAAATTGTGCGTCACGGCGGCATCGTGATTTGCGCGGCCATCAGCCCCTGGCGCGCCACGCGCGACGACGTGCGCAACATGATCGGCCCGGACTTCATTGAGGTCTACCTGGACACGCCGCTGGAGGTCTGCGAGGCGCGCGACAGCAAGGGCCTCTACGCCCGGGCGCGGGCCGGGGAAATCCGCGGCTTCACCGGCATCGACGACCCCTACGAACCCCCACTGAACCCGGAAGTCACCCTGCAGACCGTCGAACGGGACGCGGAAGAAAATGCGGCCATCGTGCTCGACCTGCTGCGCGAGCGCGGCCTGATCATGACGCCACAGGCGGACCCGCAGCCGGCCTGAGCGAATGCGGTTGCTGCGCCGACGCCGGCGCCTGCTGTTATTGGGTTGGGACAGCGCCAGTCCACAGTTGGCATTCGACTGCTTCGCGCAAGACCTGCCATCCCTTGGCGCCCTGCGACGCGAAGGCAGTTGGGGCGAGTTGCGCTCCTGCGTTCCCTGCATCACCCTGCCCGCCTGGTCCAGCATGCTCAGCGGCCGCGACCCTGGCGAACTCGGTCTCTACGGTTTCCGTCAACGCGTCGCGGGCAGCTATCTGCAGCAAAGTCTGGCCGACAGCCGCAGCCTGGGGCATCCGCGCGCCCACGACCTGGCGAGTGAGGCCGGCCTGGACTCTTTGGTCATGGGCCTGCCGCAGACCTGGCCGGTCCAACCCCTGCGCGGCCACCTGGTCAGCGGCCCCCTGACGCCCGGCCTGGACGCAGACTGCACCTGGCCCGCCGTGCTGCGTCAGGAACTGCGGCAACTGGCCCCCGACTACCGCTTTGATCTGCCGGACTTCCGCAGCTGGGACAAGACGCGTCTTTTGCAGACGCTCATCGACATGGCGGAGCAGCAGCATCGCGTCTTCTGTCATTTGCTGCGCACCAGGCCCTGGGACTTCGCGCTGCAGGTGCACATGGGGCTGGACCGCGCCCAGCACGTCTTCTGGAGCGACCACGACTCGCAGCATCGTAACTATTCACCCGGCGGACGCTGGCAGCATGCGCTGCGCGATTTCTACGTCATGCTGGACCGCATGCTGGGCGAGTTGGTCGACCTGGCCGGCGACAACTGCGACCTGCTGCTGGTCAGCGACCACGGCGCGAAACGCATGGACGGCGGAATCTGCGTCAACGAGTGGCTGTGGCGTGAGGGCTGGCTGCGACTGATAAGCGATCCGCCCCCTGGTCAACTCAGTACCTTGTCCGGGCTGGAGGTCGACTGGGCCAGCACGCGCGCCTGGGCCGAGGGCGGCTACTGCGGGCGAGTCTGGCTCAACCGGATGGGACGCGAACCGCAGGGTTGCGTATCGGCGGCGGAAGCCCCCGCGCTGCTGGATGAATTGAGCGCCGGATTAAAGGCCATCCGCGGGCCGGAGGGGCAGCCGCTGCCGACGCAGGTGTTTCGACCAAACGACATTTACCGTGAGGTCAGGGGCCTGGCGCCGGACCTGCTGGTCTACTTTGGCGATTTGCACTGGCGCGCCATCGGGACGTTGGGTCACGGGCGCGACTGGTCGCTGCAGAACGACCGGGGTCCGGACGGCGCCAACCATGCCATGGAGGGTTTGTTCGTCCTGCGCGAGGCGCGCGAACGTGGTCGGGGCGAATTGCAGGGTAAACAATTGATGGACGTGGCGCCGACGATTCTCAAGCGCCTGGGCGTCCCGCGTCCGCCGGGCATGCAGGGCAGGGGGATTTAGTGGTCGTCAGGGCGCGGCGGGCTGGTTCTCAGTCACTGGACGGATCTGCCTGGCGTGGAGCATCGCAACGTCGATAGTGTTCCCTTCAACGTCGAAGAATTCGACTGCGTAGCCTTTTCCGCCCTGAAACACGCCAACGACAACGCCTTTGTAGCCAACAGGAAGATTAAGCTCTGGCAGGGCTTCGGTCAGTAGACAACAATCATGTTCTGGAATCATTTGAGTTTGCTTCTTCTCCGCTCTCGCGGCATCGCGGTCAGCAAACGTGGGGTCGTAGTTCCGTTATCGATTCCCCACACAGAACGAACAAAACGAATGAGTCCATCCGCCATCATCATGTCGCCCTCTACTACGTATAGTACTCCGAAGTTTCACTGCGGGAGGCAGTCCTCAGGCACGTCCAACTTCACCTTGCTCTTCTTGCCGCCGTGGATGGACGGCTCCGCCGCGAGCTTGCGCCGCAGCAGGTCCATGGGTCCATCCTTCGCGCAGAGCTCTTCAGGCAGGCCAAGAACTTCAGTGAGCAAACGCCGGTCCAGTTCGGCGCGGACGGGGTCCTCGTCGATCTGGTTGACCGGCAGCATGGGGCAGTGCTTCATGTCCTCGAAGATGCGCGCGGCGGCGGCAAGTTGCTCGTCGGTGAGCGCGCGCAGGTCGAGTGTAGGCAGGTCTGGTATGGTGGTTACCGAAGTTGTGCCACGTCCACTATCTTGACGACCACAAATCCACCAATAGCAAATGATCCCCAATGTACTATTACTCCAGATACTGAATGCAGGTTCCCATGACCTGCGATCGGTTTCAGGAAAAATGATTGCAGGCCATGCCCGTCCACCAATGCTTGGCTGCGGGGTTGTAGCAACACAAATGGATTGTGAATTGAATCTGAAATCCCGGTTCTGATGAATTCGTGTTGCTGTCGACCACACATTTGCCGCTTTTTCGTCAATGCGCATCTGAATTGTTGGGTTACTTGAGCGACGAGCAATTGCTTCACCATCTGGTTGTAGTTCAATGTATCGCTCAACTGATGCGTCATGTGCCCAAAGTACAGGGTATGTAGGGACTGGATTTGTCGCGGGTCGTTTGATATCAAACGGTGCTCTTGGTGTTTTGCCTTTGTCGTTCCACGTGGAAAAGATGTCCATGTGATAAAGAGGATCCCGGTCAATCAGGATGTCTAAAGTAGTAATAGGGATCTGTTTGTTCTCGGAAGGAGACGTTCGGGGCAAAGAAAGCACACATTGTGTAAGTTGAAACACAGTTTGCGCAAGAGAGAAGTCCAGGATACCTCCAAGTTGCCACGCACTGCTCACGGTTAATGGAAAGTCGAGAATTTGTCCAACTTCGTCCCCACCCACATGGATTGGCGTCCCTCCACCATTTCCATCTTCCAATTTGCGAATCGTTGTTGCCGTATGGATTGAATTGCCGATGTACTCTCCATCGATTTGATTTCGTGGCCTTTCGCGCAAGGTCACGAATTTGGCTCGCTCACTTCTCTCGGTCTCACTCTTTTGTGCAATCAGGAGGCATTCTCCTAATCCGGTATCTGCGGAGAAGGATTTGTCATGTGTCTTGTCTGCGGCAATTGTGACAATAAGGAGGTCCTTGTAGTTATTGTGAAGGATATTTCTCGTTTGTTCCTAGGATATGCCGCTTAAAGTTGCAAGTGGCATTACCAGTGCCAACATGCCTTCGTTACGCAACTTTCTGTTTGCAAGGCCAAAAAATGCGGATGCGAGACCCGCATTGCCATGATAAGGAATTTCATTTCGGAACGATGAGAGCAGCCCACTCATCGCTCGCTGATCTTCATCATTCGTTCCCAATGCCGCAAACGGAGGTACACCTGTTCCAATCCTATTGCCAGCGTGTCCTGTAGGTCGTGTAAATGGCGGATTCATGATCACCAGGTCAAAGCTGCCGTCTTCCACCTTGTGCCGCTCTGGTTGTGCAAAAGTTTCCTGGCCACCATTTACGACATCTGGTCTGGTTGACCAGGTTGGAAACGCTTCCTGCGCAGCCAGCAAATCCAGGGAGCCCAGGCTGTACCGGTTGCCGTCGTCTTCCGTTTGCTGTCTGCCGTAGGGCATAACCAGCATATGACAATCGTCGAAGCGGATTTCAGGGTACGCGCTCGCGAGCATCGTAAGCGTAAGGTGTAGTGCCATCGGCAGCACATCGCAGCCGACAAGCGCTTGCTCAAGCAGATCCTTGTGTAGCGCAGCCGCGTCACCGCCGTGCATCTCGTGCAGCGCACCCAGACGGTTGTAGACAGCGGAAAGCAGAGTACCGGTGCCGCAGGCAAAGTCGCCAATTTGTAGCGCAGTAAGGGTGAGTGCATCGTTCCAGCCTTCGCCGGCCAGCGGGCGCTTCAGAGGCAGCGCCAGCGCCGCCAGCAGGGCCGCCGATTCCGGGCGCGTGTAGAAGGTCGCCAGAAACTTGCGGTCGGCAATCAGGCGCTGGAAGACAAAGCCGGTCAGGTCATGTGAACGGGCAGCATCGCTGAGTTCGATTTGCAGGTTGACCTGGTGCAGCAGGTCAAGAATTCTTGCGGCCACTCGCGGCTGGTCCATCCACGCCAGGATTTCCGAAGCGACGTGGAAAATCGGCCAGTAATTGATCGCCAGAATTGCGCGCCACTGCTGCAACAGCTCTGCATCATTCAGCAGGCCCTGCTTGTGCAGTTGCGACGGAGGTTCAATGCCGTCCAGTTGCGGCGCCAGTGACTGTTGAAAAATGAGGGCGTTGGCGAGGATTGCCATCGCCATGCGGCGCGTCTGGACGCCATCGTCTTCCAGCCGAAGCTGCTCGCTCAGCATGGCGCCGGCGCGTTCATCGCCATGCGGCCACGCCTTGTTGAATGCGCTTGCGGCCTGGTCTATTCGCGTTTCAAGGATTTGGGCCAGTTCGTCGATTTCATCACCGGGCCGCATTGCCTGCTGCGTAAGGAGCGCCAGGTCGCGCAAGGTGCCTTGCAACCAACCACTTGTTGGCCAGCGCTCCACGTCTCCACCACGCATTCGACGGAAGAGCGCATACTTCAGTTCGTCGCAGTCAAGCCAGCGTCTGCGCAAGGCTGCACCACTGATGCCCTGGGTGATGGAATAGGGGCTTCGCAAGGCGATGGTGACCCGGATTTCCCGACCGCTGCTCCGCAGTTTCAGGCCGATGCGACTGCGCGCCTCGTCCTCGACACTCCTTGCGGGGCTGACTTCGTGCTCAATGATGACGGGCAAGGCTCCGTCTTCGGCAATGAGCACGTCCGGTCTTTGGGCGCTGCCTTCAATTTCACCCAGGGGTTCGGCCTGCACGCGCCAGCGACGGCGCATTCTACCCAGCAAATTGCCCAGTTCATCATTGAGCGTGTGTTCGGTAAGCGTCATGCCGCGGCCTCAGGGGGTTGCGCAGGAAACAGCAACTTCTGCAATTCTACAGCCACCAGCACCAGCGAGGCCATGACGACCGCGACCAGCATCTGCAGGGGCGGGATGGCGGCCGTCTCAAAGATTGGCTGAAGCGCGGGCAAGTAAATGACCAGTAGCTGCAGCAGGGCGGTCAGGGCGATGGCGGCCGGCAACAGCGGGTTCTTGCGGAAGCCGACGCGGAAGAGCGACAGGCGCTCGCCGGCGTGGATGGCCATCACGGCGAACATCTGCGTCATGGCCAGCACGGTGAAGGCGATGCTGCGCGGGATGCGCTCGGCGGATGCCAGCAGGCCTTCGTCGACGCCCTCGCTGGCGAATTCGCTGCCCGTCAGCCAGTCGTCGATGCGCGCCTGCGGCGAGAGCTGGTCCCAGTCCGCCGGGATAAGCCCGGGATCGACGAATTCGGCCAGCGCGCCAGCGTCGATATCTTCGAGGCCGAGGGTGTCGCTGAAGGGCTGCATGCCGAGCGAGGTGTAGCCCCAGACGTAGCTGAGCAGCGTCAGGATGGCGATCAGCACGCCGATGCGCAGGATGAATTTGCCGGTGCCGCCGGCGAGGATGCTCTCGTCGCGTTCGCGCGGTTTGCGCCGCATGACGTCCTCCTCGCCCGGCTCGAAACCGAGCGCGATGGCCGGCAAGCCGTCAGTCACCAGGTTGACCCACAGGATTTGAATGGCCAGCAGCGGAATCTTGAGGCCGATGATGAGGGCGACGAACATCACCAGGATTTCACCGACGTTGCAACTGAGCAGGTAGCGTACGAACTTGCGGATGTTGTCGTAGATGACGCGGCCTTCCTCGACCGCGCGCACGATGGAGGCGAAGTTGTCGTCGGTCAGCACCATTTCGGCTGCGCCCTTGCTGACGTCCGTGCCGGTGATGCCCATGGCGATGCCGATGTCGGCCTGTTTCAGCGCCGGCGCGTCGTTGACGCCGTCGCCGGTCATGGCGACTGTTTCGCCCTGTGCCTGCAGCACCTGCACCAGGCGCAGCTTGTGCGTCGGCGACACCCGCGCGAAGGTGGAACTGTGCTGCAAACGTTCGCGCAGCTGATCGTCGTCCAGCGTGTCCAGTTCGCTGCCGGTCATGGCCGCGCCGTCCGGGCCCAGAATGCCGAGGTCGCGGGCTATGGCCTGGGCGGTCAGGGCGTGATCGCCGGTGATCATGATGCTGCGCAGGCCGGCGCCACGCGCCGTCTCGACGGCCATGCGCGCTTCGGGTCGGGCGGGGTCGACGATGCCAACGAGCGCCAGCAGCGACAGGTCGCGTTCGATCTCCGGCGTCAGGGTCTCCGGCACCGTGTCCAGCGCGCGCCAGGCCACGCCGATGACTCGCAGTCCCTGCTGCGCCATGTCGTCGATGGTCTCGCGCCAAATGGCGCGACGTCCGTCGTCCAAGGCCTGCGAACCTTGCGGCGAGGTCTCCTGCGTGGCCCAGTCCAGCAGCTGGTCCGGCGCGCCCTTGGTGATGGCGATGAAACGCGCGCCCGCAAAGATATCGGCCTCTCGCTCGCTGCACACTTCATGCACGGTGGTCATGGCCTTGCGTTCGCTGCTGAAAGGCAGTTCCGCCACGCGGGGCAGGTCACGTTCCAGTTCTTCGCGCGTGATGCCGGCCTTGCGCGCGGCCACCAGCAGGGCGCCCTCGGTTGTGTCACCGACCACGTTCAGGGTCTCCCCGTCATCGACCGCTTCGAGGTAGGCGTTGGTGGAAAGAGATATGGCCTGGATGACGCGGATGACGTCCCGGTCGGCCCGCGGCTCCTCCGGTCGCAGCGTCTCCGCTGGCAGGGGATCGCCATCGCGCGGGCGAATGTCGCCATCGGCGTTGTAACCGATGCCGCTGATAACGAGGTCTTCGTGCTGTGGCAGGGCGATATCCGTGACGGTCATTTCGTTGCGTGTGAGCGTGCCGGTCTTGTCCGAGCAGATGACGGTTACCGAGCCAAGGGTCTCGACGGCGGGCAGGCGGCGGATCAGGGCGTTGTTGCGCACCATGCGCGCAGCGCCCAGCGACAGGCTGATGGTGATGAGGGCCGGCAGGCCTTCGGGCACGGCAGCGACCGCCAGGCTGATGGAGGTGAGGAACATTTGCTGCAGGGGGATGCCACGCAGCAGGCCGGCGACGAATACCAGCAGCACCACGACGGCGGCGGCGATGGCCAGGGTCTGGCCCAGGCGATTGAGGCGGCGCTGCAGCGGCGTGATGCCGCGTTCCACCTGCAGCAGCATGGCGGCGATGTTGCCCAGTTCGGTGTTCAGGCCGGTCTGCGTGACCGCCATGACGCCGCGGCCGTAATTCACTGACGTGCCCATCCAGACCATGTTGGCGCGGTCGCCCAGCGGGATGTCTCCCTCGCCCGTGAGGAGGTCCGTCTGCTTCTCAACCGGGACGGATTCACCGGTCAGGGCCGCTTCCTCGACCTGAAGGTTGACCGACTCAATCAGGCGCCCGTCGGCGGGCACGCGGTCACCTTCCTGCAGCAACACGACGTCCCCGGGCACCAGGTCTTCGGCGCTGATCTGGTGGACCTCACCCCGGCGTCGGACCCGCACCAGGGGCACCTGCAGGGCGCCCAGGGCGGCCAGGGCCTGTTCGGCGCGGTACTCCTGGCTGATGCCCAAAGCCGCGTTTAGCAGGACGATTGCCAGGATCACCACCACGTCCTTGACATCGCCGAGGAACCAGGAGATGCCGGCGGCGACCAGCAGGATGATGACCATCAGGTCGCGAAACTGGCCGAGGACGAGTTGCAGCCAGTTGATGCCCTGGTCGGATGGCAGGGCGTTGGGTCCATGCTCTGTTCGGCGCTGTGCGACGTCCCGGTCCATCAGGCCGGCGGCGGCGTCAACGTCAAGCGCAGCCAGAGACTGCGCCACATCGAGTCTGGCGAAATCGCGCATCAGGGTGGCCTTTCAGGCGTAGCAGGAAGTCAACATTCGCTGGAATGCCGCTGGGGCCGGGGTTGAAGCCCGGCCCTTCGCTTGCCGCTTACATCATGGATTGCATCAACTGGTCGAGCGCTTCACGCGGGGGCCGCAACATGTCGTTTGGCAATTGCGTCAGCGGTCGCTCACTGAGGTTTTCGCTCTCGGCCAGGGTCATGCGGGGCTCTTCGTAGTAGAGCAGGCCGGTCAGCAAGAGATTGTCCATGCGGGCTTCCTCCAGCAACTGGATCGCCTGGACACGTTGCCGCGGGTCATAGTCGCGGTCCGTTTTCTTGAGGCGGACGATGGTGCCGTCGTGCATGGGCACCTCAATGACCTGGCCCTCATCGTATTCCCCGATCAGAATTTCCTCGCGCTCCTCGACGAAATCCGGCGCAAGCAAATCGATGTCGTGAAGCGGAATCTCGTGCTCCCTGCCGTAGGGGTAGCTTTTGGTTGAATCGGGGGCGTTGTTGAAGGTGACGCAGGGGCTGACGATATCAAGCACAGCCGTGCCCTTGTGCGCAATGGAAGCCTTGAGCAGGGCCTGCACCTGGCCGGGATCGCCGGAAAAGCTGCGGGCGACGAAGGTGCAGTTGCTGACAATGGCTTCGAGTGCCAGGTCAATCGGGGGCAGGTCGTTGTCGCCGTAGTATTTGAGGAACTGGCCCTCGTCGGCAGTGGCGGAGAACTGGCCCTTGGTGAGCCCGTAGACGCCGTTGTTTTCAATGATGTAGACCATGGGCACGTTGCGACGCAAGAGGTGTTTGTACTGGCCGAGGCCGATGCTGCCGGTGTCGCCATCGCCACTGACGCCCATGGCGACCAGTTCGTTGTTGACTGTGGTGGCGCCGGTGACGACCGAGGGCATGCGGCCGTGAATGGCGTTGAAGGCGTGCGAGCGTCCCAGGAAATAGGCCGGAGTCTTGCTGGAGCAGCCGATGCCGCTCATTTTTATCACGTTGTGTTGTTCCAGACCCAGTTCCCAGGCGATGCGAATGATCTGGTTGCTGATCGAATCATGACCGCAGCCCGGGCAAAGCGTACTCTTGCCGCCCCGGTAGTCGTTCCGGCTGAGGCCGAGCGCGTTAGTACGTGCGTTCCTGGGCATCTTGACCTTGCTCCATGCTGAGAATGTTTTCGTAGACGAAACCAGGCGTCATGGGCAGTCCATCGCCCAGCGCCAGCGATTTAACGTGGCTGTTGTCCTGCGGCATGTCGATGCGAATGAGGCTGGTCATCTGGCCGTCGAAGTTGTTTTCGACCACGTAGATGCGCTCATGTTGCTCAATGAATGCGCTGACTTCGGGCTTTAGCGGCAGGGCGCGGATGCGAAGATAACTGGTGTCGATGCCGTCGGCGCGCAAGCGGTCGCGCGCTTCCTGCACGGCCGGGTCGTTGGAGCCATAGCTGACGATGCCGATGCGGAGCTCGGGACTGGTTTCGATTTCCGGCGCCGGCACCAGCGTTCGCGCCGTCTCAAACTTGCGCCGCAGTCGTTCCATGTTCTCAACCCAGTCGTCGCTGCGCTCGCTGTATTCCCCCTTGTCGTTGTGGCCGGTGCCCCGCGTGAAGTAGGCGGCGCGCGGGTGGTCCGTGCCCGGAACCGTGCGCCAGGCGATGCCATCCTGGTCGTAGTCGCGATAGCGGTACCATTCGCCATTTTCTGCAAAGAACTCTTCGAGACCGATCTTGTCCAGCATCTTGCCCCGGTTTATGGGCCGGTCGGGGTACTCGAATGGTTCTGACATCCAGTTGTTCATGCCAATGTCCAGGTCGCTGAGGACGAAGACTGGCGTTTGCAGTGAGTCGGCGAGGTCGAAGGACTTCCAGCCAAATTCGAAACACTCGGCCGGATCACGCGGCAGCAGGACAACTTGCTGGCTGTCGCCATGACCGAGGAAATTCGTAAACAGGATGTCGCCCTGGCTGGTGCGCGTGGGCAGGCCGGTGCTGGGCCCCATGCGGGTGATGTCCCAGATGACAACCGGAATTTCGGCGATGTAGGCGAGGCCGGCAAACTCGGACATCAGGCTGATGCCGGGGCCGCTGGTGGAAGTCAGGGCGCGCGCGCCTGCCCAGCCGGCGCCCACGACCATGCCGATGGCCGCGATTTCATCTTCGGCCTGTATGACCGCCACGGTGTCCTTGCCGCTTTCAGGGTCCTTGCGCAAATGGCGGTAGCCAAGCAGGGCGTCGATCAAACTGGTGGAGGGCGTGATGGGATACCAGGACGCGAACGTGACGCCGCCGAAAGTGGCGCCGAGGGCCGCGGCCTCGTTGCCCGTTATGAGAATCTTGCCTTCGGTCAGATTCAGCGGCGCGAAGCGATAGGGGTCTTGCTTGACCAGGTTTTCCCGGGCCCACTCCCAGGCGGTCTCAATAATCTGGTAGTTCATGTTGACGGGGCCGGCCTTGCCGCGGAACTGGTCCGAAAGTGCCTTGTGCACCAGTTCCAGCGGGATTTCAAACAGCCAGGAGACGACGCCGACATAGACCATGTTGCCGACCTGTTCGCGCCGGGCGGACGGGATCTTGAACTGTCGAATGGTTTCCTTTACCGGAATCTCGTACCAGATGATGTCGTCGCGGGTCCGGCCCCACTTCCACTCCTGAGGCAGAATGACGACACCGCCTTCCGGCAGGTCCGCAATGTCTTCGGCGGCCGTCAGTTCGTTCATGGCGATGGCGATTTCGGTCGTGTCGCGCCGGGCGATATAGCCTTCGCCGCTGACGCGGATGGTGTACCAGGTCGGCAGGCCCTTGATGTTCGACGGAAACAGATTCTTGCCGTTGACCGGGATGCCCATGTGGAACAGGGACCGCACCAGAACGCTGTTTGAAGTCTGGCTGCCGGAGCCGTTCTTTGTGGCCACCATGAACGCGAAGTCGTTGACCTGACTTTCGCGCTCTTCAGCCAGAAACTCCGTTTGTTGCTGAATCTCTGCGATACTCATGTCATGTTGGCGCAGAAGCGCCCGGCTCCTTTTCTGCTCCCGCCGGTCCGTACCGACGTACCGTCATCCGGCAACGCCAGTCAGGGCATTCTCCCCGGAAACGGAGACTCGCTGCTTGCGCGGGGGATAACGCAGCAACTCCGTGTGTTGCCGAAAGTGTTCGCGCGCCGCCTCGAAATCGCCCGCGCGGATGGCCTGCAGAATTCGTCCGTGGTAGTCCCACACGGTTTGCAGGTAGTCGAAATCGGCATAGCGATTGATCTCAATGGCGTCGTAGGCGTCCCAGTAGGCCTCCAGCAGGCCCGTAACAAAGGGGTTCTGCAGGTGCCGAAAGATGCCCAGGTGAAATTCACGGTGTTCCTGGTTGGGGATCTGGATCCATTCTTCGTCGTCCAGCTTGGCGCGCGCCCGGGATATGCAGTTCTCGAGTGAATCCAGGTCATCCTCGTTCAGCAGGTCGCAGGCCTCATCCCAAAAGGCAAGTTCTATGTGCTGACGAAGTTCGCTAAACAGCTCAAAGTTGCCTTCGTCCATGGCGAGGGCAAAGAACAGGGCAAGACGCACCGCCGGCGTAAAACGCCAGTCCTGCAGGCGCATGCCCATGCCGGCGCGCACCTCGACCAGACCAAGGCTGCGGGCAACCTCGAGTTGCTCGCGCACCTTGCTGGTGCTGATGCCCAGCAATTCCTCGCCCTGCAACTCACTTATGGTCGGCAGGCGGTCCCCAGGCCGGAAGCGACCACTGGCAAGAAATTCCAGAAGTTCGGAGTCAATGTCGAGCCGCGCCATGTTTCTGCCGTCCGATTCCCAAAGTCCTGCGATTAATCAGATAAATCTGATTAACCTGACTATAACATGAAATCTTTGCGCTTGCCAGACCAGAATTGGTTTTCCAGATTAGTCAGGGATTCGTGCCTTCCTGGGCGGTGTCAAGGGAAAAGCAGTCCAGTCGCCCTTGCATCACCTGAATGGCGTCGGGACTGTTGTCAACGAGGGTGAAGTTGCGTCCCAGTTTTTCGGCTGCCGCCCCGGTTGTGCCGGAGCCGGCGAAAAAGTCCAGCACTTCGTCGCCCTCGTCGCTATGCACGGCGATGATGCGTTCAAGAAGCTTTATCGGCTTTTGCGTCGGATAGCCGGTTTTTTCCTTGCCGGTGGGGCTGACGATGGTCAGCCACCAGACATCGGTGGGCGTTTTGCCGCGGGCGGCCTTTTCCGGCGTCACCAGGCCCGGCGCCATGTAGGGGATGCGGTCGATAGCATCGTAGTTGAAGACGTAGTTGTCCGGGTCCATGACGTACCACAGGATGTTGTCGTGCTTGGCGGGCCAGCGCGACTTGCTGCGGCCACCATAGTCGTAGGCCCAGATTATTTCGTTCATGAAGCCTTCGCGGCCAAATATGCTGTCCAGCAGCAGTTTGCAATAGTGCACTTCGCGATAGTCGATGTGGAAAAAGAGGCTGCCATCGTCCGTCAACACCCGTTGCGCCTGTTCCAGGCGGGGCCGCAGGAAGGCCTCGTAATCCGCGAAACTGTCGTCGAAAGCGCGCTCGCCGAGCAGTTCACTACGAAAGCGTTTGCCCTGAAATCCTGTGCGATCGCCCGCGTCATCGCGGACCGTGCGCAACTGTTTGCGCCGCTGCTGACGGCCTGTGTTGAAGGGCGGGTCGATGTAAATGAGGCGGTAGTGCCGGGATGGCAGGGTCGGCAAGACCTCCAGGTTGTCGCCCAAAAATATGCTGTTGCTCACAACAGGGTCTTCAACAGCGAGCGGTCGATGTTGCCGCCGGAAAGCACGCAGACGACCTCGGCGCCCGGAGTCACCCGCAGTTTGCCATGCAGCAGGGCGGCGAAGCTGGCCGCCGCCGCCGGTTCGGCCAGCAGCTTGCAGCGTTCCAAAATCAGGCTCAGGGCTGCCGCAATTTCTTCGTCACTGACCAGCACGACCTGGTCAACAAATTTCTGAACGTGGCGCAGGGTGTGTTCCCCGGCGAAGGGCGCGGCCAGGCCGTCGGCGAGAGTCCGCACCTCTTCGATGCGCTCGGGTTTGCCGGTCTCCAGGCTGCGGGTCATGGCCGCCGCGCCTTCGGGTTCAACGCCCACGACCCGCGTGGCGGGCCGCTTCTGTTTCAGCGCCGCCGCGACGCCTGAAAGCAGTCCGCCGCCACCGACGGGCACGATGACCAGGTCCGGCGCGGGCCCGTCCTCCAGCAGTTCGAGTCCCAAGGTCCCGTGGCCGGCAATGAGCGCGAGGTCGTCAAATGGGTGGATGAAGGTCAGGCCCTCTTCGCGTTGCAGTTGCTGCACCTTCGGCAGCAGATCGTGCATGCCGCCATGGAGCAGGACACGGGCGCCGTAGCCTTCCGTGGCCGCGGCCTTGCTGCGCGAGGCCCCCTGCGGCATGACGACGGTGGCCGCGATGCCCAGTTTTGCCGCGGCGAAAGCCAGCGCCTGGGCGGCGTTGCCGGCGGACATGGTGACCACGCCGCGTTGCTTTGCGTTTTCGTCCAGGTGATGCAGGCTGTTCAGCATGCCGCGCGGTTTGAAGGAGCCGGTCTTCTGAAACATCTCGGCCTTGAAGCGCAGGTGCACGTCGCACCTGTCGCCAAGTTGCTGCGACGAGACCAGGGGCGTGCGCCGCAGGTGTCTGTCCAGCAGCGGGCGCGTCGCCTCAATGTTCCTCAGTGGGACTAGCAGGGAAGACTCGTTCATCAGGCCGTTGCGTCGTCGTCGCCGCGATTGGCAATACAGGGATAACGGGAGTCAGTGACGCGGGACAAGGTCATTCCCGCAGCTTGCGCATGCGCTCTGCGGCCTGGAGCAGGGTGTCGTCGTTCTTGCAGAATGTGAAACGCACGTGGTCCTTCGTGATGTGGCGATGCTCCGGCGTGAAGAAGACCGAGGGCGGGATGCAACTGACGCCGATCTCCGTGATCATGTGTTGGGTAAAAGCCACGTCATCGCCGTCAAACAGGTCCGAAAAATCGGCCATCACGAAGTAGGTGCCCTGGGGCAGGATGGACTTCATGCCGGCCCCGGCCAGCACGTCCATCATCAGGGCCCGCTTGCCGTGATACAGCGCCTGGTATTCTTCGTAGTAACTGCTGCCCATGGCAAAGCCATGCGCGACCCCGACCTGGGCCGGGTGGTTGGTGGCGAATGATGTGAACTGGATCGAGCGCCAGGCGCCGGTGATCAGCTCAGGCGGGCCGTAAACCCAGCCGATCTTCCAGCCGGTCATGCCAAAGGTCTTGCCGGCGCTGCCAACGGTCACCGTGCGCTCGAACATGCCGGGCAGGGACGCGATCGGGACGTGGCGCGCATTGTCGAAAAGCAGGTGCTCGTAGACCTCGTCGGCAATGACGATGACGTCATGTTTCAGGCACAGGTCGGCGATGAGCTGCAGTTCCGCGCGGGTGAAGACGCGGCCGGTTGGATTGTTGGGCGTGTTGATCATGATCGCCCGGGTGCGGTCGTTGAAGGCGGCGCGCAATTCCTCCGGCTCGAAGACCCAGTCCGGCGGATGCAGGGAGACGTAGACGGGCGTCGCGCCGGCCATCTCAATACCTGGCACGTAACTGTCGTAGAAGGGCTCGATGACGATGACCTCGTCGCCCGGGTCGATCAGTCCCATGATGGAGCAAAAGATGGCCTCGGTGGCGCCAGGCGTGACCAGCACGCCGTTTTCGGGATCAACCTCAAGGTCATAGAAGACGGCCGCATGTTGGGCGATGCCCTCCATCAGTTGCGGGATGCCGCGGCCGGGCGCGTACTGGTTGCAATTGCCCGAGCGCAAGGCGCTTATCGCTGCCTCGACGACTTCCTGCGGCCCGTCAAAGTCGGGTCTGCCCTGGCCAAGATTGACCGCGCCGTGCTGGAGCGACAGGTTGTTTATTTCGGCGAAAATGGTCGTGCCGAAGCCGGCAACGCGGTTGGCATATCCAGGTGCAGACATGGTCGCTCCGTCGAATGGGTAGATGACGGATGAAGTATAGCAATGGGCGTCAGCTATGTCAGTGACTTTCGGGCGGCGCTGGCCAGGCGGTCGACGTGGTTGTTGGCCGGGTCGCCGGCATGCCCGCGCACCCAGCGCCAGTGGATCTGATGCCGCTGGCAGGCTGCATCGAGGCGCTGCCAAAGGTCCTGATTCTTTACCGGCTTGCGTGCAGTTGTTTTCCAGCCCCTGTTGATCCAGCCGGGCAACCACTCGGTGATCCCGTTCTTCAGGTACTGACTGTCGGTGCAGAGTGTGACATCGCAGGGTTCGCGCAGCGCTTCCAGCGCCATGATGGCGGCCGTCAACTCCATGCGGTTGTTGGTCGTGGCCGCTTCGGCGCCGCTGAGTTCGCGCTGGTGGGCGCCGTGGATGAGCAAGGCGGCCCAGCCGCCGGGTCCGCCGGGGTTTGGTTTGGCGCCGCCGTCGGTATAGATGGTGACCTGTGGCCTGGCGCCCGTTCTTTGGTTGCTGCTCATCAAATCCCTGTCACACATGTCCGGCGAGCAAACAGTCTACACATGCGCCTTGAGTAAAGGTACACTTTTTACCCCACAGGACAGGGAGGTCAACATGCTAAAACGAGTGGGCACCGCGTCAGTCTTCGTCGCTGACCAGCAGAGGGCAAAAGCCTTTTACACCGAAAAACTGGGCATGGAGTTGCGTCTTGAAGCACCGCTCTTCCCTGGATCCGACCTCAAGTGGATCGAGGTGGCGCCGGCCGGCGCCGAGACCGTCATCAACCTTTACAAGACCGATGCGGCGGACGAAGACTGGGGCCATTACGCAGGCACCATCGGCAAGGCGCAGTCGATCACCATTCAGGCGAGCGAACTGGAGAATCTGGCGGAGGACCTGCGTAGCAAGGGCGTCACCATCCTGCGCGAGCCGGTGGCCGAGCCCTGGGGCAACTGGATGTCGATCCAGGACTCAGAGGGCAATACGCTGATCATCACCGCCGACACGCTGAGCATGCGCGATGACTGACGAACGCATTCTGACCCTGCACCCGGAAGGGAAGAAGGGCGTCAATATCCTGCGCTCGAAGTATGAACCGGTGCGCGAGGCCATGCTGGACTCGCTGCGCGCGGCCGGCGGCGAGTTGACACACACGGATTTGATGGCCGCCATCGCCGAACGCCTGACCGACTTCAAGGGTTCGGTCACCTGGTATGCGGAGACGGTCAAGCTTGACCTGGTGGCCCGCAACGTCATCGCCCGCAGTAGCGGCAGCCCGCAGGTGTTGACGCTGGTTGAGGACTGAGCTTCAGTCGCTCAGGAAGTTGCGCAAAGAGAATCCGTTGGTCACAATCACCAGTTCGGTGAAGGGTGGTTGCATTTGCATTTTCAGGATGAGTGAATGCAAGAATTGGACTTGGGATGGCTGGAGAGCGGGGAAATGCTCGGCCTATCAAAGCGTGCTGGCGGCAATTTGCTGGAAGCCTGTTTGGTCTGCCTTAACGAAACGGGGCACGAATCCGGTGTTACATTGGCCGCAGATGAAATGGGCGGATCAGTTGAATATATTATTGTTTGGAAGGAAACGGTTGGTGAGCAAGCAATCCGTTCGTATGGTGATTTGAAACAAGCAACTGAATGGGGGGCCTGTGGAATTGCTTGCATTCTCATCAATAGAGCGACTGGACTTGTCGTAACTCGTCGTTCGCGTCAAGGGACAGGATTCGACTATTGGCTTGGTGATGCAGAACAAGAAACGGGAAGTCCTCGCATGTTCCAGAAAGAAGCTAAATTAGAGGTGTCAGGCCTCTTAATGGAAGAAAAAATGAGTGCAATCGAACGTCGGGTAAGAGAAAAAACTTTCCAAGTTATTGAAGGAAAACGAACTGATCTACCAGCATTTGTAATTGTTGTTGAGTTCGGCAGACCTTTGGCGAAAGTGGTGAGACTTGAAGGACCTGACGAAAGCCAACGAATTGCATAATCTTGCAATGGATTTTGTCGACGAGGCATTTTTTGCAAGACGCCATGGTCAAGAGGAATTGGCAAAAGAATTCTTCGAAAAGGCATTCTGTGCAGAAAAAGAGGCCGTGGAGCAAGTAACTGACACCAATTTGGAGCCAACCCGTTCGGTTCTTTGCCGCAGCGCCGCGACTCTTGCTTTGGATTGCGGACGAATTCGAGAAGCAGAAAAGCTTGTCTCTGTGGGACTTGCAGGCGAGCCTCCCTATGCAATTGCGGAGGAACTCAGGGATTTACAAGAGAGAGTGCAATTCAACAGACACTTAAGGCTTCGCGGGATTTCTTTGGATGGCAATGAAGTCCAGATTTCGTTTTTGGGTAGAGCGATTAGTGCAGGTTTAGCACTTACGAGAGCAACTTTCTCAAGAGTTGCTGATTTTGAGAGGATAGTAAAGCGCACAACAGAACGGGTAAACCAGTTTCAGTTTCGAGAGAGAACAGGTTCTCAAAAGCTTTCTGACTTATATGTATCCGCTCCACGCCCAGGAAGTTTTGCTCTAACATTCAGGATCGGGTTGTTCGATAACCCAAGACTGCCCAACTTTGGGAACACTGACCAGGTGATTGATGAATTGATGGTCTGTATGGATCTTCTTGAACGCCAAGAAGTGGAAGGACTTCGCAAGCAGATCAATGATCCGGCTTATTTTGGAAACTTTGTGAGTTTGGCCAAGAAAATTGCGCCGGACGGTGAAGACATTACGATGGTTGGCTTAACTACATTTAAAGATGGGCAAGAGAGGAAAGTCAGTTTTTCGAGGCAAAGGGACGACATTCCTGATTTCTCTCGTCATTTGCCGAGTGATTCACACCTTGAAATAACAGATGAAATCAAGGAAGTTTCAGGTGTCCTTCGATATGCTGATGCTTTGAGCGACAACAGCGAAGTCAAGCTAGTTGTAACAGAAGGCAGGCCTTGGAAAATCCTGGTTCCCAAGGGACTTATGGAGGACATTGTAACGCCACATTGGGAAAAGCCGGTAAATGTGCGTGGCTACAAAGTAAAGAGGAAGCAAAAGACTCTCCGGCTGATTGACATCTTGGAGACGAGGGAAGAACCGTCTTCGTTATTCTAGCGATTTCACCTTTGGTTGCTCAGTCCTCCAGGAAGTTGCGGAGCACCGTTTGCAGAATGCCGCCGTTGCGGTAGTAGTCCACCTCGACCGGCGTGTCCAGCCTTACGTCAACCTCGAAGCGGGTGGACTTTCCGTCTTCAGCGGTCGCCATGACAGTCAGGCGCTGGCCGGGCTGAATGTCTTGCGGGACCGGAATGTCGAAGTACTCGGCGCCGCTCAGACCCAGTGACTTGACGCTCTCGCCGGGCAGGAAGGTCAGCGGCAGTACGCCCATCATCACCAGATTGCTGCGATGGATGCGCTCGATGCTCTCGGCGATGACGGCGCGCGCGCCCAGCAGTTGTGTGCCCTTGGCTGCCCAGTCGCGGCTGGATCCCATGCCGTAGTCCACGCCGGCCAGCACCACCAGTGGCGTGCCCGCGGCAATGTAACGCAGGGCGGCGTCGTAGATTGGCAGGGTTTCTCCGCTCGGGAAGTGCGTCGTTACGCCGCCTTCCGTCCCCGGCAGCAACTGGTTGCGCAAACGCACGTTGGCGAACGTGCCGCGCATCATGACTTCGTGGTTGCCGCGGCGCGAACCGAAGCTGTTGAAGTAGGGTGGACTTACGTCGTGATCCTGCAGCCAGGTCCCGGCCGGCCCGTTGACGGCGATGGCGCCCGCCGGCGAGATGTGGTCTGTCGTCATGGAATCCCCGGCCATGACCAGCACCCGTGCGTCCTGAATGGACTGCAAGGGCTGCGGATCGGGCGCCAGGTCGAGGAAGAAGGGCGGCTCCTGTATGTAGGTGCTGTCCGGGTCCCAGCGGTAGACGGCCTCGTCCGGGCTGGGAATCTCGTTCCACATGGCGTTGCCATCGTAGACGTCGCCGTATTGCTGCCTGAACAGGGCGGGTGTCAAGCTGTTCTGGATCGTGTCGAGGATCTGTTCCTGTGTGGGCCAAATGTCGCGCAGGTAGACGTCGCGGCCGTCACCGTCCTGGCCCAATGGCTCCTCTTGCAGGTCCACGTCGACCGTGCCCGCCAGGGCGTAGGCGACCACCAGGGGCGGGGAGGCGAGGAAATTGGCGCGGACGTCGGGGCTGATGCGACCGCCAAAGTTGCGGTTGCCGCTCAACACGGCCGCGGCGACCAGGTCCGCCTCGCGAACGGCGTCGGAAACCTCCTCCGGCAAGGGACCGCTGTTGCCTATGCAGGTGGTGCAGCCATAGCCAACCGTGTGGAAGCCCAACTCCTCCAGACATGGCGTGAGGCCCGCCTGGTCCAGGTAGGCGGTGACCACACGCGAGCCGGGCGCCAGGCTGGTCTTGACCCAGGGCTTGCGGCGCAGCCCTTTTTCGACGGCGTTTTTGGCCAGCAGGCCGGCTGCAACCATGACCGAGGGATTGCTGGTGTTGGTGCAGCTGGTGATGGCGGCGATGACGACGGCGCCGTGTTGCATGGTGGCGCTGTGCCCGTTTTGTCGGTAGTTCGCAGTGCTGGCAAGTTGCGAGGCGGAGAGTTCGAAGCCCTGGGGCCCGACCGGCGCGCGCAGGGCGTTGCGGAAGGCCGGCTGCATGTCCTGCAGCAAAATGCGGTCCTGCGGCCGCAATGGTCCGGCGAGGCTTGGCTGAACGCTGCCCAGGTCCAGTTCCAGGGTGTCGTTGAATTCCGGATCGGGCGTGTCGGCAGTGCGAAACAAGCCCTGCAGCTTGCAGTAGCGTTCCACCAGTTCTATCTGACTCTCGTCGCGGCCGGTGCGCCGCAGGTAGCTGAGAGTTTCGTCGTCGACCGGGAAGAAGCCGATGGTCGCGCCATATTCGGGCGCCATGTTTGCGAGCGTGGCGCGGTCGGGCAGGGTCATACTGTCCAGACCACTGCCATAGAATTCAACGAACTTGCTGACCACGCCCTTTTCGCGCAGCATCTGGGTAACGATCAGCACCAGGTCGGTGGCGGTTGCGCCTTCGGGCAGGCTGCCGGTCAGGCGGAATCCGACGACTTCGGGCATCAGCATGTAGACGGGCTGGCCCAGCATGGCGGCCTCGGCCTCAATGCCGCCCACGCCCCAGCCGACGACGCCAAGGCCGTTGATCATGGTCGTGTGGCTGTCGGTGCCGACCAGGGTATCCGGCAGGGCGACCGGCACGCCGTCCGGCCCCTGGTAGAGCTGGACGACCTTCGCCAGGTATTCCAGATTCACCTGGTGCACGATGCCAGTCGCCGGCGGCACCACGCGGAAATTGTCGAAGGCCTTCTGGCCCCAGTGCAGAAACTCATAGCGCTCGCGGTTGCGCAGGAATTCCATTTCGGCGTTGCGGGGCAGGGCATCCGGCCGGGCGAAGACATCCACCTGCACGGAATGGTCGATCACCAGGTCGACAGGCACGACCGGATTGATTTTGGCCGGATCGCCGCCCATTCGTTGCATGGCGCTGCGTAAGGCGGCCAGGTCGACGACGGAGGGCACGCCGGTAAAGTCCTGCAGGATGACGCGGGCGGGCTTGAATGGAATCTCGACCGGGTTATATGCAGCGGCGTCCCAGCCGGCCAGATTGATGACGGCCTGCTCGTCCACCTGAAAGTTGTCCAGATTGCGCAGGGCGTTTTCGAGTAACACACGGATACTGAAGGGCAAACGGCCGACGTGGCCAATGCCTTCCCTGCCCAATGCGTCCAGCCGGAAAACTGTTGCCTTTCCGCTGCCGGTTTCGAATTGACTGCGGGCGCCAAAGCTGTCAAGTGGCTTGTTCATCGTTCCTCCGCGTACAGAGAAATCGTTGCAAGCCAGAGTTTAGCAGAAACAGTACAGCGTCGGCAGCGCCTCTGATCTTGACTTGCGTTCCCTGCACGGCGAAAATCGGTTACACTGCGACGGCAGAAACCGGGATGGTGAGGGCTAACCATGAGCAGCAACCGCATGCGGACACGTGAGCGTCGTCGGGCACGGGAACAGCAATCACAGCGTCAACGACAATTGCTGCTGCTGGCTGCAGTGGTGGTCATCGCTGCCGTCGCGGTCCTGGCGTACGTCATCACCAGCCAGCCCGCCGAAGCGCCGGTCAGTGATGCGGTATTTGCCAGCTACGAAGGGATCCCGCATTCGGAGACGGAGGAGGGTTTCCCCTTGCTGGGTGACCCGGCCGCGCCGGTGCAGGTCAGCGAGATTTCCAGCTTCGACTGTCCTTCATGCGGCAACTTCTATCGCACGATCACGCCGGCACTCATAGACCGCGTGAAGACCGGCGACATTTCCTTCGTTTACGTCCCGATATTCGGCACGGGCGGCATACCCAACGGCGAGGGCGCCAACCGGGCAGCCCTCTGCGCCGGTGAGCAGGACCGATTCTGGGAGTACCACAGCGCCCTGTTTGAGTGGCAACTGACCTTCGCCAACCAGGCCTATGCCAGCAACCGGCTCGCCAGTGGCGTCGACAACCTGGGCATCGACCGTGCCGCCTGGGATGCCTGTATGGCAAGCGGACGCCCCGACGAAATCATTACAGCCGCAAACACCCTGGTCAGTCGCACCGAGGGATTCCGTGGAACACCTTCCGTGCTGGTCGATGGTGTCATGGTTAACGCCACACTCCCCGGTATTGAGGACGCCATCGCCACGGCCCTCTCCTCCGGCTGAGCCGGCAGTCAGGCCCTGTGGGCCAGCATCGGCCCAAGGGGTCTTCCGCCGAGCAGGTGCAAATGCAGGTGGTAGACTTCCTGCCCGCCATGCTCGTTGCAATTGATAATCAGGCGGTAACCCTCCGCGTCTATCCCTTCCTGCGCTGCCAGTTGCCGGGCAACGACCAGCATGTGACCCAATAGTTGTTCGTCATCCGCCGAGATGTCGTTGGCGGTCGGGATTTCGCGATTTGGCACGATCAGTATGTGCGTGGGCGCCACTGGACTGATGTCACGAAAGGCAGTCACCTGGTCGTCCTGAAAGAGCATGTCGGACGGGACTTCCCGGGCAATGATTTTCGCAAAAATCGTACTCATCGAATCACCTCTGTGTCAGATAGCCGTGCCGCCATCCACTGCCAGCACCTGTCCGGTGATGAGCGCTGCGTCGTCCGAGACGAGAAAGGCAACAGCGCGGGCGACATCCTCGACGGTGGCCAGGCGGCGCAGGGCGGCGAAGTCCCGCGCCATGTCCGTCAGGTCTTCCAGATCGCGGGTCAGATCGGTAATGATAAAGCCGGGCGCCACGGCGTTGACCGTGATGTTGCGCGGGCCAACTTCCTTCGCCAGCGCCTTGGTCAGGCCGACCAGGCCGGCCTTGCTGGCGCTGTAGTTGGTCTGGCCGCCCTGGCCCATGAGGCCGCTGATGCTGGTGACGTTGACAATTCGCCCGTAGCGTTTGCGCATCATGTTGCGCACCGCCGCGCGCGAACAAAGCCAGGCGCTACGGAGGTTGGTTTGCAGCACGTCGTCGAAGTCCTGCGGTTTCATCAACATGATGACGTTGTCGCGGGTGATGCCTGCGTTGTTGACGAGAATGTCAAGACGACCGTATTCGGTGACTGTCGCCTTGACCAGTGAGGCCGCGCCGCTTTCATCGCTGACGTCGGCCTGGATGGCGCTGGCCCGCCCACCGGTTTCATTAACAAGTGAGACGACTTCACTGGCGGCATTCGCGTTTTCAACGTAGTTGACAACCACCGCTGCGCCACGTTGGGCCAGTTCAAGCGCGATGCCGCGACCGATCCCCCGGCTGGCGCCGGTCACGATGGCGACGCGATCCTTCAGTTGCTTCATTTGCATTTCCGATCCTGTGCGTCGGACAAGGCAAAGATACTTCCTGATGCAACTGTCTTCAACGCCCTGAAAGGAATCAGCCGCCTACCCAGCCCAGCAGTTCGACCTGACCGCGCAAATCGCCCGTGAGATTGCGCAGGCCGAAACCGTTGCGGTTGGCGATGTAAACATCAATGCGACCATCGATGCCTGGGTTGATGCCGGTGAAAGCCAGGCGCCCGTCACCCGAATAGACCGGGTCACACATGCCGGGCGGTGTGCTGCCACTGGCCACGACGAAAAAGCGCTCGTCAAGAACGCGCACGCCATAAGGGCAAAAGCCGTTGTTGCCGCCGAGGGCCACTCGTTGGCCGTCCGGTGACCAGGCGGCCGCCATGCCAAAACGCGGAAAGGCGAGGCGTGGCAGTCCGCCAATGCGTTGGCCCTGTGAATCCAGCAGGGAGGTCACGCTGGCGGTTTGCGACGTGTCCTGCAATACGACGCGGCTGCCATCCGGAGACCAGATTTCCATCAGGCTGCCCTGGCCGGAACCTTCATCCAGTGGGTGCACACGCCATTCATGGCCGCTCTCCAGGTCAATCAAGTGGATGCTGCGTTGCAGATCTCCTTCGGCGATGCTGATGAGCCTCTCGTTTATCCAGACTGGAGCTTCGCTTATCCAGCGGTCCGAAATTTGCCGCAGTTCGCCACTTTCAGGATCAAGCAGCCATGGGTTGCCACCAAAATTGCTTCCATCGCGCAGCAGATCACAGCCATCCGGCGCTCCAGGCTGCCAGCCGCCAGGGCAGCGGGCCCGGTCGGAAACGAAGAGCAGCAATCTGCCGTCAGGTGACCAGGAGGGCCAGAAGTCGCGGTTGTGGCTGCGGGTCAAATTGGTGAAGGCGCCGGAAGACCGATCGATGCTGAAAATGTCGATGGCCCAGGCATTTTCGACGGCGATCGTCAGTTGCGAGCCGTCCGGGGCCCACTGTACTTCACTCACAACGTCTCGCTGCAAAAGGGATTCGATTGCCAGGACGCGACTGCTTATCCCGGTCTCCGTATCAAGCAGGTAGATGCCGGCGTTGGCCAGGGGTTCGCTGACAAACCAGGAGATCCCGTTGCCGGGAGGGGCAACTGCGACCCCGGAGACTGTGTCCGCATTCATTTGAATCACTGACAGGCGCAACCCGCCGGTCAGGGGCGCCGCGAAATAGAGCGTTTGACTGTTGGTATTGGGGCGGGGCGTGCGTACGTCGTAGTCCGGCAACCGGTCGTTGCGATTGATGAACGCGACCATGGGCGAGTCCAGGCCGTCGCGCAGTGAAGCGGGCACGTCGACGATCTGCCAGTTGTCATAGACGAAACGTGGCCCGGGAACCGGTGTGATCGTAGGGGTCCTTGTGATTGTCGGCGTGTGCGTCGCAGTCGCAGTGGGCGTGACCGTAGGGGTGACCGTTGCGGTCGGTGTCGACGAGGGCGTCGCCGTGGGGAGCGGTGTGGATGTAACAGTCGGCAGTGAAGTGGGGGAAGGCAGCAAAGTGGCCGTCGGGGTTGCGCTGGGCGTGGGCGCCACCAACGCCTGGCACGCGCTGATCAACAGGGCAAACAGAGGCAGCAATTTGCGGAAAAAGGTCATGAGGGTTGCCCTGCAAAACGGGGGAACACTTTCTGCAGCCACCGGAAAACGCAGCGATCAGGCAGGCCGTACTTCAACAACCACGATGAAGGGCTCCTGTTCACCGTCACTGTACAGGACCAGCAAGGTGTAACGGGTCGTTTCTTCCGGGCAGACTTCGCGGATACCGCGCCCGCTGACGGGTGTGCCATCGAAGAAGACGGCATCGACGTTTTCTATTTCCCAGCGCAGAATCGTGCACTCACCGGAAAGCAGGGCGGTGCTGTCCGCGCCGAACAGAAGCGGTGTTGCTGTCTCCGCTGTCCCTGGTGTCACAATGGCTGTTGCCGGTCCGGCCGTGGGAGCCTCCGACCTGGCAGTTCCTGGAATGCGCAGGACCTGCCCCACCTGAATAAAGTTGGCGTCTTCGATGCAGTTGGCCACCTGCAGTTCTGTGAGGCCAATGTCATAGGTCTGTGCAATGAGAAAGAGGGCATCGCCAGACTGAATGACATGGGTGCCACCCCAGTCCAGGCGCGGCGCGCAAGCTGTAGGCGCGATGGTTGCCGGCAACACCAGGGTAACCGGTGGCAGGGTTCTCGTAACGGGCAGGAAGATTGTCGCTTGCGGCGTGGCAAGCGGCGTGGAGGTTGCGCGTGGCGTTGCGCTGGCCGGCGCGGTCGGAGTTACTGCGCTTGTCGCCGTTGCTGTTTGCGCGCCCTGGGCGCAAGCCGAGAGGACAAGAGTCAGCAGCAACAGGCCGGCCAAAGTCCTGCTCATCGTTGAATCTCTCCAGAAGCGGCAGCCAGCAACTCTTCCACTTCGGCGCGATTCACCAGCGCGACGTCGCCTGGCATGCTCAACTTGAGGGCCGCGACTGCGTTGCCAAATTGCAGTGCCTGTGGCATGGTCATCCCCTCCAGCAGGGCGCAGTGGAGACCGGCGGCAAAGGCATCGCCGGCGCCGATGCGATCGACGGGCGTCAGCTCCGAAAAGGCCGGCGCGCAATACAGGTGAGTGCCGTCATAGGCCAATGTCTCCTGCGCCCCCTGGGTGATGACGACGATGGGTCCGCACCAGCGATCGTGAAGGCGCCGGGCCAGCGCCGTAGCATCCCCCTGGTCCTGCAAGAGATTGCGGGCATCTCGCGCGGCACTGATGACAAGATCGCTCTTTTGCGCCAGACGGTCGACTACCGGACGACACGCGTCCCAGGTCCACAACTTTTCGCGATAGTTCAGGTCCAGGGTGACGTGTGTGCCGGCATTCCTGGCTTCTTCGACTGCGCGAAAGACCGTTGCCTGGCAGGAGGCGCTTAATGCCGGCGTGATGCCACTCAAATGCAGGTGACGCGTGTGACGGAGCACAGACCAGTCGAAATCGTCGGGCTGCATCTTGCTGGCCGCCGAGCGGGCGCGATCGTAGATGACCCGTGTGGGGCGGGGCGCAGTGCCGAATTCAATGAAGTAGGTCCCCAGGCGCGCATCGTCATTCGGGTCAGGCACGACACCGGAGACGTCAACCCCATGGCCACGCAGCACCTGTAGCAGATTTTCTGCGAGGGCGTTGCGAGGCAATTTCGACCACCAGGCGACACGCTTGCCAAGACGCGCGAGGGCAATGGCGATATTGCTTTCTGCACCGCCGATTTGAATCTCCAGGTTACGTGCAGTCACGAGACGTTCCACGCCTGGCGGGGAAAGGCGCCACATGCTCTCGCCCAGGGTCAGCAGGTCCAGGCGTTGTGCCGTCACCCTGCCACACTCCGTTCAACGCCATCCTGCACCGGCATCTCCGCTCCGTCCAGGCCGGCGGATCGCACGCGGCCATTGGCAGCCGGCAACAACACCAGATCGATGACTTGTTGCATGGAATCAACGAGGTGAATACGCAGACTGCGCCGCAATCGTTTGGGCACGTCGACGAGGTCCTTGCGGTTGCTGGTTGGCAACACGACGTCCGAAAGCCCTGCGCGACGGGCAGCCATCAGTTTCTCCCGCACGCCACCCACGGGCAGCACCTTGCCGCGCAGCGTGATTTCGCCGGTCATCCCGAATTCCGGCCGCACGGGCCGCTCGCTCATGGCTGAAACCAGCGCCGTCGCCAGCGTAATACCGGCGGAAGGGCCTTCCTTGGGGACGGCGCCTTCGGGAACGTGCACGTGGATATCGGTCTGCTCCAGGTCTTCAGCCGGGAAAACGAACATGTCCGCAAGGGACCTGACGTGACTGAGCGCGGTCTGGGCTGATTCCTGCATGACGTCGCCAAGGTTTCCGGTCATGGTCAGGCTACCCTTGCCGGGCAGCAGGGAGACTTCGAAGATGGCGATGTCACCACCGCCCCAGGTCCAGACAAGGCCGGTTGCCATGCCCAGGGAAGGGCCATCCAGGGCCCGGGTACCCAAAAAATGGGGCGGCCCCAGCCAGCGGGACACCATGCCGGCATTGATGCGCGCCGGATGCGGCCGTTCTTCGGCAACCAGGCGAGCCAGTTTGCGGTTGATGTTGGCGATCTCGCGGTTCAGATTGCGAACGCCGGCCTCCCAGGTGTAGTCGCGAATGATGGTCTGCAGGGCCGAATTTTCGAGGCGAATGCCCCGTTCCTCCAGACCGTGCCGGGCAAATTGTCGGGGCAACAGAAACTGGCGCGCAATGTCGATTTTTTCTTCTTCAAGGTAGCCGGGAAACTCGATGACCTCCATGCGGTCCAGCAGGGCCGGCGGCAAGGTGTCCAGTTCGTTGGCGGTGGTGATG
>CAXXWG010000006.1:0-77749 GCA_963667305.2 Aggregatilineales bacterium | reverse complement strand
GCCGCGCAGAGGATGCAGTTGGTGCTGTCGTTGATGAGGTCCTTGTCTTGCTGCGTCTGCAGGCGCTCGCGCCCGTCCGCGGGCAACGGCCCATCGTTGACGAACCAGGGAAGCACCTGACGATAATGCGCGAGGAAGGGCTCCATATCCACGATCATGTCCTTGATGACGCGCAGGCCAAGGATCGGCTCCACCTGAATCTTCGGGCCCACGTCGCGCGCCAGCAGTTTGCAGGCCAGGGCGTTGCGCCCGTTGATGCGCATGGCGTCCGAACCGCAGATGCCGCTCGAGCAGGAGCGCCGGAAAGCCAGGGTGCCGTCCTGTTCCCACTTGACGCGATGCAGCAACTCCAGCACGCGCTGGGTCGGCTCCACGTCGTTTAGCTTGAACTCCTGCCAGTATGGCTTTGGCCGGCCGGCCTCCGGGTTGTAACGGCGGATGCGAAAGCTGATGTCCATGCGGCTCACCGTCCCCTGCTAATAGACGCGTTCTTTCGGCGCGAAGCGCGCGTCTTCCGCTTCCAGCGAGCGGTCGACCGGCTTGTCGTGATTCAATGACAGCTCCAGCTGCTCCGTGACGAGGCCGCTGGCCTGGCTGCTGATCAGCGAATGGACCAGCCAGTTCGCGTCGTCGCGCTCGCGGAAGTCCTCGCGGCTGTGGGCGCCGCGGCTTTCCTCACGCGCCAGCGCGCACTCCGCCGTCACCACGGCCGTATCCAGCAAACAGCCCAGTTCCCAGGCTTCCATCAGGTCCGTGTTGAAGACCTGGCCGCGGTCGTCGATGCCAAGGTCGTGCAGGAAACGCTGGCGCAATTCAAGCACCGCGTCAAGTCCCTGTCGCATGCCCTCCGCGCTGCGGAAGACGCCGACGTGGGTCATCATCTCGTCCTGCATCCGCGCCCGCAACTCGCCGGGTCGACTCTTGCCCGAACTGTTGCGAATGCGCTCGAACTCCGCGCGCACTTCCTCACCGGCGTCCATCGGCGGCGGCACCAGCGGCGCCTCGCGCACGAAGTTGGCGATGCGCTTGCCGCCGCGGCGCCCGAAGACGACCAGGTCCACCAGGGAATTGGTGCCCAGGCGGTTGGCGCCGTGACAACTGACGCAGGCCACCTCGCCCGCCGAATACAGACCCTGCAGCACCTTGCCGGAGGCATCGACGATCACTTCGGCGTTGACGTTGGTGGGGATGCCGCCCATGGCATAATGCGCCGTGGGTTGCACCGGCATCGGCTCCTGCAGCGGGTCCACGCCGGCGTAGGTGCGGCAGACCTCCAGCGTCTCCGCCAGGTTGCGCGCAATAAAGTCCTCGTCGATGCGCCGCGTCTCGCCGGCCTCCGCCAGATAGCGGTTGACCGTCTCGGGACGGATATCAAGGTGCAGGTAGTCGCTGCCGCGGATGCCCTTGCCGTCGCGCAGTTCAAGATACATGGAGCGGCTGACCACGTCGCGGCTGGCGAGGTCCTTGATCGTCGGCGCGTAGCGCTCCATGAAACGTTCGCCATGGCGGTTGAGCAGCACGCCGCCCTCGCCGCGGATGCCTTCGGTCAGCAGCACGCCGAGGCCATACAGCCCGGTGGGATGAAACTGGTAGAACTCCATGTCTTCCAGCGGCAGGCCGCGGCGCAGCAAAATGGCCGCGCCGTCGCCGGTCAGGCTGTGGGCGTTGCTGGTCACCTGCCACACGCGGCCCCAGCCGCCGGTGGCGAAGAGCGTGGCCTTTGCGTTGAAGCAGTGGAACTCGCCGCTGCCCAGCTGGATGGCCACCGCGCCGCAGGCCACGCCCTGGTTGAGCAGCAGGTCAACCACCTGGAACTCGTCGAAGAAACGCACCTCGTGGCGCAGACATTGCTGGTAAAGCGTCTGCAGAATCATGTGGCCGGTGCGGTCCGCCGAGTGACAGGCGCGGCGCACGGCCTTCTCGCCGAAGTTGCTGGTGTGCCCGCCGAAGCGTCGCTGGCTGATGCGCCCTTCGGAGCTGCGGTCGAAGGGCAGGCCCATGTGCTCCAGCTCGATGACGGCGTCGACGGCCTCCTCGGCCAGCACGCGCACGGCCTCCTGGTCGGCGAGGTAGTCGCCGCCCTTGACGGTATCGTACATGTGCCATTCGGGCCGGTCTTCCTCGTGGTTGCCGAGCGCCGCGCCGATGCCGCCAAGGGCCGCGCCGGTATGGCTGCGCGTCGGATAGAGCTTGCTGACCACGGCGACCTTCGCGCCGCCCTGGCTGGCATACAGCGCCGCCATCAGCCCGGCGCCGCCGGCACCCACGATCAGCGCATCAAACTGGTGGGTCTGCATCGTCTCCCTTTCCCGCTTAGTCGCGGGAGCCCTTCCCACTAAATCGCGGGAGCCCTTCCGCTAAATCGCGGGAGCCCTTCCGCCAGATCGCGGGAGCCCTTGCGCCGCTCAGGGCGCTGCGTGCAGGCGCTCCATGGCCGCCACACCCATCTCAATGGCGGTTTCGTCGATGGTGCCCAGCAGCGCGCCCACGCCGAGCAGCAGCAGCGTCACCGCCCCCAGCATGCACAGGTAAACGCTGGCGCGGCGCAGCAGTGGGCTGTGTGAAGTGTAATCGGTGAGCACGTAGCGCAGGCCATTGAAGCCGTGCGCCACCACCAGCGCCAGCAATGCGAAATCGTAGACGCGCCAGACCGCCACGCCGCCCACCAGCAGGTTCCAGCGCGCGGCCACGAACTCCACCGCTGTGCCGCTCTCGTTGACGAGGCCCGTGCCCACCACGTCGTGGCCCTGGGCCGTGATGTCGAAGACGCCCTGCAACACGTGCATGACGCCCAGGTGGCCGAAGACCAGCGGCAATATCAGCAGCGAACTGACGCGCATGAAGGACCACCAGAAGCGCTCGCTGCGGCTGCCCTGTACGCTGGCTGCGGCACTCCCGCCGCCGGCGACCAGCCCGTGCAGGCCGGAGAGAATCACGGCGGCGACGATGGCCGCGATGAAGCCGGGCAGGAAGACCAGCTGGGCGCGCAGCACCTCCGTCAGCGGCAGCACCTGCGGCGCCGAACGGTAGAAATCCAGCACGTGGCCGAACATCAGCAGAAACACCGGCGCCAGCACGATCAGTGTGGCGAGCAGCACGACCTGCGCCGCCTTTTGCTGATGGCGCCAGAGGTGGGGTTTGTAATCGAAGAAGACGATGCGCAGGCCGTTGAAGGCATGGTAGACCACCGCCGCCACCAGGCCGAACTCGCCGATGGTGAAGAGCGGTGACTGGTAGCTGGCGATCGCCTCTTCGTAGAGCCCGGGCCAGAAGACGGCCCAGGAGGTATCGATGACGTGCAATACCAGGAAAAGCACCACGCCCAGCCCGCTCAGGCGGTGCAGCGCCCAACTCCACTGGCCGATGGCGCCCCGGTAGCGCAGCGTCTCGGTGACCGTGATGACCAGTGACGTCAAGGCTTTGCCTCCGGGCTACGGGCGCAGGCGCGCAGTATAGCAGTGCGGCCAGGCCCCCGCAATGCCGCCTGGCTGCAGGCAGGGGTCACTTCGCTTCAGTTCGATTCGGAGTAGATCTCGCGTACGGGCAGGCGGAACCCTGGCAACACCACCCCCGCCATCAATGATGGTCGTCGCCACTCAGGGGTCCGGGGCGGGCTGCCGGCCACGTGCCAGCACAAGCGATTGCGTCTGCGGGTAGAGCAGCCAGACCATCTGCGTGCCGTGCTCCAGGTAGCGGGCGGCCTTGGCTTCCAGTTCGCTGCGGGTGTTGCTCCTGCTGTACACCTCAACAGACCAGCAAGGGGGCTTCAAGCGAGACGGGCGGGCCTTCCGCGCGACAAATGACCACGTCCGGTTGACTCAGCCAGCCATCGAGATTGTGCAGGAGTTCGACGCCGGCCCGGTAGCCGGGCAACGCGCCGCCCTGCAACCAGTTCTTCAGCAGCCAGCCAATGTCCAGCTGGAGGAAACTGTGTGCACGAACAGGCGCCATCTCGACGATTTCCCCCCTGGAGTTGAATCTGAATTTCTTGCCAGGGTGCCGCCGGACCAGCCGAAAATAGTGTTCAAGCGACTGCTCGACAGGGCTTTGGACGCTTACAGCCATGTAGCCCTCCTGGTACTCACCTCGCTCCAGTATACCCGACAGCGCCGGGCCGACAGAAATGCCGCGGGCAGGCCGGGCAGGTGATCGCCGCCTGGCTGCAGGCAGGGGCCACTTCGCTTCAGTTCGATTCGGAGTAGATCTCGCGTACGGGCAGGCGGAACCCTGGCAACACCACCCCGCCATCAATGATGTCGTCGCCACTCAGGGTCCGGGGCGGGCTGCCGGCCACGTGCAGCACGAGCGATTTCGTCTGCGGGTAGAGCAGCCAGACCATCTGCGTGCCGTGCTCCAGGTAGCGCGCGGCCTTGGCTTCCAGTTCGCTGCGGGTGTTGCTCCTGCTGTGCACCTCCACAGCCAGAAGCGGCGCTTCTTTCGGGACATTCGGGTCAGCAGCGATGCGCTGGATGGCAACATCCGGCAGGCAAAACCAGCCATCGAGATCGTGCAGGGCTTCGGTGCCCACGTCGTAACCGGGCAAACCGCCGGCGTCCAGCCATGCAGCCAGCAACACGGCGACCCGCGCCTGCTTTCTGGAATGCAACCAGCTCGGCGGCATTTCAACAATTCCCCCCCTGGAGTTGAATCTGAACTTCTTGCCAGGGTGCCGCCGGACCAGCCGAAAATAGTGCTCAAGCAACTGCCCGGCAGGGCTTTGGACGCTTACAGCCATGTAGCCCTCCTGGTGCTCACTTCGCTCCAGTATACCCGACAACGCCGGGCAGGTGAACGCCACCCCCGCAATGCCGCCTGGCTTGACGCTGCGCCGCCGCCTCCTGTAGAATGCGCCGCAGTCGGGCCTGTAGCTCAGTTGGGAGAGCGCCACAATCGCACTGTGGAGGCCAGGGGTTCGAGTCCCCTCAGGTCCACCAGACTTGACAAAATCGGGAACTGTCACCCTGGGCATCGTGCCGGGCCAGCTTCCCATCGTATGGAAACGAGGCCTCTGTTCTCTGGAGCAGGGGCCTTTCCCTTGTGCAGCCATGCCTGTTGCTCGCCCCGTCCGGACTGCGCCTTGCCCCCGCCCCGGGACCCTCTGCCGCCCTTCGGACGCGGCAAGGGGACCCGGGCCTTGCTTCTGGTGGGAAACGGGGCAACAGCGGCAAATTCGCAATACTGTTAGAATTAGTCATCGAAAAAGTGGGGAGTGTGAAGCACAGGATACGTGCTGCTGGCAATCAACGAAACCGCGCCGGCTGTTCGCTCTCGAGCGCACATGGGGAAGCCAATGCGACCCGCTCGCGGCCGTTTATCCCGATCGGAGCCCGGTTTATGAAGGCCCTTCTCGTCTCATTATCATTGCTAATGGCCACAGTCGCAGGCGCCCAGGAGCCGGGCGCCACAGCCGGTTGGCCTTTCGTCGGTTCCGACCAGGCGCATAGCAAATACTCGCTGGCCGATGAAATCACGGCCGACAATGTCAGCCAACTGGAAATCGTCTGGCGCTGGGAGCCGGACGAGACAGCGCTCCCAGCGTACGGCACGCGGCCGGGACCCTTCCAGGCCACACCCATCATGGTCGACGACACCCTCTACCTGTCCACCATGTACACGCGCGTGGTGGCGCTCGACGCCGGCACTGGCGCGGAACGCTGGGCCTTCGATCCGAAAGCCTGGGAGGGCGGACCGATAGGCGCGGGGCCGACCGGCTTCAAGCACCGCGGCATCGCCTGGTGGAGCGACGGGGACGACGCGCGCATCTTCCTCAACAGCCGCGACCGACTGTATTCGATCGATGCCGCGACCGGTGAACCGGACGTAAATTTCGGCGAAGACGGCAGCGTCCTGCTGACTGAAGGGCAGGGCCGCGATGTCAGCCGCCACGAGTTCGACCAGACCTCCCCGCCGGTCGTGTTCGAAGATCTGGTGATCGTCGGCAGCCGCATCCCCGACGGCGTGCAGCGTGAGTTTGACCCGCCCGGTACGGTTCAGGCCTTCGACGCCCGCAGCGGCCAGCGGCGCTGGGTGTTCTTCACCATCCCGCAAACCGGCGACGACTTCGGGGCGGACACCTGGGAGGACGAGTCCTGGCGCTACACCGGCCACGCCAACGTGTGGGGGTTGATGTCGCTGGACGTCGAGCGGGGGCTCCTCTACGTACCGACCAGCACGCCCAGCAGCGACTACTGGGGCGGCCGCCGCAAGGGGGCGAATCTCTTCGCCGAGTCCCTGCTGTGCCTCAATGCGCGCACGGGCGAGCGGCTGTGGCACTTCCAGACCGTACACCACGGCTTGTGGGACTACGACCTCGCCGCGGCGCCAAACCTGGTGACGATTACCGTGGACGGGCGGGAGATCGACGCGGTGGCGCAAGTATCGAAGCATGGCTTCACCTTCGTCTTCGACCGGGTGACGGGCGAAGCGCTGTGGCCGATCGAGGAGCGCGCGGTGGACACGCTGACGGACGTCCCGGGAGAGGAACCGTATCCAACCCAACCCTTCCCGTCCAAACCCCCGCCCTTTGCCCGGCAGGGCGTATCGCTCGCAGACGCGAACGATCTGACTCCGGAGATTCATGCGCTGGCGCTGGCGGAGTTGGAACGCTTCCGGCTGGGGCCGCTCTTCACCCCGCCGAGCCTGCAGGGGACGCTGCAGCGCCCTGGCGCAAGCGGCGGCGCAAACTGGGGCGGAGCGGCCTTCGACCCCGACACCGGTCTACTGTACGTGCGGACCACGGAGGTCCCCGACACAAACCAGGTCTGCGCGAATGCAGGCGACGATCCGCGCATCGACGTCGAGTACAGCAACAACTGCCCCTTTGGCGCGACACGCGTCATGTTTCGGGAGGCCGGCGGACCGGGCGCGGTGGAGGCCCCCGAGAGCGAACTCGGCCCAATCCCGCTCACCAGGCCGCCCTGGGCGCAGCTGGTGGCGATCGACCTCAACGCGGGCGAGATTGCGTGGAAAGTGCCCTTCGGCGAAGGGCGCGACGAGATCCGTCAGCATCCGCTGCTGCAGGGCGTCGACCTGCCGCAGCGCCTGGGCACGCCTGGCAACTCCGGATCGCTGGTGACCAAAGGGGGGCTGGTATTCCTCGGCGGCGGCGAGCCCTACCTCTACGCCTTCGACAAGGCGACGGGCGCCGAACTCTGGCGTGGCGCAACGCCGTATCCGACCAGCGCGAACCCGATGACCTACCGCAGGGAATCAGGGCGGCAATTCGTCGTTATCGCCACAGGCCGCGGCGCGGACGCGGCGCTCGTCGCATTCGCGCTGCCCGGGCAGTGAGATTGCGCGCGCAGAAGTGATATTATGAGGCAGTTCCAGGGCCACCTGGTCCAGCTTGCAGACACTGTGGAGAGATCACAATGGCCGGCAAGGCAGGCAGGAAATCAGCGAAGACAGTCAGCGATCAGGCCGACGAAAAGCCGGTGGTGCTGCTCTCGGGCGGCAACCCGCAGATCCCCAAGGGCGACGGCGACGCGCCCGTGCAGGCCTACATCGCTGCCATGCCAGGCTGGAAGAGCGCGCTCGGGCGTCGTATTGACGAGCTCATCGTGGAGAACGTACCCAGGGTGCGCAAGGCCGTGCGCTGGAACTCGCCATGGTATGGCATCCAGGGCCAGGGCTGGTTCCTGACCACCCACGTCTTCACCCGTTACGTAAAGGTGACCTTCATAAGCGGCGCGTCACTGCAGCCCCCGCCGCCCGGCAGCGGCAAGGACCCCGACGCGCGCTGGTATAACATCTACGAAGACGGATTCGACGAGGCGCAGTTTGTCGAATGGCTGCGGCAGTCCGCCGCCCTGCCCGGCTGGGACGGCTTTGACACGCTGAAGTGACCGTTTCGCCGTCAGTCACAGTGCCGACGGAAAGGATCCGGCCGGGCTTCTAAAGCTCGTACTCAAACGCCATGTCGTGCTCTTCGGCATGACCCGCCGAGAATTCCCCGCTGCCCGACAGCCCTGCCAGCTCCTCCGTGCCCGAACCCGGCACGACCTCACAATTCGCCCTGGCCTTCTCGCCGTCCCAGGCCCCCGTGTGCCGCAACACGAAGCTGCCGCTGCGTCCGCCCAGGCTGCCCGTAATCCTTTCGAAACCTGAAAACACGGCGCCCCCGCCCTCCAGGTAGGTCATCACGTACATCAGGTTGCCCGTGGCGACCAGGTCGCCCGCGAAGGACTTGCGGATCTGCGCCCGCGTCATTTTGGGGCCGTCCTCCGGCTCGTCAAAGGGTTCTTCGTCCCAGCCTTGAATCCTGAACTTGACAGATGCCTGCATGTGCTTCTCCCGTCATGGTTGGCGGGGTGCAGCATACACCGGGCGCGCAGATTATCTCAGGGGCAAGGGTTCAGCCGCATGGACGACAATTCATGTCGCCCCTACATCCGTGTAGGGGCAATTTATCAAATCGCCCGTCCTGTAGTCTTGTCGCACACGGGCGACATGATATGTCGCCCCTACACCGTGGTGTGGACATTGGCAGGGGCGATTTATCAAATCGCCCGCAACGTCCCGCCGCACGCATAACCCTGACGACCGTATGGTCGCGGGCGACATGGCATATCGCCCCTACAACCGCCGTAGGGGCGATTTATCAAATCGCCCGCCCTGTAGTCTTGTCGCACGCGGGCCACAGGCTATGTCGCCCCTACATCCGTGTAGGGGCGATTTATCAAATCGCCCGCCCTGTTGTGTCACGTCGCACGCGGGCGCCAGGCCAGCCGCCATTTGAACATTGCGAGAACGCAGTCGCCCTGACCATTCCGCAGGGACTACCTTGCACAATCTCTTATAATTCCTTATACTCCATATCATAACATGTAATCGAAGCGCGGTAGTCCATCAGGTTTCGCGAGCCAGGTCACCATGCAAATACTGCGCCTCCTGTTCTTGTTGTGCCTCACCTGCGTCGCGCCAGTTGCCCAGGTGCAGGCGACCAATCCTCCCTATGCCCCCTGTGGCCTGCCCTCCTCCGGCATCATCGTCGAAAGCGTCATCTATACGCTCATCGCTGACTGCTCGCAGACGGGCACGCTGCAAATAAAATCCGCCGTGACGTCCACGGTCGAGCTGACCATCAACGGCGCCGGCTTCACCATTTCGAACGGGACCGGCGCAAGGAATAAAATGAATTTCCTCGTCGTTGGCGACAAAGGCGCATTAACGGTCACTAACGAAGACACTGCACCCAGCCCGAATGTCCAGGTCAACATCAATAACGTCACCTTTGACGGCAAAAACCTGGAATTCATGAGACCCTTTTTTCGCCAGCCAGACGGTAAGTTGCGCACGAGCGGTATCGGTTCCTGGATCTTGACCGACGGCCCGCTAACCATGGAGAATGTCACCTTTACCAGGGGCGATGGCACCTGGGTCAGGGCAAGGGGGACGGCGACCCTGACCAATGTGCTCTTTGAGGACAGCAAAACCTGGAGCCAGGGTTTCAGCCCTACGGTCAAGGGCTCCCTCTATGTGGACAGCACCGGCAGCGTCACGCTTAACAATGCCGTTTTCCGCGACATTGAGCGCACGGTCATCTCGATTGCAAAAGGCGGCCGATTAAGCACCACCGGCTGCCTCAGTTTCATCCGCGTACTTACCCATTATGTGCACCACAGCGGGCTAAGCAGACACTCTGGTACCTGGACGGATGGCAGCAGCGGACGCTGCGGCGACATTACCATTGGCAACGGCCACCGGGCTGTGGACGACTATTCCCCAGGTCTGCTGGGTTGCGGCCTTCCCGCGGACGCCGTGATCGGCGAGGACACTGTCTTCACGCTCAATTCGGACTGCGTATGCCTGAAAAAACTGACCGTGGCCGCCGGTGTGAAAGTCACGATCAACGGCAATGGCCATCGCATTCAGGGCTGCGCAGGCACCCAATTCTATGTCTCCCGCGTCTTGGCTCGCGGCGCACATTTTGTTGTCGGCGGCGAGATGGCTCACCTGAGAATCAACAATGCCATGATTTACGGCGTCCAGGTGGAGAATCGGGGTGGCGCCGTTACGATGGGAAACTCCATGCTCGCGCAAACTTCGAACCGGCCTCTCACGAATTACGGTTGGATACATGTTTACGAATCGACCTTCGAAGGCAACCAGGGCAAAGGCAGTGGAGACATCGTATATGCCGGCTATTCGAGTTTTGATGCGGGACGAGCGCTTTTCCGGGACAATATGTTCCGCGGCAACACCCGGGGCGACACCGAGCTGTATACATCAGGCAGCGGCACGTCGATTACCTTGTGCGGCGAAAATGAACGCGAGGTTCCGGCGCCGGAGGACGGCGCTGAATTGCCGCCGCCGCTGCCGTTCTGGTTGGCAGTGGACGGCGGCGCCCTTTTTGAATGCCCGGAACCCGAGTCACATAACAGCGCCGTCACCTGCTACAAGCAGCAGCGCCTGGGCGCCATCGGCCTGATTTGCCACCTTGACCAGCAACCGGCGGCGATTGAAATCCTGGAAATCTCGCCCAGCAGCGAGGGAAGCCGCATATTGCGCGTCAACCAGAGCCAGATTGAGTCGATTGGCCATGGCCTGGTCGCCTGCTCGGCCGACGGACGCGCCGCCGTGCGCGTCGGGGTGACGGAGCCGGTACATCAAATGATTGAGCACACCGGGGCCTGGCGGGATGCGCGCCGGCAAACGAACCGCGTTATTCAGGTGTCCATGGGCCCCACTTTTGAGGACAAGGTGCACCACGTCGTCATCGACCACGTGCTCAACGGTCACGTCCTGGGCACCGTCGATACCCGCCCGGACAGCGCTCCCTGTCCTGTTTCAACCCCGTCCGGCGCCGCCGCCGCAAGCGCGCCGGCCCCGGTGTACGCGCCGCCCGTCGTCGCGCAGGAACCCCGGGCAGACGGCTCGATTATCCACGTGGTCAGAACCGGCGACACGATTTGGGCCATCGGCGTCGCCTATGACGTACACCCCTACCTGATCATCGAGCGCAACGCGCTCGGCGAGCGCGGCCGCTACATTTACCCGGGTCAGGAACTGCTCGTCCGCGAAGCCTCCGGTTGAGATACCGCCTGTCGCCCGCCCTGTTGCCCTGTCGTGCGCGGGCGACATGATATGTCGCCCCTACGCCATGGTGTGGACGTCGACAGGGACGATTTACCAAATCGCCCGCAACGTCCCGCCGCGCGCATCACCCCATCGGCAGCATGGTCGCGGGCGACATAATATGTCGCCCCTACAGCGCAGGTCGAACGCGGAAAAGGGTTCAGAATGAGGGTCCCGCCAGGCAGACCCTGACCTCCCTGGCTATACTCCGGCAAAGGCGGCACAGGTTTCAGGAGCAGGAGCAATGAGTTACCCACCGCTGGCCGACGTGCGCAAGACCTTGCGCGTGGAGTGGTACCGCAGCCCCATTCCGGGCAAAACACTGCGCGAGCTTTCACGGCGAAGTGACCTGCAGGGCTGGTTTCAGGCCGGCGGGCACCTGGCGCTCTTCTGCCTGACCGGCGCGCTGGTCTTTCACTTCTGGTCCCTGCAGCTCTGGGGCGCTTTCATCGTCGCGCTCTTCTGCCATGGCACGGTCACCAGTTTCTTCAGCGGCATCGCCCCGCATGAACTGGGGCATGGCACCGTCTTCCGCACCAAATGGCTCAACAAGGTCTTCCTCCACATCTTCAGCCTGATCGGCTGGTTCGATACCTACGACTACAACATGAGCCACACCTACCACCACCGCTATACCCTGCACCCCGAAGGCGACCGCGAGGTGCTGCTGCCGATCGAACCCACCCTGGCCTCGACTTTCGTGTTGCAACTCTTCACCTTCAACCTGCTTACGCGCCGCGGACGTACCTTCAGCAAAGGCGGGCTCTTCGACAATATCGTGACCTCTCTCCGCACCGCCCTTCGGCTCAACGACCCGGGAAGGGCGCCCGGCACGGACTGGGTGCGCGCGCTGCATGAGGACCAGCCGGAGGAATACCGCAAAACCGTGCTGTGGTCGCGCATCCTGATCCTCTTCCACGGCTCAATTCTGGTCATCGCCGTCCTCAGCGGCCTGTGGGTGCTGCCGCTGATCTTCAGCACGGCGGTCTTCACCGCCAACTGGCTGGGTTATTTCCTCGGTCTGCCGCAGCACTGCGGCCTGCAGGACAAGGTCAACGACTTCCGCAAGAGTGTGCGCTCGATGCGCCTCAATCCGCTCTTTTCCTTCCTCTACTGGCGCATGGAATGGCATATCGAGCACCACATGTACGCCGGCGTGCCCTGCTACAACCTCGGCCGGCTCTACGAGGAAGTCGCCGACGACATGCCCGAACCGCGCACGCTGATCGGCGCCTGGAAGGAAATGCGCATGGTCTGGCGCAAGCAGAAGGAAGACCCCGACTACCAGTTCGACACCCCTCTGCCGCCGACGGCCAGGGTCGTGCGCCACGAAACGCCGGAAGAAATTGAACTGGAGAGGTCGATCGGAGAACTGGCGCCGGAGGGCCTGCGCCAGGCGTAGGATAACGGGCGCCATGGTAGGGGCGATTTATCAGATCGCCCGTCACGCGCCATACGCCACACCGCCGGCAACGTGCGCGGGCGACATGATGTGTCGGCCCTGCAGCGCAGGTCGGTCGCGGGAAAGAATTCGGCGTGAGGGCCCCGCTCGCATCCGTTATCCTGTACAATTGTCCCGGCCCGGCCGCTGACAGACTGGCCGAAGCCACGCAGCGCCCGCACCCAGGAGCGGACCAGGCCCCATGAGCGTCATTCTCGGCATCAACAGCGAACACGCCGGCGCCTCGGCCGCCCTCGTCATCGACGGTCAGCCGGTCGCCGCCATCGCCGAGGAGCGCCTCAACCGCGTCAAGTACTACGCCGGCTTCCCGCGCCTGGCCGTGCGCAGGGTGCTGGAGATGGCCGGCATCGGTCCGCAGGACCTCGACTGCGTCGCCATCCCGCGCGACCCCGCGGCCAACCTGACGCGCAAGGCCGCTTTCCTCTTCGGCAACCCGACGCGTCTGCCCGCCCTGCTGCAGGCCGGCGCCGGCCAGGTGAAGCAGCTGGACGTTAAATCGCAACTGGCCGCGGAATTCGAACTTGACCCGGCGGCGCTGAACTTTCGTCAATTGCGCGTCGAACATCACCTCGCCCACGTCGCCAGCGCGTATTTCAGTTCGCCTTTCGACGAGGCCGCCGGTTTCAGCGTGGACGGTTCCGGCGATTTCGTCACCTGCATGCTGGCCCGCTGCCAGGGCAGCGAAATCGACGTGCTGCAACGCATCCACGTGCCGCACTCGCTCGGTTCGCTTTACACCATGGTCTGCCAGTTCATCGGCTACGGCCGCTATGGCGACGAAGGCAAGGTGATGGGCCTGGCGCCCTACGGCGAGGACGCCTGCGACGAACACTTCGACGACATGCTGCGCCTGAGCGACGACGGCTTTCGCCTTAACGGTCGCTGGTTCCTGCCCTTTGGCGCCGAGCAGTCGATCAGCATCAACCAACGCGGTGAGATGGAGATCGGCCGCCACTGGTCCGACCACATGGTCGCGATCTTCGGCGCGCCGCGCCAGCCGGGCAGCGAGATCATGCAGCGCGACATGGACCTCGCCCACAGCCTGCAGGTCGCTTTTGAGCGCGTCTGGTTGCATCTGCTGCGGCGTCTGCACGCCCTTGCGCCCTCCGACCGCGTGGTGATGGCCGGTGGCTGCGCGCTCAACAGCGTCGCCAACGGCCTCGTCACAGCGCAAACGCCCTTCCGCCAGACCTGGATCCACCCCGCCGCCGGCGACGAGGGCCTGTCACTGGGCGCCGCACTTTACGCCAGCCAGCAACTGGAGGGCCCGCGCGAACGCTACGTGATGGGCAGCGCCGGTCTCGGCCCGGATTACACACAGCAGGAGATTCGCAGCGCCCTGGCGCGGCGACAGGTCGACGCCGTGGAATTGCCGGAGCCGGAACTGCTGCAACGCACGGCGGCAGCGATCGAGGCCGGCGCGGTCGTGGGCTGGTTCCAGGGCCGCATGGAATGGGGGCCGCGCGCCCTCGGCAACCGTTCCATCCTCGCCCATCCGGGGTTACCGGACATGAAGCAAACGCTCAACGACCGCATCAAGCGCCGTGAATGGTTCCGCCCCTTTGCACCTGCCGTTCTTGCCGGGCTGCAATCGAAGGTCTTCGAGAACAGCGAACCCTCGCCCCACATGCTGCACGTCTACCGCATCCGCGACGAATGGCGCGAGCGCCTTTGCGCGGTGACGCACGTGGACCAGACGGGCCGCCTGCAAACGGTCCTGCGCGAACACAACCCGCGTTATTACGACCTGATCAAGGCTTTTGAACGGCGCAGCGGCCTGCCCGTCGTCGTCAACACCAGTTTCAACGAAAACGAGCCGATCGTCTGCTCACCGGAGGAGGCCATCGACTGTTTCCTGCGCACGCGCATGGACCTGCTCGTGATCGGCGAAAGTTACTGCGAGAAAGCACCGGGCAATACCTGATTCGCCACCTTTCCCATTAACGCAAAAGGCCGGCCCCGGCGCGGGGACCGGCCTTCCGGTCAGTGGCAGGTTCGTTCTACCACTGCACGTAGCGCACCGTGTGGTGCTCATCAATGGTGATGATGTAGGGCTTGTCGACGTCCGGCCCCTTGTCGGCGTAGTAGGTGCTGAGCGCCATCGTGCAGTCACCATCGTAGCTGACGGTGTAGGCCTTGTTGGCAGCAGGGTTGGTGGCGGTGACCATGTTGCTGTTGGCGGCAGCATCTGAGCCACAGAGACTGGAGGCGCTGGTCACGCTGGCGAGCGACGTCGTTGTGCTGTCCTGGTAGACGCCGTAAAGCGTGTAGGACGTGTAGTCGGCGTTGGCGCAGACCTTGATCGGCGCGGCGTTGTCCGTGTTCAGGCAGTTTGCGGCGGCGCCGCCACCATCGCCGTCGTCGCCGTCATTGCCTCTTGGGCCGCCGGCCCAGTACGCAGGACAGTTCACACTCGGGTCGCTACAGTAATAGTAGACCACCGGATGGCTGTCCACGTAGCTGTTGGAGCCTGTCGGGGCCACGGTGCGCAAGACGATGCGGAGCGCTTCCTGCGACTGGAAATCAATCAAATCCGCGCCGAAGCGAATGACTTCGCTGGTATCCACCGCCTGCGCCTGGGCTTCACTGTTGCCCAGTTCTTTCTGGCCTTCGGCCGAATTGCCATCCGTGTTTTGCGCCTGCCAACTGTAACCTTCAGCGTTATCGATGACCGTGCCTCTCTTGGGAACATGAACCTCAAAGGTGCCGCCACCGTTGCTGGCCTGGGCTGCCGGAGCGCCGTCATCTGAGGGCTCGGGAGTCACGAGAACGACCGTCGCATCAAGTGGCGGCGGCAGCGAACGGACCAGCGTCCTGGGATCCCGACATGATTCGTGGACCGGGTAGCAAAAGATCAGGCTGGGGCTGTCCTCGTAGGTCGCGTCATCAAGGGCCGCCAGGCTGGTCAGGGAGAAAGAGATGATGTCACCGGCCTGGTAATTGAGGTCTCCGGCGTCAACCCGGATGAGTCCGGCAAGGGCCGGCGCGACCGTGCCCTCCAAAACGTCGCGGGTGGATCCATTGGCCGCGACCCATTCGACCTGGTCGGCATTTGCAAAAAGATCCGTATTGCTTGACGAAATGACGAAGTCGCCGGTTTCCACGCTATTCACAATATCCGAATCGAGAGTCAAGACCGGCGACTCAGGCACAGGAAGCGGAGTCCTGGCCGTCTCGTCTTGCGCCAGCAATTGAACGGCAAGCAAAAGGGCCAAGAACAGAAAAAGGACAAGGACATGACGACCGGACAGGGATTTCATAAGAGCACTCTCTTTCTCCTAAACAGACAACCTCTTGCCAGGGCCCGGGCTCCTCGCCGGGAACCCCTCACGTAACCAGTTTGCTGCTGCAGACCCTGAACAATTTCTTACAATCTTGCGCGGACGCAGTGGCACACTTGTTGATGTCTATATGGAGGATTAAATATACACTTGTCGCCGCGAATTGCAAACGGAAGAATCTGAACAATATCTGGCGGCCCGACAACCTGCCTGCGGATGCGCCGCGAACCGCGTCAAATCTGGTGCAGGGTGTGGAAAAAGGGGGGCAACATTCGCCCCGCTTGCGGCGCCCTGCCGCATGGGCCCGCCCGTCAGCGGCGACGTCTGCTGCGAGATGCCGCCGGTCCTTGCCTCAATGCCCTGCCCGTCGGCAGAATCAAAAAGGCCGGCCCCACACGGGGACCGGCCTTCCGGTCAGTGGCAGCCTCGGCCTACCACTGTACGTAGCGCACGGTATGGTGCTCATCAATGGTGATGATGTAGGGCTTGTCGACGTCCGGCCCCTTGTCGGCGTAGTAGGTGCTGAGCGCCATATTGCAATCGCCATCGTAGCTGACGGTGTAGGCCTTGTTGGCAGCCTGGTTGGTGCCGCTGGCCAGGTTGTTGTTGGCGGCAGCCTTCGCGCCACAGAGACTGGAGGCGCTGCTGACGCTGACAAGCGAGGTCACGCTGCTGTCCTGATAGACGCCGTAGAGCGTATAGGACGTGTAGTCGGCGTTGGCGCAGACCTTGATCGGCGCGGCGTTGTCCGTGTTCAGGCAATTTACGTTGGTGCTGCCACCGGCGCCACCGGCGCCATCGCCATCGCCACCGCCGTCGCCACCGCCAGGGGGGCCCGCGGACCAGCGCGCGGGGCAGTTCACAGTCGGGTCTGTACAGTAATAGTAGACCACCGGATGGCTGTCCACGTAGCTGTTGGAGCCTGCCTGGGCCAGAGTGCGCAAAACGATGCGGATCGCTTCATCGCTTTGGAAATCGACCACGCTGGCGCCGAATTGAATGACTTCGCGGGGTTCCACCGATTGCGCCTCGGCATCTTGCGCCTCAGTGCCGCTGGCCTGCGCCTGGGCCTGGGCCTCGGTGCCGCTCACCTGCGCCTGGGCGTCGCTGCCCAGGTTTTCCTAGCCGTTGGCTATGGTGCCATCCGAGTTTTGCGCCTGCCATTCGAATCCGGCAGCATTGCCGATGACGGTGCCCCTCAGGGGAACCGCGATCTGGAAGGTGCCGCCCTCGTCGCTGGTCTGGGCTGCCGGAGCGCCGTCATCGGAGGGCTCGGGAGTCACGAGAGCGACCGTCGCGTCAAGGGGCGGCGGCAAGGAACGGACGAACGTCCTGGGGTCGCGGCATGATTCGTGGACCGGGTAGCAGAAGATCAGGCCGGGACTGTCAGTGTAGGTCGCGTCATCGAGAGCAGCCAGACTGGTCAGCGAAAACGAGATGATGTCACCGGCCCGGTAACCGAGGTCTTCGGCGGAAATCCGGATGAGTCCGGCGAGGGCGGGTGCGACAGTGCCCTCCGCATCATCGCGGGTGGATTCGTTGCCTGCCACCCACTCCACCTCGTTCGCATTCTCGAACTGGGCCGTGTTCGCTGAGGTAATGACAAAGTCGCCGGTTTCCACATTGTTAACTATATCAGATTCGAGAGTCACGACCGGAGACTCCGGAACAGGCAGTGGTGTTTTTGGCGCCGGCGTCGGCGTCGGCGAGGGGTCGACGGCCTGGGCCAGCGCGTAACCCGAAGTAGCCAGCAACAACACCAGGATCAAACTCAGGATGAAATATCGTTTGTCAGGTTTCACAATTGTTCCCCCCAGCCCTGATGACACTCTCAATGGCATTATGAGTATACATCATGCATTGTCGGTTTGCCAACGAGGCAGAGTATAAAACATCAGTATGGAATCAACAAGAATCGTGCATATGATATATTAATGACGTGTTCGGCCGGAAATCGTCAGCGCCAACTCACAGCAGACCGTTCTCCAGTAGCGCCGCCCAATGGCTCCGCTGTGAAACGCAGCGGTGCCGGTGGCAATCGGGAGGCCCTGCCGGCGTTGCTTGCAAGGCCGGGCAAACTGTGCTAAAGTCCTGCGCAGGTAGCGAAATCGTTTTCGGAAGTGCCTTGTGCCTACCTCGCTTACGGACATTGCGCGGCAACTGGAGCTCTCTCCTTCCACCGTCTCCAAGGCCCTCAACGGCTATCGCGACGTGTCCAGCGATACGCGCGAACTGGTCCTGCGCGCCGCCCTCGATCTCGGTTATCAGCCGAGCAGCGCTGCGCGCGACCTGCGTCGCGGCCGCACCGACCGTATCGGCCTCTTTCTTAACACCGCCCTCGAATACGTCGTCGATTACCTTTCCGGCATCATCCCTGGCGCGGTCCGCTGCTCGCAGGCCTGCGGCAAACGCCTGCTTATCTACACCCTGACCGACAATGACCCCGACCAGTTGCTGCAGGTTTGCCGCGCCGGTGAAATTGACGGGGTCATCCTCTTCTCCACCCATTACGACAGCCACACCATCGAGACCCTGCTGGAAGACAATTTCCCCTTCGTCGTCATGGGCCGTCACATACCGGACGAACGCGTCTCCTGCGTCGTGCCCGACTATTACGACGGCACGCGCCAAATCATGGACCATCTGCTGGGCCAGGGGCATCGACGCATCGCCTTTATGACGCGTCCCGAACTGACCACGGCCAACGAGGCCCGTCTCCAGGGTTATCTTGACGCGCTGGCTGCCGCCGGCCTCGCCGGCGACGGGCAACTCATCGTCGAGACACGCCTTGAAGCGGACAGCGGCGTCGCGCCAACGCGGCAGTTGCTGGCTCTGGCGTCGCCGCCCACTGCCATCGTCGCCGCCCATGATCTGGTGGCCGTGGACGTCATCAACACCTTGCAGGCGGACGGCCTGCGCGTCCCGCAGGACGTGGCCGTTACCGGTTTCGACGGCCTGCGCGCGGGCTTCCGCACCCTGCCGCACATCAGCACCGTACAACAACCGCTGGAGCGCATCGGCGAACGCGTCGTTGCACTGGTCAACCGTCAATTGAACGACCAGGCCGCCCTGCCCGTGCAGGAGACCCTGCCGGTGCAACTGGTGTTGCGCGGTTCCGCGTGACCGCGCCGAAAGAAGGAGTCCCATGAGCGAAAGCGAACAGCCCTCATCCAGCATTACCCTGCAGGACAAGGTCGATATCCAGAACCTGCGCGATGCCAATGGTCGAGCGCGCCAGGGGATGCAGGGCTTCGACCCCCGTTATGAGGATTTCGTGGACTACATCATCGGCATCACGCACGAAATCTGGGAAGAAAAATCCATCGGCAAGCTGTACGACTACTACGCCAACACCATTCGCCTGCACAGCTCGGACGGCACCCAATACGGCCGTGAGGCGGTCTTTGCCTCCACTCTCGGCACCCTCGCCGCCTACCCCGACCGCCGTCTCTACGGTGACGAAGTCATCTGGGATGGGGACGATGAACAGGGCTACTACTCCTCGCATCGCCTCGTGCATGACGGCACCAACCGCGGCTGGTCGCTCTACGGGCCGCCGACCAACAGGCGCGTGCGCTACTACGCCATCGCCGACTGCTTCTGCCGCAGCAACATGGTGGTCGAGGAGTGGCTGGTGCGCGACGAACTGACCCTGGTGCACCAGCTGGGGCTGGATCCCGTCAGGACGGCGCGCGCCATGGCCCGGGCCGAGCCACCGCAACAGCACGCCGCCGATATCGAGCGCGGCACCGGCCAGTTGCCGCCGCCCGCCCTGCCGGAGCCCCGGGGGCCCTTCGACGCCGCCGATTTCGCCCGCCGCGCCCTGCACGAGGTCTGGAACTGGCGCCTGCTCAACAAAACGCGCGACTACCATGCGGAGACCCTGCGCGCCGAGGGGCCTTCATTGCGGCGCATGCACGGCCACAACGAATACCAGGGTTTCGCGCTGGCGCTGCTGGCGCCATTCCCGGACCTCGCCTTCACCATCGAGCGCAGCACCTGCTGCGGCGACGGCGAAAAGGGCTGGCGGGTGGCCCTGCGCTGGCGCATGCAGGGCACGCATACCGGCTTCGGCAACTACGGCGAGCCCACCGGCCAGCGCATCAACATCCTCGGCGTCAGCCACATGCTCATTCAGGAGCAGCGCATTCAGCAGGAATGGATGCTCTTCGACGAATTCTCGCTGCTCAAGCAAATTCACCGCCCGCAGGACTCAGGGAGTTAAGGGAGTGACCCTCTCCGTATTGACGCATTCGTTCAGATAGCAACAGGAGAAGACATGAACCACAAGAAGTTGTTTGTCCTTGCACTGCTGGCCCTTTGCACGGGCCTCGTCGGCATGCCCGGCGTTCTTGCGCAGGAAGCCGGCGCCTGCAACGTTGAGGCGCCCATGGAAGCCGTTGAGCTCAACGCCCTCGGCTGGAGCTTCCCCATCCTCGACTTCTACTACAGTGAGATCGAGGCCTGCGACGAGGTCGAGAACGTCGACATCAACGTCAATCTGCTGGCCTCCGAGGACGTCCAGGAGCAGGTCAATCTGGCCCTCTCCGCCGGCGGCGATTCGCCCTACGACATCCTCAGCGGCGCCAACGGCCAGGTGGCCGACTGGGGCGGCAAGGGCTGGCTGATGCCCCTCAACGACCTGATTGACAAGTATCGCGACCAGTACGACCTCGACGACATCCCGGCTGCGAACTGGGAAGTCGGCGCGATCGACGGCAACATCTACGGTGTGCCCATCATCGCCAACACCCTGCATCTCTTCTATCGCAGCGACGTGCTGGGCGAGATGGAGATGGCGCCCCCCGAGACCTACGCCGACGTCATCGCGCTCTGCGATGCCATTGGCCTTGACAACATGGACTGGGACGCCCCCTTCGGCATGGACCTTTCCCGCCCCCGCGGCTGGGAGCTGGAATTCTTCATGGTGCTGGGTGGCCTCGGTGGCAGCTACATCGGTTGAAGGCAGCATGCCGGCCTTCAACGGCCCGGAAGGCCTGCAGGCCGTCGAGATCATGCTGGATTACTACAACAGCTGCCTCGGCGAGGCGGCTTCCTCCATGAGCAACAACAACATGGAGACCGGCATGCATCAGGGTACGCTGCCCATCGTGAAGCTTTGGGCCAGCCGCGCCGCCGGCATGAGCAACCCGGACAACACCGATCTCACGGACGTCATCGAGTTTGCGCCCGCGCCGCGCGTCGTTGAGGGCGGGCCGCGCGCCGGCTCCGCCTGGCTGGACTTCTTCTTCATTCCGGCCAACACCACCAACGACCCGGACCTCATCTTCCGCATCATCATGGAAGCTGTCGACGCCGCCTCGCAGCAGCAGGCCGCCACGCTGGGCATCCCCACGCGCAGTTCAGCGGCCGATTTCGGCGGCAAGTACCTGCCGGCCGCCAGCGGCACCCTGGCCGAGAGCGTCGGCAACTACTCCAAGAACCCGGCCAATGACATCGCCGTGGCCAAGCTGAGCGAGTTCCTGCCTCTCACCGCCACCGGCGAGATGAGCCCGCAGGAAGCGCTTGACGCCGCTGCGGACGCCTACACCGAGGAAGCGACCGCCCAGGGTTACATCGAGGGTTAGTCGCAACCTTCACCGGACGGGGTGGCCGGCAAGCGCCACCCCGTCCTCACGCCGCCGGCCAGAGGGTGAAAACCATGGAACGTCGGGTTTTTCTGGGCTTCGCCGGTCCGAGCATCGTCGTCATGACCCTGTTGATGGTCTTGCCGCTGGCCATGGCCATCTGGCTGGGCATGCATTTCATGACTTTCGACAACGTGCTGGAACCGCAGTGGGTCGGCCTGCGTAACTTCACCGCCGCCCTGCAGGACGGGCGCTTCTGGCAGTCATTCGGCTTCACCGCGCTCTACATCGGCGTGGTGGTGCCTTCCTGGATTGTCATCGGTTTCGTGGTCGCCCTCCTGCTGGACCAGGTGACCGGCTTCGCGCGCGGCCTGTATCTCTCCATCTTTTTGTTGCCCTTCATCATCGTGCCCATCGTCGGCACCATCATGTTCCGTCAACTGTTTGAACCCTCCGGCCTGTTGCGCTGGCTGTATCAGGAACTGCTCAACGAACGATTTCGTTACACCGAGCAAACGGTGAAGTCGCTGATCCTTTTCCACGGCATCTGGTACGTCACGCCCTTCACCCTCGTGGTCTATTTCGCCGGCCTGCAAACCCTGCCACAGGATTTGATTGAGGCCGCCGGCATCGATGGCGCCAGTCGCCTGCAAAAAATTCGCCATATCGTCATTCCGCACGTGCGCTCGCTCACCCTGTTTATCCTGCTCTTCAGCATCATGGATTCCTACCGCGTCTTCGACAGCGTCTTTGTCCTGACCGGGCTGAATCCGCTTTACAAGGCCAACACCATCATGACCTATACTTTTCAGACGGCGACCCAGCTTGAACGTCTGGGCAGGGCCAACGCCATGGCCGTGCTCACGATCATCGGCATCATGGTGGTCCTCATTCCCAATCTCTACCTGTCCTGGAAAGAACAGATCGCGGAGCGCTGACGATGGACCCCGTGACCAGCCGCCCAGGCCGCCTGCTGATCCACCTGGCCCTGATTCTCTTCGCCATCTACAGCGTGGTGCCCTTCCTGTGGACGGCCCTGCAGTCCATCAAGAAGCTGCGCGACGCCAGTTCGCGCACGCCGAAATTCCTGTTCACGCCCACGCTGGAAAATTACGAGGAACTCTGGTTGCGCTCCACGCCGGACAATCCGGAAGCGCTGGCTTTCTTCCTGTTGCTGGCCTTCCTGCTGCTGATCTGCCTGCTGATCTTCGCGCAGCACGTCCCCCTGCGCCGCGACCTGGTCTATGGCGCCGCCATTCTCGGTCTGGTCGCACTGCTGTGGCTGATTCCGCAGTTGCTGGATACGGCCAGCTTTTACGATTACTTCATCAATACCCTCATCGTCACGACCGGCACCATCGTGGTTTCCATCGGCATCGGCTGCCTGGCGGGCTATGGCCTGGCCCGTTACGCCGGGATGCTGGGCGTGGTCGTACTGATCGCGGCGCTGGCCTTCCGCGCCCTGCCGCGCCTCGCCTACGTCCTGCCCTACTACTGGATCGGCAGCGCGCTCAATCTCATCGACTCCCACATCCTTGTGATCATCACCCTGGTGGCCGTTAACCAGCCCTTCACCATCTGGATGCTGCGCAGTTTCTTCATGGAGATTCCGAAGGACCTGGAGGAATCGGCCATGGTGGATGGCGCCGGGCGCCTCGTCGCCTTTCTGCGCGTCATCATCCCGGTCATGTGGCCGGGCATCGTCGCCACCGCGCTCTTCACCCTGCTGCTGGCCTACAACGAGTTTCTGCTGGTGCGCATCCTGACCCAGACCAACTGGACCCTGCCGGTGGCCATCTCGCGCTTCACCGGCGGCGAAGACCCGCGCCACCTGACGCTGGCGGCCGCGGCCTCGGTGTCGGCCACCGTTCCCATCGTGATCGTCATCCTCTTTTTCCAGAAGCAACTGGTCAAGGGCCTGGCGGCCGGCGCGGTGAAGGGCTAGCGACAACGTGGCAGACTCCCTGGCGCAGGCCAAACAACTGGTTTGGGACTTCGCCCTGGCGCGTGAGGCGGGACCCGACGCGCGCCAGCACCTTGAGCGCTTTCTGGCGCCGGACCTCGATTGGCAGGGCATTCAGCCCCTGCGCCATCTGGATTGCCGCGACGCCTTCCTTGAACGCTTCCTGCAGCCTCTTTACCATGCCTTTCCGGACTGGCGCCGCCGCCCCTGCCTCTTCCTCGGTGGTGAATTTGAAGGCAACGCCTGGGTCGCCGGCATGGGCGACGCCATCGGCAGTTTCGTCAAGGAATGGCAACTGGCGCCCGACCTCGTCATACCGCCGACAGGCTTCAGCCTGCGCACGCGTTACGGCGAATTCTGCCGCGTGGAGAGTGGCCGCATTGTCGAAATACGTTACCTGATGGACCTGCCCGCCTTGCTCTTGCAGGCCGGCATCGAACTCATCCCGCCCGGCGCCGCGCACCAGATCTGGCCGCCTGGCCCGGCCACCGGCGACGGCCTGGGTCATGCCGAACGTGATCCCGCCGAATCCGCCAGGACCCTGGCGCTGGTCGAGGCGATGATCTTCGGCGGCCTCAACAAGTACGATGGCGAAGACCCCGACAGCCAAGACCTGGTGCAGTACTGGCACCCGCAGATGACCTGGCACGGGCCGCGCGGCACGGGCTCTTCGCTCAACCTCGACGAATTTCGCCACCTCGCTCAGGCGCCCTTCCTGCGCATGACGCCGGACCGCAAAGGTGTCGGCCACCGCGCGCGCATCGCCGAAGGCCACTACGCCGCCTCCACCGGCTGGCCCGCCTCGGTCGGCACCATGACCGGCGACTTTCTCGACTGGCCCGCCAGCGGCCGCGAGATGCGCCTGAACGTCATGGACTTCTGGCGTCGCGAGGGCGATATGCTTCGCGAGGACTGGGTGCTCATCGACATGATTGACGCCGCCGCCCAGGCCGGCGTCGACGTCTGGCAGAAGGCAGGCCTGCGGTGAAAGCTGCTACAAATCGCAATCCTGACATGCGGGCAGTTCTTTCTGATGGGCGTCAACAGGGCCCTGCACACTGACAAGACTGGAGAGTGCCTTGAGCGGAGACTCGTGTTATGCGGCAAAACAGGTCGTGGAGGACCTGTGGCGCGCAACGCTGCGCAGAGCGCTTGCCCCGGCTGCCCTGGCCCCTCTTGCGCATCCCGATCTGCGCCTGCACGCCTTTCATCCTGTCAATGAACTACAAGGCCTTGATACCGTCGCGCGCGACTTCATCGCGCCCCTGCGCCAGGCCTTCCCCGACCTGCTGCGCCGGCCCTACATCAGCATTGCCGGTCAACACGGGAACGCCACCTGGGTCGCCGGCAGCGGCGACTTCATCGGCAGTTTCATGAAGGACTGGCTCGGCATTCCGGCCTGTGGCCGCAGCGTCCACGTTCGCTTCGGCGAATTCTCCCGCGTCGAGGACGGCAAGGTGCGCGAGATCATGCTGCTGCTTGACCTGGTCAGCCTGCTGCGACAGTGCGGTCGCCAGCCTTTACCAGTGGAAACTGGCGACACGCGCCGGGTCCCCGGCCCGCGCGCGGGCGACGGTCTGCGCCGGACGAAGGCCGACCCGGCTGACTCCGCGCGCAGCCTGCAACTGGTGCTGGCCATGATCGACGCCCTTAACGACTACGACGGCGAAAACCTGGCCAGCATGGGCATGACCCGCTTCTGGACGGAGGACATGCGCTGGTACGGCCCGGCCGGCATCGGCTCGACCGTCGCCCTGGCCGGCTTCGAGCAGCACCACCAGGTCCCCTTCCTGCGCGCCTTCCCGGACCGCGTCGGCGGCACGGCGGACACCGTCTGGATCGCCGAGGGCCCCTACGTCGCCTGCGCCGGTTTTCCGGTGCTGCACATGCGCCACCTGGGCCCGTATCTGGGTCACCCGGCCACCGGCCAACCCGTCACCATGCGCGGCATCGACTGGTGGCGCCGCGAGGGCGGTCGCCTGGCGGAGAACTGGGTCTTCGTCGACCTGCCGCACTTCTTTGACCAGCTCGGTGTCGACCTGCTCGAGCGCGACCTTGAGGCGAAAGATCCGGCCGGCGCCGGGGTCAGGGCTTAATCGACAGGAGGGCAAGCCATGGGCGAAGCGGAACGCCGCAACAACCAGCTGGTCGAGGACATGTACGACGGCCTGAACGAGAACCGCAGCGGCAACATGGGCGATTACTGGTTCGAAGACATGGTCTGGTACGGTCCGGCCGGCATCGGCACCAAACGCGGCATTGAGGCGTTTGACTTCGACTATCGCAAGGACTTCATCCACGCCTTCCCCGACAAGGTCGGCAGGGACGTCATCCGCCTCGCCCAGGGCGACTGGGTCGCCGGCACCGGCTACCAGACCGCCACCTTCGCCCGCGACTGGCTGGGCATCCCCGCCACGGGTCAACAGATCAAAATGCGCTACATGGACTTCTGGCGCGTCGAGGAGCGCGACGGCGTGCACAAGCTGGTCGAGAACCACGTGCTGATCGACATCCTCGGCGTGCTGGAGCAGGCCGGCTACGACCTGGACAAGGTGCTGCGTTTCGTCGGCTCCAGACCGCCGGCGTTCTTCGAGCAGCAGGACGAAGAGGCCGCTGGCTGATGTCGACCGTCTTCACGCCCGTCGACCAGAGCCGCAACCTCGCCAACAAGCGCCGCGTCCAGGCCGCCTGGCGTGACCTGACGCTGGCGCCCCGGGACCAGCTGGAAGCGGTCCTCGCCGCGGTTTACAGCGAGGACGCCGACTTCCACGGCACGCACCCGGTCAACGACCTGAGCGGTCGCGACGCCATCCGCCGCGACTTTCTGGAGCCGCTGCGCCACGCCCTGCCCGACCTCGAGCGGCGCGAGGGCATCCTCGCCGGCGGCGTCTACCAGGGCCGCGAGCTGGTCGCCTGTTATGGCCACTACCTCGGTACATTCGCTCAGGACTGGTTCGACATCCCCGCCACGCGGCAGATTCTGACCCTGCGCTTCTGCGAGGCGCATGAACTGGTCGACGGCAGGATCAGCCGCAGTTACGTCTTCATCGATTTCCTCGATGTCATGCGCCAGGCCGGCTACTGGCCGCTGGCGCCTGCGCTCGGGCGCGAGGGCGTCTGGCAGCACCCCATGAGCAACGACGGCGTGCTGCTCACGCCGCAGGACAAGGCGAAGTCGCGCCGCAGCCTCGACCTCGTCATGGCCATGCAGACCGCCATGGGCTGGTATGGCGGCGGCGCGCCGACGCGCGCCAACCTCGACGACATGCAGCAGCGGCGCTTCTGGCACCCCTGGATGTTATGGTACGGGCCGGCCGGCATCGGCAGCACGCGCGGCCTGGCCAACTACGAGCAGTATCACCAGGTCCCCTTCCTCGTCGCCTTCCCGGACCGCGGCAAGCTGCAGGGCAAGGGCTACAGCGGCCACTTCATCCGCATCGGCGACGGCGACTACGCGGTCACCGGTGGCTGGGGGCATTTGCTGGCCACCCACAGCGGCGTCGACTGGCTCGGCCTGGCGCCGACCAACAAGGTCGTCAATATGCGCGTGATGGACTTCTACCGCTGCGATACGGACGAGGCCGGCGTGACGACCCTGCGCGAGAACTGGGTGCCGATCGACATCCCGCATCTGCTGCTGCAAATGGGCGTGGACGTCTTCGGGCGCATGCGTCACCAGTTCCGCCAGAGCGACGCCGGCAGCGCCAGCGATTTTCTGCTGCGCGGCCTGAGCTGAGCGCTTTGCGCGAATGCCGGCGTTACGACCAACCCGTCATCGCAGGCGGCAGCGCCGCAAAACATGTGGCACACTACAGGTTCCGGCGGCGCTGAAGGATGCGTTGACGGTCTGTCCATGCCACGGGAAGGTGACGAGATGAAGATCAGCGACATTGAACTGCGACAGTACCGTTGGGAGCGGGGCAGGCCCATCCGCAACGGCAAACACGTCTATACCCATAGCGGTCTGAATCTGATTTGCGTCCATACGGATGCGGGCGTCACCGGTATCGGCTGGGCCCACAAGCCGCACACGACCGGCATGGCCAAAGTGATGCGGGGCTTGCTGGAGCATTTCAAACCGCTGGTAATCGGCCAGGACCCCTTCGATTACCGGCGCATCTGGGAGACGCTGTGGGAACCCAAACTGGTCGGGCGACGCGGCATCACGACGCGCTTCATCAGCGGTCTGGACATCGCGCTCTGGGACCTGATGGGCAAGGCGACGGGCAAGTCCGTCCACAAGCTTCTCGGCGGCTTTCGCGATCGCGTGCCCGCCTACATCGCGGGCGGCTATTACGAAGAGGGCAAGGGACTCGCCGGCCTGGCCGCGGAAATGGAGGAGAACCTGGCGCGCGGCGCCAAAGCCGTCAAAATGAAAATCGGCGGCGTCCCGATCAACGAAGACGTCGAGCGCGTTCGCGTCGTGCGCGAGACGATTGGCGACGGGATCGAGCTGATGGTGGACGCCAACTGCGCCTACAGCGTGCGCGAGGCGATCAACATCGCCCGCAAGATGGAACCTTATGACGTCTTCTGGTTTGAAGAACCGATCGCGCCCGACGACTACCGCGGGCACGGCAAACTGGCGGCGGCCACGACGATCCCGATCGCAACCGGCGAAAACGAATACACGCGCTACGGCTTCCGTGACCTGATCGCCGCCGACGCCGCGGCGATATTCAATGCCGACGCGGAAATTCTCGGCGGCATTACGGAATTCATGAACGTCGCCGCCCTGGCGGCCGCCCATGATTTGCAGATCGCGCCCCATGGCGACCAGGAAGTCCATCTGCATCTGGTCGGCGCCATCCCCAACGGCCTCATCGTCGAGTTCTATCGGGAGACCGTCGATACCAACCGCGGCAGGATTTTCCAGGAAAAAATGACGCTGGATGAAGACGGCTGGTTGACCGTTCCCGATCGCCCGGGCCTGGCGGTCACGCCGGATTTCGAATTCCTTGAACAGTACCGCATCAAATAGCCTGCGCGCGTGGCGGACGCCCCGGACTTTCCGCTACATATGGGGTTCAATCCCAACCTGACCATCGCCATGCCGGCCGAACGCCGCGCCGAATGGGTGACGGGGGGTTAGAGTGAACCCTGCCACTCTTCAAACAAATCATGCTGCCGACTTTCGAAATCGACAATGATGCGCTGGGCCGCCCGATTCCAGTCCCGGTAAGTCGCCTCATTTCTCGGCTTGTCTGACAGAAACAGGGGAACAATTGCTCCTTCTGTTTCGTCAATCCTGTAAATCATGCGATGGCTCCCGACTCTCAGACGCCGGATTGAGCCCGGCGCTCCGAGATCTCTGGTGCCTTTCAGGGGAGAATGCTTGCTTCCCGGCCCATTTTTCAGTCTGTTTAACGCATTGATCAGTGGCTGGTTCAATGACCTGTAGCGGCGCAGGACCCTGGAGACACGGGCCAGGAAATCCCTGTGCAACAAAACCTTAAACAAGGTGGTCCAGAGAACGGATCTTTCGCACCTTGCTGGTGTCGAAACGACCTTTGGCGACGGCCCTGTCCAGCCGTTCCATGGCCTGCAGAAACTCCGGATTCAACATCATGTCGAGCTCTTCGGCCAGGTCATCGTCGAGCGCAATGCGAACGGGTCGTTGTTTGGTCTCACGCATCAAAACCCGTCCGCCGCGCAGACCTTGAAGCAGCGGATCTTCGCCAAGGAGCACGTCCAGTTGCCACGGTTTCAGGCATCCGAAACGTGCAACACAGTCACGCAAGGCATCCGCGTGCAGTGGCAAGCCTTCATCGTACGCATCGCAAAATTCGCGACATGTGCTGGTATCCCAGGCCATCCAGCGATCGCCCTGGTCAGTACCATTCCCTGCTACGCGCTGCACTATGGCCGTCTCAAACATGTGCAACAGCCGAACCGAGGCATCGCGGCTGAAAGGCCCCTCTTCCGTATAGTGAAAGGTGAATGGTTTCGGTTCCACGTCACGCATGGCCAGGTACAACACCTTCTGCAGATGTCGGTCGTTATCCACGCCGTCTGGGAACTGTGCGATCAGGTACAGCAGCGTCAAACGCTGAAAGGTCTCACGGTCAATAATCGAACTCATGGCGCCGGCTCCCTTACCCGTCGCCAGTGTAGCACAGCCTCGGGGCCGCAGTCATCCAGCAGTGCCATGCCGGCCGAACGCTGCGCGGCGCGGGTGCCGGCGGGCTAAAGTTCGCCCTGCCAGATACTAAACTTGTCAAAATCGCTGGAACGGTAGTCGTGAGTAATTTGCCTGGCAACTTCCTGCCAGCCCACATAGGTGTCATCACTGCGAGGCTTGTCCGACAGAAAAACCGGGACAATGCGTTTGTTCTGTTCGTCAAGTAAATAAATCAGGCGATGCCTGCCTACGTAGGTTCGCCGGTACAAACCCTGTGTTTCCGGGTCCCTGACGCCACGCATCGGAGCGTGTTTACCCCGCGGCCCCTGTCCCAGCCTCTCCAGCCCGACAATCAGCCTCTTCCGTAACATGGCATGGCGTCGCAGGGTTTTCCTGACGTCCGCCCGGAAGTTTCCGTGCAGCAGAATCTCATACGAAATAGTCATCAAGAGAGTTGATTCTGCGAACCTTGCTGGTATCAAAGCGGGTTTCGGCGACGGCTCGGTTCAACTCCACCATGGTCCGTAGCAACTCCGGTCTGGTCATAATTTCCAGGTCTTCCGCCTGTTCATCATCAAGCGTGACGGACACAAAACTCCCGTTGTGCCCACGCAACAGAACACGTCCGCGACGCATGCCCTGCAGGCGCGGGTCGTGGCGCAGGCAATCATCAAGCTCGCCCCGCTTCAGGCAGCCATGGCGCGCGACGCTGCTACGGATTGCTTCTGCATTGGCTGGCAGGCCTTCCGTGAAAGCATCACAAAAGTCGCGCCACACGACATTCTCCCCGGCCGTCCAGCGCGCATCGTCATTCGCACCATTCGACGAGACCTGCCGTTGCACGAGCTCGTCTTCAAACATGTGGAGCAACTGGACGGCGGCATCACGGCTGTAGGGGCCATGGCGGGTGAGGTGAAAGGTAAAGGGTTTGGGATCGACGTCGCGAGTGGCGAAATAGAGCAGCTTTTGCAGGCGAAAGCTGCTGCGGACGCCATCGGGAAGCTGGTCGATGAGGTAGATCAGCGTGAGGCGCTGGAATGTTTGATGGTCAATGGTGCCGGTCATCGCGCACACCCTCTGCATTCTCGCCAGTGTAGCATGGTCTCCTGGCGCTGTCGCCCAGAGGTCGCCACGTCGGCCGAACGCCGCGCGACGTGGGTGCCGGGGGGTGCAGACACCATCAGCACGGGCCCTGGTAGCGCCCACGAGCAGCCGTCAGCCGGTGTCGCGGGCTTCCAGTGCCAACAAATCAGTAACCGCTTCCTCTTCGATGACGGCCAGACGCTGCAACAGACCGGCTGCCTCCTGCAACGCCCGCGGCCCTTCGTCACCCGCGGCGATCAGTCTGTCGGAAACCTCGCTCCACAAGCTCGCCGCTTCGGCGAATTTGTCGCGCGCAGGGACCAGCACCGGCGCGTTGAAATGGTGCCTGGCTTCGTCGAGAAAGTCGCGATACATCACCCGGAACAATCCGCCGCCAGTGCCGCCCCGCTCCATTAAACTGCCGATGTGTGCCAGGGCTGCCGGGGCCTCGTCGACTGTATCCAGCCAGGTGGGCACCAGCTGCGCGGCCTTGCGGATACCCTGTGCGCCAAAGTTGCGAATCGGCGGGTTAAGATACTGCCGGGCATTCGAGGTGATCGCGGCAATCAGCACGGCAGGCCAGTCAATGGGATCTGGCGTCATGCTGACGGTCCATGTCAAGGCATTGGAGGCCATAGGACCCTTCCAGAGCCGGCCCTGCTCGAAAGTCTGCCGCGCAGTGGTTCCGGGCCCGCCCTGCTGAACAGTGTCCACAACCAGGACTTTCCCGTCGTCGTAGCCGTAGACAGCGACATAGTGTCCGGCGAAGTCAATTCCCGAGTTGAAGTAGTCAAGAAAGCGCATGTTGAGTTTTACGCCAACAGGCTGTCCTGCATCAATGAAGTGGGCGATGTTCGACCAGGCCCTCTTCTTCGAACGAGTCTGACGATAATCGAGACCAAAACCAAGGTTCCGGGCCAGTGTCCGTGTGATTTCCTCGGGGCGCGGCCGCCCGCCGATGAAGGGCGCCGGCATACTTTTGAAGTTCATCACGCCGAAGGCCAGGCCTTCACCCAGGCCGTAGAGCATCGCTTCGCTCAACTCCAGGCCGGCATGCTTCAGGAGGTTGCCGGTAGTGTTGGTCTCGCAGTGCTCCCCGACGAAGGGCTGGAAGTTTTCAATCGTGCTCATGGCGCCTTTCCTCACATCATGGCGATGGCATGCACATTAGTCGCCACCTGCCGCAATTGCTGTCGCTTCGCGTTCAGAAGTTTGCCGCGGTGCTCACAGAAACAGACGTTCGGAGGTATTCCCGGTTGCAAACGAGGCATGATCATACGCCTCGTTCCTGCCTGTCCAATAAAGCGTTGAAAATCTGGCGGGGTCAACGGGTGAGACCAGGAACAGCATGAAACGCTGCGCAGCGCGCGTCAGCCTGCCCATAATTCCTCATCCTTGCTTCAACAATGTAGCATCACGAGAGCCACGGCGTCAACCAGAAAGATCAGGCCGCAGTACCTGGAAAACATGTCTCTGTCTTTCACAAGTTCTTCTCCGGACAAGCCGCGATTCGTTCAATTCCGCCATGATCGGGTCAGCCCAACGGCCGTCTGTCATAGACGAGAAAATCATCGCGCCGGTGGTAAAGCAAATTGCCATTCACTCAAATTGCCCGATTTTCGTCTTCTCCGCCAAATCGCTGCCACAATGCTTGCAGAGGATGGCTTCAGGCTGGATCACTTCAGCACAGTAAGGGCATTTGCGCCCTCCGGCAGCAGGCGCGCCGTTTCGCTTTCGCAGCAATCCGAAGGCGCTTGCCAGAAGCAGGATGGGGCCTCCGCAAATAACGAGGAGGATGATCAGTTCGGTAGGTCCCAGGTTCATTTCACCTCCATTCCCCGTTCAATTCCCCATGAGTATTGGCACAAGGCGAACGTGAACCTGCAGCAATGTCCAGACCACGGCAAGGTCAATTCAGCGGCCGGCCGCCATCCACCGGGATCACCGCGCCGGTGGTGAAGCGCAGTTGCGTCGCCGCCGCCAGCACCGCAGCGGCCACGTCCTGCGCAGTGGCGATGCGACCCAGCGGCGTCCTGTCGCGCTGCTCCTGGATTAACGCCGGCGGCATGCGCCGCGCGTACTCGCCCTCGACCCAGCCAGGCGACACGCTGACCACCCGAATCTGCGGCGCCAGGGCCCGCGCCAGGCTCTTCGTCACGTTGTCCAGCGCGGCCTTGCTGGCGCAGTAGGCGATGTTGCTGCCCAGCGCCGTGCGCCCGGCCACCGAAGTGATGTTGACCACCAGGCCACCCTCATCCGCCGCCAGCAACGCTCGCATGGCGCGCACACAGGCGATGGCGCCGCGCACGTTGACGCGAAAGATATGGTCGATGAGTTCGTCGTCCAGCGCGTCGAGATCATGGTGCGGCACGCTGCGGGTGATGCCGGCGTTGTTGACCAGCAGGTCCAGCCGGCCCGGCCCGTCTGCGATGCCTCGCGCCAGACTCGCCAGGGCCTGGCTGTCCTCCACGGGAGCGTGAGCCGCGAAGTGGCCGCTGCCGGGCAGGGACTCCGCCAGGGCGGCCGCCCGCGCCTGGTCCTGGTTGAAGGTGATCACCACTGTCGCGCCGGAGGCCGCCAGGGCGCGGCAAATGGCGCTGCCGATGCCGCCGCCGCCACCGGTGACCAGCGCGACCTGGCCCTTCAGCGGCCGGGCGCTCATCAGGCCTTCGCGCCGTAGCGTTCGGCGCGCAGTTCGCACTGGGCCTGGTGTCCGCTGAAGCCCTCGATGGCGCAGAGCCGCGCGCCCACCTCGCCCAGTTGCGCGCTGGCCTCGTCGCTGGTGACGCGCTGATACGTGACGGTCTTGAGGAACTTGCCGACCCACAGGCCGCCGGTGTAGCGCGCCGCGCCTTTGGTCGGCAGGGTGTGGTTGGTGCCGATGACCTTGTCGCCGAAGGCCACGTTGGTGCGCGGCCCGAGAAAGAGCGCACCATAGTTGTTCAGGCGCTCAAGGAACCAGTCCGGCTCGCGCGTCAGCACCTCCACGTGCTCGCTGGCGATCTCGTCGGCGGCCCGCAGCATGTCCCCGTCGCCGTCGGCGAGGATGATCTCACCATAGTCGCGCCAGGCGACGCCGGCCAGATCGGCCGTCGGCAGCGTCTCAAGCTGTCGCCCGATCTCGACCTCGACGGCCTGCGCCAGGGTCTCGCTGGTGGTCAGCAACACGGCCGGAGAGGTCGGGCCGTGCTCGGCCTGGCCCAGCAAATCGGTGGCGCAGATTTCAGCGTCGCTGCTGTCGTCGGCGATGACCAGCACCTCTGTGGGGCCGGCCAGCAAGTCGATGCCCACCCGGCCGAAGAGCTGCCGTTTGGCCTCGGCCACGAAAGCATTGCCCGGGCCGACCAGCATGTCGACCGGCTCGATGTCCAGCAGGCCGAGGGCCATGGCGGCCAGGGCCTGCACCCCGCCCAGCAGGTAGATCTCGTCCGCGCCGCCGAAATGGATGGCGGCGATGGTCGCCGCAGGGACTTCCCCGCGAATCGGCGGCGTGCAGGCGACCAGGTACGGGACGCCGGCGGCCTTCGCCGTCACCACGCTCATGTGCGCCGAGGCGACCATCGGGTAGTGACCGCCGGGCACGTAGCAGCCCACGCGCGCCACCGGGATGTTGCGCTGGCCGAGAATCACGCCGGGCAGGGTCTCGACCTCGAAATCGCGCAGCGAATCGCGCTGGGCTGCGGCGAAGTTGCGCACCTGTGTCTGGGCAAAGCGAATGTCGTCACAGACCTGTTGTGGCAAGGTAGCGATCGCCGCTTCAATCTGGTCGAGTGTGAGACGGAATTCTTGCGGCGCCCAGTTGTCAAAGCGCTGCGAAAGTTCGCGCAGGGCCTCGTCGCCGCGCGCCTCCAGGTCCGCCAGCAGGTCGCGCACGGCAGCTTCAACCTGGGCGCTGTCTTCCGCGCGTTCCTGTTGCGCCCGGCCACGTTTAAGGTAGCGCAGAGCCATTCCTTTTCCTTTCAGACGGACGATTTGCGGTTCACCAAAGCCCTTCGCTGGCGATGCGCGCGCCCACCGCCAGGGAGCGCAGCTTGGCCCAGGCGATGTCCGGGTGCACCGCGCCGAAGCCGGCGAAGGTGCCGAAGCCGCAGTCCGTCCCGGCCAGCACCCGCTCGCGCCCGACGATGGCCGCGTAACGCTCGATGCGCTCGGCCACCAGTTGCGGGTGCTCGACAAAGTTGGTGCTGGTATCCAGCACGCCCGGAATCAGGATGCGTTCGTCGCCCAGGTCGGCGTCGGCCCAGACGCGCCACTCATGCGCGTGACGCGGGTTGGCGCCCTCGAACTGAATGGCCTGGGCCTTCACCTGCAGCACGATGTCAATAACCTCGGCCAGGTCGACGTCGTGCGTGTGCGGCCCTTCGTAGTTGCCCCAGCAGAGGTGAATGCGCACCTGCTCCGCCGGAACGTTTTCCAGCGCGGCGTTGAGCGCCTCCACCTGCAGCGCGGCGGCGCGGCGGAAGGTCGCCAGGTCCGCGTCGCGGAAGCGGATATGCCGCCCCATCGCCAGGTCCGGGCAATCGACCTGCAGCAGCAGGCCGGCCTGGGTGATGCGCTCGTATTCCACCTTCATCACCGCCGCCAGGGCCTCAAGGTAGTCCTCGTCGCTGCGGTAGTACTCGTTGGGCTGGAAGACGGCGATGACGCCCGGCGAGGCCGCGTTCATGAAGGCTTCTGCCGCGCCGGCGGCAGCGGCGGCAGCCTGCAGGTTGGCGATGTCCTTCTCCAGCGGCGCCAGATCGCGCAGCTTGATGGGGCCGCGCACCACCGGCCGGTGGTATTGCGGCGTGCCGCCCTGCTGCGCCAGACGGTCGCGGAAGGCCGGGAACTCGTCAAGATCCAGCGGCGTGGCGCGCGGTGGCGGCGAATCCGAAAGTTCGAAGCCGGTCAGGCGGTGACGCATGTAGGTCGCGTAGCTGATCTTGCTCATTTCGCCGTCGCTGATGACGTCCACGCCGGCGTCGCTCTGCTGCTGCGCGATCTCGCGGACGGCGCGGGTCATGGTGAGGTCGAAGGCGGCCTCGTCGTAGTCAGAGCCGCTGTCCTGGGCGAAGAGCTGGTCGACGACGTCCTGCGGCCGCGGCAGGCTGCCGACGTGCGTGGTCAGAATTCGCTCGCTGCTGTATTTCATGCGCCGTTTTTACCTGGGGCATCCGGTCGCCAGTCGGCCAGGCTACAGCCCGTCAATTCCTGATAGAGGCCGAGCAGGCGCTCCTGCTGCTGCTGCTTCAGCCCTTCATAGTCGGGCGGCTGCACCATTTTGCCAATGTCGTCAGCGTGAAAACCATGCGCTGCGGCCTGCTGCTCAATCTGCGGCGACCAGTAGGGATCCTTGCCCGCGTAGACCTCGTGCGTCTCCAGCACGGCAAAGAACCAGCCGACCTCCTCGCCGCGGTATTCGAAGCTGCGGTACATGCCCGGCGGCAGCGAGATCAGGTCCCACTCGTCGAGGTCGAAGTGGCCCTCGGCCTCCGCGGGATTGTCGCTGTTGCCCCAGTAAAAGCGCCAGGGGCCGCGCAGAATGAAGAAGCTCTCGATGTAATCGTGGCTGTGCCAGGCCGGGCCGCAGCCGGGCGGCGCCCAGGCCATGCCCAGCTGATAGCGGTGCGGCGCGGTAATCATGCGCTGCAGGCGGAAGTCCGGGTTCTCGCTGGCGGTATCGCCGATGACGGCATAGTTCATGCGCCAGTGCGCCGGCAGGATGCTGTCGATGAACATCAACGGCATGCCGCGCATTTTCATGTCCTCGAAGCGCATGACGCGTTGACTCATGCTTTCCTGCGTCTGTTTGGGATGCTTCACGGGGTCGCCTCGCGCGGGTGCCGGTCGCTACCTACGGCGGCCCAGTCTACTCCGCGCCGGGGTCAGGGACAAGGTTGGGGGAGGTGAGAGCGGGACGTGCAGACTCAATGGACGTTTTGCCATGGCGTAAACGTATCTTCAGAAAGTCCGTGCTCAAGATAATCCTGAACGACTTGCTCAAGGCGTTCGTCCAGCAGCCCAAAGTCATAGACGAAGCCCGCCTGCTTCGTCCTGGGCGACAGAAAAGTCGCGACGACAAACCTTTTTCTTTCATGTTCCATTTTCAGAATTGCAAGAAATGCGCGATGACCGCCTGATCCCCCTACATGGGCGCGGTAAAGGGATGCCTCCAGAAAATATCCGGAGTCAAGCGGAGCATAGCGAGGCCCCCTGACTTTTCTGAAGTTGCCGCTCTCCGGGTTGCGCGCCGCTTCCTGCATGACGATATTCAGGAGATCGCCAGGGGACGAGCGGGATTCCTTTACCTGTTCCAAATCCTGAAGAAAGGTCACATGGGCGTATACCCGGGTCGTACGCGGCACTGATTAAGTCGATTCGGTTTGTAATCCGGCATTGGCAATTTCCTGAGTGCGATTGCCAATAAAGCCGAACAGCTCCGGGCTCAGCATTAACTCCAGGTCTTCACTTTCAGTCTCGTCCAGATCGCAGGACACCTTGCTGCCCCGATTGGCAGCAATCAGCACGCGACCGGCGGGCTTTTCCTTCAGGACGGGATCCGCGTGCACACGCTCATCCAACTCACGCTGTTTCAAAAAACCGTATTCTCGCATGGAATCGCAAAAGGCAGGGACCAGTTGCGGGAATCCCCGCTCAAAGGAGTGGGTGATTTCCACATGTTCCATGTCATCCCCTACTTGCCAAAGCGCACCACTGCGCTCGCCGTTCAGCTTTTCGCGTTTGACGAGGCCGCTTTCCAGCATCAAGGTGAGTTGAACACCGGCATCATGACTGTATTGTCCATAGCGCGTGTGATGAAAAGTAAAGGGCTTCGGCTCTACATCGCGGGTGGCATAGTAAAGTACCTTCTGCAGTCGAAAACTGCTGAAGACACCATTGGGAAACTGCTCAATCAAATACAAAATTGCCAGTCGTCGAAACGTCTCCTTATCGATCATGCTGGCCATAGTACACATCCTCTCTACCCAAATTCATTGTATCACGTCTGTCCAGACAGATTTGACCAAATGACTGGCTACCCCCGCTCAATCGCCGCCGGACGCAGTTGGGCCGCGCGGATGCGCGCCATGTCGAACTTGACGCGGCGGTCGTAAGTATAGATGCCGTTTTGCTCCTGCAGAATGTCGGTCAGTTGCGTGTAGCAGTAGCCGAACATGTTGACGTCGTCCAGCAGCACCGCGCAGAGCCGCTCGAAGCGATCGTAAAACTCCTCGATGCTGCGCGGTCGCTCGCCATAGCCCCAGGAGTCCTCGTCCTCGCCGGCCTCCGGGTTCCACCAGATGCCGCCGAACTCGCTGACGAAGTAGGGCTGGCCGGCGTAGGGAATCGACCAGCGCGTGTTGCCGACGTAGCGCTGCGGAATGCCGCGACTGTCGAAGCTGTTTTCGTAGGGCCTGCCCTCGGCCAGACCGGCGTGACGTCGCGCCAGCTCGTCGGGGTCCTGGGTGTAGTCGTGGCTGTCGTAGACGTCGGCGCCGCGCACGCGATGCGCGTAGCCGGAAGCGTCCAGCACCGGCCGCGTCGAGTCCATCGCCTTCGTCGCCAGATACATACCCTGCGTCACGTCATCCAGCAGCGTGATGCGGTCGGTAAGCGACTGCCAGGTCTCGTTGAGCGGGCACCAGCCCACGATGCAGGGATGAGAATAGTCGCGCTCCAGCGCCTCCAGCCACTGCGTGATGTAGTCCGGCCCAGGCTTCTGGTGCTCGCCGTCCAGGGGCCCCATCTGACGGCAGCCCCAGTCGCCGAATTCACCCCAGACGAGGTAACCGAGGCGGTCGGCGTGGTAGAGGAAACGCTCCTCGAAGACCTTCTGGTGTAGACGCGCGCCGTTGAATCCGGCCGCCAGACTGAGTTCGATGTCGCGCAACAGCGCTTCGTCGTCGGGCGCGGTCATCAAGCCCTCGGGATAGTAGCCCTGGTCCAGCACCAGACGCTGGAAGACCGTCTCGCCGTTGATTTTGATCGCGACGCCGTCGATGGCCACGCTGCGCAGTCCGGCGTAACTGCGCGCCTCGTCGACCGCGCTGCCGTCCGCATCCAGCAACTGGATGTCGACGTCGTAGAGTTGCGGGTCGCCGGGCGCCCACAGGCGACGACGGTCAGCCGGGATCGGCAGGTCCAGGCGCGGCGCCAGGTCGAGGTCGGCCCTGCATTCGGCCTCGCTGACCACGCCATCATCGTCGCGCAGGACGGCGCGCAGGCACAGGCCGGGCCGGTTGCCCGTGATGGGTTGCTCCAGGCGAATCAGGCTGTTGGCGACGTCGGGGGTCAGGCGCGGGCGGCGCAGGGCGATGTCCGGCACCGGCTCCAGCCAGACGCTCTGCCAGATGCCGGTCGTGCGCACGTAGATGGCGCCCTGGGGGCCGAAGGCCGTCGCCTGCTTGCCGCGCGGCTGGGGGCCGCGATGCGTATCGCGCGCGCGCAGGACGAGGATGACGGTCTCGCCTGGCGCTGCAACGCCCTGCAGGTCGCAGCTGAAAGGCACGAAGCCGCCACGATGCCGCCCCAGTTCGACGCCGTTAACCCAGACCGTCGCGTCGTGATCGACCGCCTGAAAGTGCAGCAGGGCGCGCCGCCCGGCCCAGGCGGCCGGGATCGTCAGCTCGCGCCGGTACCAGACGGCTTCGTGGAAGTCATGATTGCCGATGCCCGACAGTTTGGACTCCGGGCAGAAGGGCACGGTGATGCGGTCCTTCAGTTCGCGCTGCAGCAGACCGCGTTCGAGGCCGCTGTCCCCCTGGTCGATTTCAAACTGCCACTCGCCGTTGAGGCAGAGCCAGTCCTCACGCACGAACTGCGGCCGCGGGTATTCGCTGCGGGGAATGGTCATCATGTGCTCCTTAAACCTTTTCGCGGTGAAAGCATACATCAGGGCCGGCTCTGCTACCTGGCGATTGCAGTTGCACCGTTCCTGAGGCTAACATATGCGAACAGATTTATGTTCTTCCGGGAGCGCAAGATGCCAGGCGCGCCAGAGCAAGACACAGAGCAACGGCAAAGTCGTTCTGCGACTGGACGCAGCGTACACAGGGTCGCGGTTAATCCCAGGTTGCTGAAATGGGCCTGCGAAAGATCCGCTCGGAGCAGGTTGGGGCCAACTGCTGAAAATCTGGAAAGGAAATTCCCGAAGCTGGAGGCCTGGAAACAAGGCGAGGTGCATCCAACTTTCAAACAGTTGGAAGCTTTTGCCAAAGCAACACGAACGCCAATCGGCTATCTCTTTCTCCAAACTCCACCTGTCGAGAACCTTCCCGTGAGCGACTTTCGAACAATTGGAGATTTGGAAATCAGTCAGCCTTCGCCAGACCTGTTGGATACTCTCTATCTTTGCCAAAGGCGTCAAGACTGGTACAGGAACGAAGCCCGGATTGCAGGGGAAACTCCTCTGAAATTCGTGGGCAGCCTGACTGTGGACGATGAAATTGAATCAGCCGCCTCAAGCATTCGAGACGCGCTGGGTTTCGATATAAACCAACGACGGCAAGAGGCGACCTGGACGGGTGCCCTAAGGCAATTCATGGAACAAGTGGACCAGGTGGGTGTTCTGGTTATGGTGAGCGGGGTTGTCGGAAACAACACCACTCGCAAACTTGACGCCGAGGAATTCCTGGGATTTGCATTGTCAGACCCGTTGGCACCACTTGTCTTCATTAACGGGGCCACCAGCAAGGCTAACCAGATGTTTACATTGGCTCATGAAACTGCTCATGTTTGGCTTGGTAGATCAGGAGTTTCGAATTCAGAGATTGCAAACATTCCGAACAAGGGCATAGAGCAATGGTGCAACAAGGTAGCAGCTGAATTGCTGGTGCCATCCAGTTTGATTCGAAAGGAACTCAACACGGACGCCGAATTGAACACAGAAATCCAACGCATGGCCCGTCATTTTAAGGTAAGCACACTTGTTATCCTACGGCGAGTACACGACATCAGGAAGATTAACAAGGAAGGATTTTGGGTTGCCTGGTGGGCAGAAGTTGAACGATTAAAGCAATTCAACAGGGGAAGTGGAGGGAATTACTACTTAAGTGTAAACGCCAGAGCCAGCAAACGATTCGCACGAGCTCTCGCAATTAGTACATCAGAGGGCAGGACAACTTTCACCGAGGCGATGCGATTGCTTGATGTCAAAAAAGTGTCATCGCTAGAGAAAATCGCACAAAGTCTGGGTGTACAACTCTAAATGGCCTATCTCCTGGACGCCGATGTGTTCATCAGTGCCAGGAAGCGACACTATGGGTTTTCGTTTTGCCCGGCCTTTTGGGATTGGCTGGTCAGGGAAAATGAGGCGAGAATTGTCTTCAGCACAGAACGTGTCCGAACTGAACTCCTGGAACAAACAGATGAATTGTCAGAATGGGCACGAGATAGAAAAAATGGCTTTTTCTTACCACCTGATGTAGCCACGACTTCATCGTTTAGCGTTGTGAACAACTGGGTTGAAAGGCAAAGAAATGCCAAAAGGTACAATGATGCCGCAGTGAGTGGATTTTCCAGTGCGGCAGATTACTACCTTGTTGCGCAGGCTCTTGCTGGACAATTCACAGTTGTCACTCATGAGGTTTGCAACGACAAGAAGTCAGAAATAAAGATCCCTGAGGTCTGTAAGGGCCTGGACATTTTGTGTTTGGATCCCTTTGAAATGCTGAGAAGAGAAAGGGCATTGTTTGTACTGGGCACCATCTGAAACGAAGAACACAAATTGGCACAGACATTCCTTTTCTTTCTTGAAAGCATTTTAGACCGAATTCCCGACAGGCATTCCGTGCCGTCGTTTCACAGACTCTGGATTGCTATACGGACATATATGCGCCGCTACAATGTCTGGACCGGCGACAGAAGCAGGAGAAGAGCGATGAAGATTCCGGTCACCGGCGCCGCGGTGACGCATCGGCGCCAACCTGGTTATGCGCCTGCTGGAAAAGGGGCGCGCGATACGCGCTCTGGTCTACCCCGGCGCCTGGCGCGCCTGAAGGTCATCACAGCGGCGACCCGTACTGCTGACCGGTTGGGCCGACGACAATCCTCAGTCCACGGGCTCGGGGAAAAGGTCGCTCACCGGCAGGCCGAAGCCTGGCAGGACCTCGCCGCCGTCGATGAACTCGTCAGCGCGCAGGGTCTGCGGCGCGGCATCCCTGACGTGCAACTCCAGCGAGCGCGCGTCCGTATCAATTAGCCAGACCATTTGCGTACCGTGCTCCAGATAACGCGCGGCCCTGGCGCGCAACTCGCGCCAGGTGTTGCTCTCACTGCGAATCTCCACCGCCAGCAACGGCGCTTCCTGCGGGATCACCTTGCCGCGCGACCGGTGAACGGATACGTCCGGCTGGCAACGCCAGTCGCCCAGGTCCACCGTGAGTTCACTGCCAGCCACATAGCCAGGCAGTGCCCCGGTCCACAGCCACAAGGTCAGGCGGGTGCCCGTCATCGTTTGCGTGTTGGCGTGATCGGGCATTGGCGACATTTCAATAACATCCCCTGCGGCGTTGAATTCGAAGTGGGAGTCGGGGTTGCGCGCGGCCAGGGCGAGGTACTCGTCCATGGTCATGTCGGCGAAGGTCGCGATGACCTTGACATCGGCAAGAATTGAGCGAGGTGTTGAAGCTGCCATGCTGTACTCCGGCGATCAGTGCTGCAAAAAGTATAGCGTGAGATGGGTTAAGGCTGTGCGGGAGAGTTAAAGCAACAGCGCCCGTCAGTGACGACGGGCGCTGCCTGTGTCGGCGTCAGTGCGCTTTAGTCGCGGCCACCGCCGAAGAGGCGCAGCAGGAAGATGAAGAGGTTAAGGAAGTTCAGGTAGAGGCCCAGCGCGCCCATGATGGCCAGGCGCGACATGGTGGCCCCGCCCTCGCCCGCCAGTCGCGGGTCCTGCGCCATGCGCTGGATGCGCTGCGTGTCGTAGGCCGTCAGACCACAGAACAACACCACGCCCACGAAGCTGAGTAGCAGTTCGGTCCTTGAGCTGCCAATGAAGGAGTTTACCATGAAGGCGATGAACAGGCCGACCAGGCCGATCATGAAGTAGCTGCTGTAGCGCGTCAGGTCCACGCGTGTGGTGAGGCCGAACATCGTCATCACGAAGAAGAGCACCGCCGTCGTGGCGAAGGCCGAAATGACGGTCGAGCCTTCATAGACCAGCAGGATCAGTGAAAGCGTCACGCCCACAGTCGCCGCGTAGACGAAAAACAGCACCTGCGCCAGGGTGACGGACATGCGTTGCATGCCCCAGGAGAGCGCCAGCACCAGACCGAGCTGGGCGACGATGGCCACGATGATGATGGCCGGATTGGTGACCAGCAACTCCGTGGCGACGCTGCTGATGACCAGAGCGCTGGCCGTGGTGACCAGCATGGCCAGCGTCATCCACATGTAGACCTGGCGCAGCAGCGGCTGGATCGCCACGCCCGGCAGGGACGGCAGACCGCCAACTTCCTGGACGGCCGGAGTCGGTTGATAGCTCATGATTCTCCTCGCTTTGCCGGCACGGCGCCGGCATTCTGCCCTGCTGAAATCATCGCATCAGGGTGCCATCAGCCTACCACGCCCAGGTTGTTTCTGACAAGCGTCCAGCCTGCCCGCGCCGCGGCGCAACTGCTACAATCGCGCCCCCGTCTTCATCAGGAGCAGCCATGACCCTTCTTCACGGCTTCGAGACCCTGCGCGCGCAGGACATCCCCGAGATCAACAGTCACGCGCGCATCTACCGCCACCGGCGCACCGGCGCGCAGCTCATCTCGCTCGAAAACGACGACAGCAACAAGGTCTTCGGCATCACCTTCACCACAATGCCGCCCGATTCGAGCGGCCTGCCGCATATCCTCGAGCATGCCGTGCTCTGCGGCTCGCGCAAGTACCCGGTCAAGGACCCCTTCATTCAGCTGGCGCGCGGCTCGCTCAACACCTTCCTCAACGCCATGACCTACCCGGACAAGACCACCTACCCCGTCGCCAGCCAGAATCTGCAGGACTTTTACAACCTGGTCGACGTCTATCTCGACGCCGTCTTTTACCCGCGTATTTCGCCGCGTGTGCTGGCCCAGGAGGGCTGGCGTTTCGAGCCCGACGAGGACGGACAGCTGAACTTCCAGGGCGTGGTCTTCAACGAAATGAAGGGCGCCTGGTCCTCGCCCGACAGCCTGCTGGGCCGCGAATCGGAGCAGGCCCTGTTCCCGGACACCATCTACGGCCACGATTCCGGCGGGGACCCGCAACACATCCCCGACCTGACTTGGGAGCAGTTCCGTCAGTTCCACGAGACCTGCTACCACCCGGCCAACGCGCGCATCTGGTTCTACGGCGACGACGATCCGGCGGAGCGGCTGCGCCTGATCGACGACTTCATTCGGGAATTCGGAGCCAAACAGGTCTCGCTGGAAGTCCCCCTGCAGAAGCGCTGGAGCGAGCCCCGCAGAGTCCGCGTCGGCTACGACGTCACCGGCGACGAAGAGCAGCAAAAGGGCCACCTGACGCTCAACTGGATGCTGGACGAATTCAGCGACGCCGAACTGACCCTCGGCCTCGGCATCCTCGACCATATCCTGCTGGGCACGCCCGCCTCGCCGCTGCGAAGGGCGCTCATCGACTCCGGCCTCGGCGAGGACGTCACGGGCGGGACTGGCAACCATTTGCGCCAGATGACCTTCTCCGCCGGCATGAAAGGCATCGACGTGGCCGACGCCGATGCCGTCGAACGCCTGATCCTTGATACCCTGGAAACGCTGGCGACGACGGGCATTGAGGCCGAGATGATCGAGGCGGCCGTCAACACCGTCGAGTTCCGTCTGCGCGAGAACAACACCGGCGGCTTTCCGCGCGGTCTGGCCCTGATGTTGCGCGCCATGACCAGCTGGCTCCATGAGCGCGACCCGCTCGCGCCGCTGGCCTTCGAAGCGCCGCTGGCGGCCCTCAGGGAGCGCATCGCCCGTGGCCAGCCCTGGTTTGAACAGTTGATTCGCCAGTGGCTGCTGGAAAATCCGCACCGGGCCACGGTGTTGCTGGAGCCTGACCCCGCAGCCGCGGAAAGACGTCTCGCCGCCGAGCGAGCGCGTCTTGAGGAGGCCCGCAATGCCCTGAATGCGGCGCAACTGCAGGACCTGAAGGCGGAAGCAGAAGCCCTGCGCCTCGCCCAGGAGACGCCCGATACGCCCGCAGCCCTCGCCACCATTCCCCTGCTGCGCCTGGAGGACCTGGAGCGCCAGAGCCGCGTCGTTCCCGTTGAGGAAGAGCGCCTGCAAGGCGTCCCCCTGCTGACGCATGACCTCTTCACCAACGGCATCGTCTATCTCGATCTGGCGCTGAACCTGCGCGCCCTGCCGCGGGAATTGTTGCCCTGGGTGCCGCTCTTCAGCGCCGCCCTGCTGGAGATGGGCACGCGCCACGAGGACTACGTCCGCCTGTCGCAGCGCATCGGTCGCAAGACCGGCGGCATACGCGCCGGCACCCTGCTTTCGCCCGTCGTCGGCAGCGAAGAGTGCAGCGCCTGGTTGATGTTGCGCGCGAAGGGCACCCTCGCCCAGGCGCAGGACATGCTGGACATTCTGCGCGACGTCCTGCTGGACGCCACATTTGAAGATGCGGAACGCTTCCTGCAACTGGCACTGGAGGAAAAGGCCGGCGCTGAAAGCGGCCTCATCCCCGGCGGCCACGCCGTCGTCAACGCACGCCTTGGCGCCCACTTCAGCGAAGCCGGTTGGGTCGGCGAGCAAATGGGCGGTGTCAGCAACCTCCTTTTTCTGCGCGAGCGCATTCGTCAGAGCGAGGGCGGCAACGCAGAGGCCGGCGCCATCCTCGAAGACATGCGCCGCCGCCTGGTCAACCGCAACCACGTGCTTGCCAACGTGACACTTGATGCCGGCAACATGGACGTGTTTCGTCCACAACTGGGCGATTTCCTCTCCTCGCTGCCCGCCAGTCGCTCGCAGCGACACAGCTGGCAACGGCAAGCGCTGCCCGCGCGCGAAGGCCTGAGCCTGCCGGCGCAGGTCAACTACGTCGGCAAGGGCGCGCGCCTGACGGACCACGGCTACACCTGGCATGGCTCGGCCATGGTCGCGCGCGGCTGGCTGAACACCTCCTACCTGTGGGAGAAGCTGCGCGTGCAGGGCGGCGCCTATGGTGGCTTCGCCGTTCACGACCGACTTTCGGGCGTCTTCAACTTCCTCTCCTACCGCGACCCGCATTTGCTGCGTACGCTCGACGCCTGTGACGGCGCCGCGGCCGCCCTGGCGCAGTACCGCCCCGGCCGCAACGAGGTCACCCGCGCCGTCATCGGCGCCATCGGCAGCCTGGACAGCTACCAGTTGCCGGATGCCCAGGGCTACACCTCCCTGGTGCGCCATCTGGTCGGCCTCACGGACGAGTTGCGTCAGGAAAACCGCGAACAGGTGCTGGCCACCAGCGGCGCCGACATGCGCCGCTACGCCGATGCCCTGGCTGCCGTGCGCGACCATGGCGACATCGTCGTGCTGGGGTCCGCTGCGGCGCTGCAGGCGGCGGGCGAAGAACGCGCGGACCTGCCGGGCACGGTGACAAAGGTGCTGTAAACGATGCAGGGCTGACCGGCCAAAGGGGGTAAACTGAAAGGGAACGAATCGCAGGAGGCCATCATGGAATCTCCCTCGCGCAGCGCCTCAATAGCGGACAACCAGGTTGTCGCTTCCTTCACCGACATCAACATGGACGAGTTCGTCGCGCTGGCCGCTGCCAATCCCGATACCCACTATCGCTTCAACGCCGCGGGAGACGTCATCCTCATGTCAGGCAAGTACATTCACAGCCGGGTTCAGTCGCTCGTTTCCACACACTTTGATATCTGGCTCTGGACGGACGCCTTGCCCGGCTACGGGTCGATCACCGAGTGCCTCTATGACCTCGGCGACTGGCGCTGTTGTCCCGACGTGGCTATCAGCCCCGAACAGGGCAACACTATCCCCCGGGAAGCGCCGCTGGTCGCCGTGGAAATCCGCAGCGACAGCAACACCTGGCCGGAACTGCGGGAGAAGGCCCGGCGCTACCTGCAACATGGCACGCAGATGGTCTGGCTGGTGGATATGGACGAGCGCACGCTCGAGATTCACCGCGCCGGCGACGCGCCGCAGACCCTGGGCGATGCCGACGTCTTCGAGGGCGGCGCGCTGCTCCCCGGCTTCCGCGTCAGCGTGCGCGATCTCTTCCCTGCATAGCGTCCTGCGAGGCCAGGGCTACGCGATCCGTTAACTGCGCCAACGCAGGCACTGTGAGCGCCGCGAGGCTCACCAGCCAGATGCGGTAAACTGAAAGGGAACGAATCGCAGGAGGCCATCATGGAAACGCCCTCGCGCAGCGCCTCGATAACGGACAACCCGCTCGTCGCACCCTTCGCCGACATCAGCATGGACGAGTTCGTCGCGCTGGCCGCTGCCAATCCCGATACCCACTATCGCTTCAACGCCGCGGGAGACGTTCTGGAAATGCCAAACACCAGCATCCACGCTCATGTCCAGACCCTGATTGGCACGCATTTCACCATCTGGTTGTGGACGAACGCCCTGCCAGACCATGGCGCGCTTGTGGAGTGCCTCTATGACCTCGGCGACTGGCGCTGTTGCCCGGACGTGGCCATCGACAGGCAGCAGGGCAAGGTCATCCCGCGCGAGGCGCCGCTGGTCGCCGTGGAAATCCGCAGCGACAGCAACACCTGGCCGGAACTGCGGGAGAAGGCCCGGCGCTACCTGCAACACGGCACGCAGATAGTCTGGCTGGTGGACACGGACGAGCGGTCGCTTGAGATTCACCGCGCCGGCGACGCGCCGCAGACCCTGACCGGCGAGGCCGTCATCGAGGGCGGCGCGCTGCTGCCCGGCTTCCGCCTGAACCTGCGCGACATCTTCCCCGCTTAGCGTCACCGGTGGCGTGGAAAGGAACCACAAGCAAACAATAGTCAAGTCGGCCCCTAAATTCACTTTACGCTATACTGGTATCGCGTCGGCTTTTGCGGCGATACGAACAGGACGGATGCGAAACGACATGAGACGATTCGTTCAGGCGCTGGCCCTGCTGCTTTTCGGGCTGCTGACAGCCGCCTGCAACATGAGCATCCAGGAGATGGTGGATGCCAGGCAGGGCTCGTCGGCGTCGGAAAACATCATGGTCGCCGCGCCACAGGCACAGTTCATCTATTCCCACGCCGTCTGGTGACCGACCTGTCGAGCCAATACGCCTGTCGTGAACAGGCTCAGAGCAGACTACGACGGTCGTGTCGAGTTCTTTGAACTGGACATCGACAATCCGGACACCAGGCCCATGCGTGACCAGTACGGTCTGGTGGCCCAGGCCCAGTACATCCTGGCGGATGCAAACGGTGAGCCCCTGCAGAAATGGTTCGGCTTGCTGAATCAGGCGGAGATGACCGCCGCCTTTGACGGCGTCCTGGGCTAAACGCAGGTAGACCAGTCATGGGAGACTACCCTTACCGCCCGCTGCCTTTCAGCGAGGTGGCGTTGACGGACGGCTTCTGGCGATCACGCCTGGAGACCAACCGCCGGGTCACCCTGCGCGTCAATCTGGACAAGTGCGCCGAGACCGGCCGCATCGACAACTTCCGCAAGGCCGCCGGCGAACTGCCCGGCCCGCACCTGGGGATACAGTTCAACGATTCCGACGTCTTCAAGGTGATTGAGGGCGTGGCGCTGGACCTTCAACTGCAGGCGAACCCGGCGCTGCAGGCGGAAGTCGAGACGATCATCGGCCACGTCGCTGCCGCCCAGGAGGCGGATGGCTACCTCTACACCGCGCGCACGATCGATCCTGATCACCCGCACGAGCACGCCGGGCAGGAGCGCTGGTCCTGGCTGGCCGTCAACCACGAACTCTACAACCTCGGCCACCTGTACGAGGCCGCCGTGGCCTGGGCCGAAGCCACCGGCAGCCGCAGCCTGCTGGATGTCGCGCTGCGCAGTTTCGAACTCGTCAACGCGACCTTCGGCGTGGATGCCCTGCGCGAGGTGCCCGGCCACCAGGAGATTGAGCTTGGCCTGGTCAAGCTTTTCCGCCTCACCGGAGAGCAGCGCTTCCTGGATCTGGCCCGTTTCTTCCTCGACGAGCGCGGCCACGCCAACGGGCGAGAGTTACAGACCAATTTTGGAATCCCCGGATACATGCAGGACCATTTGCCGGTGCGCGAGCAGCGCGAGGCCGTCGGCCACGCCGTGCGCGCCGCCTACATGTACGCCGCCATGACCGACGTCGCCGCGCTGGATGGCGACGGGCAGCTGGCCGGGGCCAGCCGCGCCCTTTGGCGCAATGTCAGCGGGCGCAAACTGGCGCTCACCGGGGGCATCGGCGCCCGCCATCACGGCGAATCCTTCGGCGATGACTACGAACTGCCCAACCAGAGCGCCTACAACGAGACTTGCGCCGCCATCGCCAACATCTTCTGGAACCAGCGCCTCTTCCAGCTGGACGGCGACGCGCGTTACCTTGACGTGCTGGAGCGAACGCTCTTCAACGGCTTCCTTGCCGGCATCGATCTCGCCGGCGACCGCTTCTTTTACGTCAATCCCCTGGCCGCCGACGGCGTCACCAACTTCAACCGCGACGATTCGCTGGAGCGCCAGCCCTGGTTTGGCTGCTCCTGCTGCCCTACCAACGTGATCCGCCTGCTGCCCACCCTGGGCGGCATGGTCTATGCGCAGCGCGACGACCAGCTCTACGTGAACCTCTTCGTCGGCAGCCGGGTCAACGCAAACATCGCCGGCGTCCCGGTTGGCCTGCAACTGGAGACGTCCTGGCCCTGGGCCGGCGACCTGCAACTGTGCGTAAAGCCGGAACGCCCGCTGCGCTTCTCCCTGAACTTGCGCGTACCGGGGCCGCTACTCGGCAGGCCCGTGCCCGGCGACCTCTACCGCTATCTGGATGCCAGGCCGGCCAACCTGCAACTGCGCGTCAACGGCAGGGCGCAGACGGCCGAAGTCCAGGACGGCTATCTCACGCTGACGCGCGACTGGCAACCTGGCGACGTCGTAGAACTGGACATGGACTTGCCGGTCCGGCGGGTCGTGGCGCACCCGAAGGTCGCGGACCTGGCCGGCCGGGTCGCGCTGGAGCGCGGGCCGCTGGTCTACGCGGCGGAGGGCGTCGACAACGATGGCCGGGCGCTGGACCTTGTGCTGGCGGACGACCTGGAGCTGCAGCCGGAAGCGCGACCCGAGCTGATCGGCGGCGTCACCGTCTTGCGCGCGGCGGATTTCATGGCCGTTCCCTATTACGCCTGGGGCCATCGCGGCGTCGGTGAAATGAGCGTCTGGTTCGAAAGAGCCGCTGCGCAGAACGGACATCTGAAGCGTTAGTCAGGAAACAGGTCCCTGGCTGCCGCGCGGAAGCCGGGCAGCGTCGCGCCGCCGTCAATCGCGTCGTCGCCGGCGAGCGACTGCGCCGCCGCGCCCGCTTGATGCAGTTCGAGCCTGCGCCCTTCCGGGTCCACCAGCCAGACCATGGGCGTGCCCGCCGCCAGATAGCGCGCGGCCTTGCGCCGCAATTCAGACCAGGTGTTGCTGTCGCTGCGGATCTCTACGGCGAGCCGCGGCGCCTCGCGCGGGATGGGGTCCGTGTCCCTACGCATCAGCACGACATCCGGGCGACAGTGCCAGCCGCCCAGGTCGTGCGCAACCTCTGCGGCCGGCCTGTAACCAGGGAGACTGTCACGCCTTAACCAGTCATTTAACAGGATGCAGATGTCTGCCTCCATCAGGCCATGAATTGCTTTCGGTGACATTTCGACGACGGCTCCCCTGGAGTCGAATTTGAAGTAGCGGTCAGGGCAGCGCTCAACCAGCGTGATGAATTCGTCCATGCTCATGCGGGTGGCGACGGCCATCATGGCCTCCTGCAACTTGCTGATCTCAAGTGTAGCACGATGTTGAATTCGATCGACGATGGCGATCAGTCGGGGAAAAGTTCGCTGGCAGTGGCGCGGAAGCCGGGCAGGGTCGCGCCGCCGTCAATCACCTCGTCGCCGGCGAGCGACTGCGGCGCCGCGCCCGCTTGATGCAGTTCGAGCGTGCGCCTTTCCGGGTCCACCAGCCAGACCATGGGCGTGCCCGCCGCCAGATAGCGCGCGGCCTTGCGCCGCAATTCAGACCAGGTGTTGCTGTCGCTGCGGATCTCTACGGCGAGGCGAGGCGCTTCTTGCGGAATGGGGCCCGAACCGACGCGCATCAGGACAATGTCCGGGCGACAGTGCCAGCCGTGCAGGTCATGCGCAACCTCTGTGGCAGGCCTGAAACCAGGCAGTCCGTCACGTCTCAACCAGTCAACCAGCAAGACGCTGATATCCACCTGGCACAAACCGTGAAGTTCCTTTGGTGACATTTCTACGACTGCTCCCGTGGAGTCGAATTTGAAGTAGCGGTCGGGGCAGCGCTCAACCAGCGTGATGAATTCGTCCATGCTCATGCGGGTGGCGACGGCCATCATGGCCTCCTGCGACTTGCTGACTTCAAGTGTAGCACGATGTTGAATTCGATCGGCGATGGTGATCAGTCGGGGAAAAGTTCGCTGGCAGTGACGCGGAAGCCGGGCAGCGTCGCGCCGCCGTCAATCACCTCGTCGCCGGCAAGCGTTTGCGGCGCCGCATCAGGTTGATGCAGTTCGAGCGTTTGCTGGCGGGGGTCGACCAGCCAGACCATCGCCGAGCCGAACTCCAGGTAGCGCGCGGCCTTCGCCCGCATCTCGCGCCAGGTATTCTGTTTGCTGCGTACCTCGACGGCCAGCAGGGGCGCCTGCTCCGGGTAAAGCTCATCGTCATCAATCGCCAGCGACACGTCAGGCAAAGACACCTGGCCACCGAGACGGTGTATAAGCTCGGGACCGACCATGTAGCCGGGCAATGTCCTTTTCTGCAACCATGAGTAGAGAAGCCACACGATTACGCCCTGAACCTTGCTGTGAATCTTGTCCGGTGACATCTCGACAGGGGCCCCCGTGGAATCCGGCCTGAACTTGCGGTCGGGGTACTCCCCTTCCAGCGCGATGTAGTCTTCGATGCTGTAGCGCGTTCTCACGGCCACCATGGGCTCCTGCGACTTGCTGATTTCAAGTGTAGCACGGCGCCGGTAGAATCCGGCGGCATCGATTAATCGGGGAACAGGTCGTTTACAGTGACATGGAAGCCGGGCAGCGTCGCGCCGCCGTCAATGACGTCGTCGCCGGCAAGCGTTTGCGGCGCTGCGTCGGGTTGATACAGTTCGAGCGTGCGTCCTTCCGGGTCGACCAGCCAGACCATCGCCGAGCCGTATTCCAGGTAGCGCGCCGCCTTGCGCCGCAATTCAGACCAGGTGTTGCTGTCGCTGCGTATTTCTACAGCCAGCAGTGGCGCTTCGCGCGGGATGGGGTCGGCATCCGCTCGCTGCACAACGACATCCGGCCGGCAATGCCAGCCGCCCAGGTCATGCGCAACGTCCCCTGCCGACCAGTAACCGGGAAGCAGACGCCTGTCCAGCCATTCATCCAGCAAGCGACCAATTTTGATTTGCAACGCGCCATGAATCAGCTTCGGTGACATTTCGACGACGGCTCCCCTGGAGTCGAAGGTGAAGTAGCGGTCGGGGCAGCGCTCAACCAGCGCGATGAATTCGTCCATGCTCATGCGGGTAGCGACGGCCATCATGGCCTCCTGCAACTTGCTAACCTCAAGTGTAGCATGATGCTGGCTGCGGTCGGTGGCGGGGTTCAGTCAGGGAACAGTTCGCTTGCAGTGACGCGGAAGCCGGGCAAAGTCGCGCCGCCGTCAATCACGTCGTCGCCAGCGAGCATCTGCGGCGCCGTGTCAGGTTGATGCAGTTCGAGCGTTTGTTGGCGGGGGTCGACCAGCCAGACCATCGCCGAGCCGTATTCCAGGTAACGCGCCGCCTTCGCGCGCATCTCGCGCCAGGTGTTGTCAACGCTGCGAACCTCAACGGCCAACAAGGGCGCATTTTCCGGGTAAGACCTTTCTGTCTTGCGCGCAATACACACATCCGGTTCACATAGCCAACCGTCGATACAATGCGTCAGACTCGGGCCCACCATATAGCCCGGCAGCGCCCCGCAATTTAGCCATGTCTTTAGCAGAAAGATGATTTCACCCCGAGCCATGCTATGCGCCATATCGGGCAAGACCAGGATCGGCTTGCCGCTCGCATCCGGTTTGGCCCTGCGGCCAAAGTGTTTCCGCTCCAGTTCAATCAGATCGTCGATGGTATAGCGGGCTTTTGCTTCCATGATTTCCTCCGTGGCCCGTGTGGGTTGAATTGTTTTCCTTGAGCGGATGCCCGATACTAACTACAACCCGATGCCGGCGAGATACTCGCGGTTGCGGCGCGCGCTCTCCTTCGGCGTGCCCAGACCGGGCAACACGTCCTGCTCGACCACGATCCAGCCCCCGTAGCCGATCTCGTCAAGCACCTGCAGTACCGCCGGGAAGTCGATGTCGCCCTGCCCCAGTTCCGGGAAGACGCCCTCGCCGACCGAGCGCGGACCGTCCCAGCCCTGCTCGCGCGAACGCTGCGCCACCTGCGGGTCGTGGTCCTTGAAGTGCACGTACCAGACGCGATCGGCGAAGCGGCGCAGGTCGGCTACCGGGTCGCCGCCGCCGAAGCGCCAGTGACCGGTATCGAAGACGATGCCCAGCAGGTCGGGGTCCGTCAGATCCAACAGCCTTTCGGTCTCTGCCGGCGTCTCGATCCAGGTGCCGATGTGCGTGTGCACCACCGTGCGCAGACCGGTCTCGCCGCGCACCTGTCGCGCGATCTCCTCCGCGCCGTGGGCGAAGGACCCGAACTGCGCGTCGCTCATGGCCATGCCGGGCGTGATGCGGCCGCTGTGCAGCGAGCGCATGGGGTCGCCATAGGGGTTGTTGCCCAGCACGATGAAGCAGTCTTCTCCGCCGACCGCCGCCAGCAGCCGCGCCGTGCGCACGCAGGTCTCGACGTCCTCCGGCAGACGCGCGGCGTCGTGCAGCCAGTTGTTGACCCAGGAGCCGAGCATGCGCAGCTTGCGCTGTTCCAGTTCCTGCGTCAGTTGCGCCGGATCGCTGGGCATGAAGCCCCAGTCGCCCAGTTCGGTGCCGCCGTAGCCGGTCGCCGCGATTTCGTCCAGCACGCGCACGTAGTCGTAGCGCTCGCCCTCAATGTTCTCGATCACACCCCAGGAACAGGGCGCGTTGGCCACCCGATTCATGCCGTCACTCCTGCGTAGAAGTCATCGCGCGCCATTGTAGCGCGAAGCAAGACCAACAGGATGTATACTCAACATGCGCCTCGTCATCAGGAATTCAACATGCCCCATCGTCAGGAAGTGCTGAACGTCGCGCTGGCCGACCTGCTTATCCGCCGTGAGGTGGTGGCCGGGCCGGAGAACATCTTCACCCGCGACGGCGTGCGTCAGATGCCTGACGTTATCGTGCAATATCAGGGCCTGCGTCTGGCAATCGAGGGAGAAATCGCCGCCCCGGGCGCGCGCGAAAAGGCTCGGCTTTCCGCCATCCGACGCGTTGAGAGTGGCATCGCCCATATGGGCATGGGCGTCATCTACCCGCAAGCCTTGCGCGATACCGACTTTTCGCAATTGCGCGGAGAGATGGAAGCCGCGCGACTCGACGTCGTGGTCGTCTCAGAGGCCGGCGACGGCGGCTACGAATCCGGTGATATTGACTACCTTGAAAATCTGTTGCGCCGCGTTTTCGAGCGACTGTTACGCGAGGACGTCGTCGCCGAGGCCGTCGCCATGATCGACATCGCCGTGGATGAATTTGCCAGGATGGCTATGTCCGGCGCCGGTAATTTCGGACGCATCATCAAGGCACTCGGGCGAATCAGAGACTTCAAGGAACTGGACAAGTTAAGCAACGAAGAAAAGACTGCGAGTTGTCGCGTGGGCGGCCTTGTGCTGCTCAACGCAATGATTTTCCACGAGGTTCTGACACAGAAATATCCGGAAGTAACTTCCTTGCGTTTCCTGGATAATCCTGAGGGTCGTCTGAAACTTCACAAGATTTGGCAGCATATTCTCGATGAAATCAACTTCATTTCGATATTTTCACTTTCTTCTGAAATTTACCTGAGTGTTTCCGCCGCCACACCGGGCTTCGGCAGAACAACCAACGAAATGATGAAGACCGCCATTCGCATCAGCGAGATGCGTGCTGCATTGAACCATGACCTGATGGGTCGCGTCTATCACCGCCTGTTGTCGGACGCCAAGTATCTGGGCACTTATTACACCAGCCTCGCCGCCGCCACCATGCTGCTAAAGCTGGCACTGCGCCCACAAGGCTGGTCTACGGACTGGGCAGAACTCAAGCAAGTTAAGAAGTTAAAGATCGCTGACCTTGCCTGCGGCACCGGCACCCTGCTCGTCGCCGCTGCAGACGCAGTGCTGGACAACCACGTGGGCGCAGCTGTGTCAGCCGGTGAGCGCGCGCAATTGGATACGATGCACCAGGCGCTCACCGAACAGATCCTGCACGGTTACGATGTGCTGGCTTCCGCCATTCACCTGACGGCCTCCAACCTGGCCCTGCGCAATCCCGACGTCCCATTCCAGAAAATGAACCTTTTCGTCATGCCCTACGGCGATGGTGACCGCCTTGGCACGCTGGAATTCCTGGGCCGGGACGTGACACAGGTCAGTATCGACATGGCCGGAGCGATTGAGCAGTTTTCAAACAGGGGACGGAAGAGACTTGCAACAAAATTGCCGCAAATGGACCTCTGCGTCATGAATCCGCCCTTCGTGCGCAGCGTGGGCGGCAACCTGCTCTTCGGTTCCATGCCCGCGGCAAGGCGGACGCGAATGCGCAAACGCCTTCGCAAATTCCTGCCAAAAGACGACGCCAGCATCTCCAGTGGCCTCGGGGCGGTCTTCGTGGCCCTCGCCGAACGTCACACAGGGGAAGGAAGCCGCCTGGCTCTTGTGCTGCCCAAGGCCCTGCTCTCCGGCGTTTCCTGGCAAAAGGTGCGTAACCTAATCAATACCTGGTTTCAAATCGATTACATCATCGTCAGCCATGACGCCCAACGCTGGAACTTCAGCGAGAGCACCAGTCTCAGCGAGGCGCTGCTGGTCGCCACGCGCAAACTTCGGGTAGCGGAAGACCACAAGACCCGCATCGTCAACCTCTGGCACAACCCGACCACGGCCATTGAGGCCCTGCCCCTCGCCAACCAGATCATGCGCGAGGAAGCCCCCAACCTGAACGCGAGCCATGGCATAACCAGTTTGACACTGGGCGGTGAGAAGGCCGCGGAAATGCTGGCGGTGGACTGGAGTACACTGAAACAGGACTGGTTCCTGCCCTGCGCTTTCGCCCAGTCTGACCTGACTCGTGTGGCATGGCGGCTGGGGGGTGGCGAGGTCTGGCTGCCCACCCTGGCCGGGCATACGGGCATCGACCTCTGCTCACTGGCTGAACTGGGCTGGCTTGGGCCGGACCGACGCAACATTTATGACAACTTCGATGCGGTCGATACCCCTACCGCCTTCGCCGCCTTCTGGGGGAATAACGCTGATGCGGTGATCCAGATTGCCCAGACGCCAAATCGCTGGCTTCAACCACGAACCAAGCCCAAAAAGGGAGGTTCTCTTGGTAGCCCTCCATCACTGTGGGAACTTGGAGGTACTATCCTCCTGGCGGAAGGGCCACGTCTGAATACTGCGCGATTGCTGGCAGTCTGTACTGACAGCAAGGTGCTATCGAACGTCTGGTGGACATTCGCCTTGCTGCAAAACGCGACACGTCCCAACGCCGACAAATCACTGGCTCTTTGGTTGAATTCCACCTTGGGACTTTTGATCCTGTTGACGGTGCGTACGGAAACCGAAGGTCCCTGGGTAAACTTTAAGAAGACCACGCTCAAGGCCATGCCCGTCCTAGACGTTCGCAAGTTGAGCGACGCGCATCTGGCACAGTTGGCCGTCGCCTACGACGAACTCTGTGAACAGGAGTTGCAGCCCCTGCCGCGCATGGCCGAAGACGAAACCCGCGCCGCCATCGACAGCGCCCTGTCAGAAGTCCTCGGCCTGCCCGACCTGGCCCCGCTGCGTGAAATGCTCGCCCGCGAGCCGGTTGTCAGTATGCAACGTCTGTAAGCAAGAGGGAATTGCGGAGATAGAATGAGTAGCGATTTTGTTCCTCCAAAATTCGAAGTGCGCGCTTTCAATTGTCCGCACTGTAACGTCTACGCGAAACAAGACTGGTTCTATGAACCACAGATACCAGTTGAGTTGAGCGACCTACAAAAGCCTCGTTTCGCTGGCGCTAGCATAAGTGAGTGTGAAATGTGTGGGCGAATTGCGGTTTGGGATAGTCAAATTGTAGGACATGATGAAAGTGGCAAATATACTCAACCAATTTGGGAAGGGAAAATGGTGTTCCCGATGACGTCAAATGCACCTTTACCAAATGATGATATGCCAGATGACATAAAGATGGACTATAACGAAGCAAGAACTATTGCAGCGGTTTCACCAAGAGGTGCCGCGGCTTTGTTACGTCTTTGCATTCAAAAACTTATGCCTGTCTTGGGAGAAAAGGGCAAGAATCTGGACCAAGATATCGGTGCACTAGTAAAGAAGGGCCTTAATCCTCAAATTCAGATGGCGTTGGATAACGTGCGGGTAATTGGCAATGAGGCAGTGCATCCGGGAGTAATGGATGTGAACGACAATCTCGAAATAGTACTTACCCTTTTTGATCTATTGAACTACATCATCGAGCAAATGATTTCAATTCCTAAGAAAAACAGGGATCTATTTGCTAACTTGCCAGAAAGAAAATTGGGCGCCATCGCCAAGAGGGACGGCAAGCAACCTAAAGAAGAAGATAACTAACCCTCAGCGCTCAAACAGCAGCCACAGCCGGTGCAGCAGACCGCGTTGGCGCATCGCCAGGCTCAGCAGCGCAATCGTCAGCAGCAGGACCGACACGATCAGCGCGATGATGCCCTCTGTCGGGCGCACGAACTCGAAGAGTTCCGGCTGCGCGTAAAAGCCCAGAATCACCAGCAGCGTGAAGGCCAGGCCGATGGCGGTCGCCGTGCGCTGTTGCCACAAGGTGCGCGGGCGGGCGAAGTCGATGCCGAAGGTGTTCCAGAAGATGAGGATGCCGAAGAAGGTGGCGAAGATCGCCAGCGCGCTGCGCGCCGCCGCCGTGTCACGGCCCGTGGCGAAGTACGTCGCCGCGTAGAGCAGCGCCATCATCACCGAGCCGATGAAGGCGCCGCTGACCACGTAGTCGAAGACGTCGTCGCGAAAGTTGGCCATGAAGGCCGGCCGCAGCCACTTGATGGCCACCAGGGTCGCGATGAAGTTGACCGTGCCGAAGGTCACCCAGTTGATCTGCACCGGCGTGATGGCGAAGGGCAGCGCCATGAAGCCCACAAAGACGAAGAGCAGCACGTTGTAAAAAGTCTTGGTCAGGAACATGCGCACCGTGCCGTAGATCGTCTGCGTAATCTCGCGACCCTCGGCGAAGGCCCGCGGCAGGGTCGACATGGCGTTGTTGAGCAGCAGAATGTCGCCGATCTCGCGCGCGATGCGGGCGCCGTCGTTCATCACGATGGCCAGGTCGGCCTGCTTCAGCGCCGGCACGTCATTGACGCCGTCGCCCACCATGGCCACGTGGGCGCCGCCCTGCTGCAGGGCCTCTACCAGACGGCGCTTGGTCTCCGGCGCGACGCGCGCGAAGATGCTGCCCTGCTGCGCCGCTCCCGCAAACGCCGCGTCGCCCATGCTTTCCAGTTGCGCGCCGGTCCATGCCGGTTCCGTCGCCATGCCCGCCGCGCCGGCGATGGCGCGCACGGTCTCCATGTGGTCGCCCGAGATGACCTTCAGCGCCACGTCCTGCGCGCGGAAGGCCTGCAGGGTGTCGGCAGCGTCCGGCCGCAGGCTGTCGCTGAGCGTGACCAGCGCCAGGGGCTCGGCGTCAGTGGGCAACTGGCCGTCCTGCGGCGCGGTGAGGCTGCGCGCGAATGTCAGCACGCGCAGGCCGCGCGCCGAAAGTGACTGCGCCTGCTCGCGCAGTTCCGCTGCCGTCTCGTTGAGCAGACGCTCGGGCGCGCCGAGAAACAGCGTCTCCTGCGGCAACACCACGGCGCCCCACTGCCGCGCGGAACTGAAGGGGATCTCGCGCAGTTTCTCCACGGCGGGCGGCGGCAGGGAGACCTGCACGTGCCCGGCGACGGCCGCGGCGGTGCCGTTGTGGTGCGCCAGGTTGGCGCTGTAACGCCGCAACTGACGCCGCACCTCCTCCGGCGACGCGCCGTTGAGCGGCAGGATGTCGGCCACGACCAGCCGGTTTTCGGTGAGCGTGCCCGTCTTGTCGAAGCAGAGCACCGTGGCGTTGGCCAGCGACTCGACGGCGTTGACGCGGCGCACCAGGGTCTGGTGGCGGGCGATGCTCAGGGCGCCGATCGTGAGCGAGATCATGATCACCAGCAGCAGACCGTAGGGCACCAGGCTGGTGATGAAGACCACGCTTTCCTTGACGCGTTCCAGCAGGTCCAGCCCGGCCAGGGAACCGGCCAGCCAGAGCATGGGGGCCAGCACCAGCATCAGCAGGATGGCGACGTCGACGATGACCATCACCTTGCGCTGCGTGGGCGTCAGGGGGTGCTTCCAGGCCCGCGCCGACTGCGCGATGCGGTTGATCATGCTGTCCGCGCCGACGGCCGTGGCCACCATCAGGCCCGTCCCGGCCACGCACCAGGAGCCGGAGTAGACGGCATCGTCGACGTCCTTGAGTACCGAGTCGGATTCGCCGCTCAGTTGCGATTCGTCGACCTCAAGCGCGTCACTGGCCAGCACGCGCCCGTCCACCACCAGACGCTCGCCCGGCTGCAGCGGCAGCACGTCGTCGATCACCAGTTCGCGGATGCCGACTTCACTCAGCGCCCCGTCGCGCCAGACGCGCACCTTGTGTTCCGACAGCGCCACCAGACGGTCAAGCCGGCGCTTGGCGATCATCTCCTGGGCCGTGCCCAGCAGGGCGTTGCTGACCACGCTGAAGCCGGCGAAGAGGGCCACCATGTACTCGCGGAAGTGGACGATGACGCCCAGCAGGGGGAAAAGCACCAGGTTGAAAATGTTGAAGAGGTTGTCGCGCAGGATGTCGAGGTAGCTGCGGCCCACGCGCGGCTGCCAGGCGTTGTCCTCCCCGCGCGCTACCCGTGCGGCGACTTCATTGCTGGACAGCCCCCTGGTTGACAAGGCCGCTGGCTCCCGCGCTCTGGCGTGAAGCCGAGTTTACCACAGGCGACTCAGCGCCGGTGCGACAGGGCCAGGCCTTCGTAGTGCGCGATGACCTCGTCCATGGCGGCCGACCAGCTGCGCCCTTCGGCGTCTGCGCGCGCCTGGCGGCCCAGGGCCCGGCGATGGTCCGCGTCGGCGGCCAGACGCCGCACACCCCTGATCAGCCCGGCCTCGTCGCCCGGCGCGAAGCTGTAACCGTTAACTCCCTCGCGCAGCAGTTCCGGCACGCCGCCCGTGCGCGCCGCCACCGGCGGCAGGCCCGAGGCCATGGCTTCCAGCACGACCAGACCGAAAGATTCTGCCGGGGACGGGAACACAAAGGCGTCCGCGCTGGCGTAGGCCTGCGCCAGTTCCACGCCCTGTAGTGCGCCGGTAAAGCGCACCGGCAGCCCGGCCAGGTGCGCTTCCAGCGGGCGCCGTGCCGGTCCGTCGCCGACCAGTGCCAACTGCGCCTGCGGGACGGCCTGCAGCACTTCGCCCAGGGAAGCCAGCCCCTTTTCCATGGACAGGCGACCGACGTAGAGCAGCAGCAATTGTTGCGGATCTGCGGCGGCGAGACGCCGGCGCATGGCCGCGTCCGCGTGGCGCGGATGAAAGCGTTCGCCGTCCACGCCACGCCGCCACAGCCGGACCGGGGCCGTCACGCCAATCTCGCGCAGACGTTGTTGCGCGCTGCGTGAGGGCGCCAGGGCGCAGTCGGCGCGGTTGAGCACCAGGCGCGTCAGCAGGTTGATGCCCGGTTCGATGGCGCCGGCGTGCAGCGGGCCGAGCCGCCAGTGCCGCGCGATGCGTCCGTAATCGAGATGCCACGAGACCAGTGCGGGCAAGCCCAGGCGTCGCGTTTGCCACCAGGCCGCCAGGCCAAAAATGGAAGGGTGCAGGAAATGCGTCACCTGCGGCGCGAAGTCACGCAGGCACTGCCACTGCCCCGCCGTGGGCAGGGCCATGCGCAGGTCCGGGTAAGCGGGAAAGGGCAGGCCGGGCGCGCTGCACACCGTCGTGGCAGCGTAACGTTCAACCGGCCCAAGACGCGGCGTGAACAGCATGGACTTGATACCGCGGGCGGCCAGTTGATCAAGCAGAAGACAGAGGACGGTGACGATGCCGTCAGTGCGCGGCAGAAAAGTCTCGCTGAAAAGCGCTACGCGCACATGCCTTGCCAAATACAGGAACGGCGGGGCCCACCCCGCCGGAGTCTGGCTGTCGTGTTGTTCTTTCTGCTAGACGCGCGAGACGTTGCTGGCCTGTTTGCCCTTCTGGCCCTCAACGATCTCAAACTCCACCGTTTCGCCTTCATCCAGGCTACGGAATCCGCCGCCCAGAATCGCCGTATAATGAACAAAAACGTCCGGTCCACCCTCCTGGGTGATGAAACCGTAACCCTTGTCGGCGTTGAACCACTTGACAACGCCCTTAATGCGGTCTGCCATCTTGCTACTCCCTGCCTTACAGTTTTAACGAGATTGGCCTTGTACCCACAGCCCGTCCCGTTTGAGGGAGTCTGTGACACGCAGCTGCTACGGGGCCTGTGCCCCCCTGACGACTGAACTTACATCACTACCTTAACAATTACAAAAAATGGCCTTATTCATTCATCAGGCACTGACTTCACCCTGTTTGCTGCGCGCCGGCAGGGCCTCTGCCACCGCTTCGGCAGGGCGCGTTTGCGCCGGCAGCAGCATCGTCAGCAGACCGGAGATCACGATGGCGCCGGCCACCAGCTGGAAGGAGGGCCCCAGGCCGATGATGCCGGCCAGCCAGCCGATGAAAGCACTGCCCAGCGCGCCGGTGCCAAAGACCAGCCCCAGCGCCGCGCCGGAGGCCATCGCCTTGCTGGCGGGCAGGAAACCCTGCGCCAGGACCACGATCAAGCCGTGCGAGGCGCCGCTCAGCGTCCCCGCCAGGATGGCCAGCACAAAGGCCGGCACGCCATTCGTCAGCGGCAGCAGGAAAAAGGTCGGCGCCGACAGCAGCATGCTGATGGCGATGACAAGGCGCCGGTCATAGCGGTCCGCCAGACCGCCGAAAAAGACTCCCGCCAGGCCGGAACCAACCCAGAAGGAACTGGCAATCAGTCCGTACTCCGCCGGCGTCCAGCCCTTCTGCTGGAAGAGAAATGGAATGAATGAGACCACGCCCGGCGAACCCAGACTGCGCAAACTGACCATGACGAGGAAGATCAGCAATACGGCCATGGAAAGCGGCGCGCGCGCATTGTTGCCCTTGTCCTGTTCCTTGTCGGCGGCCACGGCGGCGCGATGCGCGCGATGTCCCGGCAGATACATCAAAATCAGAAACAGGCCCGGCAGCGAAAGCAGGGATATCCAGACGGCCGGCAGGGCCGTGCCGCGCTCCTGCAACAGCCCCGCCAGACCCGACCCCAGGGCCGCGCCGAAGGCGTTGCCGACCGGCACTGCGTTTTCCAGCAGCAGCCCGACCAGCGCCGGCCCGAATGCCAGGCCCATCTGCCCCGACAGGAAGAACCAGGCCATGTTGCTGGCCTCGCGCGGCGGGTGACTCTCCGCAGCGTACTTCATCCCCACCGGGTGGAAGGCGCCGCTGCCCAGCGCAGTGATGACGATGACGAAAGCCATCAACAGCAACTGGCCGCTTTCCGCAGCCAGCAGGGCCATCATCATCATGCCCGCCGTCCAGCCAAGCCCGATGGAGCCCGTCCAGCGCCCGCCTACGCGGTCCGTCAGCCAGCCAAACATCGGTTGTGTGACGGCACCCATCAGTTGCATCAGGCCGACGATCAGGCCGAATTGGACGGCGCTCAGCGGCAACACGTACAGACTGACAAAGGTCAACAGGACCGGGATCGAACTCATGATGACGTCGAGGGCGAAATGTGAAAGCGAGACGGCCCAGAATTGCCGGGTGCGCGGAACGTACATGCTTCAGGTCTCGTAACGGGTCAGGGTGGCCATGCGTCGGGCGACCATCATGCCGCGGCGGCGGCGGCCCTGTCAACCGCATTGGACTGCGTTGGGCGATGGCGCAGATTCTGTGTTTCAGCCCGCCCCGGCCCGGAGCCGCAGGGACGCTGGCTCAGGCCTGGCTGAACCAGGGACACAGGTGCTGCAGGAACAGACAGGTCAGGGCCCAGAACCAGGACACAGCCCAATGCAATGTCGTCATCAGCCAGGCCAGAATCAACTGCCCCCCGGCCCTGCCGTCATTCATCCTGGCTGTCAGCAGTGTCACAGCCAGCAACAGCGGCACAATCCATCCCGCGCTTGCGGTGAAGCGTCCCGCCCGCATCATGATGGCAAACTGCAGCAGCAGCAGCAGCGGCAGCCACAGCCAGTTCGGCGTATCCGCCGCTTCCCGCCACAGCCAGGCGACGAGGGATCGTGCAGAGCACCAGTTCAGGCGGAAAGCCCGCGACCGGGCAGGTCGTGGGCGGGCTTTATCGATCGGACGTTCAGGGAGCGATTTGCTCATCACCTGTCGTTATACTACGCCCATTCCCAATGGTAGTAGCATACTGGTGTGGACCCAACGTAGCAGCAGGTTTTGAACAGGCAGTAATTCGTGAAGGGCCAGCACTTACCGGTGTTAATCGTCCAGCAAGCCTGCGCTTCCGCCGTATCTTCTTCAGACCAGTCAGTGGGTGGATTGTCCGGGTTGGAAGGGGCATCACAGACAAGCTCATCCGCAGTGCCCGCATATACAGGAACAGCCGCAGCGCCTGCGGGTACGACCATTCCGACCAACAGCGCGATCACCAGTAACTTCTTCTTTGACACATCTCCTTTTCTCTCTCCATTGCCAGTTGAAGAGTTGTTCCCAAATTGTGATGTGTCACATTCCCAATTGAATATCGATTTTCCAGCGCTGTCAACCCCGCCAGCCCTGATGGTGGTAAGTTCTGCGGTGACCAACACATCAGTAACAGGGACGGACAACAGGGAAAGGCCTGACCATGAACATCATCTCGGGGCTGCGGCGCAGACACACGCTCTTGCTGCTCGCGCTCGTACTTGTCGCCGCCGCGCTGGCGTTGCGCAGCGCGCCCATGACCGGACAGTCGGGATGCGCCGCGCCCTCCTTCGTGCGCTTCACCAGTTTCTGGGATACCACCGATTTTTGCATGCACACCGTGCCGCTGGAGGAAATCTTCTCCGGTGGCGTGCCGCCGGACGGCATTCCGCCCATTGACGACCCGGCCTTCGACTCGCTGGAGGTCGCCGGCCAGTGGTTGCAGCCGCAGTCGCCCGTGCTTTCGCTGGAACTGAAGGGCACGGCGCGCGCCTACCCCCTGGCGATTCTGACACGGCACGAGATCGTCAACGACGTCTTCGGCGACCAGCCCGTCGCCGTGACCTTCTGCCCGCTCTGCAACTCCGCCGTGGTCTTCGACCGCCGCGTGGAGGGCGAGACCCTGCGCTTCGGCGTCTCCGGCAACCTGCGTCACAGCGACCTGGTGATGTGGGACGACCTGACCAAAAGCTGGTGGCAGCAGTTCACCGGCGAGGGCATCGTCGGCAGTTACGCCGGCACACAGCTGGAGTTGCTGCCCTCGCTGCTGGTCAGTTTCGGCGAGTTCGCGCAGCAATATCCGCAGGGTGAAGTGCTCTCGCCCGGCTTCCGCGGCTACGGCTCCAACCCCTACGTCGGCTACGACAGCAGCCCGCGGCCCTTCCTCTTCTTCGGTGAGCCGGACGAACGGCTCTTCGCGACCGAGCGCGTGCTGGGCGCCTTTCTGGGCGGCGAGTCCGTCGCCTGGCCCTTCCCGGCGCTGAGGGAAGCGCCGGTCATCAACGACAGCATCGGCGACTTCGAGGTCGTCGCCCTGTGGCAGCCAGGCCAGACCAGCGCGCTGGACGCCAGTGACATCAACAGCTCGCGCGACGTCGGCATGGCCGCGCTCTATGACCGCGAACTGGAGGGTCAGGTGCTCAGCTTTGCGCTGGACGCGGAAGGGCGCATCGTGGACGAGCAGACCGGTACGCGGTGGAACGTCTTCGGCACGGCGCTGGAGGGCGAACTGGCCGGCAGCCAGTTGCGCCAGCACCTCGCCTTCCCGCACTTCTGGTTCGCCTGGGCCGCTTTCCGTCCCGAAACCCGGGTCTACGGCCTGTCGCAATAGTCCGCAGCAGCAGGGGCTGTTCAGCGCAGCCCCTGTTTCACTTGTCTGCGGTCAGTCGGGGAAGAGCTCGCCCACCATCACCTGAAAGCCGGGGAGCGCGTCGCCGCCTTCTATGAGATCGTCGCCCGTCATCGTCAGCGCCGCCGCGCCCGGCCGGTGGATCTCAACGCTGCGCGCATCCGTATCGACCAGCCAGACCATTTGCGTGCCATGCTGCAGGTAACGCGCCGCCTTCGCGCGCAACTCCCGCCAGTTGTTGCTCTCGCTGCGTATCTCGACGGCCACCCGCGGCGCCTCGCGCGGGATGATTTTGCCAAAGTGGGGGACGATGGCAACGTCCGGCCGGCTACGCCAGTCCCCCAGGGCAAACAAGCCATCGGTGGCGACATAAAAACCGGGCAACGCACCTGATGACAACCAGGTTCCATGTTCAATGGCGACGAGGCCCTGGACTATGGCATGGATGTTGGTCGGTGACATGACGACGACGTCTCCCGCGGCGTTGAATTTGAAGTGGGTATCGGGATTGGCTTCGACCAGGGCGACGAACCCGTCGATCGTAATGTCAGCGTAGCGCGCGACGATTGCGCCCTCGACGACTTCAGAAATGCGCACAGTGGGCTCCACGGGAATCTCCCGGGTTTGGCTTACTTCCAATATACCCTGCCGGCCAGGCCGGCGACGAAGCGCGCTGCCACGGCCTGTAGAAAGTTGCACTGCGGGGCTGTGTTCGCGCAGTCCCGGTCTAATGTTGTTGCGGAAACAGCTCGCTCACCATCACCTGAAAGCCGGGGAGCGCGTCGCCACCCGCAATGACGTCGTCGCCCGTCATCACCAGCGACATTGCGTCCGGCCGGTGGATCTCAACGCTGCGCGCATCCGTATCGACCAGCCAGACCATCTGCGTGCCATGCTGCAGGTAACGCGCGGCCTTCGCGCGCAACTGCCGCCAGGAGTTGCTGTCGCTGCGTATCTCGACGGCCAGCCGCGGCGCCTCGCGCGGGATGACATTTCCGACCCGGCGGCCTACAGCGACATCCGGGCGACAGCGCCAGCCTTCCAACTCGAAGGCGCAGTTCGTGGCAGCCCCAAATCCGGGCATTGCTCCCGCAAATAGCCATTTGCAAATGTGTGTGGCGATCAAGCTTCTGGCGACCCCATGAACAAGGAAAGAGAGCGTGGCGATGACGTCCCCGGCAGCGTTGAACCGAAGCAGCATATAGTCGTGTCTGTCAACCAGCGCCACGAACTCGTCCTGCGGGATGTCGGCATACTTCGCGAGAATTGTGCCATCCGGAATTTCCTGGTCAGGTGAGGTGTCAGCGGTGATTTCCATGGCGGGTTCCCGTGTCAAACCTGTGATTGCTGTGCCCGGTCGCCAAATTCCGGGCTTCCGGTGATCGAATTGCTCAACGCGGCTGCAAGCCCTGCTCGCGGGCATGGCCCTGCAGATAGTCCTCCAGTTCCTTCAGCGAACGCACCAGCCGGTTCAGCGAGAACTGCAGCATCAGGTTGACGACCTGGTCGTCGAAGGTCAGGCGCATGTCCGTATAGACGCCGACCAGGTGCTTGCCGCGCGCGTAGGCATAGCCCAGCTCCCAGGAAGTGCCGTCGTCGCAGGTGACGCCGTTGAGGTTGGCGATCACGAGGTCCGCCCGCTCCAGATTCTCCACGTCCCAGTGGAAAACCAGTTCGGGGTCAAATGTGTCGCCGCTGTCGGGCGACTGGTCGCGATGCGGCAGAAAGGTCTCGAAGCCCGCAGCCTCGGCCACGTCATTTATCTGCTGGTCGAACCAGCGTTCCCCTTCGTTGAACAGCGGTCCGGCAATGTAAGCGTACATCGCTATCGTCCTGTCGTTGGAATTCAATGCTTCGATTATCCACATTCCTGCGCCCGGCGTCAGCCGCTGCCCCTGTGATTCGCCGTCGCAGACTGCCATAATCGCGCATCATGCCGATGTCATCGCGCTGCACGCCATGCCTCCCCTGACCATCTGGCCCCTGCCGGCGCCCTTGCAGCAGGCTGCCTTCGATCTGCCTGAAGCGATCGACGCTGCGCTGGCACACGCGCCGGAAGGCCTGCAGGACGGCGACGTGCTGGCCGTCTCCAGCAAGTACGCGGCCATCAGTGAAGGGCGCGTGCTGCGCCTGGCCGACGTGGAAGTCACGGCGGAGGCCGAAGCCCTGGCGCGACGTTACCGCATGCAGCCGGTCATGGCGCAGTTGGTGCTGCAGGAAGCCGACCATATCTTTGGCGGCATCGAATTGGGTTTCCTGCTTACCGTGACGACCGGCATCCTTTCGGCCAACGCCGGTCTCGATCGTTCGAACATCCCCGCGGGCCATGTCGTGCTCTTCCCCGCCCGACCCTACGAGACGGCCGCCCGCCTGCGCGAGGCGCTGCGGCAGCGTCAGGGGGTGAAGGTCGGCGTGGTGCTGACCGACAGCTGGCTGGTTCCGGGCCGCCTGGGCACCAGCGGCGTGGCCCTGGCGACGGCCGGCTTCCGCCCCGTGAAGGACGAACGGGGCCAGCGCGATCTCTTCGGCAACCCCATGGCGGTCACGCAGCGCGGCATGGCGGATACCATCAGCGCCGCGGCGCAACTGGTGATGGGCGAACGCGACGAGGGCACGCCACTGGCCATCGTGCGCGGCAGCGCTGTGGAACTGGACGACGAAGCGGTCTCGCTGGCGGACGTGGCCATCCCCTGGCGGCAGTGCATTTACGTCCAATCGCTGACGCGCGGGCTGCTGGCGGATGACGCTTCCGCCATTCCCGGTTCATCCGCAGCGGACGCCGGCAAGGCATGAGCCGCTTGCGGGATCTGGGCGTCGAAGCGGGGCGGCTGCCTCCGGGTCCGCACAACGCCATCACGGACGTGTCGGGCGTCCGCGTCGGTCACACGACGCTGATCAGGGGCGAGGGGCCGCTGCGGGAAGGCGTCGGTCCGCTGCGCACAGGGGTAACCGCCGTGCTGCCCCATGGGGGGAATATCTATCGCGACAAGGTCGCTGCGGCCGTCTATTCCTTCAACGGTTACGGCAAGGTGATGGGCTTCGAGCAGATCCGCGAACGCGGCAGCCTGGAAACGCCCGTCCTGCTCACCAGCAACCTGAGCGTGGCGCGCGCCGGCGACGCCCTGATGAGCTACATGCTGCGCCAGAACCCGGACATCGCGCTGACCACCGGCACGGTCAATTGCGTGGTCGGGGAATGCAACGACGGCATGCTCAGCGATGCCCGCGGCCGCCATATCCGGCCGGAGCACGTTTTCGCGGCCATCGAAAGCGCGGCGGACGGCCAGGTGGCGGAAGGCAACGTGGGCGGCGGCACGGGCACCACCTGCTACCAGTTCAAGGGCGGCATTGGCACGGCCTCACGGCGGCCAGGCGACGGCGGCTACACGGTCGGCGCGCTGGTGCAGGCCAACCACGGCAAGCGCGAGGAACTGATGGTGCTCGGCGTGCCGGTGGGGCTGGCGCTGGCGGACGAGGACATGCCGCGCCACAACCCCGGCTCGATCATGATCGTGCTGGCGACCGACGCGCCGCTGGACGCGCTGCAACTGAACCGTCTGGCCAGGCGCGCGGCTCTCGGTCTGGCCCGCACCGGTACCGTCAGCCATGACCAGAGCGGCGATTTCATCATCGCCTTCGCCACCGCTTCGCGCATCCCGCACGAGCCGCAGGACCTGCTGCTGCAATCAGCGCGGCTGCACGACCGCAGCGACATTCTCGATTCATTCTTTTTGGCGACGGTAGAGGCGGTGGAGGAAGCCATTCTCAACGCCTTGCTGGCCGCCGAGACCATGACCGGCCGCGACGGCTTGCGGGTGCCTGCCTTGCCGCCTGACAGACTTTGCGATCTGCTGCGCCGCTACGGTCGCCTCTGACTTTCGCCTGTCGGCAGCGGCGGAAACAGTTCGCTCACGCTGGCGCGGAAGCCCGGCAAGGTCGCGCCGCCTTCCAGCAGGTCCCCGCCGGACAGGGTCTGCAATTCCTCACCCGGCCGACAGATTTCCAGCGAGCGCGTCTCCGGATAGACCAGCCAGACCATCTGCGTGCCATGCTCCAGGTAGCGCCCCGCCTTCGCCCGCAGTTCGCTTCGGGTATTGCTCCTGCTCTCAATCTCAACCGCCAGCAATGGTGCCACTCCAGGGTAGGGTTCGGCATTCTCCAGTTGGATGGCCACATCCGGGATACACAGCCAACCATCCAGATCGTGCGTGGGCTCTGTGCCAACGGCATAGCCAGGCGAGGAGCCGGTATCCAGCCAGTTGTCCAGTAATTTCCCGATCCTCAGTTGCAACTTGCTGTGCATCCAGCTCGGCGACATTTCGATGACGGCTCCATTGGCGGCGGGTTTGAACCTGCGTTCCGGGTGTCGCTCCTCCAGTTCCAGGAATTGCCCCAGGCTGAGCTTCTTTTCACTGACGGGGACGGCCATGACCGTTCTCCTGTATTCCTCTGTTTTCACGCGCCTGTCGCGGATGCGGGCAGCGACAGTCTCACTCGCCGCGCGCTGGCGGAAACAGTTCGCTCACGCTGGCGCGGAAGCCCGGCAAGGTCGCGCCGCCCTCAATCACGTCCTCGCCGGACAGGGTCTGCAAGTCCTCATCCGGGCGACAGATTTCCAGCGAGCGCGTCTCCGGATAGACCAGCCACACCATCCGCGCGCCATGCTCCAGGTAGCGAACCGCCTTCGCCCGCAGTTCGCGGCGCGGGTTGCTCTCGCTGCGAATCTCGACTGCCAGCAGCGGCGCCATGACAGGGATGGGTTCGCTGTCATCACGCACCAGGGCGACATCCGGTCGGCAGCGCCATTGTTCAAGCTGGTGAGCAACCTCTGTGACTGCCCAGTACCCGAACAGCGCGCCTCCATTCAACCAGTTCCGCAGCAATGTGACGACGGCCCCCTGGACCGCGCCGTGGATCACTTTCGGCGACATTTCAACGAGGTCTCCCCGGGCATCGAATTTGTAGTGGCGCTCGGGGTTGCGCTCGACCAGCGCGACGAATTCGTCCATGGTCATGCGACTGGCGCGGGCGACGGGGGCTTCAGCGACCATGTCTGCTCTCCGACAACTTGTCTGTCTCATTTTACCTGCTGCGTTACGCGGACGCGTTTGGCTTTCCTGTGGCGTCAGTTCACTGGCGGCGGAAACAGTTCGCTCACGCTGGCGCGGAAGCCCGGCAAGGTCGCGCCGCCTTCAACCAGGTCCGCGCCGGACAGGTTCTGCAATTCCTCGCCCGGCCGACAGATTTCCAGCGAGCGCGTCTCCGGGTAGACCAGCCAGACCATCTGCGTGCCATGCTCCAGGTAGCGCCTGGCCTTCGCCCGCAGTTCGCGGCGCGGGTTGCTCTCGCTGCGAATCTCGACTGCCAGCAGTGGCGCCTCACGTGGGATGGGGTCGCAATCCTCTGGCTGAATGGCCACGTCAGGGCGGCAGCGCCAGCCATCAATTTCATGCGCGACCTCTGTGGCGGCTCCGTAACCCGGCAGGGCCCCGCTCCGCAGCCACAGCTTGAGCAGCATGACGATTTCACCCTGCGTGCTTCCATGGTCCCATTTTGGCGACATTTCAACGAGGTCTCCCCGGGCATCGAATTTGTAGTGGCGTTCGGGGTTGCGCTCGACCAGCGCGACGAATTCGTCCATGGTCATGCGACTGGCGCGGGCGACGGGGGCTTCAGCGACCATGTCTGCTCTCCGACAACTTGTCTGTCTCATTTTACCCGCTGCGTTACGCGGACGCGTTTGGCTTTCCTGCGGCGTCAGTTCACTGGCGGCGGAAACAGTGTATTCACGCTGGCGCGGAAGCCCGGCAGCGTCGCGCCGCCTTCAACCAGGTCCGCGCCGGACAGGTTCTGCAATTCCTCGCCCGGCCGACAGATTTCCAGCGAACGCGACTCCGGGTAGACCAGCCACACCATCTGCGTACCATGCTCCAGATAGCGCCCGGCCTTCGCCCGCAATTCACTGCGTGTGTTGCTCTTGCTCTCAATCTCCACTGCCAGCAGCGGCGCCTCACGCGGGTAGTCTTCGCCCTCCAGCGGCAGTACGGCCACGTCCGGCACGCAGAGCCAGCCATCAAGATCGTGCGTGATCTCTGTGCCGGCACCGTAGCCTGAGAGGGCTTCGCTCTTCAGCCAGTTCAGCAGTAATCCGCAAATTTCTCCCTGAATAAAACCGTGGCTGCGACTCGGCGACATTTCGATGACGGCTCCATTGGCGGCGGGTTTGAACCTGCGCTCCGGGTGTCGCTCCTCCAGTTGGAGAAACTCTTCCAGGCTGAGCTTCCTTTGGCGGACGGGGACGGCCATGACCGCTCTCCTGCGTTCTGCTGTCCCCAAGTATAGCCCGACTGGCGCGGGCGCAGCGGGCTTCCTGTGTTACCCTCTGCGGGTGCTGCCGCGCATACACGAATCAGGGAGAGTCTCATGCGTCCCAATATCGTCTTCATCACTTGCCACGACCTCGGGCAGCACCTGGGTTGTTACGGCCAGGGCACGGTGCCCTCACCCGCGCTGGATTCCCTGGCCGCGCGCGGCCTGCTCTTTGAGCGCAGTTTCTGCACCGCGCCGCAGTGCAGCCCCTCGCGCGCTGCGCTGCATACCGGCCGTCACGCCCACGCCAACGGCATGCATGGCCTGGCGCACGATCCCTTTCGCTGGCGTCTGCACGCCGGCGAGCGACACCTAGCGCATTACTTGCGCGAGACCGGTTACCGCACGGCGCTCTTCGGCATCCAGCACCTGACCGACGCCGCCGGCGCGCCCGCCCTGGGCTATGACGAGATTTACGACCGGGCGCCGGCGGCGGCTCTGGGACAGGCCGCGTCGGACTGGCTCACGACACAGGCAGGCAGGGCAGAACCCTTTTACCTGGAGGTCGGTTTCTTCGAGCCGCACCGCCGCTGGGATTTCGGCGACGTCGAACCCGACGACCACCTCGGCGCGGAAGTGCCGGCTTACCTGCCGCCGACGCCGGAAGCGCGCGCCGAAGTCGCGCAACTGCAGGGCGCCATCGCGGCGCTGGACAGCGCCGTCGGGCGGATCGTGACGACACTGGAAACGCAGGGTCTGTTGCAGGACACCTGGCTCATCTTCGTCACCGACCACGGCCTGGCCATGCCGCGCGCCAAATGCACGCTCTACGACCCGGGCATCGAAACCGCGCTTTTGATGCACTGGCCCGGCGGCGGCCTGACCGGCGGGCGTCGCATCCCCCAACTGATCAGTCACGTGGACGTCGTCCCGACGCTGCTGGAGGCCCTGGCTCTGGACCGCCCCCAACGCCTGCACGGACGAAGCTTCTGGAAGCTGCTGCAGGGCGCCTACTACCAGGCGCGCGACGTCGTCTTCGCCGGCAAGACCTTTCACACCGCCTGGGAACCCATGCGCGGCCTGCGCACGGAAGATCACAAGCTGGTCCTGAATCTCTGTCAGGACATCGCCATCAACGTGCCGGGCGACATTCAGCTCAGCCCCGTCTACCCGCAGATGATCGAAGAGATCAACGCGCGCCGGCCAGCTGTCGAGCTCTATGACCTGCAGGCGGACCCGCTCGAACAGGACAACCTCGCCGGCCAGGCGCAACACCAGGCCCTCGAACGCGCCTTGCTGGAACGCCTGTACCGCTGGATGGAGGGCACCGGCGACCCGCTGCTGCAGGGGCCGATCGCGTCACCCGCCTGGAAGGAAGCGATCGCGGAGTTACGCAGCGCCTCCTGAACGTCGCTGTCCGCGCTTGCCGCGACCCGTTAAGACCGCTAGTATGGAAACAATGGTTGTCACCGGGCTACCCTGCCCAGGCCCTGCGCGGCGGGTCCTCCGAACCGTGTCAGGCCCTGACGGGAGCAGCACTAAGGGGTTCTTCCCGGGTGTCGCAGACCGGCCTGGGCCGGGTAGCCCGGTGACAGCCAGCCTCACCCGCCGACAGCGGTGATCCCTTGCCCCTGCGACTCTGGCATCTGGTCCTGCTCCTGCCGCTATCGCTGCTCGGCATGCTGGCCGCCGCGCTGTTGCTGGCGCCCTTTGTGCTGGAAAAAGACCTGACCCTGGTCGTTGATGGCCAGGCGCTGTCGCTGCGCAGCCGAGCCGGACTGGTCGGCCAGTTGCTGAGCGAACAGGGCATCGCGCTGCAACCTGACGATCTAGTGGAACCTGGCCTGACCAGTTTGCTCCTTGACGGCCAGCAGGTGCGCGTCAGTTACGCCCGTGACGTCCTGCTGGGCGTCGACGGAGTCACACGCATCCTGCGCAGCCCTCTCAACGACCCTGCCGCCCTGCTGGCCGAAGCCGGGTTGGCGCTGGCCCCCGGCGACGCCCTCTTCGTCAACGGGCAACGCTTCGATCCCGCCTGGTCCATGGACCCGGCCACCCCGCTCAGGCAACTCGAACTGCGCCGCCCGCAGCCCTTCCTGTTGCAGGACGGCGACACCCTGCGTAACCTGCGCAGCAGCGCCCGCACGGTGGGGGAGGCACTGCTCGAAAACAGCGTCGCGCAGCGCGAGGGCGATGTTCTGCACCCACCGGCCGCCACTACCCTGGTGGCCAACATGACGCTGCAACTGCGGCGCGCCCTGCCGCTCACCCTGCACGCGGATGGTGAATCCCGCCCCCTGCGCCTGCCAGGCGAGACAGTGGCGGAAGCGCTGGCGGCCGCCGGCGTGCAACTCGATGACGAGGACTACAGCATCCCGCCCGGCGACACGACCCTGGTGGCCGGCATGCAACTGCGCGTCATCCGCGTGCGTGAGGAGCTCGTCTACGAGCGCGAAACCCTGTCCCACAGGACCCTGACCCAGGCCGATCCCGAACTGGAACTCGACCAGCGCCGCGTGTTGCAACAGGGCCAGGACGGCATTCGCGGCCTGCCGCAGCGCATCCGCTACGAGAATGGCGTGGAAGTCAGCCGCGAGACCGGCACGGCGGAAATGCTGCAGGAGCCGCTTGACCACATCATCGGCCTTGGCAGCAAGATCGTGCTGCGCAGCATCAACACGCCCCAGGGGCCGCGGCAATACTGGCGTGTGCTGCGGATGAAGGCCACCAGCTATCACCCCGGTTCGGTGGGCAACAGCACCACCACCGCCACCGGCGCTTTCCTGCGCAAGGGCATCGTCGCCTCCAACCCGAAGGTCATCCCCTACGGCACCGAAGTCTACGTCGAGGGCTATGGCGTCGGCAGCATGGAAGACACGGCCGCCGCCTGGTACGTGCAGCAGCAGCCGATGTTCATCGACCTTGGCTACAGCGACTCGGACTTCCAGTCCTGGTCCAAATGGGTGGACGTCTACCTGCTGACGCCCGTGCCCTACGGACGCTTCCCGCTCACACTGCCCGGCTGAACACCTCAACCCCGTGTGGGCATCGGCGCGATGTCTTCCGCCTTCACCAGACCCGCCAGCCCCAGACCGACTGCGCCGGCCATAAAGCTGACTCCCACCCACATGTGCGTACTCCACCAGATGCCGGCACCCAGTTGCAGGATGACAAACAGGCCGAAGGTCATGATGAAGGGCAGGGCGAAAGCGAAGAGGCGCAGGGTCAACGGCGGCGAAGCCGGCGGCCGCGCCAGCAGCCAGTCGCCCACAAGGCCGGCCAGCAGCGGCGCCAGTAACACGGGCGCGTGCGGGGCCGTATCCTCCAGGCGAATGTAAAACATGATCAGCGCGCTGGTGAAAAGCAGGTAAGTGACCGCGCCGAATGGCAAGGGCATGCGGCGTCGCAGAAACAGCAGGGTGCCGGTCATCAGCGCGGCGGGGATCAACACCGTTGCCACCGTATATGCCTCCGCCAACTTGCGATCGCTGCCGGGGTCAAGGGCAACATAGCGGTCCACCTGGCTCCAGACGTTGTTGAAACCCGTGAACAGCGTCGCCAGGGTCAGCGCCATCAGCGCCGCCGTGAGCGACGGAAACAGGGCCACCCAGCCCTGCCCGGGCGTCCCCTGCGCCAGAAAGGAACGCAGGGGACCGCTCATGAAGAACAGGCCGCTGAGCGCCAGCAGCAAATGCGACGGGCTTACCAACGCGTCGATGCCGGCTTCGAAGCCGAACAATTCGTGCCATACCAGATCGAAGACGCCGCCAACGCCGAAGAGCAACACGCCGGCGAAAGACAGCAGGTAGGCCCTCGGCAAGGCCTGCAACAAACGATGACCGCGACCGACGTAACGGTACTGCATGACGACGTAGAAGAGACCGTTGGCCGCCACGCCGGAGTACATCAGCAGATGAAAGGGCGTGAAGAAAGTCTCGTCCACCTGGCCGTGGTTGTGGGCGTGGATGTCCACGACAGCGCCCAGCAAGACCCAGACTCCCAGCGCCAGCGCCGTCCAGGTGAAGGCCGGCGTCAACTCCGGATTGCCCTCGCGGCGTTTCGCCACCGCCGCCCTGCCTGGCGCCGTCAGTCCTTCCCTGGCCGCCATTTCAGCCTGCCGCCCCGTTCATCAGGGCCCGCTCATTTCAGCCTTCCTGCGGGTAGGGCCTCGTCGTCAGCAGCGCGGCGATGCCCAGGCCAAAGGCGCCGGCCATCAGGCTCACGCCCGGCCACATGTGCGTGGTCCACCAGATGCCGCCCGCCGTCACTTGCAGGATGACGAAGAGCAGGATCATGTAGACGGTGGGCACGAGGAAGGCAAATTGCCGCAGGGCGGTGACGTGCGAGCCGCCATCCGGTCGCGACAGCAACCAGTCGCCCAGCAAGCCGGCGATGATCGGCGCCAGCAAGACCACCACATACGCCTGGTTCCACTGCCAGCGGATGTAGAGCATGATCAGCGCGTTGGCGACGAATACGAAGGTCACGGCGCCGAAGGGCAGCACCATGCGCTGACGCAGAAAGACAATCGTGCCGACCAGCAGCACCGCCGGGATCAGCACCCCGGCCACGGTATAGGCATGCAGCGGTCGCACAGAGTCGACGTCGATGGCGATTTCAGGCGTCACGTAGCGGCTCAACTGCGTCCATACGTTGGTGTAAAGCGTGAAGAGCGTGCCGATGGTGAGAATCGCCGTCGCCGAGACAAGGGGCGGAATGAGCTCCGACCAGCTGCCGCCGGACTTGCCCAGCGAGAGGAAAGAACGCAAGGGCCCGCTGATGAACATCATGCCGCTGACCACCAGCAGCAAATGCGAAGGACTGACCAGAGCGTCGACGCCCTCTTCAAAACCGAAGATTTCGTGCCAGGCAAGGTCGAAGACGCCGCCGATGCCAAAGAGCAACACGCCGGCGAAGGACAGCAGGTACTCCTTCGGCAGGGCCTTCATCAGGCTGTGGCCGCGGCCGACGTTACGAAACTGCGCGATGACGTAGAACAGCCCGTTGGCCGCCACGCCGGAGTACAACAACAGGTGGAAGGGCGTGAAGAAAGTATCGTCAACAAAGCCATGATTGTGGGCGTTGATATCCACCACCGAACCGAAAAAAGCCCAAATTCCCAGCACCAGCGCAACCCAGGTGAAGGCCGGCGTCAGCTCCGGATAGCCCTCCCTGCGCGCCGTGCCGGCCGCCTTTGAAGCAGAACCCGATCGTACGTCAACAGCCATTTCAGTCCCCCCCAACCCCTTTTTGGGCGTGTCCCTGCGTTGACCGAATGCATCCTCTTCCCGCGCCTGCCCGGGCCGCGGTGGTGATTCGGCTGCGACGGCCGGTGCCGGTTCAGCGTTGCCGGCACCCTTTTCCCACGCCGGAGCGCCTGGCGTTCATTTCAGTCCGCCGCCGGAACCTCCCCTTGCGTCAGCAGGGCGCCCAGGACCAGGCCCGGCGCGCCGGCCAGCAGACTGACACCCGGCCACAAATGCGTGTTCCACCAGATAGTAGCGCTTAATTGCAAAATGACGAAAAGACTGAATATCAGCAGGAATGGCACCACAATGGCGAAGCGCCGCAACATCACCAGCGGAGAACTCCCGCTCGAACGCGTCAGCAGCCAGTCGCCCGCCAGGAAGGAGCGCAGCGGGCCGCTCATGAACAACAGGCCGCTGAAGAACAGCAGCAAATGCGAGGGACTCACCAGCGCGTCGATGCTGGTCTCGACGCCGAAGAGCGCGTGCCAGATGAAGTCAAGGACGCCGCCGGGACCAAAGAGCAACACGCCGACGAAAGAGAGCAGATACTCCCGCGGCAGGGCCCGCAGCAGGCTGTGGCCGCGGCTCAGGTTGCGAAACTGGACGAGCAGGTAGAAGAGGCCGTTGGCCGCCACGCCGGAGTACATCAACAGGTGAAAGGGCGTGAAGAAGGATTCATCGACGATGCCGTGGTTGTGGGCGTTGATGTCGACGATGGAGCCCGCGCGCACCCGGACGGCCAGCGCCAGCGCCGTCCAGGTGAAGGCCGGCGTCAGTTGCGGATACGCTGCGCGTCGCGCCCTGACGGCCGGTTTCCCTGCAGCAGCGCTGCGGCTGCCGCCTTGCCATCGCCCTTCCCCTGTTTGTCCGCTCTTGCGCTACGGCTCGCGTTCAGGCGCCGCTGCTGCCTCCGCGGGCAGCGGCGGCGGCAGCGCCACATAGCTCAGGCCGAGCCCGAAGGCGCCCGCCAGTACGCTGACGCCCGTCCACATGTGAATGCTCCACCAGATGCCGCCGGTCAACTGCAAAATGACGAAGAAGGCCGCGAAATAGCTGAAGGGCACGAGAAAGGCGAAAATGCGCAGCGGCAGGGCCGCGATGCGCGGGCGTTGCTGACCTCGCAGCAGCAGGTCCCCGATCGCTCCGGCGATCAGGGCGGCCAGCAGTATCCACCAGTTGTCGCCACCGTATCCGGCCGAGCGCAGCAGGAACATCAGAAGGCTGTTGCCCAGCAGCAGG
>CAXXWG010000005.1:0-38929 GCA_963667305.2 Aggregatilineales bacterium | reverse complement strand
CGCTCGAACCCGGTCAGCAACAGAAATCCGCTGTGTACGGCATTGATGGCGCCTTGCTCTCACGCGCCGTTGTGGCAGGTACGGGCAACTGTTTCCGCCTGCATCTGGAGCAAGAGCAAGGACGCATCGCCGCCTGGCTACGCGCGCTCTCAGACGGTTACGTCGTGCACGATAAACAGGACCTCTATGGCAAATTGCCCGGGCCCGTGGACGTGAGAGTCGTCGGCCCGACAGATTTGTCGCAATTGTCCGTGGACCTCAACGCTGACTGGCCTGAAGAGACCGGCCGTGTGGCAAAGATCCGGCACGTCGGTCATCAGACGCTTCCCGCTGCTGCTCCCTTGCCCGTTTTCAGCCATGACGACCCTGAACTTGACGAACTGCGCAGGACTCCCCTGCACGACCTGCACCAGCGACTTGGGGCCCGCCTGGTGGAATTCGCCGGTTACGACATGCCGGTCTGGTACAGCTCGGTGCGCGAAGAGCATCAGGCGGTGCGCAAGGAGGCGGGTCTCTTTGACGTGGCGCACATGGGCGTGCTGGATTTCACAGGTCCTGGCGCGGGCGATTTCCTTGACAGGGTGACGACCAATGCCGTCACGAAACTTGTCCCGGGGGCCTCACAGTACACTTTTCTGCTGGATGAATCAGGGCTGCCCCTCGACGACCTGATGCTCTACCGCTTGACGGAAGCGCGCTGGTTGATGGTCGTCAACGCCTCCAACAATGAGAAAGTGCTCGCATGGCTGCAGGCCGTGATTGCCGGCAGCGTGCAAATTGATCCGGACTTCCCGGATCGTCGCCTGGAAAACCGCGATCACTTTGCGCTGCGCGATTTGCGCGCCGGGTCCAGCGGCGATGAGCGTCGAGTCGATCTGGCGCTGCAGGGACCACGCAGCCGCGGAGTCTTGTCCGCGTTGGGCGCTGACGACATGACGCTTCAACGTCTGGCGTCGTTGCCCTGGGCCGGCGTGATGCAGGCCCGCTTTGGCGATTATGACCTGATCGTTTCGCGTACCGGCTACACCGGCGAGCGCGTGGCCTACGAACTCTTCGTCCACCCGGACCAGGCGTCAGCCCTGGCGCAGGAGCTGCTGGCCCATGGCGCGACGCCCTGTGGCCTGGCTGCCCGCGACAGCCTGCGCATCGAGGCCGGATTGCCGCTCTACGGACATGAATTGGCGGGACCGCTGGAACTCAACCCGGCGGATGCCGGCTTCGGCAGCTACGTGCGCCTGTACAAGCCATGGTTCATCGGCAAATCGGCCTTCGCCAGGCATGAGGCCCGGCGCGACGCCAGCGTGACTCGCTTCCGCCTTGATGGCCGACGCGCGCGCCCGGCCCATCAGGGCGATGCGCTCATCGACGAGAGGGGCCGGGTGGTCGGCATCGTCACCAGTTGCGCAGCGGACGGCGAAGGCACGCAACTGGGCCAGGCCTGGCTGAAGCTGGACGCCCGTCGCGCCGGCACCAGGCTGCACGTCGTCGCTGCCGATGCTTCCGGCCGCCGGCAATCGGCGCCGCGCATGGGCGCGCGGGTCGCCCTGCCCCGCCCTGTGACTGTGCTCAGTCGTTTTCCGCGTCGAAAATGAATTCAGGGTAACGCCGGCGCGGCAACCTGCAATTCGATCGCGTTGCGCCGGCTGGCCGCATGGGCCACAAGGGCATCGAACAGGGCTTGCTGCTCCGGGTCCACGCCGGCTGAAACTTCCGGATGCCACTGGACAGCCAGCAGGAAGGGGTGACCGGGCAACTCGACGGCCTCGATTATGCCGTCCGGCGCATGCGACACGATTTCCAGGCCTGGCGCCAGATCGCGAATGGCCTGGTGATGTGAGGACACCGTTGCCAGTTCAGTGGTTCCGCTGCAGCGCGCCAGCAGGGAGCCTGGCGCCACCTTGACCGGATGTTCGCTCCAGGAGCCGCCGGGGCTGCGATGGATGTCCGGATGAACGTGGTCCGGAATGTGTTCGATGAGCGTGCCACCCAGGGCGACGTTCAACGCCTGCAGCCCGCGACAGATCATCAGGGCCGGCAACTCACCCTGGGCCAGCCAGCGCATCATTTGCATTTCGGTTTCGTCACGCTCGGAATCAGGTTCGGAAATCTGTGGGTGCGCGCTGTCGCCGCCATACAGGGCCGGGTCGATGTCGCCGCCGCCGGTCGCCACCATGCCATCCAGCGGAATGCTGCCCATCCAGGCGGGGTTTCCGGGCGGCAGCAGCACGGGCAGACCCCCGGCCCTGCGGATGGCGTCCACGTATTGCGTGGGAACCGTATACAGTTCGCGATAGTGATTGCTGAAGTTGCGGCTTTCCCGCCGACCGGCCGTCGCCAGCCCGATTACCGGTCTGGCAGCAGGGTCAGGACTCGCGGAATCAGGCAACGGGCGCTCCCCTGGCCATCGCCTGCGCGCGCTCTGCCTCCGGGACTTCCTCGTCATAGAGGAAACACTTGACGCTGCGACCCTTGACTTCAATGTCGCGCGGCACCGTATCTTTGCAAATGGCCATCACGGCCGGGCAGCGCCCTGCGTAGCGGCAGCCCGTTCGTGTGTACTCTTCGGTGTCCATCACCGCCAGGCTGGCGTCGCCTTCCCAGGTCTTCTCCGGGTCAGCCTCGGGAATGGCGTTTTTTAGATTCTGCGTATAGGGGTGCAGCGGCTCGCCCAGCACGTTCTCGACGGGCCCGTTTTCCACCACCCAGCCGCGCAACATGACGGCGATGCGGTCCGCCGCGTAGTAGGCCGTGGTCAGGTCATGGGTGATGTAGAGCACACTCACCTTGTGTTCGTCGCGCAGATTGCGGAAAAGGTTCACGATCGACATACGCAGCGACGCATCCAGCATGCTGACGGGCTCGTCGGCCACCAGCAGCGAGGGACGCGTCAACAGCGCCCGCGCCACCGAAACGCGCTGCGCCTGGCCGCCGGACAGTTCATTGGGGTAACGGCCGCGGATTTCCGCCAGTGACAGGCCAACGGCGTGCAGGGATTCGTCAACGTGCTTTTCGACGTCCTCACGTGTCGTCGCCATCTTGTAGTTGCGCGTCGTCTCGTAGAGGTAACTGTCAATCCGCTTCAGCGGGCTGAAGGTGGCGAAGGGGTCCTGAAAAATAGGTTGCACTTCCTTCAGAAACCATTCGCGCCGTTCCTTGTTGCTCAGGTGCAGGACGTCCCTGCCCTTGTAATACATGTTGCCGGACGTCGCGTGTTCAAGGCCCAGCACGAGGCGCGCCAGAGTCGTTTTGCCGCTGCCGCTCTCGCCGGCCAGGGTGTAAATCTCCCGCTGGTCGTTGCGAATGGTGAAGCTGGCGCCGGCCACCGCCTCCAGGCGGGTCGTGGAGAAACCTTCACGCGTGACAAAAATGCGCTGCAGGTTCTCCACACTGAGAAGGGCATGGTCTCTGTCAGTCTGCATGCGGCATCTCCGCGGCGTGTTCAATTTCACCGGCCTCAAGGGGTGCATCTACCGGGTGGAAGCAGGCCACGCGATGCGTTGAAGCAGCGCCGTTGCCGATTGAATCGACCGGCAGGAGTGGCGGCACTTCCTGGCGGCAAATGTCGCTCGCCAGCGGGCAGCGGGGATGGAAGCGACAGCCACTCGGCGGGTTGTCCAGCGCCGGCGGCCGTCCCGGAATACCCACCCGCTCGCTGCGGTCATCCATGCGCGGCAGTGATTCGATCAGATAGCGGGTGTAGGGATGCCGCGGCCGGCGGAAAATGGTGCGCGTGTCCGCCTCCTCCACCAGGTTGCCGGCGTAGAGCACGGCCACCCGATTGGTCAGGTTGGCGTGCACGCCCATGTCGTGCGTGACCAACACCAGGGTGCTGTTTTCCCGCTGCTGAATCGTCTTCAACAACTCGATCACGCCGCGCTGCACCACCACGTCCAGCGCCGTCGTCGGTTCGTCGGCGAAGATCAGTCGGGGCGTCAGAATGGTCGCCAATGCGATGGTCACGCGCTGCCGCATGCCGCCGGAGAGCTGGTGCGGATAATTGCCCAGCACGCCCTCCCGCAGACCCAGATCATTCAGATAGCTGCGCGCCATCTCAATCGATTGCTCGCGCGTGGTTTCCTGGTGGGCGGCGATGAAGTCGTGAAAGGTATCGCGAATGCGTCGCACCGGATTGAGTACGTGCATCGAGCCCTGCGGGATGTAGGAGACTCGCCGCCAGCGAATCGCCTCGCGTTCCTCCGGCGTCTGGTTCAGCGCGTCGATCTTGCCGGCGTCAAACTGGTACTCAACCTTGCCGCCCATGATGGTCAGCGGCGACACGATCTCGCCCAGCAGCGCTTTCAGCAGGGTCGACTTGCCGCAACCGCTTTCGCCGGCGATTCCGTAAATTTCGCCCTCGCGAATGCTCAGGGTCAGGTCATCCACGGCCTTGACGGTGCGTTGCACGCCATAGGCCTGGGTGACGTACCAGGCCTTCAGGCCCTCGGCCTCGACGACGTTGCGCGCTTCTGCGTTCACCCTGCCTGCTCCGTTCCGGCGTTCGCCGCCATTTCCGGACTCATTTTTCAGAAACGCCCAGGCGGGTCAGGCGCGTGCGTGGGTCGAGATAATGGGTAATGCCGAGTGACAGCATATAGAAACCCACCACAGTGAATGTCGCGGCGAGGACAGCCGGGATGATCACCCAGGTCTGGTTGACAAGCAGCGCGCTGTAATAATTGCCCCAGTAAAGCATCGAACCGATGCTGGGCACGCTAAGTTGGCCCAGACCGAGATAGGCCAGCGTTACCTCCATGCCGATGGCCCACAGAAAGCCGCTGACCACGTCCGCCAGCAGGAAGGGCACGAGGAAAGGCAGATGTTCGCGCACCACCACCTTGACCGGATTCATGCCGGAAAAGACCGCCGTGTGCGTGAACTCGCGTTCACGCAGGCTGAGTACCTGGGCGCGATAGCGTTTGGAGGGATGCGCCCAGTCCATAATGCCGAGCATCACGCCCAGTCCGAGCGTGGTGAGGTCGCTGCGCAGGATGGAAGCGATGAGAATCAACAGGGGCAGGCGCGGCAGGACGATCAAACTGTCGATAATTGTCGAAAGGATTCGGTCAAACACGCCGCCCATGTAACCGGTCAGCATGCCCAGTACCACGGCGATGCTGCGACCGATGAGCACGGCCGTCCCCGCAATGATGAAGGTGTTGCGAATGGCGTAGGTCAACTGCCAGAAAACGTCCTGACCCTGTGAGGTGGTGCCCAGCAGGGTGCGAGAGTAGATGCGCTCGCCATCCGCATCCCTGCCGATGCTGATCTCCGTCAGCGGCGGCTTGCTGAGCGGCGTGTCGCGGCGGTGGTCCTCCTCGTAAGGCGAGAACCAGGACAGGCCTGCCAGGATGACCACAAGGATCAGCACGATGAAGCCCCAGCGAAATGCCGTGCTGAACTTCATCAGGTCGCGAATGGTAGTAAAGAGTCCCTTGATACCGGCCATCCCTGTGAAGCTCCCTTGACGCTAACGATACCGGACGCGCGGGTCCAGCAGCGGATAGCATAGATCGACGATCAGCGAAGCCGTGGCAATCGCGATTATGGAGAGAATGGTGATGCCCATCACGACGTTGTAGTCCGCCTGGTAGATGCCCTGCAACAATAGTGTACCAAGGCCTGGATAACTGAAAACCGCCTCCGTAATCAGGGCGCCGCTGAAGATGGTGCCCATGGACAGTCCCAGGTCAGTTATCTGGGGCAACATGGTGTTGCGCGCCACGTAACTGTACATCAGGCGGCGGTCCGGCAGACCGGCCATGGTGGCGTATTGCACGTGGTCGCTGGAGAGTTCGGCCGTGCCGAGGGCGCGCGCCATGATGAAGCGAAAGGAGAGGCCGCTGACCAGCAGGGTGACGGCCGGCAAAAAGGTGCTGTGCAGATAGCTGGTTATGAATTCGGAGTTGAAACCCGGCTCCCCGCGGAAGACTCCGATGAGCGGAAAATAGGGAATGTAATAGGTAAGCGCCATCAAAAAGATAAAGGCGATGATGAAATAGGGAACCGGATAAATGACCACCAGCACGCCCGAGACGAAGTTGGTAACCCGGCCCGGATAGTAGGCCGCCAGGGTGCCGACGATGATGCCGATGATCCAGCCCAGTGCGGTAGTAAATGTCAGCAAGGCCACGGTATAGGGCAGGGCCCTTCCGATCATGTCGTTCACACGGGTCGGATAAGCTCCATAGGAGGGCCCCAGGTCACCATCCAGCAGATTGGTCCAGAAACGAATGTACTGGTCAAATAAACTGCCGTCCAGGCCGTAGTTGGCCGTGAGCTGATCTCTCATTTGCACGACATCCTCCGGCGCAAGCGCCTGATTCTGGAGAATGCGCCCAAGGGCATCCTGTACGGGATTGACCGGTGACATGCGCGGGATGAGGAAGATCAGCGTTATTCCAACGATAAGGACAATGAACCACTGCAGCAGGCGCGGCAGAATGAATTGTTGCAACAGTGTCATGGTCTCTTACCTCGCCCCAAAAGAGCGGGGCGGCGGACCGCAGCCCGTCCGCCCCGCGACATGGCTTGATCAGCCGCCGACTGGCTCAAGGCCGGCAAGCGAGAAACGACCGCCCTGGAACCAGTAGAGCGGCATGTAGGCCGGATTCTCCGAGCTGGGGAATCCCGTCCAGTAGAGCTCGTTCCAGGTCACAAACTTCTTGAAGCTGACCGTGGAAATGTAGTACATGTTCTCCACCCAGTGCTGCAGGAACTCCTGCATCAGGGTCACGTTCTGCGGGTCCTCGGGGTGGACGCTTTCCATGGCGTCGATCAGTTCGTCAAGCACCGGGTCCTGCAGGCGCTCGGGTACACCGCCACCCAGGCTGTTGTAGTGTTCGCCAGCCGGCACGTAGTAGCGCGAGTGGCGACCGCGCAGGTTGGGCCAGCCGTCACCGTCCGGCAGCACCAGACTCGTCCAGGGGGAGTCCACCTCGAACTGGCCAATGTTGAAGTTGGCGCTCCAGACGCTGCGCTCCAGACCCTGCAGCTCGACGTCGATGCCGAAGTCGCTCCACATGTCCGCCGCCGCGTTGGCCGTGCGGAAGGAATCCGGCTCGTCCGGCGTGGCCTGCAACGTGAAGCCGAAGCGTTCGCCTTCGGGCGTCCACCAGTCGCCGTTGTCGTCGCGGGTGTAGCCGTTGTGCTCCAGCAACGTCGCGGCCGTGTCCGGGTCGAACTTCCACCAGCCGCTGCCGTAGGAAGCGGCGGCATCCGGGCCCGGCATGGCGTAGCCCTGCTCGTCGGCCCACTCGGCGATGCGGTCCGCCACCGTCGCGTCGTAGGGCTTGTAGGGCTCGCCCGCCACGTCAATCTCAAGGTTCTCTACCCAGGTCTGCATCCGCTCGTCGTTGTAGTAGAGCTCGGACAGTTTCGGCGTATAGGGGATGGCCATGTAGACCACCTTGGCGACGCCGCCGATGTACTCGGTCTGCAGCGTGACGATGTCCAGCGCCAGCGCCAGGGCCCAGCGCACGTCCTTGTTGTTGGTCCAGGGCTGGGTATCGAAGTTGAAGCGGATGAAACGGCTGCTGGTCTCGTTCGGGTAGGCCCAGGGGAAGTCCGGGAACCAGGACTGCGCCGTCGGGGTCGTCTCCAGCACGGAATTGAAGGCCTCGAAGTCTACGTTGAAGAAGGCGTCCAGCTCACCGCGCGACATGGCGATGGCCTTCTTGGTGCTGTCACCGTAGAGAATGGTCAGGATGTAAGGCGGACCGCATTCCTCACGCATGAGATACTGGCAGACGGCCGAATTCCCCGGGTCTTCACGACGCTTGAACAGCGTCCAGTAGCCATTCGGGTCCATGTCCTCAGGGCTGTAGAGACCCAGCACGGGGCCATCCTCGTAGGTGTAGGCCACCAGATCATCAATTTGCGAGAAGGCGTGCTCGGGCATCATGTAAATGCCGTTCCAGCGCGCCTGGAAGAGCTTGTGAAAACGCGGATTCGGAGAAAGCAGATTGAAAGTGACTGTGTAATCATCCACCTTCTCGACCGTGTCCAGGAACTGGTTCAACTGTGAGTTCCAGCCGCTGGCGTTGAGACCGGAGTTGGCCTTCATCGTCTCAACCGTGTAGACCAGGTCGTCAGCGTTGAAGTCCTCGCCATCGGACCACTTGAGGCTGTCGACCAGCGTCACGGTCATTTGCGTGTATTCGTCGTTGTAGACGGGAGGCTCGCCTGAGGCGCCCGGCATGATATCCCCGGTTTCCTGGTCCAGGTACCAGAGAGTCTCAAATATCATGGCGTGACGGTGGGGCTGTACTTGTGGCACATTCACCCAGCCATTGAAGTTATCGACCACGGGATGGCGGAAGATCTGGTCCATGACGAACAGCTCTTCGCGCGGGACATCCACCGGCAGGCCGGAGGGCTGCGCTGTCACGTTCAGCGCAGGCACCAGCAACAGCAGCGCGATGACCACAAAAATGGACTTTCTAAGCATGCTTCTCTCCCTTTCCATACGGTTATTCCCACAGAGGCCTGACTGGCCCAGGTGGCGTTGCCTAGCCATTGTACAGATTGCGGCTGCTCATGCAACACTTAAGAGGTTGACAAAGGGCTTATGGCGACCTCATCGCAGCCAATGCGCCCCTCCTCGCAGACAAGCGCCACGCCGCCGCTGCTCAGGCTGGCGTCGGGGTCGCTGGCCTCGATGACCTGCTTGCCATCAATGCTGCCGACCAGGCGCTCGCCATCGACCTCCAGTTGCAACTCGCTGGTCTCGCCAAAGCGCCAGCCGCCGGCCGTTTCCGCCAGCACGCTCTCCTCGCCGTTCAACATGCGCACCAGGCGCGCGCGTTCCTCATCCAGCAGCAGGGCGTAGTAACGCCGCAAGCCCTGCACGCGCACGGCGATGCCGCCGGTGCGGCACATATGCGGCGTCATGGTCGCGCGGAAGCGATAGTCCTCCCACTCGCGCATGCCGTGCAGCGCCATGCCGCGCCCCTCATTTTGAATCAGGCGGAAGAACTCCGGATAGCGATCGGAATTGCCGCTGTCGAGGGCATCCACCCAGGCCCGCTTCCACATCAGGGACTGGTGCTGGCGACGCTGGCGCGTCGGGCCGGGGTGCGGATTGGTCAACACCACGTCCGGCACGCCCTCCCAGGTCAGCCAGTCCAGCACCACGTCGCCGCTGACTCCCCCCGCCCCGCTGATCTCAATCCCGATGGCGCAGACGGGCTGTCCGCCCGTGTCCGGCACCGTCCAGCACAGCTCCAGGTCCGCGCCGGGCGCCAGCGACTGTGGCTCCTGACCGATCAGGCTGCGCTCGTCGCCAAGGTCATAGTGCCTGGCCACCAGACGCAGGTCGACCGCAGCTTCGTTGCCCGCGTCCGCCAGCACTCTGGCGCGCACACACTGCCCCGGCCCCAGCGTCGGCGAGGACAGCAGCCGGTAGCTCTGCGCGCTTTCGAAATAGTCCCGCGCTTCTTTCGTGGGGATGAAGGTCGGCGTCGTCACCCGCGCGACGCGGCCCGTCGCCAGGCCCCTGAAGTTGACGCCCAGGCCATACCCTTCCGCCGTCGCCACGTTGGCCACCGTCGCCGTGCCGCTGGTCTCTTCTCCCTCTTCCAGCATGAAGCCATGCACCGAGCCCGCCTGGCTGAAGTGGAAACGGGCGCCGTTCTTGGGCGCCAGCGGCGCCTCGCCCTGCAGGGCGCGCCCGATGTTGGCGACCTTGACGCTTTCGCGCAGCGCGTCAGAGATGGTCGTGCCGGTCTCCGCCGACGGAATATACAGACGATCGGCGACCGGGCCGCGGAAGTCCGGCCCTGTCTCCAGGCCGGCCAGGCCGTTCTTGATGCCCAGCAGGCAGCCGACGTTGCCGGAGTTGCAATCGGTATCCCAGCCGCAGGTGTTGACGATCATCAGCGACTTCTGGAAATCATCGTCGCCGTAGAGCAGCGACAGGATGATCAGGCCGTGGTTGGGCACCATGTGGCAGTTTCCGCCGTACTTGTCGTAGCCGTAGTGCTCATTCATCAGTGAGCGCGCATCGTGCCAGTTGGGCACGTCTTCATGCCACTCACGGATGTCGTTGATCATGCGCGCGATGACCGAATCCGGCGGAATGAAACTCACCGCCGTGTCGATCAACACGTTGAGGTCGCTCTCCACGAAGGCCTGGGCCTCCATTGCCGCCAGCACCTGTGCGCCGTAGATGGCTTCGCCGTCGTGGCTGACGCTGCCGGCCTTGCGCGCCAGTTGCGCCGCCTGCTCCGGGTCGCCAGGAGAGACCAGCGCCCAGCCGTCGATGAAGATCTGCGAGCCGATCTGCTCGGCCACGACCTTTCCGTTGGTGGCGATTGAACCGCTCATGGGCGCCGGGATGCCGCTCTTCAGGCGCAAATAGGCCGTGTGCTCGGTCGAGTTGCCGAGGCCGCCCCACCACAGCACAGTGCGACCTTCGATCAGATAGTTCAGCCAGGTCTGGCCGATCTGCTCGGCGGTGATGTCAGGGCTAATGCCGAAATCCGGCAGCGCGCGCAGGAAGGCGAAGGTGCCGGAAATGTCGTCGTCCGGCACGATCAGCGGCGCGCCGAAGCGCTCATGCACATAGTAATTGATCTCGCCCAGGTGCTCCATGATCGGTTCGTAGTGCCAGCCCTCGAAGGGTCGGCCCAGGTAAACGCCGATGACCTTGCCGAGCACCCCGGCGTAAACGCGCTCCATATAGTCCGCGGGCAATGCCATGTCTCTCTCCTTACGTCAAATCGATGAAATGGATCATGCCTTCAAGCCGCCCTGGGTCAGGCCGTGGATGAAACGGCGCTGCAGGACGAGGAACAAAATGATGACGGGTGTTATCATGATGACCGAACCGGCATTGGTCAGGCCCCATTCGCGCCCGCCGCGCCGCTGAAAGGCGGCCAGGCTGGTCGCGACTGTATTCAATTCGGGGCGCGGCATGAAAGTCTGCGCGAACAGAAATTCGTTCCACACGCTCAGGCCGACGACCAGACCGGCGGTCATGTACCCCGGCCAGGACAAGGGCAGGATCAGCCGGCGAAACACCTGCCAGTTGCCGGCGCCGTCAATGCGCGCGGCATCGACGAACTCCTCGGGAATCGAGACCATGTAGGAACGCAGCAGATAGATCGCGAAGGGCGAATACAGCGCCACGTAAATGATGATCATGCCGTGAAAGGTGTTGAGCATCCCCAGCGCGCGCCACAGGAAAAAAAGCGGCACCATGTAGAACTGGGGCGGCACAGCAATCGCGACCAGAAAATAGAAGGTAAGGTAGTTCGCTCCAGGCAGTTTCAGCCGGGCCAGGGCGAATCCGGCCAGACCGGCAAACAGGAGTACCAGAAAAATCGTCGCTGCGGCCAGAACGATGCTGTTGGCCAGTGACGTGGCGAACTGGCCCTGCTCCCACGCGATGTTGAAATTGCTGAACAACCAGCGTCTGGGCAGGCCAAAGGGACTGAAGGCGATCTGCACGCGGGTCTTGAAGGCGTTGACGACCAGCGCGTACAGCGGCAACAGGGCAAAGAGCGACAGAACAATCAGCAACACATAGTTTGGCAGGTTGGAAAGGTTCCGGTTGCGTATCACTGCGGCTGGCGCAGGCAGCATCGTTCGCATTACACCCACCGCTGCCGCCCTTCCATGCGCCGTGAAACGCAGTCGCCCGCCACCGGCGCGACCCCAACGATCACCAGGCCCTCAATCGAAATCTGTCAGGCCTTGAGCCCGCCCTGGGTCAGGCCTTCGATGAAGCGACGCTGCAGGGCGAGGAAAAGGATGATGACCGGTGCGATCATGATGAGCGAGCCGGCGTTGGTCAGGCCCCATTCGCGGCCGTCGCGCTGCTGGAAGGCGTAGAGGCTGGTCACGATGGTCTTGAATTCGGGCCGAGGCAGGAAGGTCTGGGCAAAGAGGAATTCGTTCCACACGCCCAGGCCGACGACCAGGCCGGCCGTCAGGAACCCAGGCCAGGAGAGCGGCATGATCACCTTGCGGAAGACCTGCCAGTTGCTGGCGCCGTCGATGCGGGCGGCATCGACGAACTCCTGCGGAATCGAGACCATGTAGGAGCGCAGCAAATAGGTCGAAAAAGGTGAAAACTGGGCCACGTAGATGATGATCAGCCCGTGGAAGGTATTGATCATCCCCAGCGTGCGCCACAGGATGAAGAGCGGCACCATGTAAAACTGGGGCGGTACGGCCGTCCCCACCAGAAAGTAGAAGGAGACGTAGTCCGCGCCGCGCAATCGCAGCCGCGCCAGGGCGAAGCCCGCCATGCCGGCGAAGATCAGCACGAAGAAAATGGTGGCCGAAGTCAGGATGATGCTGTTGGGCATGGTCGTGGCGTACTTGCCCCGTTCCCAGGCCTCGATGAAGTTGCTGAAGAGCCACTCCTCCGGCAGACCGAAGGGATCGAAACCAATCTGCACACGGGTCTTGAAGGAGTTGACCACCAACTGGTAGAGCGGCACCAACGCGAAAACCAGCAGGATGACCAGCACCACGTAGTTGGGCAGAGACGTCAGGTTGCGGCCCGGCTGCTTTTCAGGGGCGGCCGTACGCACTTTCGCTTCCGCGGCGCTCATATCTCCCACCCCCGTTTGCGCAGATAGACGAAGCCGCCGACCACCAACGCCACCCACAGCACCATCACCAGGCCGATGGAGGCCGCATAGCCCGTCTGAAAGCGCTCGAAGGCGGAAGTGTAAAGATGGGTGCCCAGGACTTCAGAGGCGTTGGCCGGTCCGCCGCCTGTGGTCAGGAAGATGTAGTCGAAGACCAGCGCCGACCAGATCGAGATCATCAGTAGCAAAAAGACCAGCGTCGGCCGGATGCTGGGCAAGGTGACGTGGCGGAACTGCTGGAAGCGCGAGGCGCCATCCAGACGCGCCACCTCGTAGAGCTCGACGTCGACGGAGGACATGGCCGCCAGCAGCAAGACCAGCGGAAAGCCCCAGAAGTGCCAGTTGTCCATGAAGGCGATGGCGTAAAGCGCCGTTTCGCGCGATCCCAGCCAGGATATGTCCAGAAAATGAATGCCGAGGTTGTCCGACAGCCACTGACCCAGGCCGACGCGGGGATGCATCAGGTAACGCCAGATGTGGGTCGTCACCACCGAAGGCAGCACGTAGGGCACGAAAAAAGCCACCCGCAAAAACATCTGCCCGCGCTTGATGCCGGTCAGCATGTAGGCGCCCAGCAGTCCCAGCGTCACCGGCACCACCAGGAAAATGGCCGTCCACACCAGATTGTTGCGCAGGGCTTTCCAGAAGACCTGGTCTTGCAGCAGACGCTGGAAGTTTTCCAGGCCGACGAAGTTCATGTCACCGACGCCGGACCAGTCGGTAAAGGCAATATAAACACCGAAGAAAGCCGGACCAACGATGACGACCAGATTCAACAGCAGAACGGGAGCGACAAAAGCCCAGCGCCCCAGCCCTTTCAGAAAATGGCTCTCCTGCCTGACCGGTAAGGCTGAACCCGCCTGCATCGTGGCCATGATCGCCTCGCTGTCATTGTTTTACGGGATGTGGCGGGAGCAGAAGCACTGCTCCCGCCAGGTGTTAATTGACGTTACATGCCGCCCATGGCGGGCGCGGGCACAGGCAGGAGGTTGCCGGCGTCGCGTTCGATCTGCCACAGACGCTCGTGCTCCTCAAGGTATTCCTCGACCGAGATATCGCCCCACCAGACGTTCTCGACCGCCTCCCAGAGGTGTACGTTCGGATCGTTCGGCCAGAATGTCCAGGCCGTGTAGCCGATGCGACCTTCACCGGTCACCGCCGCGAAATCCGCGAAGAACCGTACGACGCGCTCGTCCGTGCCTTCGGGGAAGTCCTCGGCGGAAAAGTGGACGGGCACGACCCACTCACCGAAGCCGACGTCCGCCGCCAGCTCCAGCACCATCGCGGGATCGCTGATCAGGAAGTCAATCACCTTGATGGCCGCGTCCACGTTGGGCGACTGGGCGTTGACGGAAACCGTGCTGCCCGTGGCCAGTTCGTAGCCGTACTCGCCGGCCATGTCGCTCATCGGCGGAATGGGCACCCAGTCCCACTCCTGGCCAACTTCCTCAAAGAATCCGCCGAGGCTGCGGAAGTTCCAGGTGCCGGACAGTACCATGGCCGCGTCACCGCCAGCCAGCTCGACCCGCCAGTCATCGCTACCATTGGCGAAATAGTTCTCCAGGCTACCGCTGAACCAACCGTTGTCGGCGATGTGTTGGCGAAGAAGGTCCGTCGCGCCGGCGATCGACTCGTCCGTCCAGGGGATTTCACCTACCAGCGCCTTGTAGACGTTCTCGCGGCCCGCAAAGGCGTTGAGGTACATGCCCATCAGATGCTCGTTGGAGGGCTGCCAGGTGGCATTGCCGTAAGCCAGCGGGAAGATGCCGATGTCCTCGGCAGCGGCCGCGATGGCGTTGAACTCGTCGATGTTGGTCGGCGGCGACCAGCCATTGTCGTCGAAGACCGTCTTGTTGTAGAAGAGCACCAGGCTCTCGTAGGTCAGAGGCACGCTATAGTGGATCAGGGTAGGCCGTCTGCGATGCGGTATGCGTTTTCATGATATAGCCTTTGTGTTAATTCACCAGGCGCAGATGTTAACATGAAACGCCCGGCCTGCAAAAACCGGGCGCTTCGGTCGGCGCTGGTGAACGCCACAAAGGACAGGGAGACTATATCACGTCAGCCGATTTCCGTCAACTCCAGCGTCCAAGACGGCTCAGAGACGTTTTCTATTTCAATCAGCGCTGTGCAACCTTCAGATACGACGAGTCCCTCGGCGCCTTGACTTGCGTCTCCCGCACTAAGGTTGAGGAAGGCAGATGGATACATCCCGGTTCCGCTTCCGCATTCGCCACTGATGGCGATCGCTGAAGCGCTGAAATACCCCTCCGTCACCACTCTTGCGCGGTAGAAACCCTCTGGTATATCTACCGGCCCCAATACAACCTCGCTTTCACCTTCCCATGCCAGGGACCTGCATTGGGCAATTACCTGTAACGCAATGTCGCCGATCGCCTGAATTGCAGGTATGACAATGACGGCATCCCCCTCATTCTGTGCTTCTCGCGCATCTGTAACGAGGGACTCCAGAGCGGTTAGCGTGTCGGCAAGGTCGTCAACTGAGCAGGCGGCCTCCTGCGCAACCGTAACACCGGTTACGGTAACGGCGATCGCCAGCGCGACCAGAACAATCAACACTCGTGCAACTGACATGGTTAACCTCCTGAGATGATTTCCGAATTTAGGTAGACGCGATCGCGCCGTCGATCGAGCGACGTGGACCGGAATTGTACGCACGAGGTTAATTTCGTGCGTCCGTTGGCGTCCACGGCTCACCGAGACAGTCCATCGCGCCGCGCAACAGATCGATAATTTGCAACTCGCTGAAGTCCTTCCCGTCTATCTGTCCGGTTCACAGGCCGTCGAGGGCCGTTTTTACCTTGCTGCGCGCTCCCTCGATGTCAGGAACGTAGCCGCCATCATTCTTGTCCCTTGCGTAGACAGTGCGCGGACCGCTCCCGGCAGCGCCCAGCACGGCGCTCTCGATGCTGTCCGGCTTGAGATCGTCCAGTTTGTAGACCGCGGCGACGCCGTCGGCGAAATAGTCCACGACGATCCGTTGCGTCGCCTTTCGCACGGACGAACCCGCCTTCAGTTTCTCAAGCACGGGCCCCAGCGGCACGTATACGAAGTCCATGGCCTGCTTGTTGGCGGACTGGAACTTGCCGCCCCACCACTGCACCTGGGCGTAGCCGGAGACCATCGCCTGATACTGCACCTCGACCTCCATCACGCCGCGGTTGAGGGTCAGGGCCGCGACCGCCAGCATGCCGGGCTGCAGCTCGACCTCCAGCGCCAGGTTGTTGCCGACGGCGACCGACTTCTCCTCGCTGCCGCCCTTGCCCCAGGAGTGCGACGCCGACACGGTGGTGGAGGCCTCGACCTCGCCGCCCACAAGGTCGGAGCCGGTCTTGACGCCCACTGTCGCCGACACGCCGATTTCGGAGCTCTCCTCCCACGAGGTGGCGATGCCCTTGGTGACGCTGTCGCTGATTTCGGGATGAAACCCGACCGGCGCGGGCGCCTTCCGCGCATCGAGCACCTGCCGGTCGACGATGACCGGTTCCTCGACAATTTTGGTGATGCCTGCGGAGAGGACCTTGACGTCCACCAGCGCCGAGGGAACGGTGGCCTTGTCGCTCTCGATGTTGCCGTTGGCGTCCACGACCTTGCCCTTGCCGCCCTGCCAGTTGCCGCCCGCCGCCGATGGCTGCATGTAGTAGCGGTTCGGCGCGCCGGGCGACTGGCCGAGGGTCTGACACCAGCGCTTCAGCACGTCGTCGAAGTCGTCCAGCCCCCAGATTTGCGCCGTGTCGCTCTGGAAGGGCGCGAGACCGTCGGCGCTGGTCACGATTTTCGTGTCCTTGACGGTGAGCGCCGGAATGATGGTGACGCCCAGGTTAATCATGGTTGCTCCCTTGTGCAGCGTTGTTGCGCGCCGCGATCAACTCCAGCAAGTCGGCATCCGGGTTGAGATTGAACAGTTCCCACATGGTCTGCTGGTTGACGGTGAAGAGGCAGAACCCGGCCACGCTGTCCGGGTAGGTCTGCTCAAGCCAGTCCAGGTGCCAGCCCGCCGCGTTGAGCGGGTCCACGTCGGGCCAGAAGTGCGGAAAGACCTTCATTTGCGGCAGCAGCCCGCAGGGGCCCGTGCGGCAGATCGTATTTGCCCTTGAGGAAGCCGCTGAGCATCGCCGTGTCGGCCGGTTCGGCCCAGAAGCCCTCGGTCGCGATCATGCGAAACATCGGCACGCCGAGTTTCGCGGCGCGGGCCTCGAGCGGCGCGTAACGGTGCAAATGCCAGTTGGCGGCGGGGTCCGCCATGATGTCCTTGCGCGTGGGCCACCGGTCGGGTCCCGGCAGGTTGCCGTCCACCATGTCCTGCGGGTTGCGCCCGGCGCAGCCCCAGGCGAGCGCGCCGAAGCTGTACTCGTGAATGCCGACGAAGCCATGGCCCTCGTGCGTCCACTTGCTGGCCTTCTGGATAAAGGCGTCCCACGTGCCGCTGTTCACCTGCGACGGCCTCACGCTTTTCGCCGTGTCGATGTTGCCGATGCAGGCCTTCACCCCGGCGTCGGCGGACTGGTCCATCAGGTCCATCAGCATGGCCAGCAGGCGGGCGGTCTGGCCGCCCGGCTCGTTGGGCCAGTAGTGGTACACGTCGGGGCAGGATTTCGCGCGATGCTTCCACCCGTCGATGAGCCCCTGGCGGATGTTGTTCACGTCGTCGGGGTAGTCGCCGCGCGAGACGACGATGGCGCCGGTCTGCCCGGCCGCTGCTGTGGCCGCTGACCGCCCGCTTTCCATGTCCAACCTCAGGTTATAGACAGGCTGCGGCGCCTGTATGTGCCACGTGCTGCGCTGCCGGGCTGCCCCGCTGCGACGCACGGCGTCCTTGTCCTGCAGCTCGGCCAGTGCCGCGCGCACCGTCTGCATCCTGATGCACGTGGCCCGCGTCAGTTCCCTCACCGAGGCCCGCGCCAGTGCAGGCTGCGGCGCCCTGTGGCCGTCCATGCTGCGCAGCACCAGCTCCAGCAGCAGCGCCTGCCCGCTGCGCGTGAACTGCGGCAGCCAGCCGTCCACCCAGCGCGGCAGGCGCACGAAGGCCTTGCCAGCGTCGCGCGGCTGCGTCACCATCAAGCCCCCTTCTACTGGACGCAAGAGGCCCCTGTCCCGCAGCCTGTGCAGCGCGTCGGACAGGGTCTTCCGAGGACACCGCCCAATTGACCGCTCTGGTATGCCCAGTCCAGCAGCTTGTCGGACCAGCCCAGTTCGGCCGCCGCATCTTCCAGCGGTTCAACCAGACCGGCATCGATAAACTCGGCAATGAAGGAAGCGCCCGATGACTGCAGCAGGTCCGGCGCTTCACCGGCCTGAATGGCCACGCGCAGAGTCTCACTAATCGATTCCTGTCCTATCAGTTCCAGCGTGATGTCCGAATGCGCCGCGTTGAAGGCATCCACGAAGACTTCCTGAACGTTGGACGGCATTGAGTTGACTTCCGTCCACCAGGTCACCGTGACCCCGTCCTGCGCGCTGACCACGCCGACACCCAGGGCCGACAGTAGCAGCGCCACCAAAAGTATGCGTTGAAGCATTGTATGACTCCTTGCTCAACTTCCGTCGATATGTGTCAGGCAGGCATAATAATTGCCCTGCGGTCGGGTTGCAACCGCAGGGCAGAGAAAATCGAAACATTGCACGTGTTTCAGACAGTTACCTGACTGCCTGCAGCAGAAAACGAGACTACATTCCGGGCGCGGGCACCGGCAGCATGTTGCCCTCCGCCACCGCTTCGTCCCAAAGCGCCTGTTTGGCCGCCAGGTATTCCTCGACGCTCTCTTCACCGTACCAGACGCGCTCCAGCCCGTCCCAGGAATAGAGGCTCACCGGTGTCGGCCAGAAGGTCCAGGTCGTGTAACCGATGCGGCCTTCTCCGGTCACCGCCGCGAAGTCCGCGAAAAAGCGCACGACGCGCTCGTCGGTGCCCTCGGGAAAGTCTTCGGCGCTGAAGTGAATCGGCACCACCCACTCACCAAAGCCGACGTCCGCCGCCAGTTGCAGCACGCGCGAGGCGTCGCTGAGCAGGAAGTCCATCACCTTGACCGCCGCGTCAACGTTGGCTGAAGCGCCATTGATGGAAAGCGTGCTGCCGGTGGCGAGGGTGTAGTTGTAGTCATCGGTCCGGTCGCTCATCGTCGGCAGGGGCGCCCAGTCCCACACCGTGTCATTTTCCACGAAGAACTGGTCGATGCCGCGGAAACGCCAGGTGCCGTCCATCATCATCGCCGACAGTCCGGCAGCGAGTTCGACGGGGGCGTCATCGCCGCCATTGGCGAGGTAGTTCTCCAGGCCGCCGCTGAACCAGCCGTCGACCATGTGCTGCCGGAACAGTTCGTAGGAATCCGCAATGGACTCGTCCGCCCAGGGGATCTCGCCGGTCATGGCGCTGTAGAAATTGTCCGGCCCGGCGACGTTGCTCAGATACATCCCCAGGATGATTTCGTTGTAGCCCTGCCAGGTGGCGTTGCCGCCGGCGGTGGGGTGGACGCCGAGGGCGATGGCCGCCTCTGCCAGCGCGTTGAACTCCTCAATGTTGGTCGGCGGCGACCAGCCCTGCTCGTCGAAGAGGGTCTTGTTGTAGAAAAGCACCAGACTTTCGTAGGTCAGCGGGATGCTGTAAAGCTGTCCGCCCAGTTGGCCGGAGCCAAAGGCCCAGCCCAGCAGCTTGTCCTGCCAGCCCAGTTCGGCGGCGACCTCGTCCAGCGGCAGCACCAGGCCCGCCTCCACGAATTCGGAGATAAAATTGGCGCCAGGCGTCTGCAGGATGTCCGGCGCCTCATCGCCCTGGATGGCGACCCGCAGGGTCTCGTTGAGGTTCTCCTGCGGCAGGATCTCCAGGGTGATGCCCGGATGCGCCTCGTTGAAAGGATCGACCAGCACTTCCTGCAGGTTGGAAGGCATGGAGCTGGTTGTCCGTCAGCTGGACGATGTCGCCCGTCGCCAGTTCGTAACGAAAATAGTTGCCGGCGTTGTCGCGCTCGGAATGAAAGAGAAAGGCCCGACCCCCGTCGATCCAGCAGGGATGCGTGAAATAGAATTGCCAGGAGTGCCCCAGCCAGTCGGTCAGTCGCGTGATCTCGCGCCCGCTGAGGCGGTCCTGAAATCTGACCTGTTTGTCCTTAAACTGCTTGCCAACACCCATTGTTCACTCCAGTTTCAGTTGCTCGCCTTGTACCTGTTTCGAGACTCTTGCCGTGATGGCCTCCACTCAAGCCCGGAGATTGCTGACAGGGCGAGTGGGCCAGCCCCGTTCAAATGCCTCGCACGCGAACGCCCGTGTCGACGTCCAGCAAAGGCAAATCCTGAAGGTCGCCGATCGGCACGATGTGGATATTCGAATACTCGCTCATGTAACTTCTGCGGTTTGTCGTGAACAGCACCTGCTTTCCGTCCGGCGTGATGTGCGCGTGCGGATGCGTGCGCTGCCCGTTGAAACTGCTGCCGTGATAGGCCAGGATGCGCGGCTGCCCCCAACCCTCGTCCTCCCGCGGATGCAACAGGATGCAGGGCCAGCTGACAACCTGGTTGCCCAGGCTCGCCTGCAGCGTGGAAGGTGTGCCGTCGCCAGTTCATAGCGAAAATAGTTGCTGGCATTGTCGCGCCCGGAGTGGAACAGAAAGGCGCGACCGTCGTCAATCCAGCAGGGATGCGTGAAGTAAAACTGCCAGGAATGCCCCAGCCAGTTTGTCAGGCAGGTGATTTCGCGCCCGCTGAGCGGGTCCTCATAGCGGAGTTGCTCATCGCGAAACCGCTTGCCGACGCCCATGCCCCTTACAACTCCAGATCGACGACGTGCAGTTGCCGCGTGCCGTCGGCCGCGATGGCGTCCACGCAGACCTGCGTCCCGCTGCGATTCCAGCGCGGATGCAGGTCGCAACGCAGATCGCCCGTCAACCATGAAAGTCGCTGCATGTCAAAGTGGTGCAACACCTGCACCGCCTCATCTTCCATACGCACCAGCAGCAGTTGCTTTTCGAGGGTCTCGCGCTGGTTGCGGTCCGTCACCATCCAGCGACCGTCGGGCGAAAAGGTCATGTGCCCGTCGAAGTCCAGCACGCCGCCACCCATCGGCCGCAGCGCCGCCCCTTCCTTGTCCGCCAGCATGAAGTGTTGCCGCGAGCCCCTTTCCTGCGGCTGAGTCGTGGTACAGGTCACGGCCATGCTCTCGTCGTCGCGCCAGTCCAGATGCGACACGAAGCCGCCAAAGTCAATCAGGCAGCGCAGGTCGCCGCCGTCCATGGCGCCGGTGTAGAGCGCGCTCTGCAGTTGCGTGTTCTCCACCCCGCCGGCCCAGGCCCGCGCCAGAAAGTAGAAACGCGTGCCGGAGGGATTGATGGTGGTGTGGTTGAACCACATGTGCCGTTCGCGCAGCGCCGGGTGCCGCTCGACCAGCTGTTCCCACACCTCATAAATCGAATAGAGCAGCGTCACCTCGCCGCTCTGCATGTCGAGGCGGAAGATGCCGTCCCTTTTCGGATGCGGATCCTCCGGGTAAGGGTCCTCCGCGCCCTGGTAGCCCACGACCTTGCGCAGCCGGCCCATACGGCCATAGTCCAGACAAAGCGCATGGCGTCCGTCGCGAGCGAGCGCGTTTATGGGGCGCGGCAGAAACCGTCGTTCCCCGCTTTCAATGTCATGCACCACGGTGACCAGGCGACCGCCCACGCGGTCGTTGTGGACGATTTCGCGGCCCGGCGCCGCCGGGTTCCAGTAGAGCCAGGTGCCCTGCTGCAGGTTCCAGGCGTCAGTGGTGGTGACGGGTCTGAATTCGCCCGTTTCCGCGTCCGCCAGACCGATGACGCCCCGTTCGCCCGGCAGCGGCAGGTGGTCCTGAAACCCGCTTTCAATGCAAAGCAGATGCGTTTCCGCCGGATTCCAGAGGGGCACGCTGTAGTAGCCAAAGAAATGATGTCGCGGCCCGCGGGTCAGGGTGCGCACCCTGTGGGGAATATCCACGGCTCCTCCCCTTACCTATAAGATACAAAAGAACCGGGGCAGGGTCGAAACCCTGCCCCGGCATGGAAGATCATACGGCGCGCCCGCTCACATCGAAGATTTGAAGAAGAACTGCTCCGGATAAGCGACGCGGACGTTACGCAACGACGTGTCGTCGACGATGTCGTTGGGCACGTTGTGCATGCTGTTGCTGACGATCACCGGCTGCGGCGCCTCGCCGACGGTGCCGATGGCCAGGGGCGCTTCGGCGTGCACGCCCATGAGTTCCTGCATCAGCGCGGAACGCCTTTCGGCGTCTGGCTCGACGGTGACCTGGTCCCAGATCGCCCAGATGCGGCGAATGGGATGGTCCTCCGGCGGTTCCTCGCTGTTGGCGCCGCCTGTCCGCCAACGATTGTATTTCGGCGCCCAGACCTGCTGCGGCGAATCGCCGATGTAGGAGCGCGGATCGGCCTGAATAATCAGGCTGCGGTCGACGTCCCAGGTGCCGATATCCACCTGGTTGTTGGCCGCGCGTTCCTGATAAAGCGAGCGCTCGACGCCGTCTTCAATGACATTGAGACCAATCGCACGCCAGTAACCGAGGACCTGGCTGATTTCGTCCAGCCATGTCTGATTGCCCACCTGCGAGTGCAGCAACTGGAAACTGATCGGATCGCCGTCCGGGGCTGTGCGGAATCCGTCCCCGCCCATCGCCATGCCCATGTCATCAAGCAAGGCCATGGCCTTCTCGGGGTCGTGTTCCGTCCAGCGTTGCTCCAGTTCGGCGCTGAAGTCCGGCGAGCCCGAGACCGGGCTGCCCTGGCGCGGTTCCAGCAGACCATCGTAGACCAGTTCGTTGATGGCAACCCGGTCGATCGCAATCGACAGGGCCTCGCGGAAACGCGGGTCGCTGAAAATGGCGCGCTTGCGCGGATCGTCGCTGCTGGTGTTGGGATGGTAGGCGTTGGTTGTCGCCCCCCTCCAGATTAGTACGCGGTAATCGCCCGCCTCTTCCTGCTCCTTGTAAAGCGTGAAGTTGCCGGCGTTGACATGACGAACCTGCATGTCGATTTCGCCCTGGGCGATCCACAGGTCGAAGACGGCGTTGTCCTCGAAGAGCTTGTGTTCGATGCGATCGACGTAAGGCAATTGCTGGCCCGTCTCATCCACAGAGTAGAAGTAGGGATTGCGCACCAACACGATCGGATCGTTGAAAGGCAGGGGCTTTTCCATCCACCAGGCATGCATGACGGGCACGTCCGGGTTGGTGGCCCACCAGGCGATCGGGCCGCGCGGCGTGCCGCCGGTGCCAAAGAGTTCCTGCCAGGTGGGGACTTCGTTCGCCGCCATCGCCGCGTCAATCATCTCCTGGTTGGCGTTTTCATGGCCCTCGACGAACTGGGTAAGGTAATGGGTTGGCGCGGCCATGGTCGGCCCGCCATGCTGGCCCTCGGTGTCGTCGCGCGCCACCTTGAAAGGCAGCAGGGGACTGGGCGCACCGAGACGGCAGACAAAGGTCTGGTCATCCACGATCTCCAGATCCAGGTTTTGGTCGCCCACGTTCAGCACGGCGCGCGTGGCGCCCAGTTCGCCGTTCTGATAGTACTCATACCAGAACTGCACGTCGGTCGTCGTGAAGGGATGGCCGTCCGACCACTTCATGCCCTCGCGAATGTGGAAGGTGTACTCGGTGGCGTCCTCGTTCTGCGACCATTCGTCATAGAGGCCGGGCACGATAACTACGTTGTCCAGCTCCGGCGTGTACTGGAAGTGCAGGCCGAAGGCGTAGAACAGCTTGGCCGGCCCCTGCATGTCTGCGCGCCCCTTGTAGCCGCGGCGCCAGGTCCCGCCATACTCGCCGATCTCCTCGAAAACAGGAATAACCCGCGGGTTGGAGGGCAGGCGCTCCTCCACCGGCGGCAGGCCCATGTCATCCAGCATCGGCGCCTGGGAATACATCATGTCCTGGGCGACCGCCGGTACGGTCTGGAGCAATGGCGTTGCCGCCACAGCCGCAGCCGCAGCACCGGCGCTGGCTTTCAGGAACTGTCTACGATCAAGCGCATGTTTCTCACTCATAAAAACTCAACCTCTCATCCTTCTGACTGGTTCCCGGGCCGGAAGCAACTTCCAGGCCCGCCATACACATTTTCTCTACCGCCACCTCCCCGGCCAGGGGCCATTCGACACCTGTCGCTTGCACCCAAATGTATACCCTTAATGACCGGGTATTGCAAAAGGGCAGGAATGGCCGGCCTGTAACTACGCGCCTTCCGAAACGGGCTGCGGACAAATGTCCAGACGGATGCGGCCCGTCTGACGGGGCTCGCGGAATGAAAAAATGACGCGCCGCAGGTCACGTTTCTCTTCGAAAAGCGCCACTTGCGGCACCAACTCTGTTCGCAGCTGAAGGGTCTCGTGGTCGTAATTCACCCGCAGGGCCGCCCTTTGGCCGCGAATGATGACCTGGCCCTCGCCTTCCTCGACCTCGCCGAAGGTGATCAGTACACTCTCCAGCATGCCCGGACCGCTGGCAAAGCGCACCTCGTCCAGCAGTTCAATGCGCCCCGCCGGACAGTCTCGCTGCATACTTGCCGTCCGCACCAGCGACTCCAGGTCTGCGGAATCGTCCCATGCAGCGGCAAGCTCCAGCCTGAGCAGGTCCTGTGCCTCGTCAGCGCGATGTTCCAGCAAGCGGGCGCGATAGCTCGCAGCGATTCTTGCATCGCCATGACGAACATGGCTTGTCGGCCCCTGCATCTGCCCGTTGGGCACCGGACAGGAATGACCGAAGGACTGGTTGACCAGCAAGTCGTAGCGCCCCGCACCGAAGTACTCACGGCTGAAGCGTCCCCGACCCGGATCGGCAATCAGCGACTCGCCCCCCAGATGTACGATGATGGAGCCGAGGTCGTTCTGGTTGTGCATTTCGCCGTTGTGGCCGCCCCTGGCGACCAGCACCAATGCATCTTCGTCCCTCGGGTCCCTGCGCGCGAACATCCAGTGCATGCCGCTGTAGAAGTCGTGACTCGCGGGCACAAAGCGTTCATCGTCCCTGGCATCCGGCTGTGCGGCGCGCCACAGCAGACTGCGCAGGTCCCAGGTCAGCGGCGCTTCGCGCCAGTCCAGCCCCAGACGCAAATGCTCGCGCGCCAGGGCATGCAAATCCGGTAAGTCGAGCCGCTGCGCCAGCCAGTCGATCAGCCACAGCGGACAGGCCATGCCGGGGTGAATGTCCGAAATCTCCGCCCAGACACCCGGACTGACCAGGGTGCGCAGCGGAAAGCGGGCAATGTCCCGCATGCGCTGCAGGTCGCCCAGAAAGCTGAGGCGCCCATTGGTCTTTTGTTCCAGCAGCGCCGCCGCCATGATGAAATTGCCGAAACCGAAGCCCCAGCAGGACACGCCCTCGGTCGAGCCGCCGTCGCACTCGAAGCCATCGATGAAGTCCGCCATTGAGTGCGCCGCGCGGACGACCATCTCCGCCAGACGCGCCGGGTCCGGCTCCAGGTGAAAGGCCGCCGTCAGCAGGTTGCCGTTGCAGACCCCGTTCCAGTTGTTGACCGTTCGCTCTTCCCTGCTGTACATCCAGAAAAAGTCATGGCGCTGCAGCCAGGGTGTGAACAGGCGTCGCTCCATTTCGTGGCGAATGCGCAGACCCAGGGCGGGTTCCAGTTCTGCGCCCAGCAACCCATCAAACTCGGCCAGATAGGCGCCGGTCATCGCGGCCATCAGGTCGATGTGAGGCCGTTCCATGTCCGTCAACTCGCGCTGGTGCGCCGAAATGGCCCAAGTGCTCTCTTCACAGATGGCCCAGGCCGTGTCAAGCAGCGGGTCGAGAAAGCGACCCTCGTACTCAAGGCATTCCGCCAGCGTCATCCAGTTCAGCGCCGCGCGACGTTGGCCCCAGTTGTCACTGTAGGCGTTGCGCTCACCGATGCGCCGGAATTCCAGGAAAAGTGTGGCCGGCAAGGCCGGAATGTCGGCGCGGGCCGCCTCTTCTCCCCGTGCGATGATGCGCCTGCACTCCTCTTCACCCAGCCCGGCCCTGACGGCTTCCCAGGCGTCACGATCCGCCGCCGGCGGAAAGGGAGGGCCCGGCTGTTCCTCGCGTAGCGCGCGCTCCACCTGAGTGGCGTTCAGCTTACGTAGCATGCTGCCTCCTCCGGATTTCAGGCCGGTTCCGGCAAGGCCTCGGGACGGGCCAGCACCGGCCGCAGCCACAGACCGGTGTAGCTGTTTTCCTGCAGGGCGACCTGCTCGGGCGTGCCCGTGGCGATGACCTCGCCGCCGGCGTCGCCGCCTTCCGGCCCCAGGTCGACGATCCAGTCCGCCACCTTGATAATGTCCAGGTTGTGCTCGATGACCAGCACCGTGTTGCCGTTGTCGACCAGTTGTTGCAATACGGCGATCAGGCGCTTGACGTCGGCGGCATGCAGACCGGTGGAAGGTTCGTCGAGGATGTAGAGCGTCTGGCCGGTGGCGCGCTTCGCCAGTTCCCGACTGAGTTTGACGCGCTGCGCCTCGCCGCCGCTGAGCGTGGTGGCCGGCTGGCCGACGCGAATGTAGCCCAGGCCGACGGCGTCCAGGGTCTTCAGCTTGTTGAAAATTGAGGGGATGTTGGCGAAGAATTCCAGCCCCTCGCTGACCGTCATGTCCAGCACGTCAGCGATGCTCTTGCCGCGATAGCGGACCTGCAGGGTCTCGCGGTTGTAACGCGCGCCCTGGCACACCTCGCACATGACGTAGATGTCGGGCAGGAACTGCATCTCGATCTGCAATTGCCCCTGACCCTGGCAATTCTCGCAGCGGCCGCCCTTGACGTTAAAGCTGAAGCGACCGGGCATGTAGCCACGGATCCTGCTTTCCGGCAACTCGGCGAAAAGTTGACGAATGCTGTCAAACATTTTGGTGTAGGTGCCCGGATTGCTGCGCGGCGTGCGACCGATGGGACTCTGGTCGATGTTGATGATCTTGTCGACGTGCTCCACGCCGTCCAGCGCCGTCAGCGCGCCAGGTCGTTCCCGACTGTTGTTGATCCGTCGCGCCAGTTGCCGGTACAGGGTGTCGATCATCAGCGTGCTCTTGCCGCTGCCGCTGACGCCGGTGATGCAGATCAGGGTACCCAGCGGCAAACGCACGTCGATACGCTTGAGGTTGTTCTCGCTGGCGCCGCGCATGATCAGTTCCTGGCCGCTTCCGGGGCGACGCGCTTGCGGCACGTCAATGCGCAGGCGACCCGCCAGGTAGGCGCCGGTAAGGCTGTCCTCGACCCGCTCCACTTCCTCCGGTGGACCTTCAGCGACCACGTGGCCCCCGCGTTCGCCGGCGCCCGGCCCGAGATCGATCAGCCAGTCCGCGGAGCGCATGGTCTCCTCGTCATGCTCGACCACCAGCAAGGTGTTGCCGAGGTCGCGCATGCCCTTGAGCGTTTCGATCAGACGGGCGTTGTCGCGCTGGTGCAACCCAATTGAGGGTTCGTCCAGCACGTAGAGCACGCCGGTCAGTCGGCTGCCAATTTGCGTCGCCAGGCGGATGCGTTGCGCCTCGCCTCCGCTCAGCGAACCGGCGAAGCGCGAAAGCGTCAGGTAGTCCAACCCCACGTCATTGAGGAAGCGGGCGCGCGCGCCGATTTCGTTCAATACCTGGCGCGCCACATAGCGGTCCCGCTCGCTGAGAACACTGCCATTCTGCGACGCCTGTTCGCCGCGCAGGACCTGCACCCAGTCGAGCAGCGCCCTGACCGTCATGGAGGTCGAATGGTGGATCGACTTGCCGGCGATTGTGACCGCCAGCGCTTCCGGTCGCAGCCGCTGGCCCGCGCAGGTCGGGCAGGGCGTGCGCACCATGCAATCCTCAATGCGATCACGAATGAAGTCCGACGCCGTCTCGCGATAGCGACGATTGAGGTTGTTGACGATTCCCTCAAAGCTTGTGGTCCAGCTGCGCGTCTGGCCCTGACTGTTGCGATACTGCACTTCCAGACGGCGCTTGCCGAGTCCGTACATGACGGCGTGTTGCTGCTTTTCCGTCAGGTCGCGCCAGGGCGTGCGCAGGTCAAAGTCCATTTCCCGCGCGAGGGCCTTCATCATCCCCTGGGTCCAGCCGGAAGATTCGGTCAGATTCCAGCCGTTGGCATCGATGGCCCCTTCGGAAATCCCCAGCTCCGGGTTCGTCACCAGATTGGCCGGGTCGATCTCCAGCCGGAAACCCAGGCCCTGACAGTCCGGGCAGGCCCCTTTGGGCGTGTTGAAGCTGAACAGGCGCGGCTCAAGTTCCGGCAGGCTGCCATGGCCGTTGACGCAGGCCAGATGCTCGCTGAACAGGATGTCCCTCGGTTGCTCCGCGTCCGTGACGTCGTTGATGACGATGAGGCCCTTGCCCAGCTCCAGCGCGGTCTCAATGGAGTCCGTCACCCGCGTGACGAAGCCACGCGCGTCCTCCGTGCCCGGGTCGTCATGGTGGCGGATAATCAGGCGGTCTACAACGATCTCGATGTTGTGAATCTTGTAGCGGTCGAGCGCGATGTCCTCTTCCAGTTCGCGCAATTCGCCGTTGACTCGCACACGCTGAAAGCCGGCCCGGCCGATTTCCTCAAGGACGCGTTCGTGCTGCCCCTTGCGGTTCTGAATCACCGGCGCCAAAAACTGCGCCCGCGTGCCGGCCGGCAGCGCCAGCACGGCATCCACGATCTGCTGGGCGCTTTGCGCCATCACCTCGTCGCCGCAGACCGGACAATGCGGCACGCCAATCCGGGCAAAGAGCAGGCGCAAATAGTCGTAAATCTCGGTGACCGTACCCACAGTGGAGCGTGGATTCTGGCTGACGCCGCGCTGGTCGATTGAGACCGCCGGGCTCAGCCCCTCGATCTGGTCGACGTCCGGCTTTTCCATCTGCCCCAGAAACTGCCGCGCATAGGCGCTCAAGCTCTCTACGTAGCGCCGCTGGCCCTCGGCAAAGATGGTGTCAAAGGCCAGCGAGGACTTGCCCGAGCCTGAGAGCCCGGTGATGACGACCAGACTGTTGCGCGGGATATCGACGTCGATGTCCTTGAGATTGTGTTCGCGCGCGCCACGCACCACAATCTTGTCCAGCGCCATGCCAACTCCGTAGTCCTTCCTTCGGGCCATCAATTCTACGGGCGCCGCGCCGGACTGACAAGCGCCGAAGCCCGCCTTCTCCCTGCCCTTGTCGGCCCTCAAGTGGACAGGAATTGAGAGCGTCGCCATGCTATAGTGCCGCCAGGGTTCTCGCTCCCGGAGCAGAAACCATGCGCGACGTGTTTGTCCTCGGCGTTGGCCAGACGCCCGTCGGGGAGTGGTGGGAACGAAGTTTGCGCGACCTTGCGGCGGACGCCCTGCAGGCCGCCGTGACCGATGCCGGCGTCGGCCTGCCCCAGGCGCTTTTCGTCGCCAACATGCTGGCGGCGCGAATAAGCAACCAGACCCAGCTGGGCGCACTGATCGCCAGTCACGTCGGCTGGCGCGGGCTGGAGGCGACCACAGTGGAGGCCGCCTGCGCCTCCGGCGGGGTCGCGATTCAGGCGGGTGTACGCGCCATCGCCAGCGGCATGCTGGACCTGGTCGCCGTCTGCGGCGTGGAGAAAATGACGGATGCCACCAGCAGCCCGGTGACCACGGCCCTGGCCACCGCCGCCGACGCCGATTTCGAAAGCGCCCACGGCGCCACCTTCGTCGCCCTCAACGCCCTCATCATGCGCCGCTACATGCACCAACACGGCATCGCCCACGAGGCCTTTGCGCCCTTCAGCCTCAATGCCCACGCCAATGCCGTGCACAACCCCAATGCCATGTTTCGCCGCGCTATCTCCATGGAGACCTGGCGGCGCGCGCCGGTCATTTCGGACCCTGTCAACCTCTTTGACAGTTCCCCCGTCGCCGACGGCGCGGCTGCCCTGGTACTCGGCCCGGCCGAACTGGCGCGCGCCTCTGGTCGGGCGCCGCTGCGTGTGCTGGCCAGCGCCTGCGCCACCGACAGCGTCGATCTCGCCAGTCGCGAAAACCCGATTGACCTCTACGCCGCCCGGCTGAGCGCGCAGCGGGCCTATGACCAGGCCGGCCTCGGGCCGGGTGACATTGACGTCTTTGAGTTGCACGATGCCTTCTCCATCATGGCGGCGTTGAGCCTGGAAGCGGCCGGCTTCGCTGAATCGGGCCGGGCCACGCAACTGGCCGCAGATGGTGAAATTGCGCGGCAGGGTCGCATTCCCGTCTGCTCCCTGGGCGGCCTCAAGGGGCGCGGACACCCCGTCGGCGCGACCGGCGTCTATGAAATGGTCGATCTTGCCACCCAGTTGCGCGGCGATGCGGGCGCGGGCCAGGTGCCGGGGGCGGCCATCGGCATGGCGCAGAACATCGGCGGCACCGGCGCAACCGTCGTCACCCATATCCTGACCGCCGACGACTGAACTGCTCTTCATTCACCCAAATGGAGAAATCCCTGTGACCGAATTGCGCAGCCGCCGCTGGTTCGCCGATGAGGACAAGCCCGGTTTCGTCGGGCGCAGCTGGCTCAAGAATCAGGGCCTGCCCGACCATGTATTCGACGGCCGCCCGATAATCGGCATCTGCAACACCTGGTCGGAACTGACGCCCTGCAACGGCCACTTTCGAGTGCTGGCCGAGTTTGTGCGGCGTGGCGTCTACGAGGCGGGCGGCCTGCCCCTGGAATTCCCGGCCATGTCGCTCGGCGAGTCCCTGATGCGCCCCACAACCATGCTCTACCGCAATCTCGCCAGCATGGAGATTGAGGAGACCATCCGCGCCAATCCGCTGGATGGCGTGGTGCTGCTCACCGGCTGCGACAAGACCACGCCGGCCTGCCTGATGGGCGCCGCCAGCGTCGATTTGCCGACCATCGTCGTCAATGGCGGCCCCATGCTCAACGGCAAGTTCCGCGGCCGCGACATCGGTTCCGGCACCGACGTCTGGCGACTCAGTGACGACCTGCGCGTCGGTCGTATCAGCGTCGAGGACTATCAGGAGGCCGAAAGCTGCATGTCACGCAGCGACGGCCATTGCATGACCATGGGTACCGCCTCCACCATGGCCTGCATGGTGGAAGCGCTCGGTCTGACCCTGCCTGGCGCCGCCGCCATCCCCGCCGCCGACTCGCGCCGCCGGCGCGTGGCGCACCTTTCCGGCCGGCGTATCGTCGAAATGGTGCGCGAAGACCTGCGCATGTCGCAGATTGTGACGCGGACGGCGCTGGAAAACGCCATTCGCGTCAACGCCGCCGTCGGCGGTTCCACCAATTTCGTGTTGCACCTGCTGGCCATCGCCGGGCGTCTGGGGCTGCCGCTGGAACTGGACGATTTCGATCGCCTTGGCAGCCAGATGCCCCTGCTGGTCAATCTGATGCCTTCCGGCGACTATCTGATGGAAGATTTCTTCTACGCCGGCGGTTTGCCGGCGGTGATCAGGCAGATGAAGGAATTGCTGCACATGGATGCCCCGACGGTCAATGGCGGCACGCTGGCGCAAAACACAGCGGACTCGGAAAACTACAATCGCGAGGTCATCGCCGACGTGGACGAGCCTTTCCAGCGCGCGGCCGGGCTAAGCATTTTGCGCGGCAACCTCTGCCCCGATGGCGCCGTAATCAAACCCTCGGCGGCCTCGCCTGACCTGCAGCAACACCGCGGCGCGGCGGTCGTCTTTGAGGACATCGACGACTACCATCGTCGCATCGATGACCCCGACCTCGACGTTTCGCCGGACAGCGTGCTGGTGCTCAAGCAGGTGGGCCCGAAGGGATTCCCCGGCATGCCCGAAGTCGGCAACTTCAACCTGCCGAAAAAACTTCTGTTGCGGGGCGTCGAGGACATGGTGCGGATTTCGGACGGCCGCATGAGCGGCACGGCCTTTGGCGCGGTCGTGTTACACGTCGCGCCGGAGTCTGCGCTGGGCAGCGCGCTCGCTCTGGTGCGCAACGGCGATGAAATCGAACTCGACGTCCCTGCCCGTCGCCTGCAACTGCTGGTCAGCGACGATGAATTGCAGCGCCGACGTCAAGTCTGGCAGCCGCGCCCGGCCGAAACCATACGTGGCTACGCCAAACTCTACGTTGAGCACGTGGAACAGGCGGACCAGGGTGTGGATTTCGGCTTTTTGCGGGGCGGCTCCGGTGCGGACGTAAAACACGCCGGCCACTAGCGACGGTGTCCTGGTTCAGCCTCTGGCCGGCACGGTTTCCGCCAGGGCGACGATATCCGTCAAATGCCCGGAAAGCGTCACGTCGCGCAGGCTGCGCACAATCGAGACCCAGCTGCGGCCGGGCTTCAGCCGGATCGGCTTTTCACTGCCCGTGTGATTGAGCTGCAAGGCCACGGTAATGGCCTGACTGAAACGCGTCCAGTAACCACTGTACCAGCGGCCGTCACGCATCACCAACGCCGGCCCGGAGCCCCACAGTTGCACTTCCAGCGATTCATCTACCGCACCGGGAGCGAAAAGGTCCGGCCGTCGGGCGTGGGGCACCTGCAGCACGACCAGGTTGTCCGCCCACAGTTGCACGCCGTCGTGCGCATCGTAGTGGGCCACGCCGTCCGAATAACGAAGCCAGCGACCCTGGCCAGCGTCGTATTGCCACAAGGCGTTGCCCTCGCCCCACCAGTTGATGCCGACTTCGGCCAGCGCCTGTCCACCGATATCTGGTCGCTCGTCGAAAGCGAATCCGCGCGCCTTGTAACCCTGGTTGATGCCGTAGGCCGTGGCCAGGCGATAAAGTTGCTCCGTATCCAGGTAGAGGGTGTGTTCGTAGCCGACGCCAAATTGTTCAAAACGGCAAAAGCCGGCATCTTCACAATTGTTGCCCGTCAGCGGCGAAAAGGCATGCCCGGCATGTTGCGAACTCCAGATGACGCGCTGAATTGGAATACTGGTGCCGGAATAGGCGAGAAAACTGCTGTACATTGTCATCAGTTCCAGGTCCAGCAAGCGCGCGCTGCGCACCGAGCCCACGTGCCGCGGCGATTGACTGCGATATATGGCGGCAAAGCGGGTAATCCCGCTCTCGGATTCAACCTCAAACACCAGATCGGCCTGGTTCACCCCCGCTTGCGGCCGCACAATCGGCGGAAAGTTGGAAATTTTCACGATCAGATTGCGTCGGTCCATGGCCTCCTCATCCGGGTAAGGCAGGCCTGTCAGGGAATTGTAGTTCAGGGGGTACTGTTCGGGTCCGCTCGCCTGCACCCCGACACCGACAGCCTCCTGATTCAGTTCCCTGGCCCCCGCCGGCGCAACGACCAACAGGGTCAGGAAAACGAAAAGCAGCCGGGCCGGACTCATGCAGGCGGTCTCCAGGGTCGGACGTGGTCCGCCGGCAGTATAAATGTTGCCGGCCCACATTGCACAGGGAAATCCGCGCCGGACGGGCTATACTCCTCCGCCTGTGTCTGGAGGAATGCCATGTCTGATCGACGCCTGCTGATCTCTGTCGCCCACCCCGACGATGAAACCTTCGGTTACGGCGGTCTCGTGGCAAAGTACGTGTCGGAAGGCGCGGAGGTCTACGCCATCGTGTCCACCAATGGCGACGTGGGCACCATGGACGAATCTTTCGTGGAAAGGCACGGGTCGAAAAAGGCAGTGCGTCTGGCGGAACTCGAATGCGCCAAACAGATGCTGGGCTTTCGCGAGATCTTCCTGCTGGGCTACCGCGACAGCGGCATGATGGGGGCCGAGACCAACAACCATCCCGATTGCTCGTGGCAGGCCCCGCGCGAGGAATTGGCGCGCCGCGTCGTCGAGGTGATACGCGAAATCCGGCCGCAGGTCATCCTGACCCACAATCGTTACGGCGGCTACGGTCACCCGGACCACATCGCCATCCAGCGCGCCACCACCGACGCCTTCAGCCTGGCCGGCGATGCCGACTATCAGACCAACGGCCAGTCCCTCTGGCAAGCGCAGAAACTTTATTACAGTTCCTCGCCAACCCTGTTGCTGCGATTCGGCATCCTGATGACGCGCCTGCGCCGCCAGGACCCGCGCGCCATGGGCCGCAACAGGGACGTTGACATGCTGGCGATTCTGGAAAACATCGAAAAGCCGAACGTGCGCATCAACGTGCGTCAATGGTCGGAAATCTGGGACGCGGCCAGTCGCTGCCATGCCAGTCAACTGGGCGGACGCCGCAATCGCACGCCCCGCTGGCTGCGCCTTCTGCTTCACTCCCACGTCAGCTATACCCGCATCCAGCCGCCGGCCGCGCACAGGCGCATTGATGAACGCGACCTCTTCGACAACGTGACCCTCGGCGACCAGGCGCCCTGACCGGGCGCGTTGGAATGCCTTGCTGATCGCGGCCCCGCCGAAACCCGCAACGCCCTTCCTGAACTGGCTGGTGAAATGACCGATCCTGTCAGCTGCGCGCAGTCCGACCCCTGTCGGCGCGCGACCAGCGGCGGTGGAAGGCCTCGCGCCAGGTGGGAAACTCGCCCGCCACAATTGCCTTGCGCATGGCTTGCACCAGGCCGACGAGAAAGTGGATGTTGTGCAAACTGAGCAACATGTAACCAAGGATTTCCCGCGACTTGATCAGATGACGCAGGCTGGCGCGTGAGTACTCGCGGCAGGCCGGGCAGTCGCAGTCTGTATCCAGTGGGCGTTCGTCGCGCGCAAAATCGAGTCGGCCGACGTTGATGCGGCCTGTCGCGGTAAAGGCGGCCCCGTGCCGCGCCAGGCGCGTCGGGATAACGCAATCAAAGATGTCGATCCCTTGCCAGACTCCCTCGACCAGGTCGTCCGGTTCGCCCACGCCCATCAAATAACGCGGCCGCTCGTCGGGCAACATGGGCGCCGATAGCGCCAGCGCCTCCAACATGTCCGTGCGCGATTCGCCGACGGAGAGCCCGCCCAGGGCATAGCCCGCGAACCCGATTTCCTGCATGGTCCGTGCGGAGCATTCGCGCAAATCACCGTAGACGCCGCCCTGCACGATGCCGAACAACACCTGACTGCCATCATCCGGATGGGCTTCGCGGCACCGTCGCGCCCAGGCCGCGGTCCGGCGCACCGCGCCTTCCACGCGTTCGCGCTCGCGCGGCGGCGGGCATTCATCGAAGCACATGATGATGTCCGCACCAAGATTCTGCTGAATTTCGATCACTTTTTCCGGTGTGAATCGCAGGTGACTGCCATCAATGTGGCTGCGAAAGCTGACGCCCTCGTCATCTATGCGGTTGATGTGCTGCAGACTGAAGACCTGATACCCGCCTGAGTCGGTCAGGATGGGCCCCTGCCAGTTCATGAAACGATGCAGGCCGCCCAGTTCCCGCACCAGTTCGTCGCCCGGCCGCAGATGCAGATGGTAGGTGTTGGCCAGCACCAGACTCACGCCCGCCGTCTTGAGGTCGCGCGGGAACACCGCCTTCACCGACCCGGCAGTCCCCACCGGCGCAAACACGGGCGTGGCCAACGGGCCGTGGGCGGTTTGGAAGATGCCGGCCCTGGCCCGGCCCTGGCTGGCGATGATCTCGAATGCTGCTGTCATACGTTTCCGGCGATTGCTGGCGGCGCAATTATAGCAGTTGCCCGGTACTCGCCCTGCGCCGCTGGCAGCGTGTACATGCCATCGCTACACTGCCGCCATGCCTTTACCTTCCGCCGCGCTTCCCCCAGGCACGACCACCTGGCTGGAAATCGATCAGGCGGCCATTGGCCACAACCTGCGTCTGCTGCGCGGCCTGACCGGGCCGCAAACGCGCCTGATGGCGGTCATCAAGGCGGACGCCTACGGACACGGCGCCCGCGCCACGGCCCGCAGCGTTCTCGCCGCCGGCGCAGCGGCCCTGGGCGTTGCCAGCCTGGCGGAAGCGCTGGAACTGCGCGACGCAGGCATCGACGCGCCGATCCTGGTGCTTTCCTTCGTGCCACCTTCGGCGCTGCCGACGGCGCTCAATCACGATCTGACCCTCACCATTTTCGACGCGGCGCAAGCCCGCGCCTGCGACCGGCAGGCCCGCAAGGCAGGGCGCAGACTTAAGGCGCACGTCAAGCTCGACAGCGGCATGGGACGGATGGGCGCCCTGGTAGCCGACGCGCCGGCCTTGCAGGAGCAGCTTGCACAAATGCCATGGCTGCAACTGGAGGGCTGCTACACCCATTTCGCACTGGCGGACGAAGACATCGACTGGACGAGGGAACAGTTGCGGCGCTTTCTGGCCGCCGTGCATGCCATGCGCCGGCGCGGGGCAAGATTTCCCACCCTTCACAGCGCCAACTCGGCGGCGACGCTCAACTTGCCCGAGAGCCATCTGGACCTGGTGCGGCCCGGCATTGCCCTTTATGGCCTCTCACCTTCAGAGTCGGCCCCGCTGCCGCCGGGCTTCCGCCCTGCGCTGGCCTGGAAAACGCAAATCATTCAACTGAAGGACCTGTCCGCCGGTCACAGCGTGGGTTATGGCCGGACCTGGACCGCGACCTGCGCGACGCGAATGGCGGTCCTGCCGGTGGGCTATGAGCACGGTTTCCGGCGCGAGCCGCACGAGCCTCGCAGCGTGTTGCTGCGCGGCCAGGTCGCTCCGGTGATCGGTCGCATCAGCATGGAAAAAACGGCGGTCGACGTGTCTGCGATCCCGCAGGCGCAGGTCGGGGACGAGGTTGTCTTGCTGGGTCGCCAGGGAAAGGCCTGCATCAGCGCAGAGATGCTGGCGGCCCGCTTTGGCAGCAACAATTACGAGGTCGTGACCGGCCTGTCGGCGCGGATGCCGCGACTTCAGTTGAGCAGGTCGGAGACGTAGTCCGCGATCACGGCGGGCGACGTGCCCACGGTAAAGGTCGTCCGTAGCCGGCCATCCTGATCAATGAGAAAACTGGAAGTGCTGTGGTCCAGCAGGCCCTGTTGGCTGCTGTTGGCGAGGTAAAGCCCGAACTCCCCGCCGATGCGCCGCACCTCCTCGCGGGCGCCGGTCATGCCCAGGAAGGCTGGATCAAAGGACGCCAGCCAGTCCCGCAGTCGCAGCGGCTGATCGACTTCACCATCCACGCTGACCATCACAAAGTTGACCCCGACGGCGCGCTCGTCCAGCGCCTCTTTCACGCGCGTGAAGTCCTTCAGCGTAAGCGGACAGTAGTCCGGGCAACGCGTATAGCCAAAGACCAGCAGCGTGGCCCTGCCCTTCAGGTCGGCCAGGCCGGTTGCTTTGCCGTCCGTGCCGAGCAAGGTGAAATCGGACAACTGACGCGGTGGGTCCACCTGCGTCGCGCCGTCGAACCAGGAGCCGGAATCCACCTGCGCCACCGGACCCTGGCTGAAGGATGGATTCGCCAGGCGCCAGGCAATGAAGAGCAGCGACCCAAGGGTGATCGACAGACTCACGACGAGAGCGACCAGCAACGCCGGTCTCAGGGCTCTGCGCCCGCCTCTCCTGTCTGCCATAACCCGGGTCTCCTTCGGCATGTGAATCCCTGCCTGGTTCCAGCCTACGCCCGCATGCATGCGCTTGCAAGGGGGCTGTGCTTCGGCTAGACTGCGGGGCGATCAGGTCTGTCGCGAGAGTGCGCCAACGAGCGCCACCGAAGGGGCAAGTGGTCCGCAGGCTGGGCTGGCCACGAAACTCTCAGGTTCAGGGAGCGACCGACCCCAAATCTCTGGAAGTGTGTTTGGCTGACAGGGGCGCACAGCAACGTGCGTCCCTTTGTTTTTCAGGAGGCTGCGGGAATGGGAAAGTGGAAGACGCCGGCGGACCTGAAGTATCAGGACACGGACGAATGGATCCGCCTGGAGGGCGATGAAGGCATCGTTGGCATCACCGACTACGCGCAGGACCAGCTTAACGACATCGTCTTTCTGGAACTGCCCGCCGTCGGCGACAGTTTCGCCCAGGGAGACTCCTTTGGCGTGGTGGAGGTCAGTCAAGGCGGCCTCGGACCTGCATTTGCCGGTCAGCGGAACGGTCACGGCGGTCAACAACGCCGCCGAGGATGAGCCCGAACTGGCGAACGCCGACCCTTACGGCGCCGCCTGGCTCGTGCGCGTGCGGCTCAGTGACGCCGATGAACTGTCCGGCCTGCTGGACGCCGCCGCCTACGACGCGCATTGCGACGCGCGCTAGACTGCCATGAGCTACGTCCCGCACACCGAGACCGAACGCCAGCAAATGCTGGCGACCATCGGCGTCAGCGCCGTCGAGGACCTCTTCGGCGCCGTGCCCGCGCGTTATCGCTTTCCGGCGCTGGGCCTGCCCGAGCCGCTCGGCGAACTGGAAGTGCAGGCGGAGTTGCTGGCGCTTTCGGAAGACAACGACCATGGTCAGGACTTCGCCATCTTCCGCGGCGGTGGCGCCTGGCAACACTACATCCCCTCGGCCCTGGGCCACATGTTGCTGCGCGGCGAGTTCCTCACCGCCTACACGCCATATCAGCCGGAACTCAGCCAGGGCACGCTGCAGGCGATTTTCGAATATCAGAGCATGATCTGCGCCCTGACCGGCATGGACGCCGCCAACGCCAGCCACTATGACGGCGCCACCAGCTTCGCAGAGGCCGTCTCCATGGCCGTCGACGTCGGCCGCGGCCGCCGCAACAAAATCCTCTTCAGCCCCTGGATCAACCCGCAGTATCGCGACGTCGCCCGTACCTATCACCAGGGCCGGGACCTGCTGTTTCGCGGCGATGAAAGCGCCGCGACCCTGGGGTGACCTGGTTGGCCAACTGGACAACAACACCACCATGCTGGCCGTCGCCTACCCGGACTTCATCGGTCACGTCGCGGATTTCGAGGGACTGGCGCGCAGGGTGCACGATGCCGGCGCCCTGCTGGTCTTCGTTGTGAACCCAATTGCCCTGGGCCTGCTGAAAAGTCCGGGCGAACTGGGCGCCGACATCGTCGTCGGTGAGGGCCAGCCCCTGGGTATTCCGCTTTCCTATGGTGGCCCTTACGTGGGCTTTTTCGCCACGCGCAGTCGTCTGGTGCGCAAAATTGCCGGGCGCATCGTCGGCGAGACGGTGGACGAGGACGGCCGCCGCGCCTGGGTGATGACCCTGAGACCGCGCGAGCAGGACATTCGTCGCGAAAAGGCCAGCAGCAACATCTGCACCAACCAGGGCCTGATGGCGCTGGCAGCCGCCGTCTATCTGGCCCTGATGGGCAAACAGGGCCTGCGTCAGGTGGCTGAACTTTGCTGGCACAAGGCGCACTACGCCGCCGCGCAAATCGCCGCGCTGGAGGACTACCAGATCATCACCCGGCCGCCCTTTTTCCACGAATTCGCCCTGCGTTGTCCGCGCCCGGTCGCAGAAATCAATGCCGGCTTGCGCGAACGCGGCATCATCGGCGGGCACGATCTTGGGGCCGAAGACCCCCGTCTGCGCGACTGCATGTTGCTGGCCTTCACCGAACTGAACAGCCGCGACGAAATT
>CAXXWG010000004.1:0-9800 GCA_963667305.2 Aggregatilineales bacterium | reverse complement strand
CACACGAAGATGAGCAGCAGGAAGTAGTTGACCAGGGGCTTGAAGTGCTGGCCCGGAAACAGGGACCACAGGAGCACCACCGGGAAGAACGACAGGGTGACGAAGATGGCGATGCCCACCAGGTAGGGACCCCAGTAGACCAGGAACGAGCCTACGCCCAGGAATCTGGACATGCGGTCGAGATGCTTTTCCAACTGACTGCCCACCGACTTGAAGGGCGCCGTCAGGTCGAACTGCGAGAACGCCGAGGCGAGTCCGGATGAGACGTCCAGAGCGCGTTTGGCATTGACCAGACGCTGGGGTCCCTGCACCGTCTCCATCTGGCGCTCCATCTCGCGGGCGACGAACATGCGCGCCTGCTCCCTCCCCGTGATCCCCAGGTTGTCGCGCACCACCCGCGACTTGTTGGAGCCCTGCGCCGTCTGCTGACTACGCAGGTACTGCCGCGTCTCTTCTTCCATGTCCCGGTAAAACGCCTGACAGGTTGTCGGTGTCGGGGTCGGGGCCGTCCCGAAGTCGTCAGCCACTCCGCGTCTGCCCTGTACGGCGATGGCCGACAGGTGCGTCGACAGGTCCGGGCTCCAAGGCATCCGCTCCTCGAAGGTGGGCTCCGGCTTGTCCTTCATCAGACTCTCGACGGCAGGCCCGTAGCACTCATCCACAAACTGCGGCATGCGGTGCCGCAGGGAAGCAGGCGGATTCGTCTCCACCTGTTCCACAAATTCACTGAGCACCCCAACGCGGCTGAACGGCCGATTGAGCCCAGGATAGATGGCGTCACCCAGGAGTAGCGGCATCTCCGTCACCGCCCGCAGGATCAGGTCCAGGGCCTGCGGAACCTGTGCTCCGGCGGTGCCCGAAAGCAGCTGGCGCGGCACCAGCCCGGACGACCTGGCATTCACGTTCGTCATGCCGTTTTGTACCGCGATGTACGAGGTCACACCGCCGGCCGGCACCAGCGCCCGGACGCTCAGGAATCTCGGCGCCGCCTCCGGCCAGAAGAGAACCAGGATGAGACCGCAACTGACGACGTAGGCGACGATGCCCGCAATCGGCTGCGGACGCGGCGACGTGACCCGCCGGTACACCAGCCACATCGTGCAGCACACCATGATCACTTGCGGCAACTGTCGCAAGCTTGAGGTCCGCAGCGTCTCCTGCACTTCCAGGCCGCTGTACAGATACGCCGCCTCCGCCAGCGTCAGGAGTTCATACCCCTGCGCCCAGACAAGCGCCGGCAGGCCCAACAGAGTGGCGCCGACAAGCCAGCCGTTTGGCATCTTTCCCAAGGCGTCCCTCCTCAGTAGCCGTAGCCTATCGGCAACTGGAGCCCGAAGCGGTTGGCCGCCACGCTGTTATCGGCGCCTGCCGCGAGCGCGCCGCCAACCGCCCGCTCCTGCTGCTCCCGCCGGTGCGCCAGGACCTCTCGCATGATGGGCAAGGCATGGCGCTCCATGAGCTCTTTCTCACCGATGAAGCGGTCGCGCTCGCGCACCAGACGGTTCAGGCGCGCCTCCATGATTTCCATCTCGGCTTCGCTCAACTGCGTGTTGCCGATCTTGCCTTCCTCCAGGAGGTCCCTTGTTTCGTTCACCTTCCAGGACAGCTTGAGCATCGCGAAGTTGCCGCTCATCTTTCCCAGGTAGTCGTTGTAGGCCGCCGGGTCTGTCTGCTGGATGTCCCACAGGCCCCTCAGCACGGCGTCGGGCATCGCCATTCCCGGCAGCGACGCCTGTTTCCTCTTGTCCGGCGGCAGCGGGTTGCCGCCGCCTACGATATTGACGCTCTCGTTGATCTCGTTGAACATCGCCTGGCGCTCGATCTGGTACTCGTCGTGCAGGCGCTTCCTGGGAGCCTGGATGTCCACGTCGATGCCGCCGTCAGCGTCACCACTGATTTCCACTTCGCCGAGCAGGTCGCTGGCAAAGTCCTTGATCTCCTGTTCGGCGTCTGCCCGTGTCAGGGTGTCCTCGATCAGCCTGGAGTTGCCGTCCGTATGACCGGCAGGGGCATGTTCCGTAACGCCCGACGCCGTACTGCCCAGGCAGGCCGCCTGCGCCCGGTCGATGGTCAGGCCGCTTCTCAGGCCTTTGCCGACACATTCCGTCTCCACCTGCCTTCGAAGCTTACCGCCCAATCCTGTCAGCATCGTCTCCGCCTGCGAGCAGGAAAGGCCCTTGAACTGGATGATCTCGTTCACCAAATCCTGCAGGTACTTGACGATGTCGCACATGGTGGGCGCCGCGTAGCACAGCCCCACCATCGGCAGCTGGCTAATGGCGGCGCCGATCAGGTTCGTGGCGGTGGACTGGATGCCGCTGATCACGGCGGCGGGGTCGAGCATGCCCGCCAGGTTGTCGACCAGGCCCTGACCGAAGGAAAACGAGCCGCAAGGGGTCGAGATGTCGAAGCCGTGCAGCACTGAAGGCCCGGGTGTGTACTGCGGGTAGCCGGCGGCCAGTCCGCCCCTGAGCGCCTGGCCCATGTTGTCCAGGCTGGCTGCCTCTATGTTGTCGTTCGACAGGGCGTCCACCGCGTCGTCAAACAGGTCTGCCCAGGACAGCATCGGACTTAGGAGGAACAGCAGGGTCAACACAGCCGTGATCCATCTGCGCTTCATCGGTTGCCTTTCCTAGTGAACCCGCCGCCAGCCGCGGCCGATGGTGTACATTGCCGCATACAGAGACACGGCCAGCAGACCCCCGGCAATACCGAAGGGCAGGGCCACCGGCGCTGCTATCCACAAGACGACCAGGCCCAGCCACAGGAGAAGCAGTCCGCGCCCGAACTTGAGGCGCATGAGACCGAAGCCGCTCAGCGCCTCCGCCCGGCGTCTGGCATTACCTCCCAGAATGCCGGCGGTGCCGGCCAGGACGAACAGCATGAACATCCCGTAGAGATCGTCCATGCGGTGCATGACCAGCCACTCGATCTGCTCCACCATGTCTTTGGGAACCGGTCCGTAGCCGCTTGCTTGGCGGATGCCTTCCAGCCATTCCATCCTGGCCCTGTGGCCCAGTTGCCACCACCAGAAGCCCAGGCCGCCGAATACCATGATGCCCAGGCCCAGGGCCGGAGAAATGTCCTCACCGCCACTTTTCGACCTGGGGGGCTGGCTGCCGTTCATGGCCGGGCTCCTCAGACCGTGTTGCGTCGCATTGGTATCGGAACCTCCTTAACCACCGTTCGCATGCGGTCCCTGTTTCCGGAACAGCCGCAGCGGATTCCAGACCCGCTTCACTGGCTGCTTGTCCGCTTCACTTCCAGGCATGGATTCACGTTCATCAGCCTCCCGCAGGCGTTCCACTTCACCGGGTTCAAGCCCGACCAGTTCCCAATAGCCAGACTTGAGTATCACGAAGGTCGTGTGGGCCGGGATCAGCACTCCGGATACGACCTGATCCGGCACTCCCTGGCGGCTGACCAGCGGCATGCGGTACCCCATGACACCGCGCAGGGTTGCCGGCACCACCACGGGTTGCGCGGTTTCCTGCGAAGGCAGGCCGGCTGTGTGGCGGGTTTCACCAGCCTGCCCCGCGCCGGGACCTTCCGGCTCCACGGTTTCCCCGGAGGGTGTGGGGCTTACCGTGGAGGGAGGCTCGGCGTTCTCCTCAGGTTGCGACTGCGCAAGCTCCATTCCGGCTGCCGGTTTGTCGGTGTCGCGAGCATAACTGCGCCAGGCTCTCGCCGTGCGCTCACCCCAGATACCGTCTACAGGACCCGGGTCGTAGCCCAGCGCCTCCAGAAACTGCTGCACTTCGCGCGTAGCGGATGGGGGCGGCAGCGGCATCCCTTCGCGGTGACTGCCGTGCGAGTCGCCGACCAGGACGGCTTCAGGCTGCCGCCTCTCCCTTTTTGCGAGCCTGAACCCTTCCGCAGCCCCCAGCTCCGATTCCGAATCCGGCCGCGCGTCGGGTAGAGCCACAGGCCCCGTGTATTCCTCGCCACCGTCTTCCAGGAACGCCATCGCCGCGGCCACTTCCTCGGCACTCAGGACCGGCGTCAGTTCTTCGGCAGGGTCGGTCGCCTCTTCCTGTTCCTCTTCATCAGTCGGAACCTCTGCAGCGGCAACAGGCTCCTCTTGCGAGGCCGCACCATCCGCAGCCGGAAACACGATCGCCACTTCTTCCCCGTTCTCCCTCACCGCAACCAGAGGGGAGGGCGCCGGCATCACCCCTTCTTCGACCACATCATCCGGCCCTTCCGTCTGCGGTGTATTCAGCACTTGCGCAACAAGCTCCTCGGTTCCGGGAGGCTGCGGCGGCTCCGCCACTTCAAGCTGCGGCGTCAGCCACGGCAGCCCCACGAAAATGATCAGCACCAGACAACCGCCTCCAATGCCGATGAGCAACAACTTGCCGATGATTCGCTTCCAGCCCATTGCTTCCAATCCTCCTATCCCGCAAGCCGCATCGGCAGGCCCAGGGGATGCTCTCTGGCCAACTTTGAAACCGCGCCCATCAGGTCGCCGTTCATCTCCGCTCTCAGCTTCTCCCTGGCGCCCCGCTCGTGCGGCTTCTGGCTGGCCAGCCATCTGAGGAACGGGTCCGGAACCAGGCGGATGATTCCCCCCTTGCCCTCGGGCTGCCACAGGTACGCCTCGCCCCAGGTATCGCGGCGGTGCACCTTGGAGAGCAATCGGCGCTCCTGCCCCGTCAGGTTGAAGAGATCCATGATCGTGCCGATCTCTTCAGGATTCTGTTGCAGGAAGACGTAGTTGCCGGAGTTGTTCTTGATCGCCTGCGCCGCTGGCGAATCGAAGTCCGATACCTGCTGGCTCATGAACATGGCGCAGCACCGGAACCTGGCAAGCGCCCTGGCGGCCTCTTCCAGAAAGGCAGCGGCGCTGTCCTGCTTGAGAAGCGCCCACGCCTCGTCGAGAATCAGGTATTTCCGCTGCTGCCGGGCCTGCGGATTGGTGACGTACTGCATGAGTCGGTACATGAGAGTCAGAAGCAGCACCGATTGCAGGTCCTTTGCCTTGTCCAGGCCCGCCAGCTCGAATACCCCCAGATTGTTGCTGAGATCCAACTTGTTCTTGCCGTCCACGAAGCCGGCGTATTCCCCCTTGCCGACGTACTGGGCGATGCGCAACGCAATCAAGGAAGCACGGCCCTCGTCCTCGAACGGCGGATTGCGGAGCAGGTTGTAGAAGTCCCCGAGCAAAGGCTCTTCCCCTGGCCGGTTTTCGGCGTGCCACTCGGCGAAGGCTTGAAGGGCCTGCGAGCACACCGCCTTTTCGACCTGGCCCAGGCCGGCGGCGTCCTGGCCCGTCACCCCTGAAGCCATCTGATCGATAAGCGCCATCAGAAACGTCCTGTGCGACGAGCCCAGGTCTCCCGCGAAGGGGTTGAAGCACAACGGCTGGTCCAGGTCGATCGCCACGTACTCGCCCTTGTAGACCTCGCAGGTTGTGTCGTAGGAGGCCCAGCGGTCGAGGATGACCACCGAGGCGCCAAGCGGCAGAACCTGCTGGATGAGGTGATTGACCAGGAAGGACTTCCCGGAGCGCGACATGCCGGCGACGATGGTGTGCGGCAGCGGCCGGTCGAAGAAGTCGCAGGTGACCGCCTCCCCGCGCGAGTTGCAGTAGAGCTGCGCCGGTGTCTCGCTGCCGGTGTAGTCGCCGTAGAGCGGTAGCAGGTGCGCTGCCGACAGGGCCGGGATGCGTCGGCTTCTCCGGAGCATCTGGTCCTTGGGATACTTGAGGTTGAGTCCCAGGGGCAGGCACTGCAGGAAGAGCTGGTGTCCGATGATCGGCTCGGGAGCGAATTCGAGTCCCAGGCGCCGGCCGGACTGGGTAATGACCGAGAAGGTGGAGGCCATGGAGCGGTCGGCCCTTCCCCACAGCACCAGATGCACCCGCGTGTGCAGGATGGTCGACGTGGAGTCGCGCATCATGGCGTCGAGGTCGTCCCGCAGCTTGCGGCTTTCGGGGTTTTCCTCGCCGAACATGGTGTTGCGCTGGATATAGGCGAAACTCCGCTTCTGCCGGAGCATGGCGCGCTCGTCTTCCTGGTCGGGAACGCCGACCTGAGTGACCAGGGTCAGGGGCGTGTCTGGCAGCGCCTCCCACGGCGCGAAGGGCTCGGCGCCTTCCGGCGCGTGCAGGCTTGAGAGCATGCCGGGGTAGGTGCGGGTCGGCGCCTGCTGGAGCGACATCACCCGCGCTTCCCACATCTCGTTGCCGGGTGGCGCGGCCCCGTCAGGGCCGAACACCCAGGAGCCGTGATTGGTGGTCTTTGCCGGCACGCTGAGGAGTTGCTCGCGCATGGGCAGTTCGTCGTCATAGACCCTCGCCTCTCTCTGCCAGGGCTGAAGCAGCCGCGCGGTCTCCCGGTGAATGCCGGCACAGTCCAGGCGTTCGTGACCGACGCCTGCCATGTCGAGGACGCTCTCGCACAGGACACGCAGGTCCTCAAGCTCTTCGACCACTCGCGAAAGCACCGTCTCGGTCAGGCGGTTCAGCTCCCTGAGGAGGGTCCGCTCCCCTCGAAACAGGGAGAATGCCCGTTGCTGCCGCCTCGTGTCGGGAATGGGCGCGGACAGTCTCGCCGTCATGAGCGTCGTCGTCTCCCTGAGCCGCCAGCGCTTGGCGCCGTCGGCGTGCGCCAGGCCTTCCCTGAGGCTGGCTTCCTGGAACTCGTTCAGGCTATAGATGTCCGGGGCGTCTTTCCGAAACTCGGACCACTCGTCCACCCGGTCGGTGGGCACCATGTGCATGAGCACCTGGATCGTCGTGCCCGGAAGCAGGCTGCGGAAAAGGCCCTGCAGGACCATAGCCATCTGTTCGACCGCGGCGTCAGCGATCGCTCCCACGTTCCTTGGCTCGACCTTCCAGACACACCCGAGGGCGGCGTCTCGCGGGTTCCTGGGCTCCTGCAAAAGGATGATGCCGTCTTCGGGCTCGCCCACAACCGGGCCGTGTGGCAGCAGGGACGCAAAGGGCCGGTGGTCTTCGCGCACGATCTCAAGCGGGCGATGTCGGCGTTCGGCTGTCTCGTCCATGTCTCATTGCCCCTGAATCGGCGGCAGCGCGATGGGCGTCCGTGCCGGCAGTTTCAGCTTCAGGTCCTGCGGTCCCTTGTACCCGCGCAGGTACCAGTGCGAGGGTTCCAGCATCAGGTACACCCAGTGCCCGGCGATCATGTCGCCCGCTTCATTGAGGTGCGGCGTCACCCACACCCGCCTGACTTCAGGCGGCTGCACCAGCGGCAGGTAGGGCGCCTCCGGTCCCAGGGCGGCGGACGAGGGCGTCAGTTGCGGCGCCTCCACCGCCTCCTGTCGTGATCCCATTTCGGCGTGCAGGTCTCGCGGCTTGCCCATGTAGGGCTTCGGAGTGCAGCCCAGCATCAGCAATCCGGCCAGCAATCCTGAAGCGATCAGCCTTGTCACTGCTTGACTCCTTCCATTCAGCGCAGGTACGGAACCAGGCTGGCGCGGTCATCGCTCCACGCCCGCCGCCACCAGGTTGGGAGCTTCGGCTCAAGCGGCCGCCAGTCCGGACCCAGTCCAAGGCTGTCGATCACCGAGCTATCCCGTGCCAGCACTGCCAGGTGGGTCATCATCGGCAGCGAACCGTCGACCGTCCAGGGAGGGGCCTCGTAGAGCCTGGCGGCGCCCGAAAGTCCCAGTTCGCCGACCGCCAGGCCGAGAAGCGGCTCAAGGTGCAGGTGCCGGTTGCTGATGTGCACCACCAGCACGCCGTCCGGTTCCAGCACCCGCAGGTAGGCCTCGAAGGCTTCCACGGTGAGCAGGTGCACCGGGATGCTCCCCGACGAGAAGGCGTCCAGGAAGAGCGCATCGAACGATGCGGGCTGCTCGCGAGTGAGCAGAAGCCGCCCGTCGCCCACCTTGACGACCGCCTGCGGCGCGCAATATTCGAGCGCCGTGAAGTGTGCCCGTGCAAGCCTCACCACTGCGGGGTCGATCTCGTAGACGCTGACCGCGTCGCCGGGCTGTGCGTAGCAAAGCAGCGAACCGGCTCCCAGGCCCACAACGCCCATGCGCAGGCGCTCCTGCCGTAGCCGGAGTGCTCGCATCACGTCGCCGTAGGGGCCCTCAGGCGCGTAGTAGCCCCTGAGGCTTTCCATCTCCCCGTTCTGCCTTTGCCACGCCATGCCGTGCAGGGTCGTGCCGTGAAAAAACAGCCGCAGGCGCCCGGTTGCAGCCCCATCGACCGCCGTCTCCATTACCCGGTAGACACCGAACCAGGTGCGCGCCCGTGCTATCACCTCGCCGCCTCTGAGCGTCCACGCCAAGGCCGGGGCAAGCGACACGACGACCAGTGCCGCCGCCATGAGCGCCGGCCGGGGCCTCAGCGTCCACAGGCCGGGCAGGCTCAGGACCAGAAACAGAACTGCGCCCAGGCGCAGCCACATGGGCAAATGACCTGCATGAATGCTCGCGATGGCCGCTGCCGCCGCTGCCACGCTGAGCAGGGCGCAGGCCCACCGCCAGGGCGCCCGGCTCGCAGGCGGCGAACCCGGCAGGACCAATGCCGCCAGGCAGAAGAGAATCGGGTACTCCCAGACCTCCGTGAACAGCAGCGGCGCCACGAGAACCGCGAACACCCCGCCCAGAACGCCGCCCGAGGCGATCAGCACGTAGAAACGGGTAAGCTGACTCGCTTCGGGCCGCAGCTCCCAGAGCAGGCCGTGGCACCAGAAGGCCACCGTGCCGAAGAGCGCCAGGTGGAAGACGCCCCACCAAAGGCCCATGTCCGTGAAGCCATGCAATACCGCAAAGAGGATCAGTCCGGCCGGAACCGGACCTCGCGCCAGCGCCTGCCGCCAGCGCGCGAATACCTGCCGGCGCCCGAAGGCGAGAGCGTACGTGCCCAGGTACAGGGACAGGGGCGCCACCCACAGAAAAGGCGTTGCCGCCACGTCCGTGGACAGGCTGAGCGTCACCCCGTGCAGAAGGGCGCCGGGAAGGAAGGAAAGAACCGCCACCCGGAGGACCGCGCGGACAGGCATCCCGTCCGGGAGTGCCTGCAGGTCCGGGGAGGATTCGGTCTGGAAGACCCCTTGCGCCTTGGCGAGTAGTACCAGCAGAAGGAAGACACAGGCGAAGGCGGCGTGCCACATCCAAAGCTGCCGCCCGACCCCGAACAGGGGTTCCAGGAGGGAAGGGTAGAGCAGCAGGACGCCGATGGAGCCGGCGTTCGAAATGGCGTACAGGACGTACGGGTCCACCGTATCCCTTGCCCGCGACAGCCATGCCGACACCAATGGCGAAAGCATCGACACCGCCAGGCACCCGGCTCCGTACGTCGCGGCCAGGGCCCCCAGCAGCCACAATACCGGCAGTACCACACCCGCCTGCGGCGGCGCCTCGCCGAATGGATGACTGAAACCGCCGGTCCATGCCGAAAGAAGCGCCGTGCACCACAGACAACCGAGCACGCTCAGTTGAGCGGCGGGTGACAGACGACGGCAAAGCAGGTGCGCCAGCACGTAGCCCAGAAGCAATGTTCCCTGGAAGAACAGCATTGCCGTGTTCCATACTACCGGCGCCCCGCCCATGACCGGCAGCAGGCCGCGCACCGCCAGGGGCTGCGCCCAGAAGACCAGGCAGGACGACACCAGGACCGTCAAGCCGTAAACCCACACGGGCGGCGGTCCCGAAACCCGCCGCCCCGTCGCAAGGGCAACCGTCTGCATCGACACGCCCTCCAGTTTCAGTCCCAGACCGACGAGGCCACGGGGTAATGCGCTTCCGCCGGCAGGCCGTCGATGGTCAGGCCCTCAAGCATCACCAGGTACACTGGCGTGCCGCTCTCCACCCAAACCACCGCA
>CAXXWG010000003.1:0-24215 GCA_963667305.2 Aggregatilineales bacterium | reverse complement strand
TGGTCATCAGGGAGAAATCATGGACGCGGCCTTCCGGGAAGACGCGTGGCATAGCGACCCCGATGGGGTCATGGTGGCGGAGCGCGTGCTTCAGGGCGAACTGGAGTCCTTGCGCCCCGGGTCCGCGCTCGATCTGGGCTGCGGCAACGGCGCCAATGCGTTGATGCTGGCCGGGGCCGGCTGGCGGGTTACCGGTGTTGACTGCTCCGCGCAGGCCATTGCGCTGGCGAGGCAGGCGGCGCAGGCGCGGGGCCTGAATGCCCGCTTTATCTGCAGCGATTTCAGCCAGTGGCAAGCGGACGCCCGCTTCGATCTGGTCATCAGTACCTACGCGCTGCCAGGCGGCGCGCCCGGCGAGCGCGTATTGCGAATGGCCGCGCAGGCCCTGGCTGCCGAAGGCACGCTGCTGGTCGCCGAATGGGACCGCTCGATGAGCGACGTGTGGGGCGTTGCTGCCGAAGCATTCACCACGGTCACAGCGCTTGCAACAGCCGTGCCGCAGCTGGTTGTCGAGAAAGCCGAACTGCGCAGCATCCCGGACATGTTTGTCGACCCGGCCGACCCACGTGACAGTCATGGGTCCCTGGCTCGAGTGGCCTTTCTGCGCGCGCGCAAACCCTGACCGCGCCTGACAGGGGCAGGGCGCGCGGGTATAGTGCGGCCCATGCCCTCCGACCCACTGAGCGTCCTGTTGGCGGCGGCCCCGCCGCTGACCGTGCTGGTGCTGATGACCGGCCTGCGCATGGGTGGCGCCAGGGCCGGCCCGGTCGGCTGGCTGGTTGCCCTGCTGATCGCCGTCTTGCGCTTTGGCGCGGGCGGCGAATTGCTGCTCTACGCCCATCTGCGCGCCTTGGTGCTGACGCTCGACGTGGTACTCATCGTCTGGACGGCGCTGGCGCTGTATATGGTGGTGAAGGCGGCCGGCGCGCTGGACGTCATCGCCGCCTGGTTTGGCAGCCTGACCGGCGACCCGGTGTTGCGCGTGCTGCTGCTGGGCTGGGTCTTCGCCTCCTTCCTGCAGGGCGTGGGCGGCTTCGGCGTCCCCGTCGCGGTGACGGCGCCGCTGCTGGTGGGCATTGGTCTGGCGCCGCTGGCGGCGGTCATCGTGCCCTTCATCGGCCACTCCTGGGCGGTGACCTACGGCTCGCTGGGCTCCTCCTTCATCGCACTGACCGGCGTCACCGGCCAGGCGGCGCTGCTGCTGGCGCCACCCACCTCGATTCTGCTGGGCCTGGCCGCGCCGGTCTGTGGCGCGCTGGCGGCGTACGCAGCTGCCGGACTGCGCGGCCTGTGGCGGGCGCTGCCTGCGCTGCTGGTAATCGGCGCTGTGATGGCCGTTGTGCAGTATGTCATGTCAGTTATCGGCCTGTGGAACATCGCCTCGGCCTGCGCCGGCCTGGCGGGCCTGGCGACCGGCCTGCTGCTCACGCGCTTGCGCCGCTGGCGCAGTTCAAACGACGCCCGTTCAATGGACGCAAGGCAGGGGCCGTCGCTGCCGCTGGCGATCGCGCCCTACGTCATCCTGATCGTCCTGGCCGTCGCGTTGATCGGCGTGCAGCCGGTGAAGGCTGCGCTGGGTCAAGTGCGGCTTGCCTTGCAGATTCCGCAGCTGGAGACCTCGGCGGGCTGGGTGACGCCGGCCGCGGAGGTGGGCATCCCGCTGCTGGTGCACGGCGCTTCGGTGCTGCTTTTCAGCACCCTGCTGTCCTTCCGGCTCTACCGGCGGCGCGGCTGGCTGGGTCCCGGCGCGGCGCGCGAGGTGTTGAGAGGCGTGCATCGGCAGGGCACGCGCCCGGCCATTGGTATTCTGGCGATGGTTGCCATGGCGACCGTGATGCAGAACGCCGGCATGACCCGTACGCTGGCGGAGTGGCTCAGCCGGGCGGTCGCGCCGGACTGGTACGCGCTGGTCGGCGCGCTGATTGGCGCTCTGGGCTCTTTCATGACCGGCAGCAACACCAACTCCAACGCGGTTTTCGCCGGCCTGCAGCTGGATAGCGCGCAACTGCTGGGGCTGAGCGTGCCGCTGGTGCTGGCGCTGCAGACGTCGGCGGGCGCGATCGCCAGCATGATGGCGCCGGCCAAGATTCTGGTGGGCGCCAGCACGGTTGGCATCGGCCAGGGCGACGAGGGCCGCGTGCTGCGCAGCCTGCTGCTCTATGGCTCGCTGATTCTGGTTCTGCTGGCGGCAGTGACCTGGTTGCTGTTGCGCGCCGGGTACTAGGCGCTCAGGCGTCGAGACGCTGCTGCAGGGCCTGGTTGACGCCGAAGGCAACCTGCGCCTGGGGCGTGACCTGTCGCCAACCATGCGGGCGGCTCCCGGGTGTTTTGTCTGGTTGCGACGCTGCCCGCCATCCCGTGCCGGCGCGACCGGAAGAGGCCGGGCGACTGGCGCCTGACCGAACCCGCAAATTGCCAGATTGGCCGCAATGCGCTAGTCTGGACCTATGGATACGGGCGGCGCAAACCGATGAATCTGGACGCATCACTGTCGCTGGACGTCGTAATTGCAATTCTGGCGATATTCGGCGCCGTATGGCGTCTGGATGGCAGGATCGGCGAACTGCGCAAGGAACTCAAGGGCGACATCCAGCGCCTGGAGACGAGAATCGATGATGTTCACCAGCGCCTGGAGACGAGAATCGATCGCCTGGAGACGAGAATTGATCGCCTGGAGGTCAAAATCGACGACGTCGACCGCCGCCTGGGCGAAAAGATTGATGAAGTCGACCGCCGCCTGGGAGAAAGGATCGACGATGTCGACCGCCGCCTGGGAGAAAAGATTGACGACGTCAGACTTCATCTCGAGACCAGAATTGACCGCGTCGATGCGAAAGTCGACGATGGTAACCAGCGCCTGGCGCGGATTGAGGGACGCTTTGAGGGCCGCGAGGAGCGGCTGACCGCCGAAGGCGAGGCCGAAACTCCCGCTTAGGAGTGAAGCCGGGACGATAGCAACCTGGCAAGTGTGACGATGGTACCGGCCGGCATTCTCATGCGCGTGGCCGGGCTTACTTCCGACGCGGTCGGCGCAGCCTTCTGCTCTACGGTTCGATGCTTCTTGCGCTGGTCGTTTGCCTGCTGCTGCGCTCGGGGCATTAGTTAAGCAGGACGTTTAAAGACGATGACACTTTGTGCCAAAGGCACAAATGGGATTTCAATTGATGTTGCTTCCCAACCCCACAATCCAAGCACAGTAAACCAAGCAAAGAGCCTTTCGTATAACGAAAATCCGTCTCGATAAATGATGCTCTTGTAAGCATCCTGAATTTCAGCTTCCTCTTCAGTGTCAGCAGAAAAACTCACAAAGAATATTTCTTCATATTCGTCACTGCCGTCAGGGATCACTAGGAAAAGATATTCCCATCTGTCTCCTGCTGGTGCCTGAGCTACAACTGGAGCAACAAGCAGCAAAGAAACGAGCAACAGAGCAAAGCTCGTAGCTAATCTTTGTACCTGGCTTTGAAGGCGCATTGTTGTTTACCTCTTCTTGTCAATTCATTGAATCAACGTGATGTGGATAAAAGCGGATGGCAAGTCTCTGAAGTATTTTCACAGTCACAATTTCAGACGCTGCTGCAGGGCCTGGCGCAGGGCGGCCGGGTTGCCCTGACCGCGCAGGGCCTTCATCGCCTGGCCCATCAGCGCGCCCAGCAACTTCGTCTCGCCGGCGCGATAGCGTTTCACCAGTTGCGTTTGCTGCGCCAGCAATTCGTCGATGGTCTGGCCGATGACGTCGCTGTCGGAAATCTGCGCCAGACCGCGCTCGCGCACGATCTGCTGCGGATCGCTGCCGCTGTCCCACATGGCTTCCAGCACCGCAGTGGCCGTGCCGCGGTTGAGCGTGCCGTCGCTGACCATGCGTAACAGCTCTGCGAATTGGGGAGCGCCGAAGCGCAACTTGCCGATAGCCTCGCGCGGCGTTTCTTTCGCGTTCATCAGCGCGAAGAGCGCGCCGCAGGTCCAGTTGGCGGCGGCCTGCGCCGCGATGCCCTGCGACAGTAGCTTCTCGTAGAAATCGGCGACGGCGCGTTCGGAGGTCAACTGTTCCGCGTCGGCAGGTGAAATACCGTGGTCAGCCAGGAAGCGTTGACGGCGCGCGCCGGGCAACTCGGGGATGCTCGCGCGCACTTCCTCCACCCAGGCCTCGCTGACCTCGACGACCGGCAGGTCCGGCTCGGGGAAATAGCGGTACTCGTCGGCGCGTTCCTTGTAGCGCTGCACGACGATGCGCTGTGCGTCCTCGTCCCAGCCGAGAGTGGCCTGACGCACGTCCTCGCCGCGTTCGTAGAGTCGCCGCTGACGCCGCAATTCGCTCTCGATGGCGCGGGTCATGTGACGGATGCTGTTGAGGTTCTTGATCTCCGTGCGCGTGCGCAGGTCAGCGTCGTCCGGCTGGCGCAGGCTGACGTTGGCCTCGAAGCGCAGCACGCCTTTCGACATGTCGCCGCTGTTGACGCCGAGCCAGCGCAGGATGGCGCGCAGGTCGCGCGCGAAGGCCCCGGCCTCGGCGGCGCTGGCCAGGTCGGGCTCGGTGACGATTTCCAGCAGGGGCACGCCGGCGCGGTTGTAATCGACCAGACTGAAACCGCCGGCGACGTGGGTCAGCTTGCCGGTGTCCTCTTCCATGTGGGCGCGACGCACGCGGATGCGCTTGCTGTTGCCATCGGCCAGCTCGATATCGACGTGGCCGTTGATCGCCAGGGGATGCTCGTACTGGCTGATCTGGTAGCCCTTGGGCAGGTCGGGGTAGAAGTAGCTCTTGCGGTCGAAGCGGTTGAGCGGCGGAATCTCGCAGTTGAGCGCCAAGCCGACCATCATACCGTATTCCATGGCGCGGCGGTTGATGACTGGCAGCGTGCCCGGCAGCCCCAGCGAGACGACGTCGACAGCGCTGTTGGGCGCGGCCTCGACGCTGTCGACCACCGGGCAGGGGCTGAACATCTTGCTTTCGGTTTCCAGTTCGGCGTGGACTTCGAGGCCGATGACGGGGATCCAGTCGTTCATTTGCTCATTTCGTGTAGCGTCTCCGCCACTGTGTATATTCACCCAGGTTTCGATAAGGAGGGGCAGAGTCTATTGCGCGAGCCATATCAGATGTCAGGTAATTGCTCCAGTAGTCATCAAAGACATCAGAATCAAACTGAGCAAAAGGACCTGCACCGTTTTGCAACTCATCAATTCGTTTTACTGAACCTATATTTCTTGTGTTTCCGCTCCCAGGTTTGTCGCTCGCAATTCGCCACTTTTCCTGGAGCAGGAGGGCAAAATCACTTGCAACAGAAGTGATGTCAGCGAGATTGTCAAGGGAGAAGACCTTCCGTTCATCAGAGACTTCTGCGGGTCGACTGTAAATGACTCCCAGCACCAGGTGTTGAGCGTAAGAGCCGTAGGGAAAAGTTACATTTTTCTGCGATTCTCGTTGTCGAAAGTAACCCGCAAATGATCCGAGAGTGAATCCACTTGCAACTCCCGGTCTGACTCGATAGGTGCTCTTTATATCCAGTGCAATTAGCGTATTCCTGGGAGTGACGAAAGTTATGTCAGGGTAGTGATTTTGATGCTCGCTCAAGACCATCCTCAAACCATTTTGGTGTGCGAAGTTGGCAATGATTGGAAAAAGCAAGACCTCTATGATCTTTGAGACGACCTTGGTGTCTATCGAGATTGTGTAGATGTTGCGATAAACGTCTATGAAACCCTTTACAATCCAGTCGCCGTCAGGCGTAGAAATTGCGGACTGGAACTTGTCCATTTCCCCTGCAAGAATCGCTTTGTAATCGGTCATGGAGCGACCAATAGCATTTCCTCAGAGCGCGTGTTTTTCGAAAGGGCATATTTGTATTGACCATAACAATAGACGCGTACATCACTCTTGTGTCTGCTGAGTAGTTTTATGAGCTCGTTTGCGGAGGGTATGCCGTCAGTTCGATAGGAAACAACAAGGATGCTTTTGCGGAAGCGATCAAACAATCTGTCGAATGCCATGTGGATTCTTCGTTTGTCGTGCCAGCAATTTGGTATGCGTTTCAGGCGTCGATTTTTCGAATCAAGGTCAATGTGATTCGGCCACTGATCGTACATCGACAAGCCTTCAAGAAAGTGATAAAAATCTCGATAGTCTACTCCCGCACCCTTTTCCGAAATGTAAGGTGGATCAAAATAGACCAGGTCGTATTTTGGTTCCAACTCCATGACGTCAAAATTTAGAGACTTGTTTTCCCGGCCATTGTCAAAGACTGCGCCATTTGCTTCATGTGCAAAAATACGGAACCAGTCTTCAAAGGGTCGGTCCCAACTGGTCTTGTTTCCGAATGATCTTTGGACATTGGCAAATCGAAGGTAAAGGTTTTTCCTGTGGAACAAGTTATATGGCCGCTTCACGATACAAGCCTGTGACAAGGCAAAAAAAGCGAGAGCACTTTTGTATGGATTATCAATTTGTCGAATACGTGAAATTGTTCGATCAATCCAGGCATTCTCTTCGTCAGTGAAATAGATTTCTGAAAAGGTGCTCTGAACAACATTTGGAAAACCGTGTTCGCAAAAGGCGTCCAGAACACAATCGACATCTTCATTACTCAACTTGATCTTGTTGTTCTCAATTAGTGCCTGCCCAAACAAATAGTTGAACTGCAGAACATCATTGCTAACGACTTGCTTGCCAACTCGCTTAAGGTGCCAGGCCACAGAGCAAGTTCCGCTAAATGCATCCAGACAGGAATCGAATTCCAGCCAGTCGATTTGCTCAAGAATCCAACGCGCCAATTTCGCCTTGCTACCTTGATAACGAGTAGAAGGGAAACGCGCCGTCGGAAACTCAAAGAGGGAAAGTTGTTCTTGAGCGGGCTGCATCCAGGACTCCATTACTTGCGGCAGTTTACCACAGGGGTCGCTTGAAATAGTCGCATTCAGCCAGTAGAATCCGGGTGTAATCCTGCTTCGAAAACTTGACAGTTTGCTGAGAGTACTACCTGACTCAGTTGAGTTGGGCGGATAGCCCGCCGTAATTTGAAATTGAGGAACTGCTGCATGGATGGACTCCCGAATATTGGAGCAGGTGAATTGTTAAGAGATATCTATCGTGACCTTCGCAATATCGTCATCGGCATTTTCAACATCCTGCTTTTCATTCCGAAACCAATTTACAAACGAATTTGGCGCAAATGGGCGCTCCGCCAACACCAGAGAAATATTAGGAGGGCTAATCCTGACGAGATTTGGGGAGACGCAAAACAAAGAATAAAGCGAAGACTCAAAAGTGACCGTCGATTTCTTTATTACGAACACGACTCAAGAAAAACTGTTAACTTGGCGGAGTACATTGAAAGGGCTCTGGAGACGGCCAAAATGACTAGTAAGGAAGAACCAATAGGAATTTTTGTACTTTGCCTGCAAATTTCACAATTCTATGTGTCAAGTGAACTCTTCGATGAATTCAAAGTGTTAGTGAACGAAGAAATCACAAGTGTTTTCAACAGACATTTTGAATTGGAGTTGGAGATTCTAGATACTGAAAGTTTTCTTAGATCGGTAATAGGCCCTTTAATTCCCAAAATCACTACAACTGTGCGCTCATACATCTAGCCTGGACAACAAAAAGCCCGAATCCAACTGATTCGACTCATCACATGTGCCGCGCCATACTTCGCGCAGGGGAAGGAGCTGCCCATGGATGATGAAAAGAAATTCCTGACGGAAGACCAGGTCGTCGAGTTGATGTCGCTGTTCTTCAGTTGCTCGCTGCTGCTGCTGCGCGAACCGGCGCTTTATGGCCCGCTGCGCCAGTTGACCGCCGCCGAGCGCCTGGCGGCGATGGTCATCGACGACGTATCGCCGGAAGTGCGCACGCTGCTGGAAGTGGCGCTGGAGCGCATCCCGGTCTCGCACACGGTGACCACGAGGCGCGACCAGTACAAGGCGATCGTGGTCGAGCTCAATGAGGCGCTGGGCGATTGCCTGGCCGCGCGCGCCGGCCTGACAGAGGGAGCCGTGGCATGAGCAACCCTGTGCTGGAAAACTTTTTGACTTTCGGCATCGCGCGCGCCGGCCTGAAGACTGGAGCCGAGGCATGACAAACCCTGTGCTGGAGAACATTAAGACCCGCCGCGTCGTGCGCGAAATGACCGACGAGCAGGTCTCGGAAGAGCACCTGGAGATTATTCTGGAGGCCGGCCGCTGGTCGCCGACGGGCAGCAACCATTTGCCCAATCGCTTCCTGGTGGTGCAGGACCCCGAACTGATCGAGTTGATTCGCCGCGTCTCGCCAGGCATTTATTCGAACGCGCCGACCTACCTTTTCGTCTGCGTCGACCGGCGCAACTTCCCGACCTACATCGACGAGCAGGCGGACGACCCCGTCTTCCTGATGGACGTGGGTCAGGCGGCGCAGACCATGGCGCTGGCGGCGCATTCCCTGGGGTTGGCGAGCGGGCCGGTGACCTCCTTCAACGTGCCGGCGCTGCGCAAGATACTGAACCTGCCGGAGCGCTTTACGCCCTGGATGGTGCTGTGTCTGGGTTACCCGCAGCCGAACCCGCAGTTCGTGATGAAGCCCGGCAAGCGGCGCTACTGGCAGGACCTGGTGTATCGCGAGCGATTCGTTCCCTGGCGAGAATTCGAGGCGGACTGAATCTCAAAGGGAAAGCCGCATCGGCATCCCGCTGCGCACTGAAACCTAAGCCGGTTTCAGCATAAACCGCTCCAGGGGTAAACCTTGCAACACAGCGCGCTTGCCGTTGACGCGCCAGTCGGTGTCGATGCCGTCCAGACGCTCGGCAAGGCCTGGAGGCAGACCGACGACCGGGTCGCTCTTCAGGGTGCGTGGGGCCAGCAGCGGGCAGGGGAAGTGACCGGCGACGGCCTGTAGCGGAGTCTCGGCCGGCCAGACCGTGTCGTAAACCATGCGACGATAGTTGGCGTCGCCCTTGATGAGGGTCAGGCGGGCGCCCGCGAAGGGGATTTGCAGGCGCGGCGGCAGGGCGTAGAGGAAGTGGCTGCTGTTCCACCAGGCGTCCGGCGCCAGGCGCAGCCGACCCTGTTCCAGTTGCGTTTCCAGTTGCGCGCCGAGTCGCTGCGCTGCCGGGTCCTGACTGCGCCCGCTCAGCAGATCAAGAAAGTTCAGCACGTCGGCGACGATGGCGTCGCTGACGAAGGTGGGGTGCTGCTTGAGGTGCAGCACCACGCGCGACGCGATGTTTTCCTCAAGCAGCATGGCCGCCAGCACGAGGTCCATGGTCAGTTCGCTGCCGGCGTTGTCGGCGATGACGTGGACCTCGCCGGTTTCGCGCAGCAGGTGTTCGACGTAGACTGCGCGCTCGTCGACCAGCAGGTCGTCGGCGTCGATTTCGCTGCCATGCGCCGAGGCGACGGCGTAGCTGAGATCGATGCGGTTGCCCCAGACCAGCAACTCCAGTAGCGTCGCCAGGCGTTCTTCCTGCGGGCCTTCAGTGTCCAGTGCGCGCGCCAGCAGGTCCCAGTGGGCGGCGCTGGCATATTCCTCCGCCTTCTTCGGCGCGAAAGGGTCGCGCCCGCTCTCCCACCAACGCACGGCCTCCATCAGCAGGCGGTAAGTGTAGACCTCGGCGAAGAACCATTGGCAATGCTGCCAGCTGCTCTCGCGGAAGGGCAGCCAGGCGACGCGCCAGTCGTCGTAATCAGGCGCGGGCGTCTCGATCAGGCGGATCGCTGCGTCGCCGACCAGGTCGTCATGCAGGCGCTGGATACTGTCGTGGATTTGCGGCGGGTAGTCGGGGTTGAGTTCGCGCGTCTCGCGCAGGATGGCGGGTAAACGCTCGCGGATGGTGCGTTGGGCGAAGGGGTTGCTGTTGTCAGTGCGGATGGGATCTGGAATCTGGACCATGGTCGATATCCTGGCAGCGTGAGGGCAGGGCGGCAAGGGTCAGTGACTTTTGGAGATGGACTGGTTGGACTCTTGAACCGCCCTGTTTTCTGGCGCGTAATGACTAATGGACACAGGAGAAGAGGAGGAACCAACGATGGCAACGGTCAGTCTGCTGCGCGGACTATGGCAGCCACAGCGGAAGCGCGCGCAGGGTCTGGTCCGACGGGCGAACCCCTTGTGGGACGCTTCGCGAGGTGAGGCGCCGGCCGCGACGTACGACGACGGGCTGCGCGCGCGCAATGCCATGGGTGGCAGTGCGTGGCGCCAGCGGCAATTGACGAAGGCCAGTCTGAGCTGGCTGAATCTCTAGACACAAGGGGCGCGCGGGAACCACACTCCCGCGCGCTCTGCATTCCATTCACCCAAACAAACATGATCATAATCCGCGCCCGGCACAGGTAATCCTGCTGGCAGCGTTGTACAATTGCCGGGTGATGAGAATTTTTGACTATGATGCACGGACAACACACGTCGGTTTTGCTGACGAGGCTTACTGGAACGAAGGTCGGTTTCGTTCAGTGGCGTGTATTTCGGTGCGCGCTAAAGATTATCCTGAAATCGAGCAACGCCTGTGTATGGCGCGCTGTTCGGCCGGAGCCAAGGTTTCAGAAATTAAGTGGAGCCGGCTGAGTGACTATGAACGGCGGCGAGACGCCCAAGCCTTGCTATTGGCGTTGGTTGACCTGGCAGTCGCTCGAAAGTTGCGTATCGACGTCATTATCTGGAACAATTTGGATCGTCAAGCGCTGGGACAAAGGCGCAACACCGAAGAAGGTGTTGACGTCTGGAATCTGAGAAACATGTATCGTACGCTGTTCAGTTTTCTAATGCGGCAATGGCGTTCGACGGAAGGGGAAAGACCACTTCACTGGACATTCGGAACACATTACCCGAATGGGCTTGATCGTGATTTGCTCGAGCAGCATACGCGCCGGTTCGGTGCGCTGCCGGGCACACGGGTAGACATCAGGCGGGCAAAGTCCATGCTCAACTATTCGGTCCAGTTGGCAGATCTACTGGCTGGGATGGGAGCGTACTCGCATGACACCTGGCAAGACTATGTTATCTGGCTGCGACAGGGAAAACCCCGCAGTTTTCGCCCTGGTGCCAAAAATGCTCGCGATCGTTTTCCAGTGCTGGATGCATTTCATGGGCGATGCGCAGATAACCAGGATGTGTTGATGCTTCACAACAAGCCGGGCTGGCAAGGGCAGGGACTGTGGACGAGAAATCCGCGCAATTCAGGTAACACCATAAACTTCTGGCCCTACACGCTCCAGAACCGATAGCTTCGGCGTCTGCGGTGTGTGGTCTGTGATATGCTCTCCTGACAAGGAGTTCTGAAAAATGAGTGAAAGAACAGCCAACACTTACCAGACGTGGCTTGAATCGCGCAACCGTCAGGTCCATGTGGCTGGTATTGACATCCGTTTGCGGATTGTTTCACCGGGAAAATTAAAATCAGGTGGCGCTGACCTGTTGAGGCTTCTGGATGGCATTGACGAGTGGCAGTTTCGCAATGATCTCTCCAGAAGGGATCTTGCGCTCATGATGCGTGATGCCCTTGAATTAATCCTGCCTGAAGTGCTCGAATCTCCAGACTGGCTGATGCAAGCGTTGAATGACTTCAGCGAGAGTGAAGTCATCGAACTGTACAATGTCGTCATGTATGGCAGCGATGCAGTAGATGTTGGCGAGATTCCGTTCTGACCATCCCCAAACCTGCCGATCTGGACGCGTCAATCCCGCAAAGAGCCTTTTTTCCTCCCCACACCGGTCCTTCCCTTTTGCCTGATTTCTCTGGTTGCGCGCTGAATCAAAGGGCTCCCTCCTGGTGCTCAAGGCACGCAGCGCCAACCGGATTGCCCATACCAGTGGCCTTCAGTGCAGGGTGCCACGGCCAACGTTGATGGGCGAGGCCGAGACGCTGGAGTTGTTGCGTCCGCAGGACTGGCAGCGTCGGCTGGGGATTTAAGGGGCCTGCAAACGTCCCTGAATGGTTCCCCGTCAGTGAGCGCACAGCGGCGTGCTACAATAACCATGAACGGGTTGGAGCACCTGCGATGGCCGCCACACTCGACAAGGAAACCTTTCAGCGACTGACGCTGCTGTATCTCATCGGCCAGTTCCCGCAGGGCGTGTCCAGCAGTTTTCGCCTGCAGAACGTGCTGTACTTCGCCACGCGCGACGTCGAGCCGAAGCCCTTCACCTTTTTTCCCGGCACACAGGCCCTCTACAGTCATGCTGTCTCTGCGCGGCTGATTGAGATGCTCGGGGCGGACTTGCTGGCCTGCGAAATCCTGTCCTGCGCGGAAGCAGGGACGCTCTGGCGATTGGGCGACGTGGTCGATTTGGAAGCGACGCGGCGTTATATGGAACGGGGTTTTCCGAATCTGGCGCGGGCTATTCAGGCGAGCGCAGAAGAATGCCCGAACCCCGGCGCTGACGAATTTCCCAAGCCAGGGGTCGATAGCCCTGCCCTGCGGAACTCACCTGACCATGACCTGCTGCTGGAGGAGCATCCTGCGGAGCATGTCCCGACGCAACTGGATGATGATGAGGCCATGGACGTCGAGATGTTGCTAAGTCCGGGATTTCTGCGCTCCCTGAAGTTCATGGCAGTTGGTCTGACGGAACATCGTCACGAAACGGCGCGGCGCGAAGCTTCAGAAAAGCCTGTTGTATAATATCCTCCTGCATGATCAATTTCTGCATGGCCTGGATGAGCTGGCCCCGCGCCGGTCGGTGCTGCGGGAGCAGGTCAACGATGTTCTGCATGCGGCGAGCGCAAATCCCCGAGGGTCAATTTTTGGCAAACTCTGGACCTTCCACGTCGATCCCTACCAGATTGTAGTCTGGCGCGCCCATGTCGGCGGACGCGGCGGCCATCGCTACATTCACGGATTGTTCCATCTGTACCAAACCAGAAACGTGGACGTCGTGCCTTTGCTTTTGTCAACTGCGCGCCGGGACGAGGGTTTTGTCTACAGTTACCGGGACCTGGGGGAGATCGTCACCGAATTCACCGTCGATCTCATGAATCCGCAACGCCCCCGCTTTACCCTGTGGGACGGATCGCTTTAGCGATCGGAGGGCTACATATACCCGCGCATGATGCCAGGCACCTGGTTCGCGGCTAGTCTGCGGGCATCGTTTCAGGCGCCGGGCGCACCTGATCCTGCTCGACGAAGATTACGTCGATGGTGTCGCCGTCAGGCGTAAAAAACTCCACGATATAAGCCTCACCGTCAGAACTGAAATCGACCACAACACCGCGGTCGCCAGCGCGCAGGTCGTACTGCGGCAGGTCCGTCGTAAGGATGCAGGGCTTGTATTGTGCGATCACTGTCTGCTCCTTCGGCTACGGGGGTATGCAGATATCAGCCTGGGTATCTCCCGTCCATGCTCAATCTGCCAGACAGAACGAATGTATGGAGAGCGCCCATCAGGGGTGCTTGTTTCACCCTCAATGACGTAGAGTTTATCATGAATTCTGTCAATGACCCGCATTATGTCATGCGCAACTGCGTGCCAGAGCAGGGTCTCCTCGAGTTCATACCATCTTGCAAGCGAAAATCCGTGGGCAAGGAAGAACTTCGCCTTGCCGCGACCATCCCTGCTTTCCAGATTGAGAAGGTAGCGTGTGATTTTGGCTTCTTCGGCGACGGCGTGTTCAGCGTTGGGAAGCTTCAAAGTTCTCCAGTTGTTCTAATTTCCTTACATATGCCCGCGCATGATGCCCAGCAGCTGCCGCGCGCGGTGACGCATGGTGTGCTCGGCCAGCACGCGTTTACGGGCCGCATCGCCCATGCGCTGACGCTCACCGTCATTTTTCAGCAGCCAGCGGTAGCGCTCCAGCGCCTCCTCGTAGGAATGCACCACGATGATTTCCCGCTCCGGCTCGAACCACAGCTCGATGCCCTCGTAGGGGCTGGCCACGATGCAGGCGCCCATGCCGGCCAGTTCGAAGGGCCGTGAGCTGGAGGAGCCGTAGACGCTGGCGTGCGCGCGCCGCGTGATGCAGAGGTTGACGCGGCTGCGCCCCACGTACTCGCGCAGCTTGCTGAAGCTGAGGTAGGGCAGCAGTTGCGTCGGCCCCAACTCGCCGAGCCCGGTGCCGCGCACGGCGAAATTTGCCCCGGGCAGGGCCGCCGCCGGCCGCGCGATCATGTCGTCGATCCACAGCGAGCGGTACTCACGGCCGTGGCCGTAAAAGAAGAAGTCGATGTCCTGCGCCGCCACCTGCGCCGGGCTGAAGACCGTCTCGTCGACTCCGTAGTAGACGGTGTAGGCCGCCCTGGCGCCCATCTTGCGCAGCTCGGCGGCGCCGTCGAGGCTGTTGCAAAAGAAGGCCGTGAATTCTTCCGGCTGCGCGCCCTGGTAGATGCGAAAGCCGGTGGCGAAGCCGGCCATTTGCGGCAGACTGGCGGGCACGTCGCCGTCATAGAAAAAGATCGGGATGTCAAACTCGCGCGAGATCTGCCGCGGCACGCCGGTCAGTTGGTTGAGCGGCAGGGTCAGGAAGAGCAGGGCGTCGATGTCCGGCTGCTGGCGCAGCATGCTCTTCAAATGCGCGTACCATAGCGGCGCGATGGTGGCGCGTGAGACCAGGCGCAGCAGTTTTTCGGACCAGGCCTCGCGCATCAGACCGGCGGGCGGCACGTCGTATTCGTCCAGTTGCACCGGCGGCGGCGTGCCGGCCACGCGGCGCCAGAGTTTGCGCGCAGTCAGCCAGGCGTCGCCCTGCCATTTGGCCGGGTTGCGCCCGGCGCGCCACCAGAGCGTCTCGATGGGCGGGCCCTGCCAGGGGCTGGCGATGAGCTCGGCGCCCTCCTCGTGCAGCGCCTTGAGCAACTGCCACCAGGCCGGCGTCGCGCTGAATGGCTGCCGCAGGTCCAGCGAGGCCGGGACGACGAGCAGTTTCAAGCGGAGTCTCCGACGCTGGCTGCCATGCCGGGGATTGTAGCACGGCGCCGCTTGCCGGGCAGGGTTGGGGCAGGTCGGGCGCCGCCTGCGGGGGCCGGGGGTTTCTGTCGGCCTTTTGGCAAAGCAGGTCGCTGGCGTTACAATCGTGTCGGATTTCCCGTGGGGGAAGATTCCTAAAGACGGCTTATGGAGGAAAGATGATGAGAAGTCGCACCAGTTTTGTGTTGTTGGTGAGTTTGCTGCTGCTCCTGTCCGTGGGTGTGGCCGGAGCGCAGGAAGCGATGTCCGGCGGCTCCCTGTCGGTGGTGTTCTCCTCGGAATGGGGCGTTCTGGACCCGGCGGCCAACACCAACACCTTCGGCCGCAACATCATGCAGTTCATTTACGATCCGCTCCTGCGCAAACATCCGACCACCGGCGCTATCGGGCCGGGCCTGGCGGAGTCCTTCTCCTTCAGTGACGATGGCACGGTCATCACGCTGAACCTGCGCCAGGGCGTTACCTTCCACGACGGCACGCCTTTTAACGCCGAGTCGGTTCGCTTCTCCTTCGAGCGCATCAGTGATCCGGAACTGGCTTCACCCTGGGCGGCGGCGATCGTCGGCCCGGTGGAGACCATCGACACGCCGGACGAATACACCGTCGTGATGACACTTAAGGAGCCCTTCGCTCCCTACCTCGATTCACTGACGCAGATCGGCCTGGCGCCGGTGTCGCCGGCGGCGGTGGCGGAACATGGCGAGGACTACGGCCTGAACCCCGTGGGCACCGGCCCCTTCCGCTTCGTCAGCACCATGCCGGATGAAGAGGTGGTGATGGCGCGCAACGAAGACTACAACTGGGCGCCGGACTACTACGAGCATCAGGGCCCGGCGTACCTCGAAGAGTTGATCGCCCTGCACGTCGGCGAAGACAGCACCCGCATGGCGCTGGTGGAGACCTTCGAGGTAGACGTGATCTACAGCCCGCTGGCGAGCCAGTTGCCCTTCTTCCAGGACGATCCGGACTTCTACGTGCCGACGGCTGCGCGCACCGGTGTGCCGCGCATCCTGGTGCTCAACACGGAACGCTTCCCCCTCGATGATGCGGCCACCCGTCGCGCCGTCGCCTGGGCAGTGGACCGCGAGCGCATCCTGAACGAAGTCTTCGGTGGCATCGGCGCGGTGCCGCAGGCCATTCTGACGCCCGGTCTCTTCGGCTACTGGAACGAGGGCATGGACCAGTGGCCCGGTTATGACCTCGACATGGCGGCGTCGCTGCTGGCGGAAGCCGGCTGGGGCGACAGCGATGGCGACGGCGTCCTCGACAGGGACGGTGAGGCCTTCAGCATCACCTATGGCATCAGCCCGGGCTTCCCCTTCGACCAGTATGGTCAGATCGTGGTCAATGACCTGACGCAGCTGGGCATCGAAATCACGGTGGAGACGGAAGAAATCGGCGCTTACCTGGCCGACATGCGCGCCGGCAAGTGGGAACTCTCCGGCATGCTCTTCCCGGCCACGGACCCGGACGTGTTCAACATCATCGCGCACTCCTCGTCGATTGACGCCGCCTGGAATACCGCGCGCTTCAACAACGCGGAGGTGGACGGACTGATCGAGGAGGGACGACGCACGCTGGACCTGGACGCGCGCGCGGCGATCTACCATCGAATTCAGGAGATCATGCTCGACCAGATGCCCTACGTCCCCTTCTACGTGATCGAGAACGCCTTCGTGGTCAACGCGCGCGTGCAGAACTTCCGCACCAACGCGCAGGGCTTCTTCGACTTCTATGACACCTGGCTCTCGGACGCCTAGCGGAGCGCCGCTTTCACCCTGAACTGATCCCGGCCCGGACGCCACTGTGGCGCCCGGGTCGGGCCTGTTTCTCTACCTCCCCGCCGGCCGCAACAGGAGCCCCGTGGCGTGACCGCCTACCTCATCCGCCGCTTGCTGGCATCCATTCTGATCCTGCTCGGCGTCAGCGTGCTGATCTTCGCCATGATTCACCTGGTGCCGGGCGATCCGGTGGCGATCATGCTGCACGAGGTGAAATCCGGCCCTGGCGCTATCGAAGAGATGCGTCGCAACCTGGGGCTGGACCGGCCGCTGCCGGAGCAATATCTCTTCTGGCTGATTGGCAACGATTACGTGCTCGTGGATACCGATGGCGATGAAGTCGCCGATTCCTACGGCACGCGCCAGGGAATTTTGCGCGGCGATTTTGGCCGCTCCATTTTCAAGCGCGCCCAGGTGATCGACATCATCGCAGACCGCTTTCCCGCCACCCTCAAGTTGACGGTCGCAGCGATGCTGCTGGCGCTGCCGGTCGGGATTCTCGCCGGCATCGTCGCCGCCATCAAACGCGAGACGCTCCACGATTACGTGACGATGCTGGGCGCGCTGGTGGGCGTATCGATCCCGCCCTTCTGGCTGGGCCTGATGTTGATGTACGTCTTCGGCGTCGAGTTGCGCCTGGTGCGGCCCTTCGTGGGCGATCGCGGCCTGATCACGCTGATTTTGCCAACCATCACGCTGGCGGCGCCGACGGTGGCGATCATCGCGCGCCTGACACGCTCCAGCATGTTGAACGTGCTGGGGGAAGACTACGTGCGCACGGCGCGCGCCAAGGGGGTGCGCGAGGTATGGGTGTTGACGGCCCACGTGCTGCGCAATGCCTTCATCCCCGTGTTGACGATCCTCGGCCTGCAATTTGGCTATCTGCTGGGCGGCGCCGTGATCGTCGAGACGGTGTTCGTCTTCCCCGGCCTGGGGCGCGAGGTGGTCACGGCCATTATCAACCGCGATTTCCCGCTGGTGCAGGGGGTGACGCTCTTCTCGGCCACGGTTTTCGTGCTGATAAATTTTGGCGTGGACATGCTGTATACCGCGGTGGACCCGCGCATCCGCTATGCCTGAGACCAGCCCCTCCGCGGGACAGCCGACTGCAGGGTCTGCCGCCGTCCCGGCCCTGACTGAAAACGGGGCGGGCGCCGAACTTTCGCAGAACCAGTGGTATTTTGTCCGTCGCCAGTTGCGGCAGGACAAGGCGGCCCTGCTGGGCGGCGCCATTTTGCTGGTCATCATTGGGCTGACCATGCTGGCGGATTCCATCGCCCCTTTTCACCCGCTGGAGCAGAGCAGGGACAGCAGAGATTTGCTCGTGCCGCCCAACGCGGAACACTGGATGGGCACGGATGATTTGCGCCGTGACGTGCTGTCGCGCGTCCTGCATGGCGGGCGCACGACCATCAGCGTCGGCGTCGTCTCCATCAGCGCGGCGATCAGCGTCGGTCTGGTGCTGGGCCTGATGGCCGGCTATTTCGGCGGCGGAGTCGATGACGTCATCAGCCGTTTTCTGGATATCATGCTGACGCTGCCGGCCATTTTGATGGCCATCGTCGTGGTGACGATTCTGGGCGCGGGGCTGCAGAACGCGATGCTGGCGGTGAGCATCGCCAGCATGCCGGCCTTCGCGCGTCTGGTGCGCGGCGATACCCTGGTGGAGAAAAACAAGATTTACGTCGAAAGCTCGCGCGCGATGGGCGCCTCGCACTGGCACATCATGTGGCAGCACATCCTGCCGAACGTGGTCTCCTCCGTGATCGTGGTGGGCACCCTGCGCGTCGCCAGCGCGATTCAGATCGCCGCCGGCTTGAGTTTCCTCGGGCTGGGCGCGCAAATACCGCACCCGGAATGGGGGGCGATGCTCAGCCTGGGCCGCAATTACATCCGCTCGGGCCAATGGTGGATGACCGTCTTCCCCGGCCTGGCGATATTCATCACCGTGATGTGCATCAATTTACTGGGCGACGGCCTGCGCGATGCGCTGGACCCGCGCCTGAGGGGGACCGGTAACACATGAAATTCATCTTTGGCGCCAAGCCGAAAGCGCCGATCACGAACTTCACGCGGCTCGTCCAGCTGGGGGAGCGTCTTGGCTACGATTCGGCCTGGATCCCCGACCAGACCTTTTTCCCGGACCCCTTTGTCACCCTGGCCGTCGTCGCCAGCCAGACCGAACGCATCGAGCTGGTGATTGGCGTCGCCAACCCCTATACGCGCCATCCGGTGCAGGTGGCCCGCGCGGCCGCCACGCTGGACGACCATTGCCCCGGTCGCGTGGCCCTCGGCTACGGGGCGGGCAACCGGCGCGAACTGATCGTGCCGCTCGGTGGCGAGCAGTTGCGGGCGGCCGCCCACTGCCGCGAGGCCATGATTTTGTGCCGTCGGCTCCTGCGCGGTGAATATCTGAACCATCGTGGCGAGTGTTTCGTCGCCGATGGCGTCGAACTGGAGATGGCGCCGCACCCGGACGTGCCGCTTTACCTGGCGGCGCGCGGCCCGCAGGTGCTGCAGGTGGCCGGCGAGCTTGCCGATTGCGCGGTGATCGGCGCGCTGCTGGATGAGGAGGCGCTGGCCTGGTCGCTGGGGCAGGTCGCCAAAGGGGCGGCCAAGAGCGGCCGCCAGCTGGATGAGATCGGCCGCATGATCTGGATCACCTGCCACATCACGGAGGACGCGCCGCGCTGGCTCGATCACAGCCGCCCCATGGCCGCCCACGTTCTGGCCGGGGCGCCGCCGGGCGTCTTCGAGGCCTTGCGCCTGAGCGATCGTTTTCGCGATGACCTGAAGGCGGTCTATGCCGAACGGGGCAGCGAAGGCGCCGCCTCACTGGTGTCTGATGAACTGGTGAAGCGATTGATGGCCATCGGCAGCGCGGAAGAAATCGCCGCGCAGTTGCAGCGGGCGATCGGGCAGGGCATCAATGAAATCGGCATCCTCGTCAACGCGCCGGACATCAGGGACTCCGAGGAAGCCATTCGACGCTTTGCCGAAGAGGTGATGCCGCGCCTGGTTTAGGAGACGCGGCACCAGCCCGCTTCAGTCCACGATTTGCAAATCGCGCGGATAGAGATTGAGTCGTTCGGCGCCGCTTGCCGTCACGGCGACGACGTCCTCGATGCGCACGCCGTATTTGCCGGCCAGGTAGATGCCGGGCTCGATGCTGAAGACCATCCCCTCCTCGACGACGGTGGAATCCCCCTGCACAAGGTAGGGGTATTCGTGGCCATCCATGCCGACGCCGTGGCCGGTACGGTGCAGAAAGGCGGGCCCATAGCCCTGGGCCGTGATGTAATCGCGCGCGACCGAATCGATCTGCTCCGTGGTGATCCCGGGCCGGGTCGCGTCGAAGGCCATTTGCTGCGCCTCCTGCGTGATCCGGTAGATGCGACGGAACTCCTCCTCCGGCTCGCCGACGTGGAAGCTGCGCGTGAGATCGGAGCGGTAACCGTTCCAGCCACCGCCGAAATCGATGACGAGGGCGTCGCCGTCAGCCAGGCGTTTCTCGCCCGTCTTGTGGTGGGGAGAGGCGCTGTGCGGCCCCGCCCCGACGATGCCGCCGCCGCTCAGCTCGAGTCCGCGCTCCGTCAGCCCGTTGTGCAGGAAGCGCAGCACTTCCAGCTCCGTTTTGCCCGCGACGGGTTCGGCAAAGAGGGAAGCGAGCGCGTCTTCGGTCCTGGCGGCGGCCCCCCGCAGATTGTCGATTTCGGCGGCGGTCTTGATCATGCGGATGCGGGCCAGAACGCGGTTGCCTTCCATGTAGCGCGCGCCGCTCAGGGCAGCCTGCAGCCTCAGGGTGAAGGCCGTGTGCAACTGATCGGCGATGGCGATGGTCTGACCGGCGCCGGCGCCGACGACTTCAGCGACCTTCGCCACCGGGTCTTCGGTCTCCTGCCAACCGACGACGTCGAAGAAGCTGGCGTAGGGCTGGAAGACCTGCACCTCGAAGCCGGGAACGACCATTGTGGCGCGTCCCTCGCGCGGCAGGAGCAGCAGGGCCAGGCGTTCGCTGGGCCGCTTGGTGAAGCCGATCAGGTAGAGTAAATCGGTCGAATGGGAGACGAAAAGCCAGTCACAATCGACCGCCGCCATGGCGGCCTGGGCGCGTTGCGCGCGTGCTGCATACTCGTTCATCAGCAGTCCACGACGTAGAGGTCTTTGGGGAAGCCGCTGAGGATTTCGCAGCCGTCATCCTTGACCAGCAGGATGTCCTCGATCGCGAAATTGCCGATGACGTGGTCCGGCCGGTCCCAGTAGATCGGTTCCACGGTGAGCACCATGCCCGGCTCGATGACGGTGTCGCTGCCTTTGGCGATCGAGGGCGGTTCGTGGACGTCGAGGCCCAGGCCGTGGCCGACGCGCTCCAGGCCGGGGACGTGCTCTTTCATGCCGTGTTCCATCAGCACGTCGTAGCAGGCGGAGAAGACGTCGTTCATGGTGTTGCCCGCCCGGACGGCGGCGACGCCGGCCTTTTGCGAGGCGAGGTTGGCGTCGAAGAAGCGGCGCTGCTCGGCGCTCGGTTCGCCCATGGAAGCCATGCGCATGTAGTCCGACCAGTAGTAGTGGTAGTTGGCGCCGGCGTCGACGACGATCAGTTCGCCCGGCTGGATGGGGCGTTCAAAGGGTTCGACGTTGACCATGCCGTATTTCTCGATGCCGGAGCGCACCATGATGAAACCGGGCATCTCGCCAGTCTGCAGCACCATTTCGGAGAGCAGCAGACTGCCCAGTTCGCGCTCGGTCATGCCGGGGCGCAGCTCGGCGAAGGCCTTTTCGTAAGCGCGGGTCGTCGCGTCGGCGGCCTTGCGCAGCTTCTCGACCTCCCGCGGCGACTTGATCATGCGCAGCTCCCACATCAGGGGGCCGACGTCGACGAAGGTGGCTTGCGTGAAGCGTCCGGTGAGGTCCTTGAGGTCCGTTTGCGACATGGCGATGCGCTGGCCGTAGCCGAGCTCGAGGCCGATCGTGCCGGCGGCCACGCCCAGTTGCTCGCAGGCGTCGTAAATGGCGGTCAGTGGATCGGGCGCGGCGTCGGCGATGCGCCAGCCTCCCCAGGGGCGCACCTCCTCGATCCAGGAGGACTGGTAGGCGACGTCGAAGAGACTCTCGGCGATGACGCTGATGACGGGCTTGCTGTTGTCGCGGGGGACGATGATGCCCAGCGGGCGGTGTTTGGAATTCCAGCCGATGGTGCGGATGCCGGAGAAATAAATGCCATTTTCCTTGGCGGTGATGATGAGCGCGTCGATGCCATGGGCGTCCATCCGTTCGCGCGCCCGTTCGACGCGCTGCAGGTATTCCCCGGTTGGAAACATGGCGTAGTTGGGTTCACGATGGGACATGCAAAATCTCCTCTCGAATGAGCCAAAAAATCATGCAGGGACCAGTTTCGGGCGGTAACGCTGGCGGAAGCGCCAGCCGGTGAGCAGCGCCCGCACAGACATTTGCAGGAACATGGCCAGCCAGACGCTCGTCACCCCCAGGTTCAGCATCCCGGTGAAGAGGGCGATCAGCGGGAGGGAGACCAGCCAGTGGCCGAAAGCCGTCACCCACATCGGATAGCGCGTATCGCCCGCGCCGCGCAGCGCGCCCGTCAACACCTGGTTTATGGCCTCCAGCGGCACCGCCAGCAGGATCAGACGCAGGCCCGGCAGGGCCGCCGCCCGCACGGCCTCATCGCCAGAGAATAACCGGGTTACGGCGGGCCATGCAAAGAAGAGCAAGGCCAGGGCGCCCATCACGAACCAGGCCTGGCGCTGCAATTGCCAGGCGCGCGCGTAGACTTGCCCGGTCTGGCCGGCGCCGGTCAGTTGGCCGATGACGGTGAGCGACGCCAGCAGGAAGCCCAGCCCCGGCATCAGGATGATGGCCAGGGTATTGGAGGTCACCGCCCAGGCGGCCAGGGCGGTGACGCCGAGTTCGGCAACCAGACGCAGTTGCAAAAGTTGCGCGCCGCGAATCGACAACATTTCCAGGCCGGCCGGCGTGCCCAGGCGCAGCAGACCCTTGATGGCCTGCCAGGAGATGAACTGGCCGCGCCAGGCGAAAGTGCCCGCGTTGCGCCACAGCCAGTAGCCCAGCAGCAGGACGCCGGCGACGCGGCTGACGAGATTGGCCAGGGCCAGGCCCGCCAGGCCGGTTCCCGCGCCGAAAACCAGCAGCAGCGCCAGGGCGACGTGCAGGCCATTGGCGAGGCCCATCACCAGCAGGGGGCGGCGCGCGTCACCCGCGCCGCGCAGGCAGGCGTTGGCGGCCAGCAACAGAAATTGCAACGGGAAGGCGAGCGCCAGGGCGCGCAGATAGGGCGTTCCGAGTTGCCCGACGTCGCCGGAAACGCCCATCAGGGACATGAGCTGCGGGCTGAAGGCCTGGACCAGCAGCATCAGCCCCAGGCCGAGAGCCAGGGAAAGCAGCGAGGCGCTGCGCAGGACAAGACCGGCGTCCGCAGGGTCGTCACGGCCGGTCGCCTGGGCCACCAGGATCGAGCCGCCAATCGCGGTGATCTGGAAGAGGACCGCGGTCATCGCCACCAGACGGGCGACGACGACCTGGGCCGCCAGCGGGTCAACGCCCAGTTGCCCGGCCAGCACGGCATCGAAGAGCACGATGCCGTAGAGCAGGGTCTGCTCGGCGGCCATTTGCAGCGCGAGCAGCAAGGTATGGCGCGGCGGCAGGGTGTTGCGCTGCTGGTCCTTCACGTTCCTGCAAGGGCGAAAGAGCGGCGCACTACACGAAGTGCGGCATCACGTCGCGGGCGATGCGTTCCAGCACCTGACAATTGCTGTCAGCATCGGCGCCGGTCAGCAGGATGCCGATTTGATCGACGCCGCGGGCCGCCAGGCGCTCGCAGGTTGCGCGCACGCTTGCGGCGTTGCCGACGATCGTCAGCATGTCGATATCGCGGCGGGTGACCAGGGGCGCGGCGCCGGCCGGGCCGCCCGCGGCGTAGGCGCGTTTCAGGTCGGCGATCGCATCCTCCTGCATGCCGATGGCCCGCAGCAACGAGAGCGGCGCGCCGCCGATGATGTGGGCCACGGAGGGCTTGAGGCGTTCGTGGGCCCGCTTCTTCGTCATCGACCACGCGGCAGGTGACCCAGCTGACAATTTCCAGGTCCTTCAGACTGCGGCCGGCGCGGGCCGCGCCGCGTTGCAGGGCGCCGAAAGGCGTAATCCAGCCCGTCTTCGGAGACCAGCGCGCCGATGGCCGCGCCGTCGGCCAGTTCGCCCGCCGCATCCAGCATGCGCGCGCCGCGGGCCGCGATGTAGATCGGGATGTCCGCGCGCCCGGGGCGCCAGGTCAGCTGCAGGTCTTTGGCGGTGACGTAGCCGGACTCGTGCTGCAGGGTCTCCCCCTGCAGCAGGGCGCGCACCAGGATCAGCATCTCGCGCGTGCGGGCCGCCGCGGCGTCCTGCTCGTAACCCATCGGCAGCAACAATTCACGCCGGTTGCCGCTGCCGATGCCCAGATTGGCGCGGCCGCCGCTGATTTCGTCCGCGGTGGCGATGGAGCGGGCGACCTGGGCCGGGTGGCGCGTGTAGGGGTTGGTGACGCCGATCAT
>CAXXWG010000002.1:0-2174 GCA_963667305.2 Aggregatilineales bacterium | reverse complement strand
GGCCGGGTAGGATTCCACCGATTTCGGGGCAATCGAGGATGAATTGGACGTGGTAGTCAGGCTAGTCAAGACCTCGGTCGGAAGCTGGCGTTTATGTCAGATGAGACGCGTTCCGGCGTCGTTTTGCGACTTTCTTGCCATTTGATTGGCATGATTTATGAATTCTGAGGTTTCCATGGGTGCTCGCCACGGTTCGCTGACTGATCGCCTCCAAGCATTCTGCGAGGCAAACCCCCAGTCAGTGCCCACGCCCATGGCCCCCTTCAACCTGGCTTTTGACTGGAAACACTCTTGGCTGGGTCGACACCGAGCAGTTCCAGGGCCTTGGCCTGCAAGGGCGAGGCGTCGGCCACCAGCGGAAACTCGTTGTGTTCGTCTGCCGGCAGCGTCACAAAGTTCAGCGTCAGTGTCTTGAGATGCTCCAGCAGGGTCGCCAGTCTCTGCACCGGCAGACCGTCCGGGGTCTGCTTGCTGTCCGCCTTGGCCTCCGCCGACGCCGAGACTTGCGCCGGCTCGACTGGTGACTTCCGGCGCTGTCGGGCCGCCTCCCGATCAGCGTCCTCGAACAGCAGCGCCGCCAGTTTGCGCCGCAGGTGCCATTCCACGTAGTAGGCCAGCATGCACAGGAACACGTGCCCGCGCACATGCTCCTCGTCGTAGACATGCAGCGGCCGCAGGTGCAGACGCTCGGTCTTGAGGTTGCGAAAGGCCCGCTCGACGCGCGCCAAGCGCTGGTAGGCTGCCACCGCCTCTTCAGCTGCCAGCTTGTCCTTCGGCACGCTGGTGCGCACCACGTAGATCCCGTCCAGCGCTCCCTCCGCCTCAATGCTGTCCTGCTTGCGCTCCCAGCGCAACTCGGTATCGCTGACTTGAATCCGGAAGTGTTTCTCGACCATTCTGCGATTGGCCTCGCGGCCCACGCGACGGTCGATGGCCTCCTTGCCGCCCTTCCTCAGGACCGGGCTCGAACGGCGCCGCACCATCGCGGCGATGCGTTCCAGGATCTGCTCGGTGGCGCGCAGCAGGCTCTCGCGCTTGCGGGCCCGTTCGGCCCTCAGGCGCGGATTGAGGCAGACCAGCAGACGCTCGCCGGGGAAGTCCGGGCTGTGGATCTCAGCCACGTGGTCGGGCACCAGCTCGCCAGGGCGCAGCGGGGCCCTGCGGTCTGCGTGCGGATCGGCGGGGTCTGGCTTGGGTTGCTTGAGCAGGGTGCGCAGGTCAGCGGTCTTGAGCGCCGAGACCCAGTCCAGGCTGGCCGGCTGGAGGTCCTCGCGAATGCGTGCGGTGGTCAGCATGCCGCGGTCTCCGGCCAAGGCGACACGGTCCAGGCCGAACTCTTGGCGAACGGTCTGCACCAGCGTGGCGACGGTGCTGGGATCGGCGGTGTTGCCCGGGAAGACCTCGACGGCGACGGGGCAGCCGTCGGCAGCGCACAGCAGGCCGCAGACCAGCTGGCGCTTACCGCGCTTGCCGTCGCGGTTGTAGCCGAAGGCGGCCAGCGGGCAGCACTTGCCTTCGAAGTACGACGAGGTGACGTCATACAGCAGCAGCGAGGCCTTGCGCAGGTGGCGGCGTGCCAGGGAGCGCTGGATCCAGGGCTGTCGTCGGCGCAGCCAGTCGAGGTTGGCGAGCAGCTGGTTGCCGGAGACGGGGCCGAGATCGAGCAGGGAACCGAGGCTGGAGCCAGCGGAGTTGGGGGACAGGAAGCGGGCCGTGGCGAGCTTGGAAGCGGGGAACAGGACGCGAGCGACGACGCAGGCGAGGGCCAGATCACGTTGGCGGGAGCGGGAGCGGTGCAGCAGCCGAGGCAGGCCGAGCTGACGGCAGAGGCCCAGCACGGCGGCGACGTGGCCGTGGGGCAGGGAGCGTCGGATGGTGACGGCTTGGTCCAGGCTGTCGAAGACGACGCCACCTTTGAGGACGGAGCGGATGCCGGCGATAGCGGCGGGGGGCAGTTTGGAGATGTTGGCCAGCGTCTTGCGGCGGATGCGCTTGCCGTCGCGCCAGGCCTGGCGGATGAGGACGGCAGGGGGGCTGTTGCGGTTGGGGATCTTCTCGACGTAGATGGCCATGCTGATTACGTGGAAACAGAATAGTTCCGACTCGTTCAGTATACAGGCCTCAAACGGGGCTGTCAAGCCCAGATATGGGCAGAACTACGGCAGATAGGGCCT
>CAXXWG010000001.1:0-12778 GCA_963667305.2 Aggregatilineales bacterium | reverse complement strand
TGGACGACTTCGCGACGGTCAACGGCATCTACGCGCAGTACTTCTCGCAGGACCCGCCGGCCCGCTCCACCGTCGCAGTCGCCGGCCTGCCCGTGGGCGCCCTCGTCGAGATCGAGACGGTGGCCCTGGTGTGAGGCTGTCGGGAGCGGCGGCATGAAGCTGCACTCCGTCAACGTCGGCCTGCCGGTCACCTTGCCCGCGCGCGGCGGCCTGTTGCGCACCGGCATCTACAAGCGCCCGCTGGACGGGCGTGTACGGGTGGGGCGGACCAACCTTGAGGGCGATGGCCAGGCGGACCTGCAAAACCATGGCGGGCCGCATCAGGCCGTCTACGCCTATGCCCATGAGCACTACGCCTGGTGGGCGCAGCAACTGGAGCGCGCGGACCTGACTCCCGGCCAGTTCGGCGAAAACCTCACCATATGCGGCCTGCGCGAAGACGAGGTCTGCATCGGCGACGTCTGGCGCGTGGGCGACACGCTGCTGCAGGTCAGTCAGCCGCGCATTCCCTGTCACAAGCTGGCGCATCGCATGGCCTTGCCCGACTTCGTCAGGACCTTCACGCAATCCGAACGCTGCGGCTGTTACCTGCGCGTGTTGCAGACAGGTAAGCTGGGCGCGGGTGACCGCGTCACACGGGTAGAGCGGGAGACAAACCCCATGAGCGTGCGCGCCATCTTTCGTCTGCGCCTGTTGCAGCCCGATGACCCCGTTGCCACGGAACGCGCCAGCCGGTTGCCGGGTCTCTCGCCCGAATGGCACGATTATTTCGCCGGACGCCGGCGCGCCGTCGCAGCCGACGCCTGAAGGAGGAAACCATGGACCGCAGACGTCTTGTTATTTCCGCAGTTGTGCTGATCGCCGTCGTCCTGGTGCTCGTCACGCGATCCTGGACCTTCTTCATCAATGATGAAGTCGACGAGGCCTTTCCCGCGCTGAGCGGCGCCGAGCGCGAAAGCCTGCGCGACATGCCCGAGGATCAGCGCGACGCCCTGCTGACCATGATCGAGGACGCCCGCGCCATGGCCGCCGATACGGCCCGCGCCATGATGGAGCCGGACAGCGAGATGCAGGATGACATGCCCGGCGGCGCGCCGGCGCCGCATCCGCTGCTCAGCGGCGCCTGGATTGAAATCGACCCGGTGCACCGCGCGGAGGGCAGCGCCACCATCTGGCTGGCCGGTGAGGAGCGCGTGTTGCGCTTCGAGGACTTCCGCGTCACCAACGGGCCGCAACTGCACGTGCTGCTGACCAAAAACGTCCCCACCAGCATCTTCGCCGGCGTGGGCGAGAGCGGCGACTACGTCGATCTGGGGCCGCTCAAGGGCAACGTCGGCAACCAGAACTACGACATCCCGGCCGAGTTGGACCTGTCGGAATACAGAAGCGCGGTGATCTACTGCGTGCCCTTCAACGTGGTCTTCAGTTCGGCAGAACTGACGGAAGCCGGCGGCTGACGGCCCCGGTCCGACGCTGCCGGCGCAGTTGACCAGCGAGGAACTGGCGCAACAGGCCAGGGCGCATCGACTGGCGCAGCAAAAAGACCGTCGTGCAGTAGACCAGGGTGGAACTAACGCAACAAAAAACCCTCGCGCAGGGGGTCGGCGGGGTCGATCAGGAAGCTGTGCATGCCGGTGATCGAGGCGCTGCCGGTGACCTCCGGGACGACGGCCGGCAGCGGGCCAACCCGGGTGCAATCCACCACCCGCACCGAGAAACGCGTGCCGATCAGACTCTCGATGTGCAGCGTCTCGCCGGCGGCCAGTTCGCCGCGCGCATGATACAGCGCCGCCCGCGAACTGACGCCCGTACCGGTCGGGCTGCGGTCCAGTTCGCCCTCGGCGAAGACGCAGACGTTGCGGCTGTGGACCTCCCTGCCTTCCGGCCGCATCTGCGTGAAGATCGTGCCGTAGAGGAAGTTGAGGTCGGGATCGCCCGCCGGGTGCTCAATGCGCTGCGTCGCCATGATGGCCCGCTTGATGGCCCGCCCGGCGGCGATCAGCGCGTCGCTGTTGTGCGGCTCCAGCGCCAGACCGGTCTGCGCCACGTCGACCAGGGCGTAGAAGGCGCCGCCAAAGGCCACGTCACAAGAGATCGTGCCCAAGCCGGCAACGTCCACGTCCAGGTCCTGCAGCAGCACAAAGGAAGGCACGTTCAAAAAGCTGACCGCCGACACGCGCCCGTCCTGCCAGTGGGGCGTGGCCACAATGCGCCCGGCCGGCGCATCGATACGGATCTCCGCCCGACCTGAGGGCATCGCAAACAGGCCGCACTCCAGCCCCACCGTGACCAGGCCGATGATGCCGTGGCCGCACATGGTGCTGTAGCCCTCGTTGTGCAGGAAGAGCACGCCGAGGTCGCCGTCGTCCGTGGCCGGCGGCGTCAGCAGACAGCCGTACATGTCGGCGTGGCCGCGCGGCTCCCACATCAGGCTGCGCCGCAGGTGATCGTAGTGACGGCGCGCCGCTTCCCGCCGCTCAAGGATGGTCGCGCCGGCGGGCAGGGGGAAGCCGCTGCAAATCACGCGCAGGGGCTCGCCGGCGGCGTGCGCGTCGATGCTGGTGATGCGCTGCCAGTGGCCCGGCGGTTCCCAGTTGACCATGCTCAACCCAGGCCCGGCCAACGCTGCGCCGGCTCCAGAAAGCCCATGCGCTCCTTCACCGATTTCAGGCTGCGCTCGGAGACTGCCGCGGCGCGTTCGGCGCCATCGGCCAGCACCTGTTCCACGTAACCCGGCTCGGCGCTGATCTCCTGATAACGCTGCTGCAGCGGCGCAAGCGTATCGGTCACCGCAGCCACGACCGCCTTCTTCAAATCGCCATAGCCCTTGCCGTCAAATTCCGCCTCGACCGCCGCGCGCTCGCCATGCGTCAGCGCCTGGTAGATGGTCAGCAGGTTGTTGACGCCGGCCTTCGCCGGGTCACTGCTGAAGCGGATCTCGCGGCCGGAATCGGTGGTGGCGCGCATGATCTTGCGCCGAATCAGGTCCGGCGAATCGAGCAGGAAGATGGCGTGGTTCTCGCCAGTGGCGCTCTTGCTCATCTTGCCGGTCGGCTCGTCAAGGCCCATGACGCGCGCGCCGGTCTCCGGGTTGACCACCTCGGGCAGGGTGAAGGTCTCGCCGAAGAGGCTGTTGAAGCGCTGGCCGAGGTCGCGCGTCAGTTCGACGTGCTGACGCTGGTCATCGCCAACCGGGACGTAGTGCGCCTGATAGAGCAGGATGTCGCCGGCCATCAGCACCGGGTAGCCCAGCAAACCGGCGTTGACGGACTCCTCCTGTTGCCTGGCCGCCTTGTCCTTGTACTGCGTCATGCGATACAGCCAGCCCAGCGGCGTCAGGCAGGTCAACAGCCAGGCCAGTTCGGCGTGCGCCGGGTTGTGCGACTGCACGAAGATGGTCGCCCGCTGCGGGTCGAGTCCGGCCGCGAGGTAAAGCGCGGTGACCTCCAGCGTGTGCGCGCGCAGCTGGCTGGCGTCGTGCGGCACGGTGATGGCGTGCAGGTCGACGACGCAGTAGTAGGCGTCGTACTGCTCCTGGAAGCGCACCCATTGCAGCAGCGCGCCGAGGTAGTTGCCGATGTGCAGGTTGCCGGTCGGCTGGATGCCGGAGAGCACCCGCTTGCTGTGGTTGGCGGTTTCCATAAGCGCTGTCGTCACCTTCCCGCTGCTGTCGCGCGCCAAGTATACCCGCGCCGCGCTCATGGGGCGCAGGGTCAATTGAGGGGGGGGGGTTATGGCGTGGCCTCGGCCAGGGGTGGCAGATGGCTGCTCACTGATTTTCTTTCGCAATTCCTATGTTTGTTCAGTCTCAATTCATCCTATGCTGAAAGACGTTGTTGGGTAGCGGTTTAGAGTGAACATGGCACTGACGAAGAGCGACTTTGAGAAGTACGACGTGAATGAAGTTCTGGGGCGACGCGAAGATGACGGCGACCTCACAGCCTGGTCGTATCGAACTGTATGTATTGATGAACGCGAGCAGCATGTGGAAGCTCAGGATGAAACTGGCAATGAGTTGTTCACTCTTCTAGGCAATGTCTCATCATTTTTGCTGCATCCTCATAATATGGACCCCTACGCCCCATTTGATTACATGAAAGATGTGAATGGTAACCGCCGTGAGTTGACAGATTTGTTTTGCACTTCCGATTTGGACTTCCTGACCACTGTCGTCCGGGATATCACTGAGCCGATCATGCGAGCACAGATCGCGGATGTTCTTTGGGTATGCAGGCATGGCGACGGAAGCAAGCACAAAATAGCTCTTCTCGCAAGCAAGGCTTATCTGGAATCCATCAATCAAGATGCGCTCACTCTTGGGATGGAAAACCGCCTAGAGAGAGCGCTGCAGATTGCGACGCTATTAAACAACTCTGAATGGCTGGACAAAGGCCTTTGTAGGGCAAAAGAACTTGCAGCTACACGACAATTGCCCGGAGACTGGGAAAGAATGATGGTCTTGCTTGCCAAATATAGTCGGCACGACCACATTGAATATATTGAACAAATCTGTCAAAAGGCTGATGAAGTTGAAGGCGAAGGTCTGTTCACAGCGGCTGTGCGCTTTAGGGAAGATGCACTGAACCTCTTTATCGAGAACAAGCTACATGATCGGGTCAAAGAGGTGCGCTTGGAGTTGACAGTGACACTTGTCGCCAGTGCCGAGCAAGAGGTCTGTTCTGGCTCAGGCGAAGATTGGAGAACGTACCGAAGAGCACAATCCCACATTGAAAAGGCTATTGAACATCACAAAAACGCGTCAGGGGCGAACGAGCGACTGGCGAAATTGCACGCGCTTCTCGCCAAATACAGCAAGAAACTGGAAGAGAACCTGGACTGGCAAGATATGTGTGTGAACACTGAGATTTCTCAAGATGATCAGGATGCACTCAATGCCATTGGCAAGGGCATTGCGGAAAGCCTTGCCGGGAAGCCATTTGAAGAAGCCCTGTTGATCTTGGCAGGTTGTTTGCGACCGCCAGAGACTGAAATGATTCGAAAAGGGTCGCAACAAATAATTCAGGATGAGGGACTTGCTTCGCTCTTTGAGAGTCGAGTGCTAAATCACGCAGGCAAAACCGTAGGCAGGAGCGAGCCATTTTCCGTCGGTTGGTATGCAGCAAGTTATAGAACTTTCCTGGCTTTTTTCGCTATTCGACCTGCGATTGAACAGATTAACCAAGACCACGATGTCCAATTTGAAAATGTCGTCAAGGCACTTGAACAGAGCGACTTTGTTCCTGCACATTCCAGAAAGACATTCGCGCGCGGACTCCTGGCAGGATTCGAAGATGACCTTGCTGTGGTGGCGCACATCTTGCCTCCAATGCTTGAAAACGCCTTCCGCGAAATGCTCGCATCCATGGGCATCAATACTTCGTGGTGGAACGACGAACATGTCTCTGAGGAACAGTCATTGGGCCAGATTCTCAAGCATCCTGCAATTGGGAAAGTGCTCGGGACTGATCTTCTGTTTGACCTGAAAACCTTGCTGCTGACGGAAGACGGCGGTATGAACTTGCGAAACAGCGTGTTGCATGGATTGACGACAGACAGTTATTTCTTTCCGGAAAGGCAAGGAAAACTCAGCCAGAAACAGGCACAAGTCTTGTACCTATGGTGGCTTGCGTTGAGATTGTGTTTCGTCATCAAGAAGAAAGATCCTGTGGAGTAACGTCGCCCGACCATCACAACAGTGTCGATGCTCGCCTCGGGACTCAAGTGATGCGCCCGATGATAGCGTGACAGGGCCTCGGGTAGGGCGATATTTTAGTCAAGGAGAGCAAAGGCCATTTTTGTCAGGCGCCACGCTGGTTGGCCGGGGATGGATCTCGCGTCACTTTCCTCCAAGTAACCATGAGCCGCCAACAGACCGCTTTCAGGTTGCTTCCATTCCCACTCACTACGCAAGTATTGTTTAAAGTGTTCTTCAGAGTCGCCGCCGCCAAGCAGAGGATGCCAACTTTCCCCCCCTTGCGCCATTACAGTTCGAAATTCAGGTCCCCACTTGCCCGTTTCCACACCCCAGGCAAGGTCGCGCGCGAATTTTTCAACTTTGTTCCTGACAAGAAGGGCTGGCTGTGACCCTTGTTTCCTGATAGCGCGGGGGGCCTGGCGGAAGGTGCCGTGCTGCGGCGGCATGTCGACACCAGCGCCGCCCAGCAAATCGCCGATAGTCAGGATCTGCAGGCGGCGACAGGACTTTCCCCAAAAGTCTGATTCGTAGAAGCCGGCCGCCAGCGCGGCCCTGATCATGGGCTGCGTCGGCGGCTCCAGTGTGATGAGCAGGCCGATGGACGCCTTCTCCTGCTCCAGCACGCCGATCAACTCATTGACGACCGGGCTGCTCACCTTGCCCGATTTCACCTGCACGATGACCTTGCGCGCCTGCGGCTTGCCTTTTTCGTCCTGCTCGAAGAAATTTATGATGCCGTCGATGCCCTTGTCCGCGCCTTTCCTGCCGCGTCTGGAACCGGCCTGGCCACCCGCCGGTTTCGCGCCCACCAGCGACAGCGCCCACCACTCGAATTGATAGCGACCCTCGTTGGCCGAATCGGTGGCCAGTTCGTGGGCGCCGGCTTCGGTGGTGGGCTCGCCGATGACCTCGTAGTCCTCGCCCGAGACCAGGCCGAACATATCAAGCAGGCGATACTTCTGCAGGGAGACGCTGAGGTGCGTGATGTCGATGCCGATCCAGCGGCGTTTTAGCTTGTGCGCGGCGGCGATAGCGGTGCCGCAGCCGCAGAAGGGATCCAGCACAACATCGCCTTCGTTCGATGAGGCGCGGATGATGCGCTCCAGCAGAGCGACGGGTTTCTGTGTTGGATAGCCGAGGCGTTCTTTACCCCGTCCAATAAGTGGCTTTATGTCTGTCCACAGGTCTCCAGCGATTTTACCCGGCCTGTCGGCAAGGTAGTACTTGATATAAGGGAATCCTCCCTCTTTTCGAGGCCAATGGACCATTCCAACCTCGTCAAAGAGATCCAGCTTCGCGTGAATGCCTAAATCTGTCCATTCTTCTTCCGTCGGCAATAATTCTTTGAGCCATTGTGGGAATCGCTTGTAGCCGGGCAATGCCCAAGCTCGTCCGCTACTTGGAACTCTACCGCGCCATGGCTGATATGCTTCAGGGCCTCCAGCTTTGGCACCGGTTAACATATTGGCTCTATACACACCCCGTTCATCTTCATAACGGAAGTGTTTTCGGATGTATTCCTCGTCATATTCTCCATGCACTGCATTCCAACACCAATTACTATCGCGACTATACATAAAGATAATGTCATGGATTGCCGGCCACTGCTTGGCACCTAGGTCATGCGCCCACGTCCGCTTCCAGACGACCTCATTGCGGAAATTCTCCACACCAAAAATCGCATCCAGCACAATCTTCAAGTAGTGGCTGGCAGTCGGGTCACAATGCAAGTAGAGGCTGCCGGTCGGCTTTAGCACCCGGTGCAGCTCGACCAGGCGCGGCGTCATCATCACCAGATAGGCCATCATCGGGTTGCGGTCGATGAGCTTGAGAAGCGCCTCAATCGCCGTGCTCACCTTCTCCGGCGCATAGAGAATCAGGTCACGGTAGGTGGCTTCGGCCGTCTCGCCCCAGTGCCAACTGTCCTCGAAGGCGGTGATCTGGGCGTCGCTGTCGCGGCCGCTTTCGTCGCGGAAGAGGACGTTGTAGCTGCGGTTGGAGTTGAAGGGCGGGTCGAGGTAGACGAGGTCGACGCTTTCGTCGTCGATGTGCTCGCGCAGGATGTCCAGGTTGTCGCCGTAGAAGAGGGTGTTTTCCATCATGGCCGCTCCCGTCACCGTCCAGCGCCCATTCTAACCCGCTCAGTTGCAGACCAGGTCGCGCGGCGTGGAGGCCTCGTCCCATCTACGCGCGAACTCCGCCGCGTAGGCGGCCGCCAGCGCTTTATCCTCGATGATCAGCATGTTCTCGTCGTTGCTCTGCGTTCCGCTGGCGGAGAAGTTGGCCGAGCCGGTCACGACGGTATCGTCGTCGATCAGGAAGACCTTGTGGTGCAACAGCCAGGGGTTGCCGTCCTAGCGTACGTCCAGACCGGCGCAATGCAGCGGCCCCAGTTCGCTCCAGACGCTTTCGCTGCCGACGCGCTCGAAAATGCCCTGCAGCGCCACGTCCCGCGCCGCCTGGCGCAGCAACAGCGAGCCGAGGTCGTCCAGCGTGAAGGAGAAGGCCAGGAAGCGGATGCTGTCCTGCGCGCCGGCCAGGGCGTCGAGCAGGGCCAATGCCGGTTCGTCCTCCGGCCCGAAGTACACGCGGATGCGCGCCGCGCCCTCTGCGAAGGGCGTCGTGTCGCCACGCGGCGAGCGCGGCCCGAACAGCCCCTGGCCGAACATCTCGTCAAACTCGGCCTGGTAGCGGCGCGCGGCCTCCGCCTGGCGCAGTTGCAGCAGGTTGTTGTTGTGGCGCTCCACGCCATTGACCGTCAGGTTCATCGAGCCGGTCCAGACGGAGCTGCTGTCAATGATGACGAACTTGTTGTGCATCAGCGCGCTGCGCGCGTCGTCCACCAGCGGGATGCCCGCCGCCTGCAGTCGCCCCATGAAACCGTCGTCGGCGCGCAGGCCGTGCTCGTCATCAGTCACGACGCGCACGCGCAGGCCGCGCCCCGCCGCCGCCAGAATCGCCTCCGTCAGCAGCGGGTTGTTCAGTTCGAAGGCGGCGATATCCAGCGAGACGCGCGCCGCGTCGATGGCCGCCGCCAGCATTGCGTCGATGCCACCGGCCCGGTTACTGGCCTCGCTGCCACCATAGGGGCTGCTGAAATACACGGTCCAGTAGTCCCCCTTGACGCCGTAACCGCGCGCCAGGCGAAACTCCCCGTCCACCGGCGGGGCGCTGACCCCGGAGCGGTTTATGCTGGAACCGGCGAAGGTTTCAGTGCCTGTGCTGGAACCGGCGAAGGTTTCAGTGCCTGTGCTGGAACCGGCGAAGGTTTCAGTGCGAAGCGGCAGCGGCTCTTGTGGCGCAGTGGCCGGTTGCAGGCCGAAGGGCGCCTCTACCAGCGCCAGTTGCAGGGCCAGCGCCAGCACCAGCGCCGCGAGGAAGAGCCCCGCCAGGTGCCGCGACGCGCTGCTCATGGCCCGCCCGCGCCCGACGCCCGCGTGCTACACTGCGAAGCATGGCGAATGATCACGGGGTCCACAACATGCTGAAACTGATGCCGATCGTATACGTGCGGGAGATGGCCCGCTCGCTGGATTTCTACCTGGCGCTGGGCCTGCAGGCCGACTACCTGCAGCGCGACGGCGTGTGGTCCTCGCTGAGGGCCGGCGACGCCTCGCTGGGCCTGCACGTGCTGGACCCCCTGCCGCCGCTGCAGGAGACCGACCGGGTGGCGCTGGCGCTGGTCAGCGACGGGCCGCTGGAAGCGCTGGTGGCGCGCCTCGACGAACAGGGCGTCACGCCTGCGCGCGGCATCCAGCCGGAGTCCTTCGGCCGTTCGCTGCTGCTGCGGGACCCGGACGGCCTGCTCATCCAGGTCAACCAGCACGCGCACTGAGCCCGTCTGACAGCGACTCCCAGGCTGCGCGCACCTGCTGCTGCAAGGCCGCCAGCGAGCCGTCGTTGCGGATGACGAGGTCGGCGCGCGCCAGTTTGTCCGCCTGGGGGTTCTGCGCCAGCAGGCGCTGACGGGCGTCGGCGGGCATCATGCCGCGCTGCCCGGTCAGGCGCGCCAGTTGGGTCTCCGGCGCGGCATCCACCACCCAGACCGCGTCGACGGCCCCCGCCAGTTCGCCCTCAAGCAGCTTGATGGCCTCGATGACCAGCACCGGCTGCGGCGCGGCGCGCGCCAGTTCGTCGATGCGACGCCGGATGACCGGGTGGGTCAGCGCTTCCAGCCGGGCCAGCGCGGCCGCGTCGGCGAAGACGATGCGCCCCAGCGCCGCGCGGTCGATGCGCCCCTGCGCGTCCAGCAGCGATTCACCAAATTCTGCAACGACCGCTGCGAAGGCCGCGCCATCCGGTTCCAGCACGTCGCGCGCGACGCGGTCGGCATCGATGACGGCGGCGCCCAGCGCCTGCAACTGCCCCAGCACCTGGCTCTTGCCGACCGCGATGTTGCCCGTCAGGCCGATGACGACCTTGCCCGGCCAGCGACCCATTCAGGTCTCCACTACGCCTGGTCCGCCGGGAGCACTTTCTCCCTGCTTGCCGGCGGGTCCGGTTCGATATCCTTGTAGTGGATCGTCAGCGTCTCTTCCAGCAGGTCGCCGGACTTGCTGTCGAAGTCCGAATAGCCCACTTCCGCAATCCAGGCGTCGCGCACGGTCCAGCGCCGCAGGACCTCACCCTCGTCCAGCGCCAGCAGGGCCAGGGTGCGCGCCGGACGCACGATATCCTCGCCGGCCCCGTAGGACTCACTCACCCAGACGTTGCAGGGGTCTTGCGGGTCATGTTGCAACTTGCGGACGACCTTGAAGGGTTCCTGCAGCTTGCGGATCGCGGTGGTGGTGCGCACGTCCAGGCGAAAGGCGACCAGTCCGCGCAGGGCGAGGATGCCGTCCACGCGCCGGCCGTCGATCTCCAGCGCGAAGTCGCTGGCCCGCTGGCCGTCTTCAACCTGCTCCTCAACGGCGTCGGTCTCGTCTGCCATGTTCCGTCTCTCCTCGCTGCGGGCCAGGCGCCAGTATAGCGAGGGCGTCAGCCCGAAGCATCCCGCAGGGAAAGCCCCTGCGCCGTATACGGGCGCGCCACAACCCGCTAAAATCGACCGTATCTCGCCTGCCAATCATAAACCATGCCGCCGCGGGAGGGAGTGAGCGCCTCGTGAATATCCGGACGGGCCTGGCCCTGTTCATCCTGGCCAGTCTCGTGGCCTGCAGCGCCTGGAACGAAGCAGCGCATACGCCCACGCCAACGGCCTCCGCCACGCCGGCAGGTCAGTCGCCCGAACAGGCCGAACGCGTCGCCCGCCTCTTTCTGCAGGCCTGGCAGGACAACGACATGGCCGGCATGCACCGCCTGCTCAGCTTCGGCGGCCAGGAAGCCACCCGGTTGCCGGCCTTCAGCGATTTTTACAAGCGCAACCAGGCAACCATGACCCTGCAGTCGCTGGAGACCCGCATCACCGGCCAGTTGCCCGGGCCTGGCGGCGTGATGACCTTCGGCTATGACGTCGTTTTCCACACCCGCCAGGTCGGCAGCTTCAGCGACAGCGGCCGCACCCTGCGCCTGACCTGGGACCCGCAACTGCGCGACTGGCGCGTGATCTGGTCGCCCGCGGACCTGTTGCCCGCGCTGGTCGACGGCGGCGCGCTGCGGCTCGACGCGCGTCTGCCCAGCCGCGCCAATATCTACGACCGGGCGGGCCTCACGCTGGCCTCGCGCAACAATCGCGTCATCACCGTCAACGTCATCAAGAACGAGATCCCGCACGTGGGCAACTGCAACCTGCGCCTCGCCGCGGCGCTCAACCTGGAACTCAGCCTCATCGAGCAGATCCTGGCCGCGCGCGCGGCGGACTGGCTCAGTGAGATGGGCGCCGTCGACCCGCTCGTCTGGCAGGAGACGCGCGCCGGCCTGGAGCGCGACTGCAACGCGCGCTTCATCGAACGTGCTGCGCGTCAGTACGAGACCGGCCCGGCCACCGCGCACAGCGTCGGCTACGTGGGCTGGCCGGACGACAGCCAGGTCGCCGCCCTGACGGCGGCCGGCTTCCCGCAGGACAGCATCATCGGCCGCAGCGGCGTCGAGGCCAGCCGGGACGGGGCCCTGCGCGGCGTTCCTGGCGGGCGGCTCTACGTGGCTGACTCCGGCGGCCGTCAGACCACCCTGGCCGAAAGCCCGCCCGCCCCCTCGCAAAGCGTGTGGCTGACGCTGGACGCCCCGCTGCAGGCCTTCATCCACGACAGCCTGCTACGCGCCCGCGAGGCGGCCGCCGACACCTGGGCGCCGGGCTCCGATGGCGCGGCCGCCGTGGTGCTGGACGTGCGCAGCGGCGCCATCCTCGCGCTGGTGAGCGAACCCTCCTACGACAACAACGTCTTCGCGCCCTTTCCGGCCATGGGGCGCGAGGCCGCGCTCGAACTGGCCGCCCAGGTGCAGGAGGACCCGCGCCGGCCCCTGCTGAACCGCGCCACGCTGGGCCTTTACCCGGCCGGTTCGATCTTCAAGGTGGTGCCCGCCATCGCCGCTACCGACAGCGGTGTTTACACCCTGAACCGCAAATTCCTGTCGACCGGCAGCTGGAACCGCGACCTGCCGCGGCGCGACTGGCTCCCCGGCGGCCATGGCCTGCTGAGCCTGCCGGAGTTCCTGAAATACAGCTGCAACTCCTGCTTCTACGAAATGGCCTGGGACCTCGACGCCGCCGACCCCTGGCTGCTGCCGACCTATGCGCGGCGCCTGGGCTTCGGCGCGCCCACCGGCCTGCTTGACCTGACGGAGGCCGCCGGTGAACTCAACGACCCGGATGTCTTGCGCGAACTCGGCTTCAACTGGCACCCCTCCGAGGCCGTCAGCATGGCCGTCGGCCAGCGCGGCGTGAGCGTCACGCCCCTGCAGGTCGCGCAGCTTTACGCCACCGTCGCAAACGGCGGCACGCGTTACCGGCCGCAACTGGTGCAACAGGTCAGCATGTTTGGCGACGCGCCGACCTTCACCATGCAGCCCGAGGTGCTGGCGCAAGGCGATTTCGATCCCGAGGTGATCGCGCTGGTGCAGGGGGCGCTGTGCACGGTGGTCAGTGAGCCGGGTGGCACGGCCGAACACGTCTTCCGCGGCTCGCCGCTGCTGGCCCAGGGCGTC